>CACEMP010000005.1 GCA_902560675.1 uncultured Alphaproteobacteria bacterium | reverse complement strand
TTGAAACATTAGCACAAACATGGTCAGAACATTGTAAACACAAAATATTTTCAGCTAAAATCGATGATATTCAAGAAGGTATATTTAAAAAATATATTAAAGGAGCTACTGAAAAAATTATTCAATTAAGAAAAGATAATTTTTGTATATCTCTTTTTACCGATAACGCTGGTGGAATAGAATTTAATAAAGATTGGATTATTTGTCATAAAGTTGAAACACATAATACTCCCTCAGCCTTAGATCCATTTGGTGGAGCAATTACTGGAATTGTTGGCGTCAATAGAGATTGTCTAGGTTTTGGGAAAGGAGCAAAACCTATAGCTAATACTTATGCATACTATTTAGCAGATCCTAATAAAAATTATCAATTATACCGTCAAAAACACAATAAGGATCCAATGCTGCCAGCAAAATTTATTGCTAAGGGAATTATCAGTGGTGTCAGAGTTGGAGGTAACTGTTCAGGTATTCCGACACCTCAAGGCAATATATATTTTGATGATCGGTTTGCTGGAAAGCCTCTAGTATTTTGTGGAACAGTTGGGATCATTCCAAAAAAAATAAAAGGAAAATTATCTCATAAGAAAAAAGCTAATCCTGGAGATATTATACTAATGGCTGGAGGCAGAGTAGGAAAAGATGGCATTCACGGTGCAACATTTTCATCAGAGGAATTAGATCCAAATAGTCCAGTTTCTGCAGTGCAAATTGGTGATCCCATAACTCAAAAAAAAATGTCTGATGTAATCATTAGAGAATTACGTGATAAAAATCTTTACTCAAGCATAACTGATAATGGTGCCGGAGGATTATCATCATCAATAGGAGAGATGGCAAAGGAGAGTGGTGGTTTTATAGTTAATCTTGAAAAAGTTCCCCTCAAATATAATGGATTATATCCTTGGGAGATTTGGGTTTCTGAATCGCAAGAAAGAATGACACTAGCAGTACCTCCAGCGAACGTAAAAAAAGTTATAAAGAGATTTAATGCAAGAGGTGTGGAAGCAACAATAATTGGTAAGTTTATTAAAAAAGATAAAGCCATAGTAAAATACAATAAAACTGAAATTCTCAATTTAGATATGGAATTTCTTCATGAAGGTTATCCAAAATTAAATTTAAAAACATCTTTTCCAAAAATTAAAAAAGAAAAGAAAAAAATAATTAAGAAAAGTTCTTTGATAGATAAGCTACATAAACTTCTCTCTAGTCCAAATATTGTATCAAAAGAATTTATTGCCACGCAATATGATCACGAAGTGCAAGCAACTTCAATTGTAAAACCATTACAGGGAGAAGGAAGAGTTTTTGGAAATACTACTGCTATAAAACCTCTATTTGATGATGAAAAATCTATAGCTCTTTCTCAAGCTGCCTATCCTCAGTATGCTGAAACAAATCCTTATGATATGGCTGGATGCTCTATTGATACAGCATTTAAAAATTTAATTGTAAGTGGTGCTAACTCAAAAAAAATTGCAATTCTTGACAACTTTTGTTGGTGTAGCTCTGATGAACCTGAACGATTGTATCAATTGAAAGAAGCGGCTAAAGCTTGCTATAATTATGCAGTTGCTTACGAAACACCTTTTATTTCAGGAAAAGATAGTATGTTTAATGATTTTAAAGGTTTTGATAAAATGGGAAAATCAGTAAAAATTTCAATACCTCCAACTTTACTCATTTCTTCTATTGGAGTAGTAGATAAAGTTTCATACTTAACAAAAATAACACCAGATAATGGTGATGTACTTTTAGTTTTAGGTAATACTTATAATGAATTAGAAAATAGTGTTTATTGCAAAATTATAGGTTATGAAAAATCAAAAAGTCCAGAAGTAAATAATAAAGATGCGCTTCGAACATATAAAAATTTTGAAAAAGCTAATAAATTGGGAATCATTAATTCTGCAATTGGAATAGATTTAGGTGGACTAGGAATTGCAATTTCGAAAATGGCAATAGCTTCTAAGAATGGTTTATTGATTGATTTAAAACAAAAAAATAAATTATCTATTAATCAATTTTTATTTTCTGAAACACAAAGTAGAGTTCTTGTTTCAATTAAAAAAAATCAGTTAGCCAATTTTAAAAGAATATTTAACAGCTCAAATTATACTATTATCGGTAAATGTACGGGATCAGATGTGATTGAGTTTAAATATAACAAAAAAATATTTAAAGGTAAAATTTCAGATTTGGCTAGATCATACAAACAAAATATTAAGGGCATATGAACGTATTAGTCTTATCAGGTTACGGTATTAATTGTGAAAATGAAACCCTACATGCCTTTGAAATAGTAGGATTTAAGGGAAAAATTGTTCATATTAATGATCTGATTCAATATCCTAATCAACTTAATGATTATCAAGTATTCGCAATACCTGGTGGTTTTTCATATGGAGATGATACGGGCTCAGGAAATGCAATGGCTAAAAAAATTATGACCAATTTGTATGATCAGTTAATAAAATTTTCATCAAAAGATAAATTAACAATAGGCATTTGTAATGGATGCCAAATATTAATAAATCTTGGTCTAGTTCCAAATATTAATAAAAAAGATCCAGAGGTAGCAATGATTGAAAATAAATCTGGGAACTATGAGTGTCGATGGGTGGATGTAAAAGTAGTTAATAATAAATCACCATGGCTTAAAAATATTAGTAGTTTAAGTTTACCTGTTGCTCATCAACAAGGTCAATTCATGATACCAATAAATATATCTAAAAGTATTAAAGCTAAAAATCTAATTGGCCTACAATATATTGATCACAATAAAATATTAGCAAAGGGTAAATTTCCATTTAATCCGAATGGTTCTAAAGATGATATTGCTGCATTAACTAATGAAAATGGAAATGTTCTTGCAATGATGCCTCATCCTGAAAGAGCACTTTATTATTATCATGTTCCTAATTGGCAAAATAAAACCTCAAAGAAATTTGGAGATGGATATAAAATTTTTATGAATGCAAAAAAATTCTTTTCATAAATTATACTGCTATTTCTACAATTTTTTTCATAACAGTTGGCATCCTAGAATTAAAATAAGCAGATTTTTTGATCCAATTACTATTTGTTAATTTTGCTTTTTTTACACTTCCATAAAAAATTTCTGTTTCTAAATCGAAATGACTAAAAGAATATTCAAATAAACCTTTAGATTTTAAGTTTTTTTTTATTTTCTGTATTTCTTTATCAGTAGTTAATAATTTTTTATTTTTAACCCAAACATCATTAGGTACTTCGAGCATTGACGCTAACATACCTTTACTAGGTCTAACACGAACAAGGATTTCATTTTTTTCATTTATAACTACATAAGCTCGCGTATATTTTACAGGTTTAATAATTTTCTTCTTTAATTTTTTAGGTATTTTAAGCTGTAATTTTTTTTTATATGATTGGCAAAATTTGTTAATACCACAAATATCACATCTTGGATTTCTTGGTAGACAAATCTCCGATCCATAATCCATAAAGGATTGAATTAAGCTTGAAGAGTATTTATTTGATTTGAATTTACTTCCTAAATCTTTAAGTTTATTTTTTACTTTATTTATAGGTTTGTTAATAGCATGTAGTCTAACTAAAATTCTCTCTATGTTTGCATCTAGAGGTATTACAGGTTTATTAAATCCTATTCCAAGTATTGCTTTTGCTGTGTAATCTCCTACACCAGGAAGTGTGATAAGTTCATCATAACTCTGTGGTATTTTATTTTTAAAGTTTTTATTGATTATTTTTGCAGACTTAAGTAAATTTCTTGCTCTAGAATAATAACCAAGGCCTGCCCAAAACTTTAAAATTTGAGGTTCAGTAGCTTTAGCTAGTTTATCAATATTTGGCCACTTTATGATAAAATCCTTAAATTTATTTTTAACAGTATTAACAGTAGTTTGTTGCAACATATATTCACTAACAAATACAAAGTATGGATTAAGATATTTATCTTTATTTTTTTTCCGCCAAGGTAATATTCTTGCGTTTACAGAATACCATTCTATTAAAAAATTTTTTACCTGATTTTCTTTATTAAACATATTGCTTTCATAATTTGGTACTATAAATTGATTATGTATATGGATAAAAAAAATAACAAGCTAAAAAGAACTTTTATTCCACAGACAATTGGAAATGTGGTAAATAAAATAAATAGAAATTTTACTTCCAAGTATGGAAGACTTGAGTTTGTTATCCAATCAAATTGGTCTAAGATTGTAGGGTCTTATTTTGATAATTTCTCTGAACCCAAAAATATCACTAGAGTTACTGATCATGAGAATGATTTGGGAGAAAAAGTTTATAGAAGTTATCTTCAAGTTAATGTAACACCAGCAGCTGCATTAGAATTTCAGCATTTTAAAGATAAAATAATTGAAAATATAAATAGCTACTTTGGATATAAGGCGATTATGGACTTGAGAATTAATCAAAATTACAAACCTAAATATGACAAAATTAATAAATTGAATTCAAATGAAAAAATTATCAGTCAAAATGATAAGAAAATAATAAAAAATGAAGTTATAAATATGGAAAATATTGATTTAAAAAAATCACTTATTAATTTAGGTATAAGTATTACAAAAGGATCTAAATAAACATGAAATACAGGACTATTTTAATCTGCTTTTTGTTAGTTATTACAAATTTTAAATTAAATGCAGGAAATCATTCTGTATTAGACATTAAAGAGAGTGACTTTATTGTAGGTCAAACAGATGCACGAGTTACAATAATTGCATACGAGTCAATGTCATGTAGTCACTGTGCTGATTTTCATAATAATACTCTCCCTGATATTAAGTCTGAATACATAGATACTGGAAAAGTTAGATTTGTGTTTAGAGATTTTCCATTTAACTATCCTGCTTTGGCAGGCAGTATGATTATGAGGTGTGTTCCTGGCGAAGTAAGATATGACTATATGAATGCTTTATATAAGTTACAGAAAAGCTGGATAAATAGAGAGCATTCTAAAACTAGATCAAATTTATATAAAATTATGCAAAGCGGTGGTATGCAACAAGATGAATTTGATTCTTGTTTAAGTGATATTAATTTAGAAAATGATATACTTGAGGGGGTAATGAATGCTCAAAAAGAATTTGATATACGTTCAACACCTTCATTTATAATAAATGGGGTACTATATTCTGGTAACAAAAATATAAAAGAGTTTAGACAAATCATTGATAAAATATTATCACAATAGCTAATGATAAATTTTAGAACGCTTAGAGTTAAAGGCTTTAAGTCATTTGTAGAACCTACTGAAATACATATTGAAAATGGACTTACAGGGATAGTTGGGCCAAATGGTTGTGGTAAATCTAATCTTGTTGAAGCCTTTAGATTCGTAATGGGTGAACTTTCACCAAAACAAATGAGGGGAAGTGAGTTAGACGATGTTATCTTTAATGGTACAGATGATAGGCCTGCTTGGGATATAGCTGAGGTTACAATAGATTTAGACAACAAACAAAGAAAAGCTCCAAATATTTTCAATGAAAGTGATACAATAGAAGTAACAAGAAGAATTTGGCGTGGAGAAGGTTCAGAATATAGAGTTAACGGGAAAGAAGTTAGATTAAAAGATGTTCAATTATTGTTTGCTGATGCTGCTACTGGTGCTCGATCAACATCAATGGTAAGTCAAGGAAGAGTTGGAGCTATAATTGCCGCAAAACCTGAACAAAGAAGAACATTACTTGAAGAAGCTGCAGGTATTACAGGTCTTCACTCAAGACGTCATGAAGCAGAGTTGCGTTTGAATGCTACTGAAAACAATCTCGAACGGGTAAAAGATGTATTAAAAGCTCAAGATGAACAACTTACAATTTTAAAAAAACAGTCAAAACAAGCTGAAAGATATAAATACATTCAAAAAGATATTACTAAAGCTAGAGCAAGGTTATTTTATAAAAAATGGATAGATCAAAAAGAAAAGTTAAAAGAAGCTAATGAAAAAATTAACTCTGAAACAAATAAAATAGACGATCAAACTCATACAGTAGCCCAAATAAATGTTGAATATGAAAAAGTTCAAGAAAGTCTTCCAAATCTTCGTCTCCAAGAAAGTAAAGTAGCGTCTGAACTTCAGAAATATTCGATGGGTTTGGAGAATCAAGAAAAAGAAATTCAAAGAGCTAATATTGCTGTTGATGAAACAAAAGTGCGAATAGAACAAATTAAAAATGACATCAATAGAGAAAAATTTTTATTTGATGATGCAAAACAAAATCTAGAGAGAGTTATAGAAGAAAAATATGTATTATTAAAACAGCAGGGTGATCTTTTCATTCAATCAGATGATCAATTAAGCAATGAAACAACAACGGATAAAAAGAATAACAATCCAATCATTGATTATCTTGATTTTGAAGATGGTCTTGAACAAGCTATTGCTGCAGTATTTTCAGATGAATTAATAGCTTCTATAGATGAGGAACAAACTAGTTTTTGGAGAAAATTAAATCCTGAAATTTCTAATTTTAGTCACGGAATTAAAAAATTTTCTTCTCTAATCAAGGCTCCTGATAATCTAAAAAAGAAGTTAGAATTTATTGGATTAATTGAAAATAAAGAAAATATCTTTGAAATTCAAAAAAACTTAAAGCCTGGACAAATAATTGTAAGCAATTTAGGAGAAATTTGGAGATGGGATGGATTTGTTTCTAAAGGTAAGCAGAATAATTCTACTAGAGCTATATTGGATCAATTAAAAAACAGAAGAATAAAACAATTAAGTGCTGAAGAAAAGCAATGGAATGATATATCAGTCAAAGCAAACCAAAGAATAGAAGAACTTAATTCAAGAGAGAATTCACTCATAAAAGAATTATCAAATCTACAATCTGTTCCTGATGCAGTATCAAATGAAAAAATAAAATTACAAACCTTGATAAAAGATAATAAAATTTCTTATGAAAAAATTGCAGAGCAACTTCGTAAAACTGAACAAAATGCAAATGAAATTAACAAAAAATTAAAGTTAGAAGAAATTAAATTGAATGAGTTAAGAGAAGAAAGAATTAGAACAGAAGGTCAAATTAATACAATTAATGAAGCAATTAAGTTACTATCAACTCAGGTAAAAGAGAGACTAAGTGCAGATCTTAATGATTTATATAACATTGGAGAAATAAATCCGAATAAATTACTTGGAGAAGTAGAAGGGTTAGAGAAAAAATTAGAAAGACTTGTGGCGGAACAAGAACGTTTAGGAGGAGTTAACCTTTTAGCAGAACAGGAATCAAAAGACTTAGAAGAAAAAGTAGATACAATAAAAAAAGATCAAACTGATCTTCTAAATGCAATTTCAAAATTGCGAGAAGCAATTGATTCACTTAACACAGAAGGTAGACAAAGATTGCTAGCTGCTTATGGAATTGTGAATGAAAATTTTCAAAAATTATTTACAAGATTGTTTGGAGGTGGAAAAGCTTATTTAAAATTTACTGATGAATCAGATCCTCTTCAAGCTGGTCTAGATATATTTGCAAGTCCTCCAGGTAAAAAACTACAAAACTTAAATTTACTATCAGGTGGCGAGCAAGCTCTTACAGCTTTATCACTATTGTTTGCTGTATTTTTATCAAATCCAGCCCCGATTTGTGTTTTGGATGAGGTTGATGCACCCTTGGATGACACAAATGTAGATAGATTTTGTTCTCTTGTAGAAGAAATTGCAAAGACATCATCAACAAAATTTTTAGTTATTACTCATCATAGAATGACAATGGCTAGAGTAAATAGACTTTTCGGTGTTACTATGCCTGAAAAAGGCGTATCACAATTAGTATCTGTAGATCTTGAAAAGGCAATTGAAATTAAAGAGCAAGATTTAGGTAATGAATTATAAAAATAAAAATTTAGAAAAATTAAGTAAAAAAATCGACAGTTTAGAGGATAAAAAAAAATATAATAATTATAACAAAAAAGAGGGTGGAGCTGGTTTCGGTTTCAAAATCAGTACTGAAATAATTGCTGCTTTAGTCGTTGGTGTTGGAATTGGCCTCATTGTGGATAATTATTTAAATACTAAACCATTTGGTTTAATTATTTTCTTCATTTTTGGCGCATTAGCTGGATTTTTAAATGTTTATCGTGTAATGCGTCGCATTGAAAAACAAAGGTAATTTTTATACTCAATTATTATTATGGCCGCTAAAGACAGTCCCTTAAAACAGTTTGAAATTGATACAATTTCTGAAATAGAAATTTCGGGTTACAATTTATCTTTTACTAATTCTTCTTTTGCTATGTTTATAACTGTCTTAGTGATTACATTATTCTTAACTTTAAGTGTTAACACAAAGTCAATTATTCCATCGAGATGGCAATTGATTTCAGAATTAATGTACAATTTTATTGCACAATTATTATCTGACACTGTTGGGGAAAATGGCAAAAAATATTTTCCTTTCGTATTTAGCTTATTTATGTTTGTTTTAGTTGGAAATATGATTGGAATGATTCCTTACCAATTTACCTTTACAAGTCACATAATTGTTACATTTGCTCTAGCTGCAGTTGTTTTTATTGGTGTAACAATTCTTGGTTTTTTTAATCACGGTCTAAAATTCTTTTCTTTTTTTGTAATTCCTGGTGTACCTTTCTACATGCATCCTTTATTAATTCCAATTGAAGTTATCTCATACTTATCACGACCAATTAGTTTATCTGTAAGACTATTTGCCAATATGCTTGCAGGTCATACATTATTAAAAGTATTTGCTGGATTTGTGGTGACAATGCCTTTTTTTACTGGTGCTTTTCCTCTCGCATTCATAGTTGCTTTAACTGGTTTGGAAGTTTTAATTGCTTTTTTGCAAGCTTATGTGTTTGCAATACTCACATGTTTATATATTAACGATGCTTATCATTTACATTAATTTAAAATAGGAGGTCTTATGGAAATTGAAGCAGCAAAAGTTATCGGAGCGGGACTAGCCGTTATAGGTGTTATTGGTTCTGGTATTGGTATTGGTAATATTTTCTCATCATTTATTCAAGCAGTCGGGAGAAATCCAGCAGCTAGGGGAGAAGTATTTACTATGACAATGCTAGGATTTGCATTAGTTGAAGCTATTGCATTATTTGCACTGGTTATAGCATTAGTTATTTTGTTTGGTTAAAAAAATCTCTCACAAATAATATGCCACAATTAAATCCCGAGTTCTTTGTATCGCAGCTCTTTTGGCTAGCAATATTTTTTACTTTTCTATTTATATTCTTGTGGAGGATCTCTCTTCCCAGAATATCAACTGTGCTAGAAAATAGACAAAATAAAATAAATAAAAATTTATCTTCTGCCAAGGAGCTTCAGGAAAAAGCTTTAGAAATAGAAAAAAAAATCAACTTACAAATTTTTAAAGCGAAAGAGGAAGCTGATATTCTAATAAAAGAAACAATAAATTCTTTACAAGATGAAGTTGCATCTCAACTGTCAGAGCTGGATCAAGATTTAGAAAAAAAAATTTCCAATTCTGAAAAGGAAATTTTAAAAAGTCGTGACAATCAAATGAAAAATATTGATTACGAAATTGCAAATCTAACTAAATTAACGGTATCTAAAATTACCAATTTAGATTTAACTAATAGTGATATTGATAAAGCTATTAAATCTAGTAAGGAAAGTTTAAATTAATGTTTTCAGATCCACAATTCTGGGTAGCTGTATCATTTGTTTTATTTATAGCAGCAATTTTTAATCCAGTAAGAAAAATGTTAATTTCAAGTCTAGATGCTCAAATTAGTGATATTAAATCAAAAATATATGAAGCAGAGAACTTAAAAAGTGAGGCTCAAAAAACTCTTGATGAATTAAAGCTAAGAGAAAATGAAGTTGAAAAGGAAATTGATAACTTAAAAATTGAATGTCAAAATAAAATTGATCAACTTAAACAATTATCTTCATATAAACTCTCTGAACAAATTGAAAAAAGAAGAGTTGTAGCGCAAAATAAAATAGAACAAGCTTTAAGAGATGCAAATCTTTCTGTTAAAAACTATATTACAAATGTTGCAATAGAAGTGACTACAAATATCTTACAAGAAAAGTTAACAAATAAAGAAAAATCAGACCTGATTGATGTTTCTATAAAAGACTTAAATAGTGTTTTAAAAAACTAATTACTATTTTTAATCTTCACAAACCCAATTGTAATTGAGCCAACTTCAACACCCTCTGTTACTAAAATATTTAATTTAGTTTTTAATTCTGATTTTTTCTGATCTGTTTTTTTAAGGATATTTGTAAAATTTTCCTTTATTCTAAAATATTGCTTATCAATTAATATTTCATTTTTGTCATACACTAAGACGAAGATTGGTAAATTGACTTCCTTACCTACAGGTTTTAAAAATTCAATTAGAATCAATAAATCAAGTGAATATTTATAAATATTAGAGTCCACAATACATCCACTTGATAAGGCATAATTATTTAGTGTGGCAATGTATTCAATTTCATCTAAGTTTAAATTTTCTAATTTACCATATGAATAAACATTGTTTTCTGATGAAAAGAATACTGCTGGACATTTTATTAGAGAAGTTTTAGCATCTTTATTTTGAGGACTTTCACATGCAAAAAGTACAAATATAATAAAAAATATTAAGAGTTTTTTCACAATTATAGTATTACTATAAAAACAACTAAGAATACAATATTGTAGATTAAAATGAGTAAAAAATTAAACATTTATCTAGCTGGTCCAAGAGGATTTTGTGCAGGAGTTGATAGAGCTATAGAAATGGTAAAACAAGCTCTGAAAAAATATGGTCAACCAGTTTATGTTAGACACGAAATTGTACACAATAAATATGTGGTAGAAAATTTAAAGTCTGAAGGTGCCATATTTGTTGAGGAATTAAATGAAATTAGAGATAAGAGCAGGCCGGTAATATTTTCAGCTCATGGAGTTCCCAAAGCAGTGCCAAAAGAAGCTTTAAAATTAAACCTACTTTATTATGATGCAACTTGTCCCTTAGTAAGTAAAATTCATAAAGAAGTTGAGCATTTTGATAAGAAAAAACTTCCAGTTATTTTGATAGGTCATAGGAACCATCCAGAAGTTATTGGTACTATGGGACAAACTAAAAATGAAATTCATCTTGTTGAAAAACCTGATGATGTTAAAAATTTACCAATTGATAGGAATAAAAAAGTAGCTTATGTAACACAAACTACATTATCTGTAGATGATACAAAAGATATAATAGATGAAATAAAAAGATATTTTACTAATGTAATAGAACCCAAGAAAAATGATATTTGTTATGCTACAACAAATAGACAGGAAGCTGTAAAAAAAATTGCAGCAAATTGCGATTATTTTTTAATTATTGGAGCAAGTAATTCTTCCAATTCCTTGAGATTGGTTGAAGTTGCAAAAAACTATGGTTCAAAAAAAGCAATTTTAGTTGAAGACGTCGATTCAATTAACCTCAGCATTTTTGAAAATATAAGCAATATTGGAATTACTGCAAGTGCATCCTCACCTGAAATACTAGTAAAAAAACTTATAGAAAAATTAAAGAATAATTTTGAAATAACCATTAACGAAGCATATTATCAAAAGGAAGATATTTATTTTAAAGTACCTCAATCACTTAAAAATTAAATTATGGCTGTTTTTACTAAATTAGAAAAAAAAGATATTCATGAATTTATTGATTCATATGAGATAGGTAAATTAGAGGATTTTACTGGAATAATTGAAGGGATTGAAAATACAAATTATAAATTAATTTGTGATGGTAAACCATATATACTTACAATATTTGAAAAAAGAGTAAGAAACGAAGATCTTCCATTTTTTATGGATTTAAAAATATATTTAAATCAAAATAAATTTAAATGTCCAAACCCAATCCATAATAATCAAAACAAAATCATTAATTCTATTAAAAATAAAAAAGCAGTTATAGTTTCATTTATTGAAGGAAAACAAATAACTGATCCTACAAACAAAGAATGTTTTGAAGTTGGAAAAATGATTGGTAATTTGCATAAAATTACTAAAAATTATTATAGGAAAAAAGAAAATACTTTAAATATTTATGAATTAAAAAAAATTTTTAATAAATGTCAAAATACTAATAATAGAATTTTTTTTGAGTTGTTTGATAAATTAAGTAGTGAAATAAAATTTCTAGAGGAAGCATGGCCAAAAAAACTTCCATCTGGGATCAATCATGCAGACTTATTTAAAGATAATATTTTTTTTAAAGATGGTATTATTTCAGGTGTAATTGATTTTTATTTTTCATGTTATCATTTTTTTATTTATGATTTAAGTATTGCAATCAATGAATGGAGTTTTCAAGACAACGGCAAATTTTTTAATAAAACATATTTTAAATCAATAATTGAAGGATATAGTTTATCAAGAAAATTAGAGACTGAAGAGATTGAAGCATTTAATGTAGTTTTAAGAATAGCAACAGTTAGAATTTTAGTAACAAGATTATATGACTATTTATTTCATACAAGTGATGCATTTGTGGTCAAAAAAGACCCTTTACAATATTTTAATATTTTAAAATGGCATCAAAGTAACAAGGTATTTTAATTGTGATATCAATTTATACAGATGGTGCATGTTCAGGAAATCCAGGGATTGGTGGTTGGGGTGCTATAATTTTAAATAGTTCACCAGAACCTATTTTCCTAAATGGAGGTGAAAAAAATACTACTAACAATCGAATGGAATTAATTGCTGCAATTAAATCAGTATCTTACTTTAAAATTAAAACTGATATAGAAATATTTACAGACAGTAAATATTTAAAGGATGGAATAGAAAGTTGGATACATAACTGGAAAAAAAATGGATGGAGAACTTCAAACAAAAAAGATGTTAAAAATAAAGATTTATGGGAAGAGTTAGATAGACAAATTCTAAAACATAATGTTAAATGGAACTGGGTAAAAGGTCATTCTAACAATGAATATAATGAAAAAGCAGATTATCTTGCCAGAAAATTCATTGAAGAAAATATTTAAATTAAACTTATGTTATTAGATTTTTTGCAATATCCATATTAGACTTATAAAGATTTTTCCAAATATTGTATCTTTTGATTAATATATCAATTTTATCATCATTTGGTATATAACTTTTATTTATCTTGACTGTCTCTATAATTTTAGTTTGGTTTTGAATATTTTTATCTTGAAACATTGCCAATCGGGCTACTCCCAAAGCAGCACCAAATTCACTTTGATCACAAACATTAAGTTTTCTGTTTAATATTGTAGAAAGTAATTCAATCCAAAATGTACTTTTTGAGCCACCACCAACCATGTAAATATTATCAAAATTATTATTTACTTTTAAAATTGAATTAACGCCGTCAAGTATCCCAAAACTCACACCTTCAATCACTGAGTATTGCATGTTTATTGCGGAAGTTGTAGTTTTGATAGAATGAAAAGATCCCCTAATATAAGGATCATTATGTGGTGTTCTTTCACCTGATAAATATGGCAAAAAAAATGAAGAGTTTTGAATTAATGTATTATCTAAAAAATAACTTTCTAAGTTATTAAATATTTCTATTATTGAAGTATTAGTTATTGAGGAAATCCAATCTAAACAATTACTTGCACTCAACATAACTGACATAAGATGCCATTTATTAGGCAAGCAATGACAAAAAGAATGAACTGCATCACCAGTATTACTTAAATAATTTGTAGTTGGAGTAAAAAAAACACCTGAAGTACCAAGAGATATAAATGATTGACTGCTATTAATAATTCCCATTCCTACCGCAGACGCAGCATTATCTCCTGCACCCCCAACTACCACTACATTATTTTTAAAATTAAATTTATTTTTAAATTCTTTTTTTAATTCTCCTGTCGAATGATTTCCTTCTACAAGTTTTGGCATATGATCTTCTTCTAAAAAAGAACATGATAATAATTCTTTTGACCATTTCCTATTTTTTATATCTAACCATAAAGTTCCTGAAGCATCTGACATCTCAGAAAAAAATTCGCCAGTTAAATAGAAGCGTAAATAATCTTTTGGAAGTAATACTTTATAAATTTTTTTAAAGTTTTCAAATTCGTTGTTTTTTATCCAATTGATCTTAGGAGCAGTAAAACCTGGCATTGCAATATTGCCTGAGATAGATCTAACATCAAATGTTTGATTTTCAAATTCTTTACATTCTTGATGTGAACGAGTATCATTCCATAAAATACATGGCCTAATAACATTACCCTTTTTATCCAAAAGTGTTGCGCCATGCATATGTCCAGATATACCAATAGAAATAGTTTCAGAAAATTCTTTAGGTTTTTTTAATATAAGATTTTCAAAACATTCTATTGTAGCATCAATCCATTCTTGTGGATTTTGTTCACTATATCCATCTTTCAAACTTTGGACTGTTAAATTTGAGTTTGAGGAGGCTAGGATTTGTTGATTATGATCAATTAATATTGTCTTAACTGATGAAGTACCTAGATCAATTCCAATAAACATTTGGATATTTTATTAAATAATATTTTTATTACAATTAATTATTTTTCTTTATATCTGATATTTAAAACATAAATACCGGAAACAGAAATTATAATTGCGCCTATAGTAGTTGGAATATCGGGTATATCATTATAAAAAATATAACCTAATATTATAGCCCATAAAATTAAAGTATAATGAAAAGGTTGTATAATGCTTGCTTTAGTAAATGATAAAGCAATGATTTGAAAATATATTCCTAGTGAAAAAAATAATCCCACACCAATAAAAAGTAAATAAGAAAAATTAGATAATGGTAGCCAGTAATTTGAAATTAATATCAGCATAATAATAATGCCAATTATTGATGTATAAAATAGTGATGTCTCTGTTGAATCATGCTCAGAAACTTTTCGAGTAACTATTTGGTAACAACTTAAAAAGAAAGCGGCAGCTAATGGAATCAGAGATTTAGGGTCAAAAATTGTTAGGCCGGGTCTCATAATTATTAATACTCCTAAAAACCCAAAAAAAATACCAATCCAAGTATTTAGATTAACAGTTTCTCGTAAAAAAATAGCAGATAGAGCTACAACAATAACAGGTGTAAGAGCTGCAATACTATGAGTATCAGCTAATGATAAATATCTAAAAGACAATACAAAACATCCTGCTTCTAAAATAGATAAAATACTTCGAGCAAATTGTAGATAAATATTTTTTGTTTTAAAAAAATTAAGATTTTTTTTTCTGTAACCTTCAAAAAATGACAAAATTAAGATGAAAAAATATTTAATTAATAAAATTTGTATAATGGAATAATAAATTACTAAAGTTTTGGAAATTGTATCAAGTAGACTAAATGAAAAATTAGCTAATATTGCAAAAATAATTCCAATGTATGTATATGAAAGTTTCAATCTAATTATAAAAGTTTTTTGTAAATGAATTCATAAAATATTTTTTTTAGTATAGGATGTGCTTGCAAAACTTGAGTCATTAAAACAGCTGTTAAATTATTTTTTGGATCGACAAGAAAATAAGTAGCTGCTGCGCCTCCCCATCCGAACTCACCAATAGATCCTAAATTATTGTTTTTTTTTAAATCGTGCATAACTCTGAAACCTAAACCCCAGCCATATGGAGCAAAGTCGTTTGGATAATCTAAAAATTCATTATCACTAATACTTTTAATTTCGAGTGGAAAAAAACTATTATCTAAATAATTTTTATTAATTAACCTAAGGTGTTGTTTATTTAAAATAGTATTACCATCAACATCTTTGCCTGTATGTAGCATTTTTGCAAACTTCATATAATTATCTAAAGTTGAAAATAATCCATGACCCCCTCTGGCATACTGATTATTTGACTCAGGATAGGAATAATTTTCGATTTTTTGATAGCTATATTTAACCAAATTTAGGTTATTACTTCGATGTTTATAAATATAAGAACTCATTATTTTATGTATTTGTTTGTCATCTACAAAAAATGAAGTGTCATGCATATTGAGTGGTTTAAAAATATTTTCGTCTAAAAAGGTGAAGATACCTTTACTTGTAACTATCTCAATTATGTGAGCCAATACATCAATAGAGACTGAATAATTCCATCTAGTACCTGGTTGAAATAATAATGGAGTTGATAATATGGTCTCTACTTCATCTTTTAAAGAAGTAGACTCTGAATGAAATAGTTTTTTATTTTCATATTCTTTACCTATTGGATCATCCAAAAAATTATATGAAAAACCTGCTGTATGCATTAATAAATCTTTTATTGTTATAGATCTGCGCAAAGCTTCTAATGAACTAATACTATTATTTTTTAAGACTCTTAATTTATTTGCACTAGGTAAGTATTTCTCTATAGGATCATCAAAATTAATTAATTTTTTTTGAACTAAAATAATTGCAGCAATTGCAATTATTGGCTTAGTCATTGACCAGATTCTATAAATAGAGTCTTCCTGAATTTCTTTTTTTGTCTCTAGATTTAAATAACCAATTTTACCTTTAAAGATTTTGTTATCTTTTAAGATAGACCATTGAATACCTTGGCAGTAATTTTTTGATATTGTATCTAGAAAAAGAGCATTTAGTTCCTTTTCAATCATAGCTAAACTTCATTAAGTAAATTGTTAATTTTATCTACTAGCTGTTTATTTATATTCCTTGGACCTTTATCAATTCTATTATTATGTCTTCGTTCACCAGGTAATCTGACTCCATCCAAAGATTTCATTTGTTTGAAAAAACTTTCTGCATGGTCATTCCAATTTTCTCCAGCAATTAATTGTGGTGATAACGCCATTATAAACTCTCCTCCTCTTGCTGGACCACCATCATTATTATCTGCTTCCTTAGCTTCAAAACTAAACAAGTCTCCAACAAGTCCTGCTGCAAGTAACTCAATCATCATAGCTATTGCCGAACCTTTATAATCACCGAATGTTAATAAAACCCCTCCATTAGCTATTTGTGATGGATCATCAGTTTTGTTACCATTCTTATTTAGTCCCGTTCCAAAAGGAACTTTATGACCATCGCGTGCAGCGACCTGCACTTCTCCCATAGCCATTGTAGATGTTGCCATGTCATAAACAACTGGTGTATTATTTTCTCTTGGCCATGCAAATGAAATTGGATTTGTTCCAAATAGTGCCTTTTTTGCACCTGCTGGAGCAACACTAGGTTTATACGCTGTACAAGCAATACCAATCAGATTATTTTCTGCCAATGCTTCAGTTTCATGCCATAAGGCGGCAAAATGATGAGTATTAGTTATAGTTAAAACACCAACTCCATGCTTATTTGTAGTCTCTATTAAATCAGGTATACCAACTTTAATTGCTACAGGAGCAAAACCATAATCACCTTCAACTCTTATTGCATTTTGAGTAAGAAATATACTTGATGGTCTTGAAAGCCCATTTACTTTTTTACTTTTTAGGGAGGCAATATAACCTGGAATTCTGAATAAACCATGTGAAACACTTCCATCTCTTTCAGCATGTGTGACAGTTGTAGCTACTGACTCAGCATTATATTCATCACATCCATGCTTCATAAGTACTTTGTATGCTAAATCATATATTTTACTTAACTCTAGAGATGTAGTATTCATTTACTTTTTATAATTTATAAATAATATTTAATATATGGATAGAGGATTATTAGATAATTTAAAAGAGATTTTACAAGAAAGAATCTCATTTTCTGAGAGTGTGAGAAACAATCATGCCAAAGGAGAAGATGCTTATGATCCTGTACTACCAAGAGCTGTTTTGTTCCCAAAAAATAATGAAGAGCTTTCAAAAATACTAAAAATTTGTAATGAATTTAAAGTGCCTGTAACTGCCTATGGTACTGGAACTTCTTTGGAAGGTCATGTTGTTGGAAATAATGAAGGTTTTACAATTTCAATGGAAAATTTTAATCAAATTATTTCTATAAATGAAGCAGACTTTGATTGTCGTGTACAAGCAAATGTTTCTCGTGAGCAACTTAATGAAACATTAAAAGATAAAGGTGTGTTTTTTCCAATCGATCCAGGTGCAAATGCTGCATTAGGTGGTATGGCAGCTTGCTCTGCTTCAGGAACTATGGCAGTTAGATATGGAACTATGAAAACAGCAGTGCTTGGCCTTACTGTTGTTCTTGCAAATGGTAATGTAATTAAAACAGGAACGCGAGCTAAAAAAACTTCTGCAGGTTACAATCTTACCAACCTTTTTGTAGGTTCAGAGGGTACACTTGGTATTATCACTGAAGTACACTTAAGACTATCTCCAATTCCTGAGAGTATAATGAGTGCTGTATGTCAATTTCCAGATCTTGACTCAGCAGTTGTAACAGCTCAAGAAATAATTCAATACGGAGTTCCAATTGCAAGAGTTGAATTACTAAATAAAGATCAAATGGATATAAGTATTAAATATTCAAAATTAGAAAATTTAGAAAGTTTACCAACTCTTTTTTATGAATTTCATGGTAGTGAAATTTCAAATAAAGAATCAATAGACGTTGTTGAAGAGATATCTAAAAATAACAATGGTAGTGAATTTAAATGGGCATCTAACACAGAAGAGAGAAACAAGATATGGAAAGCAAGACATAATGTTTATTATTCAGTTAAAGCACAAGGAGATGATGTGAGAGTTTATGCTACAGATGTTTGTGTTCCTATTTCAAACATTGTTGAATGTATTATGTTTGCAGAAAATGAACTTCAGGGTACCGGATTGAAAGCTCCAATGGTTGGTCATGTAGGAGATGGAAATTTTCATGTAACTATCGTCTATGATCCAAATAAAGAGAATGAATATAAATACATAAGAGAATTTAGTAATAAATTAATTGATAAAGCATTAGAAATGGATGGAACTATTACTGGTGAGCATGGTATCGGCCTTCAAAAAAAAGAGTATCTACTGAAACAGCATCCAGATAATGTTCCTCTGATGAAATTGATTAAAAAAAGTTTTGATCCAAATAATATTATGAACCCTGGCAAAATTTTTGATTAGTAATTACACTTGCTCCACTTTCTCACTTTTAATTGATCTATAGACCGCATCTAATACTTTGACAGTTTTCAGACCAATATCGGAGTTTGCGTGATTAATAAAATTTTTATTTAAGCAAATATCAACAAAAGTATTTAAAGGAGACTCTGTACTATAAGCCATAGTTCCTTGACCTTCTTTAATCTGATACTCAATATCATTACCATCATTAAGTCTAATTAATAATCTTTCTCTCTTTATTTCCATGTCTAAATAAAGTGTTCCTTTAGTTCCGTGAACATTTATATAAAAAGTACCTCCAAAATCTTTTGGAACATATGCGCATCCAGAAAATGATCCAGTTGCACCATTCGAAAATTTTACAGAAATTGCATCTGTATAATCAACATTTGTTGGGGAAGGAACTGAAAAACAAAAAGCTTTTTCAGCTGTTAATTGAGTTATTTTAAAAACTCCTCCAAACATATGTGATAATTGACCCCATCCATAACCACCCCCTTTACTAGGATCAGACCAAGTTGATGCTAAAGGTTGGAAAGTATGATCATTAGACTCACTTAAAGGTATTCCCTGGAATAAATCTACTAAAGAGGATGAAAAAGCAGCATCTATATGTTTTATTTCACCAATGACTCCATCCTGTATATATTTTTCAGCCTTTGGCATAAAGTGTGTAAAATTAAATCCATTTGGAACTAAAATTTCCTTCTTTACTTCTTTTGCTAAATTATAAAGTTTTTCTGCATCTGAGGAATTTGTTGTCATTGGTTTTTCAATTAAAACGTGACAACCCTTTTCAAGAGAAGCTTTTGCATTTTCGTAATGTGCAAAATGAGGTGATGAAATTACAACACCATCTAAAGGACTAAGACTTAACATTTCATGGAAATCTGTTGAAGCATGTTGAAAATTAAATTTGTTTTTTACAAAATTCAATTGATCTTCTTCTAATTTGCAAACACTTACAAGCTCAACATCTTCCCTTTTTTTTAAATTTGGAATATGATATTCAGTTGCCCACCAGCCTGCACCAATAACCCCTATTCTAGCTTTATTCATTTTAATCTAAATGCATTTGAATGGGTAATAAATATGGAAAATTAGTTTTTGGATCGACTTCTGCTTTTAAAATATCAGACATATACTCACCCCACTTTTTATTAACTTCACTTTTTACAATATGATCAATTGATTTTTTCAAATCATCAGTCTCAAAGTAACCAAACAAAGTTAATCCATGACGAAAAATATTATAATTTCTTAGTCCAGCATCACTTAGCATTTGAACCATCTCTGGCCAAATTTCATCATGTCTTTTTTTATACTCATCTTCATAACCAGGTCTTACCTCTAAAACCCATGCATAATTACTCATATTATTTTTCCTTTCTAGTAAGTTGCTCTTCCTCCACTAAGATCAAACACTGCTCCAGTTGTATAAGAATTCTCCTCAGAAACCAACCATGAAACCATAGAGGCTAGTTCATAAACTTTGATAAATCTTCCACGTGGTATTTTTGATAACATATAATCAATATGTTCCTGGCTGATTTGATCAAATATTCTTGTTTTTGCTGCAGCTGGCGTAACACAATTTACGGCTATATTTTTATCTGCCAATTCTTTACCTAATGATTTTGTAAGAGCAATCACCCCTGCTTTAGCAGCACTGTATGGCATGGCATTTGGATTACCTTCTTTACCGGCAATAGAAGCAATATTTACTATTCTTCCATAATTGGACTTAATCATGTGAGGTACTATAGATTTGCAACAATAAAACAAACCTGTTAAATCAATATCAATAACATTTTGCCATTGATCAATTGGATACTCCCAAGTTTTAAAACTTGGTCCAGCAATTCCTGCATTATTAATAAGAATATCAATTTTATTATTTTTATCTAAAGTAGCAATAGTTGCTTTTTGAACACTATCATAAGATGTAACATCAACAAGTTCATAGTTTACATTTTCAGGCAAAGTTAAACTTTTTAAAAGTTCTTCATCTTTATCCCAGATAACAACTTTAGCTCCAGATTTAGAAAATCTCTCAACCATTGAATAACCAAAACCTTGCGCCCCTCCGGTTATAATGGCAACTTTATCTTTTAAATCTATTTGATTCATTATTATCTCCTTACTTTTGTGATTTGGAATAAATGTAATTAGTTAAAATAATTGCAATTATTAACATAGCACCAAGTATGGTTAATTGTGATTCAATTTTTATTCTTGCAACATTTAGACCTGCTCTTAAAATTACCACAATCCAAAAAGCAACAAAAGTGCCAAAAATATTTCCTCGGCCTCCAAAAATATATGTTCCACCTAGCATAACCATAAGGACTATTTCTAATTCTGCACCAGTTGCCATATTAAATCTTGCAACTGCTAGTCTAGAAGTAGTTAAAACTCCAGCAATACCACAAACTAAACCAGATAAAGTAAAAAGTAATAGCTTAATACGATCAACTTTAATTCCAGAATATTTTGCTGTTTGTGGATTTGTACCTATCAAATAAAGTTGTTTACCGTAAATAGTTGAGCTCAGGAAAAAACCAACTACAATTGCAAAAACTGTAAATATTATAACAGGGATGGGAATTATACCAATGTAACGATAATCAATTCCAATAAACCAAGAAGGATAACCGCCTAAAGAAAAATCACTAGCTAGAGATTGAGCTATTCCACGATATAAAGTTAATGTGCCTATTGTGAGTATTATTGAAGGTATTTGCAATTGTGTCACGAGTATTCCATTGAATAAACCACATAGTGTTCCAGAAAAGAGAGCTATAAGCATAGAGATTGGCATACCAAGACCCGCATTATATGCAGTACCAAAGATAACTGCAGTTAGAGCAATCATTGAGGCAATAGATAAATCTATTTCACCAGAAATTATTATTAATGTTAATATTATTGCAATTAGTCCGTACTCTACATAAGGTGTAGCGGAGTCCATTATAAATGCTAAATCAGCAAAGAAGGGTGATAGTTGTATTGATGAAATAATTGATATTATCAACAATATAACAGCAACCCATTCTGGCCTTACAATCCAATATCTTAATGTTGGATTTTCACTTAAATAAATTGAAATTGTTTTAAGCATTAATACCGCCGCTTAATTTTTTCATTCTGTAAATAATTAATTGATCTAATGCTAAAGCTACAACAATAATTAAACCATAAATTGCTTTTTGAAATTCTCCAGGTATATTTAAGACAGGTAGTGCGACATTTATAATACCTAATAAAAGTATTCCTAAAAATGTTCCTAATACACTTCCAGAACCTCCAGTGATACTCGTTCCACCAATAATTACACCCGCAATTACAATAAATTCAATTCCAACACCTGTTACTCCAGGATTCACATATCCAAATCTTGATGCATAAAATAAGCCTGCAACTCCTGCTAACATTCCACAAATACCAAAACAAAACAAAGTAACTTTAGTTACATTAATTCCCTTAAGATGAGCTGCAACAGGGTTACTACCAGTGGCATAAATCTCACGGCCTAAAACTGAATGACGCATTACCAAATGAGTAATTACTACGATTATTGCACTAAAGATTAAAATACCTGGAATTGAAAAAAGGAAAGAAGTTTGAGAAAACGAAACTACATGTTCAGGAATATCATTTCTATCAATTTGTCTACCTCCACTAACAATAAAAACTAAACCTCTGTATAAACTTAGTGTTCCTAGTGTTACTATTATTGAATGCACATTAAACCTAGTAACTATAAAACCATTAATTAATCCCATCACTAAACCAACGAAAGCAGTGATGATTAGAGATAGCCAAAGTGATAAACCAGGAAATTGAATATATAATAAACCAATTACAATTGCTGAAAATGCTAATATGGATCCAATAGATATATCCACATGTCGACAAATGATAACCATCATTTGACCCATAGCCATGACTAAAATTAAAGGTATTGCTAGGAACACCGCTCTCCAACTATCCAATGTCATGAATCTTGGATCTATAATTGCAGCAACAATAACAAAAACAACAATTATAGAAAAAATTCCAAGCTCTCTGATTCTTAAAAATTTATCAAATAATGTCATTTTTAATTTATTGCATAGCTCATAATTTTTTCTTGAGTAGCTTCCTTATTGTTTAGTATTTTTGTAATTTTTCCCTCTCGCATCACAATTATGCGATGTGATAAAGAGAGTATTTCAGGTAATTCTGATGATATTAAAATAATTGCAGTACCTTCTTCAGCTAATTTATTAATAATTTCATACATTTCTGATTTAACTCCTACATCTACACCTCTCGTAGGCTCATCTAGAATTAATACTTTAGGCTTTGAAAGTAACCACTTAGAAATTATACATTTTTGCTGGTTTCCACCAGATAATTCTTCAATTAATTGTCTTCCTGAAGTTAAAATAATATTAAATTTATTTATATAATCATTAGTCATTGTAGAAACAGTTTTAGAATTAATAAGACCTATATTATTAGATATGTCTTTAGGTATCGCTGACGTTACGTTATCCTCTACAGCTACAGGACCAAAAATTCCCATTTGTTTTCTATCTTCAGGTACATAGGCAAAACCATTATTAATTGCTTCATTAGGTGAGTTATTGATTATACTTTCTCCATTGTAAATAATTTCACCTTCATCAAATTTTTCTGCTCCAAAAATACTTTTTGCTACTTCTGTTCTCCCAGCTCCAACTAATCCTGCAAATCCAAGTATTTCTCCTTTTTTTAAATTAAAAGAAATATCTTTAAACTTTTTGGATAAAGATAGGTTTTTAACATTCAAAATATATTCATCATTTTTAATAAATTGATTTTCTTTAACTTCTATTTCTTCAATATTTCTACCAATCATAAATTTTATAATTTCTTCATTTGAAACTTCATCTATATTTTTTGTAGTAATCAAATCACCATCTCGAAATATTGTTACTCTATCAGATATTTGTCTAATTTCTTCTAAACGATGGCTAATAAATATAATCGCCATTCCATTAGATTTAAGTTTATTTACTATATCAAATAATTTCCCAACTTCATTTGGAGTTAAAGGTGATGTAGGTTCATCCATTATTAATACTTTTGAATTTTTAGAGAGTGCTCCAGCTATTTCTATCATTTGTTGATCAGCAATAGATAAACCTTCCATAATTATTTTTGGATCAATTTTTAATCCAATAGATTCTAAAATTTCATTTGATTTATTATTTATGTCTTGCCATTTTACTCTAGAAAAATTGTTACCCTCCATGTGTCCCATGAATATATTTTCTGCTACAGACAGATGAGAGAAAGATTGTGGTTCTTGATGAATTAATGAAACACCATTTTTTTGAGCTACTATTGGTGATGTAATATTTACTTTTTTTTCATCGAGAAATATTTTTCCCTCAGTTGGTGTATAAACACCACTTAATACTTTAACGAATGTAGATTTACCGGCACCATTTTCTCCAACAAGGGCATGAACTTCACCCGGTTTTAAGTCAAAATTTACATTTCTCAAAACATTAACACCACTAAAGGTTTTTCCAATATTATTAGTCTTAAGTTGCATATTTTTGTTTATTTTATACTTCTACGTTAGTTTTTTTAAAATAATAAGGAAAAATTTCAAATTATTCTTGATAAAAACATGAATTTATTGAAGATGTTATTAACATTTCAAGAGGAGGAATAATGAATAAAATATTCAAAATTATTTCTGCGGGTATTCTTGGTTTGCTACTTACAACAGGAGTTTTTGCTAAAACTGAAGTTGTTTACATTCCAAAAAATACCGGTAACCCATACTTTGATTCAATTATTAAAGGTTTCGAAGTTGGGGCAGAAAAATATGGTTATAATTTTTCTACAGTAGCCCCTGCTACTGCTGATGCTACTTCACAGTTACCATTTATTAAAGCAGAAATTCAAAGAGGTGTTGATGTAATCGCTATATCACCAAACTCTAATGATGCACTTAATACTGTTTTTGATCAAGCGAGAAAAAAAGGTATTATTATAATGGTAGTAAATGGAGATATACCTGGTAGTGAAGCTCATAGAGACTTAGCGATTATGCCTGTTGATTTCTCAACAGTTGGAACTGCTCAAATGACTTTAATGGGACAATTAATCGATCACAAAGGTCAGTTTGCAATCTTGAGTGCAACAACTGATGCTCCAGATCAAAATACATGGATTAAAGATATGGAAGATAACATAATTGGAAAAGGTATGTTTTCTGATATGGAATATCTAGGTGTTGTATATGGAGATGATGATCCACAGAAAAGTACTACTGAAGCTGAAGCACTTCTTGCTAAATATCCTGACTTAAGAGGAATTATTTCTCCAACAACTGTTGGTGTAGCTGCTGCTGCACAAGTTGTTGAGTCTGCAGGTAAATGTGATCAAGTCCAAGTAACTGGTCTTGGAACTCCAAACCAAATGAGACCATTCCTAAAAAGTGGATGCGTTAAAGCATTCCAATTATGGGATCCATCTGTTGAAGGTGAAATTGCAGGTTATCTATCTGTTCAAATGGTTGAAAATGGAATGAAGTTGTCAGAAGGTATGACAATCAGTGTTCCAGATCAAGGTGATGTTGTAATAAATGCTAATAATTTAATTTATGCAGCACCAATGCTTGATTTTGTTCCTGACAATATCGATAATTTTAACTTCTAATCAAATAATTGAAGAGCAATAGCAATATTGCTCTTCAAAAAATTATAAAATGAATAATATACCTATAGTTGACGCACATCACCATTTATGGGATTTGGAAAATGAAAAAACTAAATACTCTTGGTTAATGGTTAAAGAGGGAGAGGCTTTTTTTGGTGATTATGGGGCTATTAGAAAGAGTTATAAGTTAGAAGATTATCTTAATGATGCAAAAAATCAAAACTTAATAAAATCAGTTCACGTACAAGCAGAACATGATGATGATAGCCCCATTAACGAGACAGAATGGCTTCAAACACTAGCTGATAATCATAATTCCAAACTACCAAATGCAATTGTTGGATTTGCAGATTTTTCTAAAGATAACGTAGTAGATATTCTTGATCAACATCAAGAATATAAAAATACTAGAGGAATAAGACAAATATTATCTTTTAATGCAGACGAACCAAAATACTCACATGCTTCAGAAGATTTTATGAAAAATACAAAATGGCTAAGTAACTTTAAAAATATGAAGAATAGAAATTTATCTTTTGATATTCAAATTTATCCTCACCAAATGAATGATGCATTTAATTTAGCCAAAGATAATGATGATATATTATTTATTTTAAACCACACTGGTGAACCATGTTATCAGTCTAATGAGTATATTAAACATTGGGAAAGTAATATGAAAAAAATTGCAAGTTGTAATAACATTGTCGCAAAAATTTCTGGTCTTGGAATGTTTAATCCAAATTGGACAATAGATAGTACAAAAATATTTGTTGAAAAAACTATTGAGATATTTGGTGTTGAAAGATGTATGTTTGCTTCAAATTTTCCAGTAGACAAAATATTTAATACTTTTGATAATTATTGGAATTCATTTAAAACAATTACAAAAAACTATTCAGATAATGATAAAAAAATGTTGTTTTCTTCAAATGCAGAAAAATTTTATAGAATTTAATTATGACATCAAAAATTAAAGACGTAAGAGCAAAACTATACACTTGGAAAGGTCCTATCCAAAAAATACACGATAATTTTTGCACTAGCGCAGCCGATTTATTAAACAAAGAAAATATAAGTGCTGATGGTATGTCGACTTTTAAATTTTTAAGTTGGTTAGTTGTTGAAGTTGAAACTGAAGATGGGCATGTTGGTCTTGGTAATGCAGCACTATCTCCAAAACCTTGTAAATCTGTAGTAGATAATTATTTAAAGCCAGCAATAATTGGTGAAAGTATTTGGGATTATGAGCACATCTGGCAAAAGATGTATCGACAAACTTTAGCTTGGGGAAGAAAAGGTGTCGGTATGACAGCCATTAGTGCTGTTGATATAGCAATATGGGATGCACTTGGTAAGGCAGCAAAACAACCTGTGTACAGTCTTTTGGGTGGTAAAACGAAAGCAAAGTTACCTTGCTATGCAAGCAAATTATATAGCCAGCCTCTTGATACGTTAGCTAAAGAAGCACAAGAATATTTAGAGCAAGGTTTTAAAGCAATGAAACTTCGTTTTGGTTGGGGGCCTAAAGATGGTGCTGAGGGAATGAATAAAAATATAGAATTAATTAAAACAGTAAGATCAGTTGTTGGTGATAATGTTGATTTGATGGCTGATGTTTATATGGGATGGACATTTGAATACGCCAAAAGAATGATGCGATTAATTGATAAAGAAAATTTGAGATGGTTGGAAGAACCAGTAATAGCTGATGATATAGATGGATATGCTGATTTAAAAGCATCTTGCAGAACACCTATATCTGGAGGCGAACATGAATATACACTTTATGGCTTTAGACAACTATTAGAAAAAAAAGCAGTAGATGTTGTGCAGTTTGATACAAATAGAGTTGGAGGAATTACACAGGCACACAAAATTTGTGCTTTAGCAGAAGCTTTTCAAATTCCTGTTATACCTCATGCAGGACAAGTACATAATTTTCATGTTTCAATGAGTAGTATAAATGCGCCAATTGTTGAATACTTTCCATTTTGGCCTGTAGAAATTGGGAATGAATTATTTTGGTATATTTTTGATGGAGAACCTCAAGCTAAAAATGGATTTATAGAATTAGATGAAAATAAATCAGGATTGGGTATTGAGTTATCAAATAAATATTTAGATAGCTTTGAAATTATAGAGTAGGATTATTTGTTATCTCTTGATTATATGCAAAAACTGCAGGGCTACCACCAGTAAACATAAAAATTACCTTTTCACCTTTTTTAATTATTCCCTTTTCAACATAATCAATAAGAGCTGCAAAACCTTTTGATGTATAGACTGGGTCTAAAATTATTCCTTCTTTTTTAGCAAGTAGTTTCATAGCTCTAATTCCCTCTTCTGTGGCAGCACCATATTTTTCTCCTACGTAATTATTGTCATGATTAATCATATCATCTGAAAACTCTAGATTTATATCAAGCATTTTTGCGCCTTCATTACATATTCTTGCTATATCTTTTTTGATATTCATTTCCCAATATACAGGAGATACACCTTGGATACGAGTTGGCCAACCTAAAATTTTTGCACCTAATTCACAACCAGCTTGTGTCATGTTAGCAGCAGTTACAAACAAATGATCAGCCAAAAAATTTTGTTCTTTCATTTGCAAATCCATTTCAGCCATTGCATTTGTATAACTAATTCCAGCTAGAATAGTGTCCTCTTCTCCAAAACCGCCATATATTAGGAGAGGTTTTTTGCCGTTATCAATTAATTGTTTATATTTTTTATCTAGGTGTTTTGGTATTTGTTCTAAATCTTCTCCTTCAACGACATCAACATTTGCTCCTAAAATATTGTAAAGTAAAAAATTACCTTGCATTACTTTGCCTTTAACACCATGCATTAATACCAAGTAACTCTCTAAATTTAATTTATTTGCAGCTGCAACAGCTTGACGACAAAAGTTGGATTGAGAAGATGCACCAGTTAAAATACAGTCATAGTTATCTGACAATGTTTTTGCCATTATAAATTCTAAATGTCTTGTTTTGTTACCACCAAATGCAAGAGCTGTACAATCGTCTCTTTTAATATAAAGATTTATATCTAGCTCTTTTGATATATTTGGAGCAAATTCTAAAGGCGTTGGAAGCTGTGCTAAATCTACTCTTGGAATTTTATTTATTTTTTCAACTAATTCACTAACTGATAATCGAACGAAATTACTATTCATTTATTCTGTTATTTTTAAATCTATATTAATGACTATGTCTTTTTACTTCTGAGCCACGTTTTCCAACTAAAAAATCTAAATCAGCACCAGTATCTGCTTGAGTTACATGATCAATATACATTTTTTGATAACCACTTTTTATTTCTGGTAGAATAGGCTCATAATTTTTAAGTCTACTTTTAATTATAGAATCATCAAGAAGCACATTCATTGTTCCTCTTTCAACATCAATTTCAATCATATCATTATTTTGAACTGCAGCCAAAGGTCCTTTAATAGCTGCTTCAGGTGCAGTATGGAGTATTACAGTCCCATAAGCTGTACCACTCATTCTAGCATCTGAAATTCTAATCATATCTTTAATTCCTCTTTTAAGTAATTTTTGAGGCAATCTCATATTTCCTACTTCTGCCATACCAGGATATCCTTTTGGACCACAATTTTTTAAAACCAATATTGAATTTTGATCTACATCTAAATTTGGATCATCAATTTTTTCATGAAACTCTTCTACACTTTCAAACACTACAGCTTTTCCCTTATGTTTCATTAATTCAGGCGTAGCTGCAGATGGTTTGATGATTGCACCATCAGGTGCAATATTGCCTCTCAAAATTTTTATTCCTCCATCATTTACTAATGGTTTTTCAAAGTTTTTAATTACATCATCATTCCAACATTTAGCATTTTTATTATTTTCAAATATAGTTTTTCCATTTGCAGTAAGTGAATCATTATTAAGTAAATTTTTTTCTATTAATCTTTTAATCACAACAGGAACACCGCCTGCGTAATAAAAATCTTCCATTAAATATTTTCCTGAAGGTTGTAGATTAACCAATGTTGGTATATCCTTACCACATTTTTCCCAATCACTTAATTTTAAATCAATTTCCAATCTTCCTGCAATTGCTGCTAAGTGTATTACAGCATTTGTAGATCCACCTATAGCACCGTTTACTTTAATTGCATTTTCAAATGATTTCTTGTTAACAATTTTGGACATTATTAAGTTTTCTTTTACCATATCAACAATTCTTTTTCCTGACATGTACGCAAGCGAATATCTTCTTGCATCAACTGCTGGTATTGCAGCATTATGAGGTAATGACATACCGAGTGCTTCTACCATACTTCCCATTGTGGAAGCAGTGCCCATAGTCATACAATTTCCTTTAGATCTACTCATAGAAATCTCAGCTTCAATGAAGTCATCTTCTGTGATTTTTCCTGCACTTAAATCTGCATCCAGACGCCAAACACCCGTTCCAGAACCAATTGTTTCTCCTCTATGATGTCCATTAAGCATTGGTCCACCTGATACACCTATTGTAGGCAAATCAACACTTGCAGCACCCATGAGAAGTGACGGTGTTGTTTTATCACAACCCATTAGTAAGACTACCCCATCTATAGGATTTCCTCTTATTGCTTCTTCTACATCCATGCTAGCAAGATTTCTAAACAACATTGCTGTTGGTCTTAAATTTGACTCACTCGCTGAAAAAACAGGAAACTCCAATGGAAAACCCCCAGCTTCATAAACTCCCTTTTTAACTGACTCAGCTATTTCTCGAAAGTGTCCATTACAAGGTGTCAATTCAGACCAAGTATTACATATACCTATGACTGGTCTACCATCAAACAAATGGTTTGGATGTCCTTGATTTCTCATCCATCCTCTATGAACAAAAGTATCTCTTTTATGATCTTTAGAGTTATACCAATTTGACGATCTAAATTTATTTTTTTTTGTCATTAGAAATATCCTAAAGATTTTGCAATATTTTTTGATTTCTTAATTCCAAAATCAGTTGGTTTAAGAAAAGGTTTACGATCATAAACATTTTTTACTCCCATTCTAAATGCACATACTCTCTTACCGTAACATACTAAAGAGTCAATTGATTGCATAATGAAAACAATATTTGGAAGCATATTCCTATATTCATTTTCAGCATTAATTAATTTTTTTTGCTTAAAAAATTGAAATATTTTTACAAACTTATCAGATCCATCTAAGCAAGGAACAATACCCTTACAACCAATTATTAAATTATCAACAATCTCTTGCCCTCCTCGACCATTAAACACAGTAAGGTCTTTTGGAAGTTCCATTAATTCCTTTTGCATTAAATAAGATGAAGCTTCGCCTTTTATTGCTCTAAAATTGTTAAAACGTTTGTATAATTTATTTATTTGATTTGTTGTCAATCCTACACCTATATATTCCTTAGCATTTTGGATGCCTGTCAAAGTTCCTGAAGTTGTTGGAATTATTTTTTTAAAAAAATTATAACAATCTTTGTCTGTAGTATTTTTTTTTATCATTGGTTGGAGTATTAACCAATCTATTTTGTTTGATTTTGAAATTTCAATTAATTTTATATATTCTTTGTAATTTTTAGATTGTATTGTTATTGCTTTTGGTTTCTTTGCTGGAGTATTATCTGATAATAATTCTATAATTTTTATTTTTTCCTTAAATGATAATTTGTTAACTTCAGTAGCCAAACCAAGAGCTGCTATTCCATGACAGCGTTGTTCGAAAATTAATTTAATTTGATCTTCCATTAATTTAAAGTCAATGGAATTATTTTTATTAAAAAAAGTGTAAAGGATTGGAAAGATTCCTTCTATTTTATTTATATTGATCACCAATCAACTACTGTTCCATCTTCGAGATAGGCGTCAGTTGTAGGAATTATTTCTTGTTTAAATGGATATTTTTCTGCTTCTTTTTCATTTACTTCAATTCCTAAACCTGCTCTAGTCGGTATTTTCCAATGGTCTTTTTCTCTTTCAACAGGTGTTGATGAAATAACATCATCATACCAAGGAACAGATTTATCCATTACTTCTTGAATTATATGATTTGTGGTTGAACATGCAAAGTGTAACGCAGCTGCACCTGCGATTGGACCGTTTGGATTATGAGGAGCAACTCCTATATTTGCAATCGAAGCTGCTGCTGCAATGTATTTAGCTTCTAATAAACCACCGCAATGATTTAAATCTGGCTGAATTATATCAACAATGCGATTTGAAATGATTTCTTCAAATTCTTGATGTCCTATTAATCTCTCTCCTGTAGCAAGTGGACAATTAATTGAATTTTTAACCTGAAGTAAAGTTTTATTATCACCAGGTAAAATAGGTTCCTCTACAAAAAGAGGGTTATACGACTCTAGCTCCTTTATGTATTGAATAGCAGATTTACCAGAGGCACATCTTCCATGGAAATCAACCATAATATCAATTTCATTGCCAACAACATTTCGCAATGATGACATTAATTGATTTACCTTGTCTAAATTTTTTAGTGAATTTGTATGATGTGTGAAAGGAATAAATACAACCTTAAATGCTTTATAACCTTTTTCTAAAAGGGCTAATGCATGTTCATTTAATTTATTTATCTCCATTGTATCTTTATAAACTGCATTCATATCTCCCATTCCTAAATGAGTATAAATTTTTATTTTGTTACGAACTTTTCCACCAAGTAATTGCCAGACAGGTACATTTAAACTTTTACCAAGAATATCCCAAAGTGCGTGTTCAATACCACTGACAGCTGACATTCCAATAATGCCAAGTTTCCAGAAACCATGTTTTGTCATTATTTGAAAATTTTGTTTTATATCTCTTGGATCTTTTCCAATTAATAAAGGCTTTAAATCTTCAATTGCTCCTATTACGGCTCTTGTTTTCCATTCTACTGTTGCCTCACCCCAGCCATATAGGTCTTTATCTGTAATAACTTTTACAAATACCCAATTACGCATTTCCGCGTTGACAATTGTTGTTTTAATATCAATTATTTTCATTATTAAAAAATTTTTTTCTTATTAACAAATATTTCTACATCAACAATGTATTGATCTAAAGCACTTTGATTAATTTTTATTCCATGACCAACATCCTCCGGAACGTTTATAAAACCATCTTCATCCATGCTAATATGATTTTCTGTTAAATCCCATGCTAAAGATTTTAATTGCTGAGGAAATTCGGCAAATTTACTTTTTGTAGAACTAACATAAGGCTGTAAAGATGATGAAAGTTGTAAATGGGATGTAAATGTATGATTGACATATTGCACATTATTTTTTTCTGCAAAATCACATATTTCTTTTCCAGCTATTATTCCGCCAGCAATGCCAGCATCAATTTGAATAAATTTAACTTTTCCATATCTTATCATGTTTTTTGCTGATTCAATAGAATGACATGATTCACCTCCAGCTAATGGAAGTTTAGTTATTTCGGAAAGCTTGCTATACTCATAAAAAGCATCTGAATAAAATGGTTCCTCTAACCATGTGATTTTTGCATCTTGTAAAATTTTTTTTCTTTTTTCTGCTTCATCTATATTTGTTTCCCAGATGGCACCTACATCTATCATTAATTCAGCTTCATTTTTAATTGCATCTCTTGCAGCTACAAGATGGTTTTCATCAGTTTTAATATTTAAACCAAAGTTTTCCCATCCAAACTTTATTGCCTTAAAATTTTTGTTAATAAGATTTTTAGCGATATTGTAAGTTTCCTGAGGTGTTTTACCAAAGAGTACTGAAGCATATGCAATTTTAGGAATTGTTTTATTCATACCTAATAATGAATAAATTGGGCAACTTTCTTTTTTTGATAAAAGATCTAGTAAGGCAACCTCTATACCAGAAAATGTATGTGGTGTTTGAGCAATCATTAAAGATCTATTTTTAACTCTGGTGATAATTTTTTTTATATCACTTAAATCATTTATATTTTCACCAACAATAGAACTTCTTATTGGATTAGCAGCTGAATGAGATTTTGGACATATAAAATTAGAAATAGATGTTAATGGTGAAGCTTCACACTCACCCCAACCTTCATAACCTCCAGCTTCTACTTTAACAACAAGCGCATCTTGACTTCCATCAGCCTCGTCTAGAATTTCAGGCATTGAAAGATAGTAAAGTTGAATGTTTTCAACTTTCACAAATTAATCAGCTCCGGTATCATCATTTTCATGTATCTTAAGTGTAATTCCTCCATCTACAATAATATTAGCACCAATCATAAAATTACATTCGTCTGAAGACATAAATAAAATTGCGTTTGCTATTTCTGTTGTAGTACCCATTCTTCTTATTGGTTGTCTGTATTCAGCTTCTTTTCTTGCTTCAGCTGGATTAGGTTTAGTATTAAAAAATCTATCTAAAATTGGTGTTTCAGTATAACCAGGAGAAATACAATTTATTTTAATTCCCTTTGCTGCATAATCAACTGCTAAAGCTCGTGTTAAACCTATAACTCCATGTTTTGCTATAGGGTATGGAAAACAATTAGGTATTATTTGAAAACCGTGAACAGATGAAACATTTACAATTGAACCTTTAGATTTATCTAACATGTGTGGTAAAACTGCTTTACATCCATACCAGACACCATCTAAATCCACAGAAAAAGCTCTTTTCCATTCTGAATCAGGCATTTTAAGAGGCTCACTAAAAACATTTATTCCTGCATTGTTAATAAGAATATCTGGTGATCCTAAACTACTTATAGTTTTTTCAACCATTTGATTAACAGATTCATAGATTGCGACATCTGTTTTAATAAACAAAGAATTAGCCCCAGTTTTATTTATATTTTCTTGAACTCTTTTCCCAGCTTTCTCATCTAACTCAGCTATGGTAACTTTTGCTCCTTCTTCTGCAAATCTCTCTGCTGTTCTTTCACCTATACCTGAGCCAGCTCCAGTTACTATTACAACTTTATCTTGAAATCTTTTTTTCATTTTTAAGAACCGAATTTAAAATCCAGTTTACCTTTCACTGGAGAATTATATGCAAAAATTCCTCCAGCTAATGGGTATTTTTTTAGATTGTCGTTAGATGTTGCCATTCGTGCAGTAGTTATAAACAAAGTTTTAAGGTCAGAACCTCCAAATGTACAACTTGTAACATTTGGTACAGGAACTTCTACAACTGTATCAACATCTCCATTAGGATTGAATCTAACTACACATGATCCATCCCAACGACAACTCCATAAAAAACCTTCTGAGTCAACTGTTGATCCATCAGGATAACCTCTGTCAAATTTAGCAAATTCTTTTTTGTTTAAAATTTTCAAATTGTTATAATCATAGTCATAAACATCAATAACCCCAGTTAAGGTGTCAGTGGTATAAAATTTATCGTTATTTGGACTCCATGCAAATGTATTTGATACACCAATGTTATCTTCATGTTTAATTAAATTAAAGTTTTTATCTATAGAATATATCGCGCCTGAGTTTTCCTTAATATCTATACTAGTTCCATCTGGTGCAATATTATTTTGCATAGTACCAACCCAAAAATTTCCAAGAAAATCTGCTGCACCATCATTACATCTGTTTTGATTTTTTTCAGGTTCCAATTTAAAGAGTTGATTGAATTTTTTTTCTTTTATTGAAAAATTATTTATACCATTATGTGAAGCAATTAGAATATCATTGTTTTGTCGAACAGCTAATGCAGTTATCATTTCAGGCATTTCAAATTCTGTTGTTTTATTTTTTTCGAATGAATACTTATAAAGTTTTGAGGGCATTGGAATATCCAACCAATAAAGAGTTTGATCAAATTGTGACCAAGTTATTCCTTCACCTAATATATTTTTGCAATCTAAAAATAATTCTGCTTGTTTCACGCAGGGATTGATAGAGGAATTTTATATTCAGGATTTTTAGCTTGTTTAAAAAGTGCAGGTATTATTTCTTTATACGCACCCCATAATCCAACTCTTGCTGGTGGCATTTGACCTTTCAACATTTCATGTAATTTTGGTAAATTGTAAGATGGTACTTGTGGAAACATATGGTGTTCAATGTGGTATTCCATTTGCCAATAAAGGAAACTAAAAATTGGATTAAGTTTTACTGTTCTTGTTGTATAACGATGGTCCTTAATATTTTCTTGAAGACCAGCATGTTGTGTTAAACCAAAAAGTGAGATTAGTGTTTTACCATAAAAGTTTGGTAGAACTATAAATAGCATTGGTAACCATGATTGAAGATAAATCGAAACAATAATGGTTGCAATCCAAATAAAAACATGGCTTCTAGCAGACCACCTACATTTTGATATTTCACTTTTTGGAATACATACTCTCATAACATCTGTGGTTATTCCAAATGCATGTTTTAAAGTCTCCCAATGAAGAGATTTTGTAAAAAATATGAAGCCTGAAAAAGGGATATACCAAGAAAAAAACATAATTAAATCAGTTGGCTTTTGAACATGTATTTCAAAATCTAATGGATCTGTAAAAATAGTATGTGAGTGATGATGAAAATGTGAATGCCTCCATCTTATAGGTTCAAAATTATCCATAAAACTTGCAATATAATAGAAAAAATCATTCCAGAATTTACTTTTAAATGCTGTTCTGTGACCAGTTTCGTGCCAAATAGCATCAGCACATCCCCAAATATTTCCATAGATTAAAAAAAATAATACACACCACCAAGTACCCCATGTTGCGTAAGCTAAATATCCAAAAAATATTAAAGCAGAAAAATAAATTATCATGTGCTTAAAACCTTGGAAGTCAGATTTCTTACAAAGTTTTTTAAACTCTTTTTTATCGATGGTACAACGATACCAAGTATTTAAATTTACGTCCATTTTTAACAATTATAATAAAATTATTTAATAATAAAACAGTTTTTTTTAAATCTTGGTCAATATTTATTTGCTAATTTTAGAAAATTTTCAAACTCACTACTATCGATATCAACAGTTATTTTTGGATCATTAAATTTTTTTTCAACTGTATCTTTATGATATTCTCTAAAAGCATGAATTCTTTCTTCCTGTAATCTTTCATACTCTTTTTTAAAATCTTTGTAAATTCTAGCATGTCTTGGGATATGACCACCGTTATAACCAGTGTAACCAAGAACATCATTTGCAAATAGATATTGTCCATCACAACCCGATCCACTACCCATAGATAATGTTATAATGTCGACTTTTTTTGTAATTATCTCTGCTACCTTTGGAGGTACAACTTCTAGTTCCACTCCGATAGCTCCAGCCTCCTGTAATTCTAGTGTATGCCTCAATACTCCAATAGCCTCATCAGCTGTTTTACCGATTGCTCTAAAACCACCAATCCATGTTGCTTTACCAGGTACTAGACCAACGTGGCTATTTATTGGTACATTTTCTTCTCTTAAAGCTTTGATCCATTTATAACTCCATGTACCTCCATAAATAACATCTGTGCCAATCTCTAAATATTTATGACATACCTTTAAAGCTTCATATTCAGAAGCTGGTGTAATTGCTCCACCTGTTTGCATCAAACAATTTGGAGCAGCTTCACGAATTCTTTTTAATTCTTCAAATGAATTGTATATTCCGAATTGAGGATAATCATGTGAAGTACAAATGATATCGATCTCTGCTTCCTCAGCAGCTCTGGCTTCATCAGCATTATGGACAAACAATGCACTAAGTTGTCTTTTGCCTTTTGATCTTAAGTAATCATATACTGTCAATTTTTTTCTTTTCATAAGATTTTGAATGTAGATTTAATATTAATTCTAAATAAGAAAATATTCAAGTAACTTACTATAACAAAATATTTATTAAATTAAGTTTGTAATATTTAGATTTTTACATATAATTTACTCACAATTTTAAATTATTGGGGGAATAATGAAAAAACTTTTAACTTTTATTGCTGTATGCTTCGCATTTACTGCAGGTTCAGCAATTGCAAAGAATGACTATTCTTGTGACAAAAAATTCATATTTTTTCCAGGTGGACCAGAAGGTGGACCCTTTGGAACAATTGTTTATAACGGAGCAGTTGCAGCTGCTGAACATACAGGATGTGATGTTGATTACTACTGGTCACAATGGAACTCAGAAATAATGATTAAACAATTCAAGGAAGCAGTTGCACTGCAGCCTGATGGAATTGCAATATATGGTTTTCCAGGCGATGAAGCTATGAGACCAATTATTAAAGAGGCAAGAGAAATGGGTATTGTAATCACAACAATGAATACACCTCTACCTGATTTAGAAGCAGAGTACAAAACTGAAGGTTTTGGTTATGCAGGTGCAGATCTATTTGATGCTGGTTATAACTTAGGAAAAAAAGCTGTTGAAGTATGTGGCCTACAAGCTGGAGATAAAGCATTTATTTGGGGACTTGCAAGTATGCCAAATAGAGGTGAAAGAACAAAGGGTGCGATAGCAGGTGTTGAAGATATGGGTGTTGAAGTTGTTTATCAAGAAATCCCAGATAATGTTAACTCTGATGCCTCTCAAGGTACACCAATGTATGTTTCAACTTACAGTGCAAACCCAGATATAAAAATGGCAATTACAGACCATGGTGGTTTAACTGCAAGTTTACCAACTTACATGAAAGCAGCTGGTCATGGTACTGAAGAAGTATGTGGTGCTGGTTTTGATTTATCTGCTCCAATTGTAGATGGAATAAATTCTGGCTACATAGATGTAGTAATTGATCAACAACCTTTCATTCAAGGATACATTCCAATTGTACAACTATTCTTAAGTACTAAATATGGAATGGCAGGACTTGCTATGGATACTGGTGCAGCTTTTGTAACTGCAGAGAATGTGGAAGCAATTGCTCCATTAGCTGCTGTTCAAATAAGATAAAATTTTATTTTTCAAGCCTGCAAATAGCAGGCTTGAAATCATTTATGTCTGAACAGCTTTTAAAACTGGAAAATATTTATAAAAACTTTGGCAATGTCAAAGTACTTAAAGATGTAAACATCACAATAAATAAAGGAGAAGTTGTCGCCTTAATTGGGGATAATGGAGCTGGGAAATCAACACTTATTAAGGTTATTACGGGCGTACATAGACCAAACTCTGGGAAAATTTTTTTTAAAGAAAGTGAAGTTGAGATTAAATCAGTTTCACAATCAAGAAAAATGGGTATTGAAGCAGTGTATCAAGAAAGAGCTTTATGTGATCAACAAGAACTTTATAGAAATATTTTTGCTGGAAGAGAAATTACAAATTCTTTAGGTTTTTTAAACATTAAACAACAACGAAAAGAAGCAGAAAAAATATTAAGGAACTATATAGGTTTTACTTCAAAAGCAATCACTGTCGACTCTCAAGTTATGGGTTTATCTGGTGGTGAAAAACAAGGTGTTGCCTTTGGAAGATCATTGTATTTCAATTCAGATTTAATTGTATTAGATGAGCCTACTATGGGTTTATCTATTCAAGAAACTGAAAAAGTATTAAACTTCGTCAAAGGTTTAAAAAATGAAAATAAGTCAGCTATATTTATCGATCATAATATAATTCATGTTTATGGAGCTGCAGATAGATTTATTATTTTAGATAGAGGAGAAGTTGTAGGTGAATTTTTAAAAAATGAAATATCTAGAGAAGAATTAGTTAAGAAAATGATTCAATTACATGAATCAGGAAAAATTAAAGTTGAAGCATAAATGTTGAGTGGAATATTAAATAGTTATTTTGTTAAAACTCATCGATTAGAAATTAGTATTACAATAATTGCAATTGTACTTTTTTTAATTTACTTTTTTGGAGCGACTCATGTGTTTACAAGATTTCCAATATACAGAGCTTTTATGCAATCAATGCCTTTCTTTGGTATCATAGCAATTTCAGCTACTTTTGTTGTTACTCTTGGTGAGATAGATTTATCATTTCCATCTATAGTAGGAATAACATCTCTGACTTTTGGAATGTTGTTAACTTCCACAGACGGAAATTTTTTCATATCATTTGCTCTAGCTACTGCATTAGGTATGTTTGCAGGGTTAGTAAATGGTTTGTTAGTTACAAAAATAGGAATTCCTTCAATCGTAGCTACAATTGGAACATTATTCTTTTGGAGAGGTTTAGTAAATGTAATCTCACAAGGAAGCGGTATAGCAATAGTTGATGAGGCAGACGGAACATGGCATCACACAATATTCGTTGATAAATTATTTGATACTATTCCAGCTCAATTTATTTGGTTTGTTATACTTACTGGATTAATGCAATGGGTATATCGCTATCATAAATTTGGTAATCACATTCACTTTGTTGGAGATAATAAAGCAAGTGCGCAAATGATGGGAATTGATGTTGATAGAGTAAAAATAATTGCTTTTGTACAACTTGGATTTTTTTCAGCATTAGCTGGGATTTTTACTATGTATGAAATGTTATACTTTTGGCCAACTCAAGGTTCTGGATTGATGTTAACAACGCTAGCAGCAGTATTTGTAGGTGGAACGTCTGTTTTTGGTGGCAAAGGAACAGTTTATGGAACTTTTATTGGTGTACTTATTATTGGATCTTTAGAATCTGGTATAGTAGCACTTGGTTTATCAGGTTTTTACGTTCAGTTTATTAATGGTCTAATGATAACAATAGCTGTAACAATTTATGCATTGATTCAGAAAAGAAAAAATTAAAAAAAAATGAGCAAAGCCCTTTGGCTAGATTCAGTAAACCAAAAAAAAATTTTAAAATATAAAAAACTTGAAGGAGGTGTTTCATCAGAAGTATATAAAGTAGTTACTAAAAAAAAGGTTTTCTGCGTTAAAAGATCTCTTAGAAAATTATTAGTAAAAAAAGAATGGATAGTCGATCAAAATAGACTTTATTATGAATTCTTATGGCTTAAACACTGTAAAAAAATATTAATTGAGAATATTCCTGAAACATTTGAGTATAATGATGAGAAAAAATATGTAGTAATGGAATATTTTGATGATAAAAAATTTAAAACTTTAAAAGAGTTGTACTTTCAAAAAAAAATCAGCTTCAATGCAATAAAATCTATAAGTAGAAATTTATTTGATATACATCTTTTAAGTAGTAATGAAAAAACAAAAAAAATATTTAAAAAAAATAATACTAATTTTTATGATTTAAGACTTGATCCATATTTTAATGAAGTGGCAAGAGTTTATCCTAATCTTAAAAAAATCGTAGAAAAAATAAATAGAGATTATAAATATTTCTCTAGTACTTTAGTACATGGTGACTTTAGTCCAAAAAATATTTTAATTAACAAAAATAAAATAATTTATTTAGATGCGGAATGTTGTAATTATGGAGATCCAGTTTTTGATTTGGTTTTTTTTTCAAATCATTTAATAATTAAAAGTATTTATTTTAAATCAGAAAAGAGTAAGTTTTTAAAAGCATATAAATTATTTTATGAGCAATATTTAAATAGTTTAAGTAAAATTGATAAAAAGAATTACTTAATTAGAATTTTTAATATGACGCCAATAATGTTGTTAGCTAGAGTAGATGGTAAATCACCTGTAGAATATATTATCTCAGATAAACTAAAGAATGTCATTAGAGAAAAATCGTTTAAAATAATAAATAGTAAAATATTACATTTAAATGATATTGTTAGTATAATTAATGAAAAATAATTCTAAAATAAAATTTATTAAATCTAGGAGGGTTTTTGACTCTAGAGGAAATCCAACTGTTGAAGTTGTTATATCTACAGAAAATGGCTCATTTGGAAAAGCTATTAGTCCATCTGGAGCTTCGACTGGTGCAAATGAAGCTGTAGAAATCAGAGATAATGATGAAATGTTTAATGGTAAGGATATTAAAACTGCATTAGCAAAAATAAATAAAATAATTGCTCCTCAATTAATAGGATTATCTTGTGAGGATCAAGATGGGTTTGATGAGATTCTAAATAATATTGATAAAACAAATCAAAAAAAAAATATTGGGGGAAATGTAACAACTGCGCTTTCAATAGCAAATTATTTGTGTGCTAGTAATTTAAATAAGGTACCAGCTTTTAGATATCATTCTAATTCTAATGTTCTTAATATTCCTAAACCTGAAATCCAAATATTTGGAGGAGGAGCACATGCAGGTAATAAAAATAGCTTTCAGGATTTCTTAGTATACCCAAAGCAAGATATCTCTTATGAGGAGTACTTTAATGTAGTCTGTAGTGTAATTAGCTTAGTTAAAAAGAAGTTAATCAAAAATAATAAATTTTTTGGGCATTCCGATGAAGGTGGTTTTTTTCCTCATAATTTAGATCATTTTCAAATTTGTGAAATTATAAATGAAGCTCTAGTTGAAAATAAATTAGACCCAACTAAAGAAATTGGTATTTCAATTGATGTTGCAGCTTCAAATTTTTATATGAATGAAATTTATTCACTTTATGATAAAAAGTATGATACGTCAGCAATGACGAGGATATTTGGAAAATTAATAAATGATTTTAATGTAAGTTTAATTGAAGATCCATATCAAGAAAATGATATAAACTCATTTATCAATTTGAAAACTAAATTTGAGAATAATGTTGAAGTTATTGGTGATGACTTAGTTTGTACAAACTTAGATTTATTAAATAATGCAATAAACAAAAAGGCTATTGATGGAATTATTGTAAAAATCAATCAATGTGGAACTGTCTCAGAGACATTAGAAACAATTAAATTAGCTAGAACTAACAATATAAAAACAATTTTATCAGCAAGGTCTGGAGACACAGAAGAAAATTTTTTAAGTCATTTTGCAGTAGCTTGGCAATGTGATATGATTAAAGTGGGCTCTTTCTCAAGAGGTGAGAGAATTTCAAAATGGAATGAATTAATTAGAATAGAAGAAAGTTTACAGTAACTTAATAAATTACAAATAATTTAATATGTTTTCTGCAGTACTCACTTTGAGCTCACTAGTTTCTTCAATATTTAATTTTACGAGCATATTATCTGATATTATCATAGAAAATCGGGCGCTTCTAAATCCCATATAATTTTTTGTCTTATCAGCAATTAAATTAAAATGTTTTGTTATATCAGAATTTCCATCTGCAATACCTATAATATTATGATCATCAGAATAGCTAATCAACCAAGATTTCATGACATATCTATCATTTACTGAGATACAATATATGTCATCAATACCTTTTGAGATTATCTTATCATATAGTTTTACGTATTCTGGGAAATGCTCTTCAGAACAAGTTGGTGTAAAAGCACCAGGAATTCCAAATAATACAATTTTCTTGTTTTTAAATTCATTATATAAAGAATGTATTTCTGAAATACCTTTTTTTATAATTGGAACTTTAATGTCTGGAACATATGATGTCATTTTAAGTTTTCAATTGATTTTTTAATTTGTTTTTCTGTCAATATTTCAGACATTATAATACCTTCTGGATATTTTTTTGAAAAGAAAACATTGAATGGAATTCCAAATTTATCAAATTTTTTTAAAAAGTTATCTATATTTATGTCAGGCTTTGTCCAATCAGCCCTAATTAATTTAACATTGTTATCTTTAAATAATTTAATTATATTTTCTTTATCTAAAACATTTAGTTTGTTAAATTGGCATGTTGCACACCAATCTGCAGTTACATCTACAAACAAAATTTCGTTGTTTTTTATCAAACTTTCAATATTAATAACATTAAAATCTTCCCAGTCTTCAAAATATCTTATTTTATCTTTCTGTTCAAAAAAGTTTATAAATGGAATTGAAAGTAAAACAAAAAGAGCAAATATTGATGAAGTAAATTTGTAAAAACTATAGCGATAAGATATTATTAAGACAAAGACGATGAATATGAATATAATAATAAAAAACTCATTATAAAAATTATTTAAAATACTTAAGATCCAAGCTATAGTTGCAGCTAGCAAAATAGATAAAAAATATTTCACATATAATACCCATTTTCCAGTTTTAGGTAAAAGAGAAATTGAGTTTGGTATTATTGAAACTAATATATAAGGTATACTCATTCCGATACCCAGAAATAAAAAAATTATAAAAAATAATATTGAGGTTTGTGTAAAAGCTATAGTAACTGCAGAGCCAACAAAAGGTGCTGTACAAGGTGTTGCTAATAATGTTGCAAAAAAACCATTAAAAAAACTTTTAGTAAAAACACCTTCACCAAAATTTAAAAGATTATTGTTATTTAAAAATTTAGGTAATTGAATATCAAAAAGACCTAAAGTATTTAAACAAAAAATAGTTAATACAAATAACATAAAAATTAGAAAATAAGGTTCTTGAAATTGCATGCCCCACGCAATTGATACTCCTACTTGTTTAAGTGATACAAAAAAGACAGCTAATATTAAGAAAGATGTAATAATTCCAAAAGCAGTATATAAAAAACTTAGTCTTATATTTGAAGCTTTATTATTTAAAACAGATAGTAACTTAATAGATAAGACTGGGAAAACACATGGCATTAAATTTAATATAAAACCACCTAAGATTGATATAAGTAGAATATAAAATATTGAGTAGTTGGTTTGAGAAAATCTGTCATTAATGAAAATACTTTTAACAAATTTAAAATTATGGTTTTTGTCAAATATAATTACTTCAATTGGAAAAATTTTTTTTGAAAATTGATCAGATTTAAATTTAAAGCTTGAGTTAATTTTTTTTTGATCAATAGAATAAATATTAATTGGACTTAAAACAGGTAAACCAAAAGGTGTATGTAAAAAAATATTTGTATTTTGAAAATTTTTTAAAGACTCAGCGATGATTTGTATTTCTGTTTCTTCTAAATTTTTAACTACCGAGATATCTAATTTTTCTATTGGACTAATGTTTATATTTTCTATAGCAAGACTAGATTTACTTTTTTCAATTTCGTAGTAAAATTCTGTATATTTGCCCTTACCAGGCTTGATTTCTAAAAATAAATTTGCATTACCTGGTATACAAATGTGTTTGCATACAAGAAAATTAATATTCAAATTTATATTAGCTACTTTATTTTTATTTTTTAATTTTACATTGAGTGGAAAAATTACTTTTTCTTCGTAACCTAACGAGGTAAGTCCAAGAATTTCAAACTCTTTAGGTGTTGGCCAATCAATTTTTATATCTTCAACATTATCAGATTCATTCCATAATATTGATTGAGGAAAACCTCCTCCACCAGGAGATTTCCAATAAGTTTTCCATTGAGGCTCAAGTTGATATTCTAATCCAATAACAATTTGTTTCATATTATCTATCGTAGTTTTTGGCGATATTAATCTAACTTTCGATTTATCATTAATTACCCAGTCACTTGATAAAGACAGAACTGGTGTGGTAACTACTAGTAAAAATAAGGCTATTAATGAAACAAGTAGTATTTTTGATAAATTAAATGCTTTTTTCATAAAAAAAATTTGTTAAATATTGAATTATTTAAAATAAAACGAATATATACATTATATGAATTTAACTGGACAGTTCTTAATTTCAATGCCCTCTCTTGAAGATGATAGGTTTGAAAAAACTGTAATATATATGTGTGCCCACTCTAAAGATGGGGCAATGGGCATAATCATTAATAAAAAAATTGATTATGATTTGTATCCAGATTTGCTTGAACAGTTGGGAATAGACAAACCCTTATTAAATAAAAAACTATATATAAGATATGGTGGTCCTGTAGAAAGTGGTAGAGGTTTTGTTCTTCATTCAGATGAAGTTATACAAAAAGAAACCTTAACAATATCAAAAGGCATTGCACTTACGAGCACATCAGAGTTTTTTGAAGATTTATCCAAAGGTAATGGACCAAAGAACAGTATACTTGCATTAGGATATGCAGGATGGGGTCCTGGGCAGATCGAGTTAGAATTAGCATCAAATAGTTGGATGATTCTTGAAACAGATACAAATTTTATATTTGATGAAAGTGTTAGTAATAAATGGAAAGAAGCCTATGGGTTGCTTGGAATAGATCCTAGTAAACTTTCTTTTAACTCAGGAAATTGCTGATCACATTGTAACTTCAAAAATTCTTTCCTGATCTTTTTCAATTATTTTTTTTATTTTAAACTTTGAGGTTTTGATTAATTTTTCTCCTTTATTTGTAACAAATGATTTCATTTTTATAACTTCTTTTTCAGGCATTTTTCTTTCATATTTTAATACATTTTTCTTTCCACTAATAACAAATATTGTTTTCATATTTTATCTCCTTTATTTTAAGAGAGGTAAAATTACCTCTCTTAATTTTTTAAAGTGTTAATCTCTAATTGAATAAGCTACTACTCCAACCTCAGCCTTATCAGTACCAAGTTTTTCAGCTTCCTCACTGATTCTTAACCCCATAATCATTTTTATTAAATATATAGCAATATATGATAAAACAAAAACGAATATACAAACTGATGCAACACCAAGTAATTGGATTGAGAATGATGCATCTGGATTAGTTAAAGGAACAATTAATGTACCCCAAATTCCTGCAAACATATGTACAGGGATTGCGCCAACAACATCATCTAACTTTAATGAATTTAAAAAGTTAGTTCCATAATACATAATGATTCCTCCAACAAATCCAATTCCAATAGCTAATAATGGACTCGGCATTAATGGTTCTGCTGTTATAGAGACTAAACCTGCGAGCGCTCCATTGAGCATCATTACAATATCAGTTTTTCCACCGATCAATCTTGTTATTGCAGCACCAGCCATACATCCACCACAAGCTGCGAGTTGGGTATTCATGAAAATTTTTGACATTGCAGTTGCATCTTCATAAGAGCCTAATGCAAGTTGTGATCCACCATTAAAACCATACCAGCCCATCCATAAAATGAATGTTCCTAAAGTAACTAATGGAATTGATGATGGAGCAAATGGAGCCATATTGGCTGGTTCGCCACTTGCACTAAATCTTCCAAGTCTTGGACCTAAAAGAATTACTCCAGCTAAAGCAGCAGATCCTCCACAAGCGTGAACTAATGTTGAGCCAGCAAAATCTGCAAATCCTAGGGCGTCTAACCATCCTCCGCCCCATTCCCAACCCATTTGAATTGGATAAATCACTCCTCCAAGAACTGCTGCAAAAGTAAAAAAAGGCCAAATTTTTATTCGCTCTGCTACAGCACCTGATACAATAGACACAGTAGCACAAACAAATAAGGCTTGAAAAAACCAGTCTGAAGCATCTGAGTAACCTGTTTCCATAGATGTTTTATCAGTCCATATTGATGGTGTACCAAAATAGCCTCCTTCAGGAACAGAATATCCAAGGTTATATCCAATTAAATAGAAAACAATTGAAACTATTGCAAACTTTCCTATATTTTTAGCAGCAATAGTTGATACACTTCTGGTTGTTACAAGACCGGATTCTAAAAAAAGAAAACCAGCAGCCATCCACATGACTAAAAAACCACAAACTAAAAAAGAAAATGTATTAAATATATATGCTACTTCTGCATCAACCTCTGCTCTCACAGATGAGCTTAGCAGCAAAATAAAAGAGAATACTGTAAAAAGACTAAAAAATTTTTTATACATTATTTAACTCCATATAAAATTATAAACACATAACTAACCTTAAGTTATGAGTTAGATCATGCGTAGCTATGGAAATTAATTAATAATATCCGCGTTCCTTCGGTTATACCTACTTCCGATTTGCAAAATACAAATTGAACGATTTAATAACTTTGCATGCGTTCCTTCGACTTTCGTCTACTTCCGTCACTCTAAAAGAATGATGAACGTGATATCTCTTATAACTATAATTCGGAAACTATCAACAAATAGTATTAAATTTAATTAATAAATATAATTAATTTTCTAAACTCATTTTACTAAAAAATGAACCTTCTTTTCTTAGCCAAGAATTAATCATATCTAGAAAATTATTGCTTAAAAAATAGTTTTTAATTCGTTTATCTTTCTGACTTTGTTGCTTAACAAAAATATTTTTGTCTAAGGCTTCATTCAAAATAGATTGAATGGATGATCTTGAGCCTATTGATTTAGGTATGTTTGCACAAATCGCTTCAAATGAAATTCCGTTCAATCTATTATTTTCGTATATTTCTAAGGAGATAACATGGTGTAAGATTGATTTAAATAAAAATTTAGATACGTAATCTTCTGAAAAAAAACTAGAATATATGTTTCTTTTTTTCTCTTTAATTATTTCTGCTTCAGTCATTAAGACTCTCATTGAAGTTTGGTAAATTTGGGAGAGCAAATGCTCTCCCATTTTTTAGTGACCAACTATAAGGAGTTGATGTGCTAATCACTAAATTCATTAGTCTCTGATACTGTAAGCCATTACGCCCACTTCAGATTTATCAGTACCAAGTTTTTCAGCTTCTTCACTAATTCTAATACCAAAAAGCATTTTCATGATGTACCAAATAATAAATGATACAACAAAAACAAAAACGTTAATTGCTATTATTCCGTAAAGTTGTGCGCCAAAACTTGCTGCTGTGTTTGAAATTGGAACAACTAATGTTCCAAAAATTCCAGCAAAACCATGTACAGGAATTGCACCAACAACATCATCAATTTTAAGTGATATTAAGAGTCTTGTTCCATAGAAAACAATTAATCCACCAATTGCACCAATGATTACTGCTAATAAAGGAGAAGGTGCTAATGGTTCTGCAGTTATTGCTACAAGACCACCTAATGCTCCATTAAGCATCATTACTACATCTGTTTTACCAGTTACTAATCTAGAAATAACTGCACAAGCCATTACGCCAGCACCAGCTGCTAAGTTAGTATTGATATATATTGTTGCTACTGCTGTAACATCATCAAATGTACCCATAGCTAATTGTGATCCACCATTAAATCCGAACCATCCAAGCCATAGGATAAATACACCTAAAGTTGCTAATGGAATTGATGAATTTGCAAAAGGTTCCATTGGAGCTGCTTCACCACTATCATTAAAGCGTCCTAGTCTAGGACCTAACAAGATTGCACCAGCAAGCGCTGCTGCTGCTCCTGCACTATGCACTAGGGTTGATCCGGCAAAATCTGAGAAACCTGCTTCCGCTAGATAACCTCCACCCCATTGCCAACCCATTTCGATTGGATAAATGAAACCGGTTAATAAAGCGCAAAAAATAAAAAATGGCCAAATTTTAATTCTTTCAGCTAGTGTTCCAGATACAATTGAACAGGTTGTTGCACAAAATACCATCTGAAAGAACCAGTCAGAACCGTCTGAATAACCTGTATCAAGAGCACTACCATCACTCCATGGAATTGGAGATCCTATAAATCCACCTGCAGGAATGCCATATGCCATATTGTACCCAACTAACCAGAACATTAAACCGGCTATGGAATATAAGCCAATATTTTTTGCAGCAATCGTTGCTACACTTTTGGACGTCACAAGTCCTGATTCTAGCATTGCAAATCCTGCTGCCATCCACATGACTAGGAACCCAGATACAAGAAATAGGAATGTATTTAAAATATATTGCACTTCACTATCTACTTCGGCTCTTGCATATGAGCTAAAGAGCATAAAGACAGCAATAATGCTAATGAAATATAAAGATTTTTTTAACATTAATCCTCCATTATAAATTTCACAGTACATGGCTCACATCGAGTCATGCGTTACTTTTCATGCTTAGCTATGGAAATTAATTACTAAGATCCGCGTTCCTTCGGTAAAACCTACTTCCGACTTGTTTTAAACAAGTTGAACGATTTATAACTTTGCATGCGTTCCTTCGACTTTCGTCTACTTCCGTCATTCAATAAGAATGATGAACGTAATTATTGATATAGTTTAATATTAAATTTTAGTAAGATTTGAATCGTAAAATTTAGTATGCAAAAAATGCATATTAATATAAAACCCAGTTTTCTGGGATTTCTTCTAATTATTTTTTGATACTTCTGTCCAAATAGAATTGTTATTACTAGAATCGACACATGCTTTGATGAATTTCATTATGTGAAAGCCATCATCGATATTTGGAACTATTTTTAATAAATCATTTGCTTGTTCACTACCTTGAATTATGTCGGCTACATCTGAGTATATTTGTGCGAAAGCCTCAATAAAAGCTTCGGGATGACCAGGTGGAATTCTTAACTTTGATTGAGCTTGTTGATCAAAAATAGCACTTCCTCTTGTAATAATTCTATCCAGCTCACCTTTTTTTGAAAACTTAGCATAATTTGGATTCTCTTGTTGCCAATGTAAAGCACCATCTTCTCCGTATATTGATAAGGTTATGTTATTCTCATCACCAGTGGCAATCTGTGAAACTGATAAATTACCTCTTGATCCATTATTCATCCTTATCAGAATACTAGCATTATCATCTAATTTTCTTCCTTCAACAAATGTTGATAAATCAGCTGCAACTTCTTTTACTTTTGCACCACTTACAAATTCTGCAAGATGCATTAAATGACTACCAATATCACCTACACAACCAGCTACACCACTTCTTTCAGGATCAGTTCTCCATTCAGCTTGTTTATTAGTTTCTTCTTCTTTTGATCCTAGCCATCCTTGCAAATAACCGCCTCTAATAAGCCTAATTTTTCCAATTTGACCCTCTTGAACAATTTTTCTCATTTCCCTTACTACTGGATACGCACTATAATTATGTGTAAGAAAAAAAAACGCTTTTGATTTCTTAACAGCATTATATAAGTCATTTGCATCTTTCATTGAAGCTGTTAGGGGTTTATCGCAAATTACGTTAATATTTTTAGATAAAAATTCTATTGAGGGTGAGGCATGTAAATGATTTGGGGTAACGATAGATACCACGTCAATTCCGTCATCTCTTTGAGATTCTTTTTGAGCCATAGTTTTGAAATCTGGATAATTTCTATCTAAATCAACTCCCAATTCGTTTGCAGAATTTATACCGTTTTCAATATTAGAAGAAAAACATCCTGCAACTAATTCATATTTATCATCAAGTCTAATTGCATATCTATGCCAATTCCCAACGAGACCACCAATACCGCCGCCTATCATTCCAATTTTTAGTCTTTTTTTCATATTATTTTTTTAAATTCCTAAAAGTTTTTTATTTGTTTTTGTATTCATACCTGAGTCAGCAAAATCATCAAATGCTTTTTCTGTTACATCAATTATATGATCATTTATAAATTTAGAACCCTCTAGTGCACCTTGTTGTGGACTTTTAATACAACATTCCCATTCAAGAACAGCCCATCCATCAAAGTTATAACTAGATAATTTAGAGAAAATAGATTTAAAATCTACTTGTCCATCTCCAAGAGATCTAAATCTACCTGCTCTATTTATCCATGACTGAAAACCTCCATATACACCTTGCTTACCACTTGGGTTTAATTCAGCATCTTTTACATGAAACATTTTTAATTTGTCATGATAAATATCAATATGATCTAAGTAATTTAAGTGCTGAAGGACAAAATGACTTGGATCATAAAGCATATTACATCTTGTATGATTATCAACTTTTTCTAAAAACATTTCAAAAGTAACGCCATCATGGAGATCTTCACCAGGATGAATTTCGTAACATAGGTCTACTCCAACTTCATCAAATTTATTTAAAATTGGTTTCCATCTTTTTGCAAGTTCATTAAAAGCTTCGTCAACTAATCCTTCTGGTCTTTGAGGCCAAGGGTATAAATATGGCCATGCTAATGCACCAGAAAAAGTTGCATGTGCATTTAACCCAAAATTCTTTGAAGCCAGTGCAGCTTGCATTAATTGATCAATAGCCCATTCTTTTCTTTTGCTTGGATTGCCCCTTACCTTTTCATCTGCAAATCCATCAAACGGAATATTGTATGCAGGGTGAACAGCAACAAGCTGGCCTTGCAGGTGAGTAGATAACTCTGTAAGTTGTAAATTATTATTTTTAAGAATTCCTTTTATATCATCACAATAATCTTTACTTTCAGAAGCTTTTTTTAAATCTATTAATCTTGAATCCCATGAAGGTATTTGTACGCCTTTATATCCTAAATTAGAAGCCCATTTTGATATTGACTCTAATGAGTTAAATGGCTCATCATTACTTACAAACTGTGCAAGAAATATTGCAGGGCCTTTTATTTTTTTCATATTTAAACTCCATAATTATTTAAACACGAAACAGTTTGGTAGTCATTAAATTTTTAAAATTTTTGTATAATTTTTTAGTATTATTATTCATTTCTTGGATATTATTTCTAAGTGATTTATCCAGTTCATCAATAGAATTTTTTCCTAAATATTTTTCTAAAGCATTTTTTAATTCAGGGACTTTAGACCATTTAATGATTGTGTTTTCATCTACTTCTATATGAAATTGAATGCCATAAGCATGATTTTTATACTTAAAAATTTGAAATTTTGTAATATCTGAAGAACCCAAAATAGTAACTTCAGAATTATTTAGTTCACTTACTTCGTAACTATGCCATTGCAAAGCTTTAATCTGATTATCAAAATTTTGAAAAATTTGATCCTTTTTTTTATTATCTAAAATATTAATATTTAGAAGCCCGATTTCTGGAGGATTAGATTTAATTACTTTACCACCAAGAATTTCTCCTAAAAATTGACAGCCTAAACAGATTCCGAGATATGGTTTTTGATTATTTAGAACAAATTCCTTTATCTTATTTTTTTCATCAATCATCCACGGATATTGTTCTTCCATCCAAGTATCCATTGGTCCACCTAAACATATCATTCCATCAAATATATCAAGATTAACAGGAATCTTTTCTGCTTCATCCAATCGAATAATAGTTGTTTCAACTAAGTCTTCATTCATTAACTTTGTAAAGTATCCAGGTGTTACTAGGGGCGTATGTTGAAGAATAATTATTTTATGAGACATTTTGTTCTAAGTTGAGTAATCTTTTTTTGAATTTGATACCCCCTCTTCCAGAAAATCCTCCAAGATTTCCATCACTACGAATTACGCGGTGACAAGGTATAATAAGTAAAAGTTTATTTTGTCCACAAACATTACCTACATATCTTGGTGATGTACCAACTTTTTTTGCTATTTCTCCATATGTTGAAACTTTACCATATTTAATTTTAGATATTTCATTCCAAATTTTTTTTTGTAAAGGTGAACCTTCAAAAGAATAGTTAATCTTGAAATTTTTAAGTTTTCCAAGAGCGTATAAATTAATCTGATTTTTAATATTAGTTAAATCAATGGTTTTATTTGTTTTTCCAAATCTAAGTGAAAAGACACTGCCATTCTTTTTTTTTACTGTAATCCAACCAAGTTTAGTTTCAAAAGAAGCAGTTTCCATATAAAATTAATAACATTATTGAATGAATCTATCAAAATAATTTATAGTAATGTATGGATGAAGATAATTTAAATATAGAGATTAGAAAGTTTCTTAAACAAGTTGGTATTAGTTCTCAACGTGAAATAGAAAATTACATACGAAAAAAATTTACTGAAGGAAGTATCAAAATAGGTGAATCAATAAAAGTATCTATGAATTTGTCATCAAAAGATGGAGAACTTAATCACTCAATTAATGAATCTTTGAAAATAAAATAAATAATTTTTTAGTATAGTGTAAAATTTAATTTATTCGTGATTGAATTTTATCAATATTTTCAAGTTTAGATAATGGTCCAATACTTGATATAGTTATTGGGCCTTTAACAATTTTATTAGCAATTTTTTGAACAGTCTCTTTGGAAACATTATCTATATTTTTAATAGTTTCAGCAGGTTCAATTATTCTATCAAAGACCAGAAGTTGTCTAGCAGCACTTTCACATCTTCTGAATGCACTTTCTCTTCCCATCATTAAGCTTGCTTTCAACTGAGCTTTACCTCTATTAATTTCCTTTTCTGTAATTGAATTAGGACTTTCATTTAATTGATCACATAAAACAGGTATGAGCTCTTGGATTTGATTTTCTCCTGTGCCACAATAAATACCAAAAACACCAGTGTCAGTGTAAGATGAGCTAAAAGAAGAAATACCATATACAAGACCACGTTTCTCTCTAATCTCTTGAAACAATCTTGATGACATTCCTCCACCTAACAAAGAAGAGTAAACCAATAAAGAATAGTAGTCATCGTGGTGGTAATCTATACCTTCAAAACCAAGTAGTAAGTGTATCTGTTCTAGTTTTTTGTCTTCTCTGTATTCTCCAGATTTATATTCAGCTTTTTGTCTTTCAGTAAATAATCCACTTGGTAAATTAGTGCATGATTTTTTAATTGATTCAACAAATTGATCATGGTCAATTTTTCCGGCTGCACTTATAATCATTTTTTTTGGATTATAATGATTCATCATAAAGTCTTTAACTTCGTCTCTTGAAATATTTTTAATAATATCAGTTTTACCCAGTATGGAACGTCCCATTGGCTGGTTAGGGTATGCTTTTTCTTGCCAATAATCAAAAATCATATCATCAGGGGTGTCAAGGTACATTCCAATTTCTTGAATTATGACTCCCCTTTCTCGATTAAGTTCATCTTCAGCAAATGTAGAGTTTTGCAAAATATCTGTCAGAATATCTATGCCATAATGTAGATCATCAGCTAAGAGCTTTACATAATAAGCTGTTATTTCTTTTGAAGTATAAGCATTTATATCTCCGCCAACATTTTCAATTGTTTCAGCAATTTGAAGAGCATTTTTAGTTGATGTACCTTTAAAAGCCATATGCTCTAAAAGGTGAGCAACACCATTTATGTCTTTTGTTTCATCTCTGCCACCAACAAAATTCCATATACCCATTGATACTGTTTCCAACCCTGGCATATTCTGGGTTACTATTCTTAATCCGTTTTCTAGTGTTGTAATTTTATGCATTGATTATTTTTTCTAATATGAAGTTTTTTACATCTATAGTACTATTTGGTAATATAGTCATCTTTTCTTCTTTATCAAAGAGATTGCTCAATTCATTTGGAATATCAATTTCTTTATTAATTGCTTTATTCACAGCTTTGTCAAATTTTGCAGGATGTGCACAAACTAAAGATACCCAGGCTTCATCATCTTTTTTATCTAATAATACTTTTAGCCCTGTTGCAGTATGTGGATCAGCAATATAATTAAATTTTTCATAAACATGTTTAATTGTTTCCAGAGTATGACTATCATCAATTGAGGAAGCTTTATATATTTGCTGAAACTTAGTTAAAACAGAGTCATCAAATTGATAAAAACCTTTTGATGAAAAGCTTTCGAATACTTCATTTACTCTTTTGCTATCTCTATTTACGCTTTCAAAAATTTGCCTCTCAAAGTTACTTGAAACTTGTATATCCATACTTGGACTATATGTTTGAGAAACAGATTTTTTTTTCATTTCTCCATTGTCTACTATAGACTTCAAAATATCATTAGAATTAGTTGCAATATGTAAATGACCAATAGGTAATCCCATTTGTTTAGCAACATAGGCTGAAAAAATATTACCAAAATTTCCTGAAGGAACAATAAAATTAATTTGCTGCTTATCAGTTTGCAAGTAAGCCCAAAAATAATAAACAACTTGCGCGATTAAACGTGCCCAATTTATAGAGTTTACAGCAGTTAAAGAGGTAGACTGTTGTATTTCATCATCAACAAATAATTCTTTTACAATTTTTTGACAATCATCAAAATTACCATCTATAGCAATATTAAAAATATTCTTATCAATTACAGTGGTCATTTGTTTTTGTTGAATAGGCGATACTTTATTATGAGGATGTAGAATAAATACATTTATATCTTTTTTAGATTTAAAAGAATGAATTGCAGCTGAGCCAGTATCACCAGAAGTTGCACCCAAAATAGTAATTTTTTTTTGAGAAATCTCTAAACTTGAAGAAAATAGGTTACCAAGAAATTGCAAAGCATAATCTTTAAAAGCATAAGTAGGCCCATAAATTAATTCTAATAAAAATTTATTATTTTCTAATTCTACTAATGGAGCTATTTTTTCATGATTAAAATTTGTATAAGTTTCATTTAAAATTTTTTGTAATTCTAATTTTTCTATATTTTCATGGACATAAGGGAAAATAATTTCACATGCTACTTCTTCATATGATTTATTTTTTAGACTTAATAAGTCTATTTTAGGCCAGCTTTGGGGTAAATATAGACCACCATCTCTCGATAATCCTTGATAAAGAATGTCGTTGAATGATCTGCTTAGAGAATCATCTCTTGTACTTAAATATTTCATTAGAGATAGCGATTAGTAATATATTCTTTAAAATATTTAACATTTAAAGGCGACTTTGTAACCTGTTCTAGAACTTCATTAGTTGAAAAAAAACTAGCTTTTTCATGGATATTTTTTTTAAGCCAGTTAACTAAACCTGAAAATTTACCTTTTTCTATTTCCTTGTCTATTTCCTTTTCATCTATTCTTAATTGTGATGCAAATTGAGCGGCAGTAAGTGCTCCTAAAGAATATGTAGGAAAGTATCCAAATAATCCTGCAAACCAGTGAATATCTTGCAAACAGCCATCAGTATCTTTGTTTATAGATATATTAAATAATCTATTAAATTCATGATTCCAAGCATCTGGAATATCTGCAATATGTATTTCATTATTAAAAATTTTTCTTTCTAAATTAAATCTTAAAATAATATGTAGGGGATAAGTTACTTCATCTGACTCAACTCTTATAAAAGACTTATTTACTCGGGTACCTAATTTATAAAGATTGTCAGGATCTGTAGCTTTGTCTTTAATGTTAAATTTTTTATTTAGAGTATTAGATAAAAATTTTTTAAATGCTAAAGACCTTGTGATTTGCATTTCAATTAATAATGATTGACTTTCATGCATTGCCATCCCTCTAGATTTACCTACTGGCTGATGCATCCAATCTTTTGGTAAATTTAACTCATATAAAGCATGTCCAGTTTCATGCATAACACCATCTAAGGATGAAAATGGATTGTCATTATTATATCTAGTTGTGATTCTAACATCATTTGTAGATCCTCCACAAAAAGGGTGGGCACTTTTATCAAGTCTTCCTCTTTCAAAATCAAAACCTATTTGTTTCATTATATATTCAGAAATATTTTTCTGCTTTTCTTCATCAATACTTGTTTCAAATTGAAGTATTTCTTCTTTTTTTTGCTTATCAACAATTTTATCAATAAGTGGTGTAAGAAATTTTTGTAAATCATCAAATACTTCAGATATTTTATTTTCTTCTGACGAAGGTTCAAATTTATTTATTAGTGCTTCATAAGGAGAAACTTTAAAAGTTTCTCCTAAAATATTTGCTTCTTCTTTTGTTAAATTTATAAGTTCTTCTAAATCTGTTTTTACCAAATTAAAATCAGATTTTTCTCTTGCCTCTTGCCAAACACCTTCACATTTAGCTGAAGATTTTGAAATTTTTTCTACAAGCTCTGTTGGTGTTGCTGAAGCTAATTTATATTCTCTATCCATTTCATTTAAATTTTTCAAATCACTGTCATTTAGATTAAGATTCTTTGAGTCTTCAATTAAATCAGCAACTTCAAAAGATGAAATTTTACTATGACTAAGTTTTGATAAATATGCTAATTGCTCTGATCTTTGATCTCTTGAGCTACTCGGCATCATTGTTGCCATATCCCAGTGTAAAATACTTGCAATATCTGATGTCAGTGAAGCTTCATTAAAGATTTCTTTAAGTTTTAAATATGTTTTCATTTTTTATTCCTAAATAAATAAATTATAAAAATAATCAAAAAAGAAAAGCTCATCAAAAACCATGTAATTGCATACTGCAAATGATTATTTGAAAAATTATGATTTTGTGATGATGGGATTAAAAAATTCTCAGCGTAATTACTCATATTTTTAATGAAAAACTTCTGATTTATCTTAACTTTTAAGAAAGTTTGAATTTGCTGCAAATCATAATAATACCATTCATTTGAAGAGATAGAATTCTCCGGTGTAAACATCTGTTTTTGAGTTGGATATCGGATATATCCAAGAATTTCAGCATTTATTGTTTCATTATTGTTTTTAAAATAATCATATCTACTTTGTTCAAACCAACCTTCATCAATTAAATAATTATTACCATGATTATCTGACAATAAACTAGCTATTCTAACACCGGAAATGCCATTGAATGTTTTAGCCGGGAGAAAAATTTTTTTACTTCTATCAATAGTACCTAAAGTGATAACTTTAGTAAACTCATCAATGTTTGGATACTTCATTTTTCCCATTGAAAGTGAAAGTGGTTTTTGATCCTTTAGTTCATTAAATTCGGCTATAATTTTTTCTTTCCATTCCAGTCTTTGCAATTGCCAAATTCCTAAGAATATTGTCAATGCAACACAAAATAAACTGAATAAAAAAAATTTTATTGGAAAGTTTTTAATTTATGCACCCCAAACATAAACGCAGACAAACAAGAACAGCCAAACTACGTCAACAAAGTGCCAGTACCATGCCGCTGCCTCTAATCCAAAATGCCTATCTGGAGTAAAATGATTTTTATAAACACGATACAAACAAACAGCTAGAAATGCTGTTCCAACCATCACATGAAATCCGTGAAAACCAGTAGCCATATAAAATACTGATGGATATATTCCGTCAGTAAAACTAAAATAATGATGAGCTGCCTCGTAGTATTCTACACCCTGCATAAATGAAAAGAAAATTCCAAGACCAACAGTGCACCATAATGCCTGAATGGCTTGATCTCTATGTCCCTCTCTAACAGCATGGTGAGCCCACGTACAAGTAGTACCTGACATTAATAATATTAATGTATTTAAGAAAGGAACATCAAGTGGATCAAATGTTTTAATACCTTGTGGTGGCCAAATTCCAACTGCGCCATTACTATCAAAAGTTTCTGAAAATTCTTCTATAGGTAATTTAGGTGTTAAACTTGCATCAAAGAAAGCCCAAAAAAAAGCGACAAAGAACATTACTTCTGATGCAATAAAAAGTGCCATCCCATATCTTAATCCAAGTTCTACAACAGGTGTATGAACCTTTTGAAAAGTTGACTCTTTTATTACGTCTCTCCACCATAAAAACATAATAGTTAACAATCCAATAGTACCAAGAATGAGAAGCCAAGAAGTTCCGTAATGCATATAAAATACAAGGCCGGCAGCCATTGCAAGACCAGCAATTGATGATAGGAATGGAAGAGGACTTGGATCTACCAAATGATATGGATGTTTCTGCCCTGTTGTTGTTGATTTATTAGCCATTTATTAATCTATATATTTAAAAAAGGTATATGACAATGTTATCTCTTCAACATCTTTCATTGTTGGATCCTCATTAATTGAGGGATCAATGTAAAACACAACTGGCATTTCAACTGTTTCTCCAGGTTTTAATGACTGCTTTTCAAAACAGAAACACTGAGTCTTAATAAAATAAGGCCCAACTTTTTCTGGTAAAACATTAAATGTCGCAGTACCGATAGTTTCAATATTAGATTGATTAGTGGCAGTATAATTAACAAGTTTATTTTCACCGACTTTAAATTTGATATTTTCTGGTGCAGTAAAGGTCCAATTTATACTATCATTAACATCAGCATTAAATTTAAGATTAATGTCTCTTTCTAAAATTGATGATGAAAGAAACTCAGATGTACTTGTCTTACCCCCATAACCAGTAACACGACAAAATAAGTCATATAACGGTACCGAAAACGCGACCAAAGTAATCATTGTTAAAACAATTAATGATAGTCCTAAAGCTGTTCTAGTATTTGTCATTATACTCCAAAAATATTAGCCTTAAATAGAGTCCATAAATAAAAGAATGCCACAATACAAAGCAGAATTATTAGAGTTATAATATTTTTTCTTCTTCTATTTTTCATCTTAATACCACATGATCAATCAACAATGCTGAAAACAAACTAAATAAGTAAAGGATTGAAATGGCGAAGAATTTTAATCCTTCGGAATTTGGCATTGATTTACTTTCTTTAGATTTTTTTAACTTTAAAGAGCTATTAAATAATAATACGTTCAATATTGTAACTATAGTTAAGTATATTATTCCAACATTGCTATCTAAGTATGGAAGATAACTAGATAAAATTAATATAATAGCATAATAAACAATCTGTTTTTTTGTATCTTCAATACTGCTTACATTTGGTAACATAGGCACATTAGCGTTTTTATAGTCATTATATCTATATACTGATAAGGCCCAAAAATGAGGTGGGGTCCAAAAAAATATAATTGCAAATAAACCAATTGGTAAGAAATTTAATTCAGGAACAACTGCTGTCCAACCAATAATTGGAGGAATTGCTCCCGCAGCCCCTCCGATAACTATATTTAAGGAAGTTGTTCGTTTAAGCCAAAATGTATAGATAAATACATAAAAAAGAATTGTAAAAAGAAGTAAACTTGTTGCTAATGAATTTGAGAACCATTGCATCAAAATTAAAGAAATAGTCCCTGTTAGTATTCCTAAAACTAAGGCTTCATTTTTAGAAACTATTCCAAGTGGAATTGGTCGTAGTTTTGTTCTTTCCATAGTTTTATCTATATCCTCATCAAACCACATATTGATTGCAGCTGAAGAACCAGCTCCTAATGCAATAGCAACTATTACAAGAAAACTATTTAGAAATGTTATCTGCCCAGGTGCCAAAAACATTCCAACAAACGCTGTAAAGACAACCAAGGACATAACTCTTGGTTTAAATAGTTCATAATAACCTTTAAATTTTCTTAAAAGAAAATTATTGCTATAACCAGCTTCTAAGGATTTAGCATCCATTTAAATTATCCTTTGAACTTGGGTAAAGTCTCAAATTGATGGAATGGTGGAGGTGATGATAGTGTCCACTCAAGAGTATCTGCTCCTTCTCCCCATGGATTAGCAACTTCTTTCTTCCCATAAAATAAAGCATAAACTATTGCAAAAAGAAAAATTAGAGTAGCTGCAAAAGAAATGTAAGAACCATATGTTGATACAAGGTTCCATCCAGCGTAAGCATCTGGATAATCTGGAATTCTTCTTGGCATACCAGCAAGTCCTAAGAAATGTTGTGGAAAAAATGTAACATTTACCCCAATAAAAAATAACCAAAAATGTAGTTTACCTAAAAATTCGTTATATTTTCTTCCAGACATTTTTCCAAACCAATAGTAAATACCTGCGAAAATTCCAAACATAGCTCCCATACTTAAAACATAATGGAAGTGTGCGACGACATAATATGTATCGTGCATTACAGTGTCTATTCCGGCATTAGCTAAAATAACACCTGTTACACCTCCAAGTGTAAATAAAAAAACAAATCCAATTGCAAATAGCATTGGAGTTTCAAATGTCAGTGATCCTCCCCACATAGTTGCAATCCAACTAAATATTTTGATACCCGTTGGAACAGCAATAATGATTGTAGCTAACATAAAGTATGCCCTTAAATCTGCACTCATACCAACTGTAAACATATGGTGAGCCCAAACAATAAAACCAATAAATCCTATCGCTATCATAGCATATACCATCCCTAGATATCCAAATACTGGTTTTCTTGAAAATGTAGAGATAACCTGACTTACAATTCCAAAAGCTGGTAATATCATAATGTAAACCTCTGGATGACCAAAGAACCAAAATAAGTGTTGGAAAAGAACTGGATCTCCACCACCTGCAGGGTTGAAGAATGTTGTACCAAAATTTCTATCAGTTAGAAGCATCGTAATTGCTCCAGCTAAAACAGGAACAGCTAATAAAAGTAAGAATGCAGTAATCAACATAGCCCATACAAAAAGAGGCATCTTATGAAGAGTCATTCCAGGCGTCCTCATATTAAGTATTGTTGTTATAAAATTAACTGCACCCAAAATTGAGGAGGCCCCTGCTAAATGAAGAGCAAAAATTGCCATATCAACAGAAGGTCCTGCGTGACCGAGTTTATTTGAGAGTGGAGGATAAATTGTCCACCCCGTACCAGCACCAGTTCCTATTGTTGCTGAAACAACTAATAAAACTAGAGCAGGAACAAGTATCCAAAAACTAAAATTATTCATTCTTGGAAAAGCCATATCAGGTGCACCAATCATTAATGGTACAAACCAGTTTCCAAAGCCACCTATTAATGCTGGCATTACAACAAAAAATACCATTAACAAACCATGAGCAGTGATAATTACATTCCAAACTTGACCATCAGCAACAACATCTAAGCCTGGGGCAGCTAATTCAGCTCTCATTAATAATGAAAAGAAACCCCCAACTAAACCAGCTAGTATGGCGAATATTATATAGAGAGTTCCAATATCTTTATGATTGGTAGAAAAAAACCATCTTTTTATAAATCCTGGTTTATGATCATGATGGTCGTGACTTGCTGAATCTGCGTAACTCATTTTTCTCCTATTCTATTATATTCTTTTTAGTGGTTATTTCTTTTGCTAATGCTAGCTTATTTTTTTGTTCAATTATCCAATTGTTAAAATCTTTTTCATTAAGTGCCTCTATGACAATGGGCATGTACCCATGACCTGTTCCACATAATTCAGAACATTGACCTCTGTAAATTCCTGGCTCATCTATATTGAACCAAGTTTCATTAAGTCTTCCAGGAACAGCATCTTTTTTTACGCCTAAAGAAGGCATAGCAAAACTGTGAAGAACATCACCGGCTGTAACCAATACGTGAATATTTTTATTTGCAGGTAGAACTAAGTGGTTGTCTACTGTTAATAATCTTATATCGCCTGGCTCTAATTCATCGTCAGGTGTCATGTAACTTTCAAAAGAAATATCATCATGTTCAGGATATTGATATTCCCAGTACCACTGATGACCTATGACTTTAATAGTCATATCAGTTTCAGGTATGATATCTTGCTGATAAACTAATTTAAAAGATGGAACTGCCATTACTACAAGTATGATTACTGGTATTCCTGTCCATAGTATTTCAATGAATGTATTATGACTTCTTTTAGAAGGGATTGGGTTAGCTTTTTTTCTAAATCTAAAAACAACATAAAATATTAATAAAAGTACAAATATTGTAATAGCAGTCATCATTATTAATACAAAGTTATGAAGATCGTAAACATTTCTCATTACGTCACTAGCAGGCGTTTGAAAACCGAGTTGCCAATCTGAAATACCATTGGCCATAGAGACAGATGATATAAAAATAATACAAATAAATGGTAAAATGTGCATCTTAAATTGTCTTTTTATACACTAATAAATAAATTATTCAGTAAATTAACCAGTGATTCGGAGGCAAAATTCTAGGACAGGTTGTCGCTCATTATATTTGCTTCAACCAGCGATTGAATAGAAAAAATTGCCACTGTTGTTGCAGTATCTGATCTAAGTATTCTTTTTCCCAAAGAAACTGAAATGCAAGAAGATACAGAGGAAATGTCATTCCTTTCTTTTTCAGAAAAACCACCTTCGGGACCAATAATTACTGCCCATTTTTTGTATTTATTAATTTCTTTTTGTATTACAGCGTGAATAGAAGGTAAGCCTTTATTACTTTCATCACAAAAAACCAATCCTCTATCGTGAGGATAGTTATTTATTAGTTCATCCAATTTAATTATTTTATCTAGTTTAGGAACTGATAGTCTTTCGGATTGTTCTGATGCTTCTACAATATTCATTTCTAAATTCTTAAAATTAATTTTATTTTGATTTGTAAATTCAGTTGTTGTTGGTATAAATCGAGAAACACCCAACTCAGTCGCCTTTTGAATTGTAATGTTCATTCTATAAGATTTAATTGGAGCAAATATTAACCATAGATCAGTTTCTTCAGGAATATCCCTTATTTTTTTTTGTATTTGTAAAACAATATTATCTCTATTTATTGATATAACTTTAGAAGACCACTCTCCAGTCAATCCATCAAATAAGTTTACGTTATCATTAGTTTTGATCCTAAGAACATTTTTCAAAAAATGATGTTGCTTATTTTTAATATAAATCAAAATATTAGCTGATAGTTTATCAGATATATACAAACGTGTTTTAGACATTTTCATAACAATAGTTTAGAATTATAACATTTAATAATATATGTTGGGTAGCCTTGTTATAAATAAAATTTCTAATTATTTTGAGTTAATTCGCTTTAATAAACCTATTGGTTTCCTTTTATTAATGTGGCCTTGTTGGTTTGGGTTGGCATTATTAAACATGAAAACTTCTGAATTATTTTATTGGTACTTACTTTTTTTTTTAGGTTCTTTTTTAATGAGAAGTGCAGGATGTATAATTAATGATATAGTAGACATTGAATTTGATCAAAAGGTTAAACGCACAAAACTTAGACCATTAGCATCCAAAAAAATTACTATTCTAGAGGCATTAATTCTTTTAATGATTTTAATAGCTATTAGTTTCTTAATTCTTGTACAATTTAATCTACAATCCATCATGCTGGGGCTATTAAGCATTCCATGTATAGTTTTATATCCATTTATGAAAAGATTAACTAACTTCCCACAAATATTTCTTGGGTTAATTTTTAGCTGGGGGGTTTTAATTGTTTCAATACAATTTAATTCAAAAATTACATTTGATTATATTTTGTTATATTGTGCATGTGTTTTTTGGACAATAGCGTATGATACAATCTATGCGTACCAAGATAAAAATGATGATATTAAAAATAAAATAAAATCGACGGCTGTCTTTTTCGATAAAAATGGGAAGAAATTTGTTCTAATTTGCTATTTTATTGTATTACTAATATTCTCATATTTTGTATGGAATTCCTCAAATTTTTTACTTAGTTCAATTATTATAGCCACTATCGCAATTTGTACGTATATAGCAATTCAAAAATGGGATATAACATCGCCAATAAGTTCAAATTATTATTTCAGACAAAATAATATTTTTGCAATAATGTTATTTATACTTTTACAAAGTTTTTAATGTCTTTAAATAAAAAACAATCTGTTACTTCTAGAATAGTTTTTCAGTATTTAATGAGTCATAAACTCAAAATAATATTAGCCTTATTTATGATGGTTATCTCGGCTGCAGCAACAGGTTTGCATGCTTGGTTAGTAAGACCTGCTCTTGATGAAGTCTTAATCAAAGGAAATAAAGAAATGTTATTTTTAATTCCAATAGCAATTATTATAGTTACACTCTGTAAAGGATTGGCAACATATACTCACTCTTATCAAATGAGTAAAGTTGCACATTCTATTATTGCAAAACTTCAAACTCAAATGTTTGAAAAACTCATGTACTTGAATATGAAATTTTACAATGATTCCAAATCAGGTAATTTAATTTCAAGACTCATCAATGATACATACTACTTAAGACTTGCAATAGTTAAATCTGTAACAGGAATTATAAAAGATGTCTTAGTTATTATTTTTTTATTAGGTAATATGTTTTACCAAAGTTGGACCCTAACTCTTTTTGCTTTTTTTGCATTCCCTTTAGCAATCTGGCCCATAAGAAAAATTGGAAAGAGTATTAGAAAAATAACTTACACAATCCAAAATGAAATTGCTGTTTTTTCTAATGTATTAGCAGAGAGCATTAAAGGTATAAGACAAGTAAAAGCATACTCAAGAGAAAACTATGAAAAACAAAGAGCTTTTGAAACAATTGGTTTTATTCAAAAATATTTTACAAAATCTGCATTTATTAGCAATCGCTTAAGTCCCTTAATGGAATTTATTGGAAGTTTAGCCGTAGCACTTTCAATTTATGCTGGGGGAGTTTTTGTCTTAAATGAAAGTATGACAACTGGTCAATTTATGAGTTTTTTAGTAAGTCTTCTTCTGGCTTATCAACCAGTAAAGGCTCTTGGAAATTTAAATATTAGTGTCCAAGAAGGGTTAGCCGGAGCTGAAAGAATATTTAAACTTTTAGATACAAGCGAAAAAAATATGGAAAATATTTCTATAAAAAAAACCATAGATCTAGATGGTGACATTGTTTTTAAAGATGTTTCATTTGCTTATAACGATAATATAGTGCTTGATAAAATAAGTTTAAAAATACCAAAAGGAAAAAAAGTTGCATTAGTTGGCTTATCTGGTTCTGGTAAATCGACGATAGCTAATATTATTTTGCGATTATATGACAATTATTCAGGCTCTATATTAATTAATTCTAAAGATATAAAAGAGCTAGATTTGACAGATTTAAGAAATAGTGTTTCAATAGTTACGCAAGAAACAATTTTGTTTAACGAGAGTATATTTAATAATATTAAATATGGAAACCTAGAAGCAAATGATGAAGAGATAATTTTAGTTGCTAAAAATGCTGGCGTGAATAGTTTTTCAGATGAGTTAGATCAAAAACTACATACTGTTATCGGAGAAAACGGTATAAAATTGTCAGGTGGACAGCGACAAAGAATTGCTATTGCTCGAGCTCTTATTAAAGATGCACCATTTTTAATTATGGATGAAGCTACATCTTCTCTTGATAACATAACTGAAAATAAGATTCATGAAACGATAAACAATCTTATGAATAATAAAACTAAATTAATAATTGCACATAGATTAAGCACGATAGAAGATGCAGACATAATCTACGTTTTAGATAAAGGTAAAATTGAAAGTCAAGGTTCGCATGAAGAACTAATTTTAAAATCTACTATTTACAAAAAATTACAACTAAGAGATCAATTAGAAAATGAGTTTTAAAAAAAAAATTTTTAAATTTTCTTTTTCTCAAAAAATTTTGGCTTTTATTGGTTACGTATATATATTACTCGTGGGTTATACTTCTAAAATACAGATTAAAAATTCTGAATTACCAGAAAAATTGTGGAGGGAAAAAAAACCATTTATTCTAGCTTTTTGGCATGGTCAATTAATGATGATAGGGCATGTATGGAAAAGTAAAGCCGTTTTAAATATGTTAGCATCTAGTCATAGTGATGGTCGCTTTGGTGCATATATTGCAGGTCATTTTAATTTAAAAAATGTTTCTATAATGTCAAAGAATAAATCACCTTCATTAAGGAAAGTATTTAAAATTTTAAAAGATGGAAATTATATTGGTATTACTCCTGACGGTCCAAGAGGTCCAAATAGAAAAGTCTCAGAAGGAATCATAAAAATTGCAGTTCATTCTCAAGTTCCGATTATACCACTTGGTTTTGCTTCAAATAAAAATATCAAACTTAAATCTTGGGACTCATTTTTAATTACATACCCATTTTCAAAATGTAGGTTTGTCTGGGGTGAACCAATTATTATTCCTTCATCTACAACAGATGATGATTTAGATAAATATAAGAATTTCTTAGAAGAAAAAATTAACAATTGTATGAATTCAGCAGAAGAAAATCTAAATGCTTAAAATATATCAAATAATTAGTACTTTGTTCCTACCTCTAATTATTGTTAATATATTTATTCGAATTTATAGAAAAAAAGAGGACAAAGTTAGGTTTGTTGAAAGATTTGGAAAACCAACTGTAAAAAAAAATAATGAAAAAAAAATTTTATGGATACATGCAGCAAGTATTGGAGAATTTAAGTCATCAGATTTGATTATAGACAGATATCATAAAGTATTCGAGATTTTAGTAACAACAACAACAAAGTCTTCAGCGGATTATATTCAGGAGTTTTATAAAAATAAAGTTGTTCATCAATACATTCCATTTGATGTGTCTATATGGTGTTCAAGGTTTTTAAACTTTTGGAAGCCAAATTTAATCCTATGGATTGAATCTGATATATGGCCAAATATGCTTAATAAGATCAAAGAGAAAGATATCAATTGTTTATATTTAAATGCAAGAATTTCTCCAAATTCTTTTAATAAATGGAAAAATGCAAAGAATTTTTATAAAAATTCATTAAAGAATTTTAATAAAATTTTTGCACAAAGCACCGATGATAAAAAAAGAATTCACGAATTAACAAACTTACAGATAGACTATATTGGAAATTTGAAGTTAGCTAAAAATAATTTTAATTTTGTTACAAATAGAAAACAATCAAATATAATCATGATAGCAAGTACTCATTCTAAAGAGGAAATAGAGATAATTAAAAGTATTAAAAAAACAATTAGTGAATTTAATTTAAAAATTTATCTTGCACCAAGGCATCCAGAAAGGATTAATACAATTAAGCAAGAATTAAATAAAGAGGGATTTAGTATTTCATTAGAATCTAAAAAAGATGTTGAAGAAAATAATATCGTAATAATTGATAGTTTTGGAAAATTAGATCAGTATTTTAAAATTAGTGATTTAGTTATTTTAGGTGGCTCTTTTACGGAAAATATTGGCGGGCATAACCCAATAGAACCTGCGTGTTATGGATGTGTTGTTATTAGCGGAAAATATGTTGATAATTGGACTAATATTTATGAAGATATGGTAGAAGCAAATTCATGTATAATTGTAAGTACATTTAAAGAAATTGATATTAAAATGAAAGAATTGCTGAATAATAATTTTGAAATTAAAAAAATTCAAAAAAATGCATTAGAGTTTTCTAATGGTCCTTTTTTTGAAAAAGAACAACTTTTCCAAAACATTGAAGTATACATAAATTGAAATGCTTAAAGCTCCTAAATTTTGGTATAAAAAAAATGATACATATTTATCTAATTCTTTATATCCACTCTCATTACTATTTAGATTTGGAACAAAAATAAGAAATTTTGTAAGCAGAAAAAAATCTTCTGAGATTCCTGTAATTTGTATTGGTAATATAGTGGTGGGAGGTGCTGGCAAAACACCTGTTGCATTAAAAATTGGGAATTTATTGAAACTTAATGGATATAACCCTCACTTTGTTTCAAGAGGTTACGGTGGAGTTGAAACATCTAATGTTCTCATTAAAGAGTGGCATTCAGCAAAAAGTGTTGGGGATGAGTCTTTATTATTAGCTGAAGTTGCACCAACTTGGATTGGACAAGATAGAAATAAATCCTTTTTCTTAGCTAAAGAAAAAGGTGCTGACTGTATAATTATGGATGATGGATTTCAAAATCCAACTATTCAAAAAGATTTTTCAATTATAGTAATTAATGGTGAACAAGGATTTGGAAATAAACGGGTAATTCCATCCGGGCCTCTTAGGGAGAGTATATCAAGAGGTATTTCTAGAGCAAATTTAGTAATTGCAATTGGTGAAATTGCTCAAGATGTTAAAGATAAAATTCCTAGTACTGTTCCAATTATTCATGCTAAGTTTCAAATTAGTACAGATAATAAGATTTATAAAAATCAAAAAGTGACAGCTTTTGCAGGTATTGCTTATCCTGAAAAATTTTATAATTCACTAACTGAACAAGGTGCTATATTAGAAAAAAAAATTAGCTACCCAGATCATCATATATTTGATGAAAATGACATGTTAAATCTTGCAGAAAATGCCAATCTGACAAAATCTGTATTGGTTACTACAAAAAAAGATTTTGTAAGAATACCAAAATCATATCGTTCTTTAGTCAGCACACTTAATGGTGAAATAAAATTTGAAGATGAAAATTTACTTAAAGAGATTTTGAGTAATGTGCTAGAAAATAAAATTAATGATTTAGCAATATGAAACAAGTAATTTACTTTTTACAGTATATTGGATTTATTTTTATTTATCTTTTATATAAAACTTTACCACTCAATCTATCTTTGAAAGTTTCATCATTTTTATTTAGAACTTTTGGAAAATTTTCACGAGCCAATAAAATAGCTATAAATAATTGTAAGCATGTTTTTCCCAATCTTAAAGATGAAGAAATACAAAATATTATTAAAAAAAGTTGGAATAATCTTGGAATTACGATTTGTGAACTTCTAAGAATTAATGATATTTTTATTAAAAATAAAATAAAGTATATCAATTTAGAAAAGATTGAAGATTTTATCAAAAATAAAAAACAAGCAATTTTTATAAGTATTCATCAATCTAATTGGGAAGTATTAGTTCCAGGTTTAGATAGAATTGGAATTAATATTGGTGGCATTTATAGACATATAAACAATAATTTTATTGATAAACTAATACTTAATATCAGGCAAAATTCTCTTGTTTCTAAAACTAGCTTTTACACTCCCAAGGGTAAGAAAAGTGCCAAAGATGTTGTTGAGGCAATAAATAATTCTTTATCAATTGTATTATTAATAGATCAAAAAGATTCCTCAGGAGAAGAAGTATTGTTTTTTAATAAAAAAGTTAAAACACAAACAGGTTTTTTAAAAATTGCTAGAAAATATAATTTACCAATAATTCCAATTCAAAATAAAAGAATTAATAATGGAAATATTGAGCTCACATTTTTAGATCCACTTTATCATAACAATTTAGAAATTAATGATACTCAGATGATGGAAAAAATTCATAATAAGATTGAACAGTGGATTAAAGCAGAACCCAGTCAATGGTTCTGGCAGCATAAAAGATTTAGTTAATTTTTGTCACTTTTATATCAATTGTACCATCAATAAGTTTCACTGATAATTGATCGTTAGTGGTAATTTTTTTTCTTGTCTTAACAATTTTCTTTTCATCCATCAAAATTGAGTATCCTTTTTTAAGATTTGAAGAAATAGAATTTGAATTGAGCAATCTTATATTAGACTTATATTTTTCAAGCTTATCTTTGTAATTGTTGGCTATATTTAAATTAAGATTTTTCGAAAGATTGTTAATCTTTGTTTGTTTCAGGTTTATTGATGAATCTGGTGAAATAACAGATTTCCCTAAGTTAAGAAGATTCAATTTTGATATACTAAATTTATTTTCAATTGATAATGTTAAATTTTTAAAATCGTCTAAAAGCTTCTCCTTATAATTATTAACTATCAAGTTTGGAGATTTAAGAAATTTATTTAAATATTCATAATTTTCTTTTTTGGATTGAATTTGCGAATTTACTTTGGTGTTTAATCTAAGTTGTAAATTTTTAATTTTTTCTATCAATTCAAATCTTACTGGAGTTGCTTTTTCAGCAGCAGCAGTTGGTGTAGACGCTCTCAAATCTGATACTAAATCAATTATTGTTGTATCTGTTTCATGACCTATTGCTGAAATAATTGGTATTTTTGATTCAAAAACACTTGTTGCAAGATTTTCATCATTAAATGCCATTAAGTCTTCCGTACTACCTCCACCTCTAGCAACAATAAGAACATCTGGTTTACTAAATTTAAGTTTGTTGAAACCTTCGATAGCATTTATAATGTTATCTACCGCGTCAACACCCTGTACAGAAACAGGCCATATATCTAAAGGCATTGGAAAACGATCATTCACTCTATTAATTATGTCATGTACTACAGAGCCAGTTGGAGAGGTAATAATACCTAATCTCTCTGGCAAAAAAGGTAATGGGATTTTTTTATCTTCATCAAAATAGCCTTTTTTTTGAAGTCTTTTTTTTCTTTCTTCAATAAGTTTTAGAAGTGCTCCCTCTCCTGCAATTTCAATTTTATCAATATCTATTTGGTAAGTAGTTTTATAGCGAGACCAAGTAGTAATTCTCCCTGTTGCTATTATTTCTAGTCCAATTTCTGGATTTATATCTAAATATTTTTTTTTCTGATCCCAGATAACTCCACTTAAAATAGAATCCTCGTCTTTAAGTGTTAGATAGATTTGACCTCTTGTTGCAGTTTTAACCTCAGAAATCTCTCCTTTAATTCTTACATAATTAAAATTGGACTCAATTACTTCTTTAAATGCTTGATTAAATTCTGAAACTTCAAATTCGGGTATGTTAATTTTGTCTATCATGCTTATTTTTAAAAAATTTTTTTAATAAATTACTACATTCTTTTTCCATAATGCCACCATAAATAGTTGGCAAAAACATATTTTCTCTTTGAAAAGCAACTCGGAGTTTTTCAATTCCTCCATTTTTTTCATCATACGCCCCAAAATATAGATCTTTAATATGTACTTCACTTATTGCGCTAGCACACATAGTGCATGGTTCCAAGGTAACAAATAACGTCATATTTTCTAAATATTTAAGTTTTAGTCTTTCACAAGTTTCTTGAATAAGATTTAATTCACAATGTTTGATAGCATTTTTATTTTTATTTATTGTATTGTAGTTTCTAGCTATAATCTTGTTTGTTGTATTATCAACAAGTACTCCTCCAACAGGAACCTCATTTAAATTATAAGCTTTATTTGCTTCAATAATTGCTTCTTTCATAAAAAAATCAACGTTCATTCTGGAACACACTTATGTTGTACATTATAGTTGAATTATAATGAAAAAACCAATTATTGGAATAACTCTTGATAGTGAAAAAAAGAAAACATATTCAAAATTTCCATGGTATGCGTTAAGGGAAAATTACTTAACTTCCTTGACAAAATTTAATGCTATTCCATTTCCTTTGTTACATGAAAAAAAATATATTGATGATTTTTGTCATTTAATTGATGGCTTAATTATTACTGGAGGAGATTTTGATATCCATCCTAAATTATATAAAACAAGTAATACTCAGTCTAAAAATATTAAAAATAAGAGAACGAATTTTGAATTAGATATTTTCAATAAATTTTTTAAATATAACAAACCTATTTTAGGAATTTGTGGTGGTGCACAACTTATCAATGTTGCATGTGGAGGAACATTGATACAAGATTTAAAAAGAGACCCAATAAACCATGAGCAAGTAAATCCAAGAAATCAAACTAGTCATAGTGTTAGTATTTCAAAAAATACTCAACTACATAAAATATGTGGGATTCAAAAAATAAATGTTAATAGTGCACATCATCAGTCAGTAAAAAAAGTAGGTAAGGATTTAAATGTTTCATGTACAGCAAATGATGGTGTTATTGAAGGAATAGAGCATAAAAAACACAAATGGTGTATTGGCTTACAATGGCATCCTGAATTTTTAATTACAAAATATGATATAAAAATAATTAAAAATTTTATTAGTGAAATAAAGTGAATATTAGAATTTCAAAATATCTATCAAGTGCTGGAATTTGTTCACGAAGAGATGCAGAAAAATTAATTGTAGAAAAAAAAATTAAAATTAATAATCAAGTATGTGTTCATCCAAGTCATAAAGTAAGTAATTTAGATATAATTAAAGTTAATAATAAAATTGTTAAAAAAGCAAATAAAGTTGAAGTATGGAAGTTATATAAACCAATAAAATATATTTGTAGTACAAAAGATAATTTAGGTAGAAAAAAAATTTTTGATTTATTTCCAAAAAATGTCGGTCAATTAATTAGTGTTGGAAGATTGGATTATATGAGTGAAGGATTGATCTTGCTAACTAATAATGGTGATTATTCAAGATATTTAGAACATCCATCTTCAAACATTGAGCGGATATATAGAGTTTGCATAAATAGTAATGTACAAAGTATTGATATACAAAAAATAAATAAAGGTATTACAATTAAAGAAATTAGTTACAAAAAAATTAAAGTAGCCTTTGAAAAAAAATTAAAGAATCATAGTTGGTTAATTTTTAAACTTAAAGAAGGAAAAAATAGAGAGATTAGAAATATTTGTAATTATTTTTCATGGAATATAGTTAAGTTAATAAGAATTGGATATGGTCCTTATAAGCTTGGAAGACTTAGAGAAGGGCAATTTCAAAAATTAAATTCAATTAGTAAATGATACGGATTACAGGAGGAAAGTTTAAGCAAAAAAAATTAGCTAGTATTAATGATTTTGTAAGACCAACTTCTTCTCTAAAAAGAGAAGCTTTTTTTTCAATTATTGAAAGTTATGCAATGAAAAATTCTATCGAATTATATAAAAATAAAATTTTTTTAGATCTTTTCGCAGGTATTGGCACAATGGGTTTAGAAGCAATTTCTAGAGGTATGAGTGAAGTAATTTTTTTTGAGAATAATATTGAAGTTCTTAAAATTTTAAGAAAAAATTGCTTAGGTATTTGTAAGAATAATCAATTTAAAATTTGTGAAGAAGACCTTATTCATTCTAAATTAGAAATAGAATTTAAGAATATTTCAGTTGTTTATATTGATCCACCATACGGAAAGTATAATTTAACAAAGCTTTTAGAAAATTTATCAAATAAAATTAAAGATACTACTTTGATTGGCTTTGAGACGAGTGTGAAAGAAAATATTGTAATACCAGAAAATTTAAATCAGTTTCAAAAAAAAACATATGGTAAAACAATAATTTATTTTTTAAAATTATCTTAAATAAGTTTTTGTTAGGTTTTTACCTTGTTCTACAGCGGGTTGATCAAAAGGATCTACATCCAAATACATACAGGAAGAAATTGTTTCTATTATACTAAACGATAATAATTTACCTAAATTTTGTTCATCAATTTTAGGAATATAAATTTCTCTAAAACTAAAATCATTTAATTTAAAGGTTTCAATGGTTGCACGCTGTTCAGCCTCCATTAAATCTCCCATTGTTTTATCTTTAAAATAGTCAATATCAGTACCTTCAAATATATCATTATTAATTTTGATACCCTTATGTGAATGATCTGTAGTGATAAAGGTGAAATATTTATCTTTAGGTCCATCTAAATACAATTGTAATTGACTATGCTGATCAGTTGTCCCGATTGAATGAATTGCCGTAATACCTTTATTATTTTTTCCAATACTTTCTGCCCAAAGTTGCAGATACCACTTTCCAAAAAAATAAAGTGAATCTGAATATGTCATTAAAACATTATTAGTAAATTTTACATTTTCTTTTTGGGTTAAATATCTTCCAAGATCGTACGGTTTGTAATTATCAATATTATTAATTACTTCAGATGCTCCACTAAAAAGTTCGTTAATATTTAATCCAGAAATGATTGCCGGCACAATACCAACATTGGTAAATATTGAATATCTGCCTCCAACATCTTTATGATGCTCTAATAGTAAGCAATTATTATCTTTTGCAATTTTAAAAAGAGGGGATTCTTTAAATTCAGTTATAATTAAAGTATTTGAGAAGAGTGCTTCAACTGTATTAGCTTCTATAGCTTTTTGATAAAGACATGAAAATTGGGATAATGTTTCAGGTGTAGTTCCAGATTTAGAAACAACTAGGAAGCCAGTTGATTCAAAATTTATATTTTGAAAGTTTTGTTCAAAATTAATAGGATCAACATTATCGTAAAATTCTAAACTTATTTTATTATTAGAAATAACATTATTTAATGCTCTTGCCCCAAGATTTGAACCTCCTGTACCAAATACAATTATTTTTTCTTTTTTCTCTTTAAATTGATTTGAAATTTTTATGGTTTCTTCTAATAAATTTTTATCTGAAATAATATTAAGAGAAGGAAGATTTTCTATAACATTAGTTATACTTTGATCGATATCTTTATTTTGAGTGATTGTATCAAAATTTGAATTAAAGTATTTTATTTCCATTTATAAAATTAAAAGAAGAAAAATCTTTTTTTCTTTTTTTCTTTTTTTATAGATCCTTCATTAGTATTTTGAATTTTACTTTCTGTTGCTTGAATTGCTTTATTTAATTCTTCTTCATTTTTAAATACGGTTTCATCATTTATAGAAGATTTTTGTCCAGAAAATTCTTCATTAATTGTATCTCGAATATTTTCATCCACTTCATTTGCTTCTGTAATATTAACAATTTCTTTAAGTACTGAAACACTTTTTTCAGTTTGTGTTTCATCATTATCCAATCCAAAAAGTATCTCTTTTGCTAGTTCACTTTCTGTATCCTCAATATCCTTAGATTTTATTTGTTCTGGAGGAAGTAAATTAAAATTAGGAGGAATGACTAATGGAGGGTTTTCTACTACTGAATATTCATCAATTACTTTCCTATTAACTCCTGCACTTTCTCTTACTACGTTGCAAGATGATAAAATGAAACTAAAAATTATAATTATAGGTAAAATTTTTTTCATTTGTCATTCTTTGATTCAATAAAGAAACTAACTAATAACATGATAATTCCAATAGTAATATAAATATCTGCTAGATTAAATGCTGGCCAATAATAATTTTTATAATGTAACAAGATAAAATCTACTACAAATGTATTAATTGATCTATCGATTACATTTGAGAGTGCCCCAATAATGATAATAAAATAAGCTAATTTTTCAAATTTTTTATTTGATTTCATACTCAAAATATAAATCATTAAAATAACTACTGATGCGATAAATATTAGTATCCAATGTGAAACATACCCAGAAAATAAACCAAAAGAAACCCCAAAGTTTTGAACATAAACTAAGTCAGAAAATTCATTAATTTTTATAGATTTGTTTAATGGTAAATTATACTGTACCAAAAATTTTGTTAATAAATCTAATAATATCAGAAAAATAAATACTATTGTTTTAATCACTTAAATACTACAGCATTACACCTGTTACAAACTTCATCTTTTACTAACTTTGCCTCATATTTCCAACATCTTTGACATTTTGATCCATGTACCTTTGATGCTTTTACGATAACATCAGAAATATCTTCAATTGAAAAACCATTGGATTTTTCGTCAATAACATTCAAAGAAAATGATGAAGTAATTGTAATTTCATCAAACATTACACTCTCTAGTTTTTTAAAACTTTCTGAAGAAACATAAATATCTATATGTGCTTCAAGACTTGAGCGAATAATTTTTTCTTCTCTAATTTTTTCAATAGCTCCGGTGGCAACTTTTCTAATATTTTTAATTAAATTCCATTTTTCATTTAATTGATTATCTTCATATTCTTTTTTACATTGTAAAAAATCTTGCAAATGAATACTTTCTTTATTTCCCATAGCTTTCCAAGCTTCCTCAGAGGTAAAGGAAATAGATGGCGCGAACCATCTTACTAAATAATTAAAAATTATATTTAATAGAGTTCTAGTAGACCTTCTTTTAACCGACTCTTTACTATCACAGTATATAGTGTCTTTTCTGATATCAAAATAAAGAGCTGAAAGATCACTTGAACAAAAGTTCAATAGTGTTGTAAACATTAAGTGAAAATTAAATGTTGAGACACATTTTTGAACAACTTGATCAACTTCCCATAACCGATGAAGAAGATATTTTTCTAACTCTGGAAACTGACTCTCATCAATAGCTTCTTGTTTAGTAAAATCATTTAAATTGCCGATTAAAAAACGGAAAGTATTTCTTATTCTTCTATAAGACTCAGCTTGTGATTGGAGAATGGAATTATCAAGTTTAAGATCATCATAATAATCTGAAGCAACGACCCATAATCTTAAAATATCTACTCCATATTTTTTTAAAATATCATCTGGAGAAATGACATTACCTAAAGATTTAGACATTTTACGTCCTCTTCCATCAACAACAAATCCATGTGTCAAAACACTTTCATATGGCGCCTTTCCTCTAGTTCCTGAAGACTCTAAAAGAGATGAATGAAACCAACCTCTATGTTGATCACTTCCTTCTAAATACATTGATGCCGGCCATTTCAAATCTTCTCTTTGTTCTAGACAAAAAGCATGTGTAGAACCACTATCAAACCATACTTCAACTACATCTTTTACTTGTTCATAATCATCAATTGAATATTTTTCCCCTAAAAATCTTTGTGGATCCTCAGTAAACCACGTATTGCTTCCTTCTTTTTCATATATGTCAGCTATTCTATTGATAATGTTTTCATCTCTTAAAGGTTGGCCTGTTTTTTTATTTACAAATAATGGTAAAGGTACGCCCCAAACTCTTTGTCTAGAAACACACCAATCTGGTCTAGTCTCAATCATTGATCTGAGTCTTGTTTGACCTTGAGGAGGATAAAAAATAGTTTCATCGATTGATTTAAGAGCGATATCTCTTAAATTATTTTTTTCCATGGAAATGAACCATTGTGGTGTATTTCTATAAATAAGTGGAGCTTTAGACCGCCATGAATGTGGGTAGCTATGACGAAGTGTATCTTTGTATAATAATTTTGAAAATTCTTCTAATTTATCAGCAATTTTGTGATCTACTTTATAAATATGCTCACCTTCAAAACCAACGGCATGTTGATTATATTTTCCATCATCTTGAACTGTCTGAATGATATCAACATTATTTTCTATACCTAAAACATAGTCGTCATCTCCGTGTCCAGGAGCTATATGTACAATTCCTGTTCCCTGATCTAAGTTTACAAAGTCTCCATGAAATGGTTTTACAATAAAATCATATCCCAATTGTTTAAATGGATGCTCACATTCACAAGAAGATAAATTATCTCCTTTAAATTTCTTTTTTGTACTAAATTTTTTAATTCCAATTTCTTTAGTTACACTTTCTAAAAGTTCTGAAGCAAATATTAATTTCTCATTTTTTTTGACTAAACTATCTTCTTCTAAGTCTTCAACAACAATTAGTGAATAATCTAATTCTTTACCATAAGCCAAAGCCCTATTACCTGGAATAGTCCAAGGAGTTGTTGTCCAAATAACAATATTTGAGTCAATTAAATCTTTATCGGTAGAATAATTAATTAAAAATTTAACATATATAGTGTTGGACGTATGATCTTCATATTCAACTTCAGCATCAGCAAGAGCTGTCTTTTCTACAACGGACCATAAAACTGGCTTTGCTCCTTTATATAGACTTTCATCAAGAAGAAATTTTCCAAGCTCTCGAACAATTTGTGCTTCTGCTTGATTTGACATTGTGAGGTATGGATTTTCCCAATCTCCTTCAACACCTAGTCGTCTAAATTCTTTTTTTTGTATCTCAATCCATTTTTCTGCAAACTCTCTACACTCATTTCTAAATTGAACAGTTGGGACATCATCCTTGCTCTTTCCTTTTTTTCTATATTCTTCTTCTATTTTCCATTCAATTGGTAAGCCGTGACAATCCCATCCAGGAACATAAATTGAGTCTTTGCCAGCCATTTGTTGTGTTCGTACAATGACATCTTTTAAAATTTTATTAAGGGCAGTCCCCATATGAATATGTCCATTTGCATAGGGCGGACCATCATGGAGAACAAATTTTTCTCTACCCTTGGATTTATCTCTTAGCTTTTTAAAAATATTTTCTTTATCCCACTCCTTTATAATTGCAGGTTCTTTTGAAGGGAGATTAGCTCTCATTTCAAAAGATGTTTTGGGAAGAAAAATTGTATCTTTATATTCCATTATATATTGTGATATTTTTTTGCTACTTCTATGTCTTTTTTAATTTGAATTGTTAATAAATCAAAGTTTTTAAATTTTTGTTCAGACCTAATAAATGTAAGGAATCGAACAGTCAA
>CACEMP010000004.1 GCA_902560675.1 uncultured Alphaproteobacteria bacterium | reverse complement strand
TTAATATAAATAAAAAAATAAATTTATACGTAAACCAAATTGAAAAAAACTTTATTGATGAATATTCAAAAAAATATAATTTAATTTTTTATGAATAAAAATATTATTGCAATAACCATAGGAGATATAAATGGTATTGGAATTGAAATCTTAATTAATCTATGGAAGGAAGGAAAAAATTATAATTTTGTTTTATTTTCAAATGTTTCTATAATTAGAAATTATTTAAAAAAAAAGAAAATTAACTGTAAGATTAATATTGTAAATAATTCAGAAAATAATTCTTTTAAAAAAAATTATTTAAACATATATTCATATTCTTCTAAGAATAATATAAATAATTCTATCCTATCATTAAAGTATGCTTATATAGAATGCAAAAATAAAAATTATATAGGGATTATAACTCTTCCACTAAGAAAAGATTTAGTTAATAAAGAAAGTAAAGACTTTATTGGTCACACAGAGTTTTTTGAAAAATTAGATAAAAAAAAATTTACGAATATGATCATGTATAAAAAAAATTTGATAATCACACCCTTAACAACACATATAAGTATTAAATCAATTCCAAGAGTAATTAGTAAAAAAAACTATATTTACGAAAGACTTTTTGGCTTATGTAAAAGTCTTGTAATAGACTTTAATATAGCTAAACCAAAAATTATGGTTTCAGGATTAAATCCGCATGCTGGAGATAATGGTACAATTGGGTTCGAAGAAAAATTAATTAACAAAGAAATCAAAAAAATTAGGAAAATTGGAATTGATGTTAAAGGTCCAGAATCTGCTGATAGCATGCTACTGAACAATAATATTAATAAATATGATTGTTTTGTTTTTTTATATCATGATCAAGGTCTAATACCTTTTAAATTTATTAGTCAATATTCTGGAGTAAATTTTACTGGTAACTTAGATATAATAAGAGTTTCTCCAGATCATGGAACTGCTTACGATAGAGTAGGTAAAGGCAAATTTAAGAGTAAGTCATTAATAAATTGTTTTAACCTAGTTAAAAAAATTAGAAAGAATAGGATATTCTATGCTAAAAGCAAAAAAATCTCTAAGTCAAAATTATCTTATTGATAAGAATATTATTAAAAAGATAATTAAAGAAGCACCTATTAGAAATAAAACTATATTAGAAATAGGACCTGGATATGGTGCTCTCACAGATTTTATAATAGAAAATAGTCCAAGAAAAATTATTTTGATTGAAAAGGATGATAAAGTATTTAATTTTTTAAAAAAAAAATATAAAAATAATAAAAATATAATTTTAATAAATGATGATTTTTTAAATATTGATTTAAATAAATTCTCTAAACTAACTATATTTTCTAATCTTCCATACAATGTTGGTACAAAAATTATTTTAAAATTATTAAAATATAATAATATTATTGATTATATAGTTTGTATGATTCAAAAAGAAGTTGCATTGAAATTTGATTACCAAAAACCTATTATAAATAAGTATAAACTTATTAGTAAAATAAGTAGCAATTATAAAATTTGTTTTCATGTATCACCAAATTCATTTTCTCCAAAACCAAAAGTAAATTCTAGTGTTGTAAAATTTAAATTAAATAAAAACAAAATTGATTGGATAAAACTTGAAATATTTATGAAATTAATTTTTAAAAATATAAGAAAAAAAATTAAAAATAATGTTTCAATCAACAATATAGTTTTAAAAGATACAATAGAAAAAAGATTAAATGAAATAAGTATTTCAGAACTTTTAAAAATTTATAATTCTTTTTAATTTTGAATTTAAAGTTTTTCTATTATTGTAGATTAAATCATTGAATTCAATAATTTTTTTTATTATGTTTACTGTATTCAAAACATTTTCATTGATTAGTACATATTTATATTCTTTATAATGAAGCATTTCCTTATATGCATATGAAAGTCTAAGGTTAATTTCTTTTTTATTATCCCTACCTCTTTTTATTAATCTATTTTTTAATTCTTTTTTAGAAGGTGGTAATATAAAAAAATCAATAATATTTTTCTTACTAAAATTTTTTCTTATTTTTCTTGCACCATTCCAGTCAATATCAAACAGAAGGTGATTATTTTTTTTATTTGCTTTTTGTATATTCAAATAAGGAGAGCCATAGTAATTATTGAAATTTTTTGCAGTCTCTATAAAGTAATTTTTGGTTTTTAAATCTTTAAATTTATTCATTGAAACAAAATAATAGTCTTTACCGTTTATCTCGTTTAATCTTTTATTTCTTGTTGTGTATGAAATAGATAATGAAATATTATTCATTTTTTTTAATAATAGTTTACACAAAGTTGTCTTTCCTGCACCTGATGGTGATGAAATAATTATTAGTTTATTTTGATTTTCTATATTCATTTAATTTATGTAGGTGGTTTTTATAATTTTTTGAAAAAACATGTCGTTTTAATAAACTATTGTAAAAATAAAATAGAAAATCTGTTTTATAATTTTCAAATATAATATCAATTGTTTTTGTGCTTACATAAGAAATAGGCGATGGCGGAAGTCCATAATTTACATAAGTATTGTAAATATTTTTAGTTTTTAAGTCTTTAAAGCTTAGTTTCCTATTTAAATCATAATTTCCATTAGTAAGAGCATAAATAACACTTGCATCAATCTGTAATCTCATATTTTTTTGTAATCTATTCATTATTACGGATGATATTAATTTTTTGTCATAATAATCTAGTCCTTCTTTTTCTATCAATGAACCAATCACCAAAAGATCATTTTCATCATATTTTTTAAAAAAATCATTAGATTTATACTGAGCAATGTAATTATCTTTAAATTTTTTAAGTTGTATTAAAAAATCATCAAAAGTCTTTTCATTGTTATAATAATAAGTATCTGCAAGTATTTCATTAAAATTTATTGAGCTATAACTTTCAAAATGTTTAGAAAGTTCTAGATCTAATCTTTTTTTTGACCAACCATCTACAATTGTTATTTTATTTAATATATTACTTGGTTTATTTATAATGTTTATAAATTCAATAATCGAAATATTTTTATTAATATCAAAATTACCATAATGAACTATAGTATCATTAAAATAATTGAGAAATTTGTAGTAATTTTTAAAGATAATAAAATCTAAAGCATTAATTTGTTCAAAATTATTTAATATTATGTTCGAAAAATTTTCATTTTTTTCAATTTTTATAATTGTATATTTTAATTTAATATTTTTATTTAAAGATGAATTAAGAAGTAGTAAGAAAAATAAAAATACTATAAAAAAAAATATGCTAAAAACTTTTAAATAATAATGCAGTATTTGTTCCTCCAAAACCAAAAGAGTTGCTTAATGCGACTTCTACTTTATCTTCAATAGGAAACTTAGGGATTAAATTAATACCATTGGAGTTAATTGGATTATCTAGATTAATTGTTGCTGGAATTGTATTATTTCTAATCGATAGTATTGAAAATATTGACTCTACACTTCCAGCTGCACCAAGAAGATGTCCTATTGATGATTTAGTTGAACTAACTTTAACAGATTTAGGAAATAATCTTGAAATAGCATTAATTTCAATTTCATCACCTTTTACAGTAGATGTTCCATGTGCATTTATATAGTCAATCTGATCTGGGTTGGTATTTGAAGTTTCAAGAGCTTCCTTCATTGCTCTATAGCCACCATCTCCATCCTCTGATGGAGCAGTAATATGAAACGCATCACCAGACATGCCATATCCAGCAAGTTCTGCGTATATCCTTGCGCCTCTTTTTTTTGCAAATTCTAGTTCCTCTAAAACTAAAATGCCAGATCCTTCTCCCATAACAAATCCATCTCTATCTCTATCCCATGGTCTTGAAGCTAGAGCTGGGTTTTCATTAAAAGATGTACTTAGACTTCTTGCTGCACAAAATCCAGCAATACCTAATTTACAAACTGCAGCTTCTGAGCCACCTGCAACCATAACATCAGCTACTCCTCTTTTAATCATTTCACCTGCATCTCCAATTGAATGTGCGCCAGTAGCACATGCTGTTACAACTGAATGGTTAGGGCCCTTAAAACCAAATTTTATAGATATTTGACCTGATAATAAATTTACTAATGATGAGGGAATAAAAAAAGGTGAAAGTTTTTTTGGCCCCCTTTCTTTTACAGTTATGGAGCCATTATAAATAGTTTCTAAACCACCTATACCTGATCCTACTGTAACACCAACTTTTAATTTTTGCTCATCTGATAAATTTTGTATTCCAGCATCTTGCACTGCCATACTTGCTGCGACTAAACCATATTGAATAAATCTATCGTTTCTCTTTATATCTTTTGTTTCAATATGAGAATTTTTATTGAAATAATTCTCAGAATTTTCATCATCTGTGATAAATCCAGCAATTTTACATGGCAAATCGCCGGTATCAAAATTAGTGATTTTTTTAATTCCTGATTTTCCATCTAAAAGATTGTTCCATGAAGTCTGATAATCAACACCCAAAGTAGTCAATAAGCCTATACCAGTTACAACTACCCTTCTCATTTTTATGTTAATTATTTATTTTTTATTTTCAATATAATCTATAGCATTTTTTACAGTTTGTATTGTTTCAGCTGCATCATCAGGAATTTCAATTCCAAATTTTTCTTCAAAAGCCATGACAAGCTCAACAGTATCTAAACTATCTGCACCTAAGTCATCTATAAATTTTGCTTCAGGAACAACTTTAGATTCATCTATTCCTAAATGATCAACTACTATTTTTTTAACTTGATCTTCTATATCACTCATATTTAACTCCTTTTTTTTCTTTTAGATTATTATTTGATTGTATGTCAACCTATTAAAACATCAACATTCCACCATTTACATTAAAATTCTGCCCTGTAATGTATGATGAATCGTCAGATGATAAAAAATATACTAAATTAGCTACATCTTTAGGATCTCCAAAAGATTGCATAGGAATTTTTGACATAATTTCATTTTTTTGAACTTCATTTAGTTTGTTTGTCATTGGAGTTGTAATATAGCCAGGAGATACTACATTGACATTTATTTTTCTCTTAGCAACTTCGTGAGCAATGGATTTGTACAAACCAATTAAGCCTGATTTGGAGGATACGTAGTTAGATTGACCTGGATTGCCCGTAGTTGCGACAACAGATGAAATACCAATAATTTTCCCATATCTCCTGGAAAGCATATTCGGTAACAGATTTTTAATTATAAAAAAATTTGAATCCAGATTGGCTTTGATAACATTTTTCCATTGTTCATTTTTCATTCTTAAAATTAAATTATCTTCAGTAATACCTGCATTATTTACTATAACTGAAATATCTTTATGTTGTTCAGAGATTATTTTTAGATCACTTTCAATTTCTTGTTCATCAAGTAAATCAAGTTTGTAATAATAATTATTACTTCCATATTTTTTCTCTAGAGAAAGTAGTTTATCTTTCTGAGAAGAAGTAATTATTAGTGTATAATTTTCTTTAAGAAATTTTTCACAAATTGCTGTTCCAATTCCTCCAGAAGCACCTGTGATAAATAATTTTTTTTTAATTTCATTCATAACTTTTCAATATCAGAAATATTTGTAATTGTTTTAATATCAAAAGAATTAGAGATTCTCTTTATTAAACCTGATAAAATTTTATTTGGACCAATTTCGATAATTGAATTTTCACCAATACTCTCAAGAAATTTAATACTTTCTGTCCATCTTACTCTATTGGACATTTGTTTTTTTAATAATTTTTTTATATCTAGACTTTCATATGAAGGAGATGCTGAATAATTTGATATTATATTAATTTTATTTTCATTAAAATGTAATTTTTCTATATCAATACTTAATATATTTTCTGCATCTTTCATATATTTACTATGAAAGGCAGCTGATACATTTAGCATAACAAATTTTTTTACACTGTTTTCTAAAAAAAAATTTTTTTTATTTTCTAACTCAAAAATATCACCTGAAATTACAACTTGCAATTGTGAATTATCATTTGCAATTTCCAAATCTATTTTATTTTCTTTAATAATTTTTTCAACTTTATCAGCTGATAATCCAATTAAGGCTGCCATTCCAGTTGTATTTGGTTGAACAGAAGAATTCATTAATTCTCCCCTTTTTTTTAAAATTAAACTGCAATCTTTAAGACTAATTTTATTACTACAAGCTAAAGCTGTATATTCACCTAATGAATGTCCAAACATGAACTTAGTTTGGTCAATATTAATCTTCCCTTCCGTGAGTAGTGTTTGAAAAATCATGTAAGAACAAGAAAATATACAAATTTGAGTATAGTTTGTTTGATCAAGTAAATTATTTTCATTTTTAAAGATTATTGAACTTAGATTAATTTTAGTATGGTCTTCAATTTCTTCAATAATTCTTCTGCCAATTTTAAAATTGTCATAGAAATCTTTACACATGCCTGTATATTGGCTGCCTTGACCAGGAAAAACAAATGATGTCATTTTTACTTGATTTATTAGAAAAAAATAATATATGCAAGCTCAACTTCTCTTGTATTAATTATATGAGATAAACCATGGAGTTTTATGAGTAAATTTGAACTAGTATTATTATTAAGTCCTGATTTAAACACTTCTTTAATAGATTCAGAATTAACTGATATTTCTAAAAAGATAACAGACAAAAAAGGTAAAATAGTAAATCAAGAAGATTGGGGACTAAGAGATTTAAGCTATAGTATAAAAAAATTTAATAAAGCTTTTTACAAATTTATACAAATTGAAATTGATGGAAATCACATAGCAATATTAAAAAATGATTTTAATCAGTCTGATAATATGCTTAGATACATATTTATAAAAGTAGACAAACATCAAGAACTACCAACAAAATTAAATAATGAAAAAAAATCATAGAAAAAAATCAAACTCAAGGGAAGAAAATTCAAATTCGCCATTTGAAAATAGAACTAAATTTTGTCCATTTAGTCAGCCAAATTCACCAATTATTGATTACAAAGACACAAAATTGCTATCTCGTTATATTAGTGAAAAAGGAAAAATAGTTCCTAGCAGAATAACAGGCGTTTCTAGAAAAAAACAAAAAGAGTTATCAAGAGCAATTAAAAGAGCAAGATTTCTCTCATTATTATCTTATACAAATAAATTTCAACAATAATGAAAGTCATACTAACAACTAACATAAAAAAACTTGGGAAAATTGGCGACCTAGTTAATGTAAAAGATGGTTTCGCTAGAAATTTTCTATTTCCAAATAATATGGCTTTAAGAGAAAATAAAAAAAATCTTGAGTATTACAACAAAATCAAAGATGAAATGCAAAAAAATGAAAAAGTAAGACTTGAAGATGCTCAGAAACTAGTTGCAGACATTGCTAAACTTAAAATAGTTTTTAATAAAGAGGCAGATGATAAAGATCAATTATATGGATCGATTTCAAAAAAAGAAATTTTGGGATATTTATTAGACAATAATATTAAGATTAAATCTGATGATCTAATAATTAGAGAGCCAATTAAAACACTTGGAGAACATGAAATTGAGATTAATCCATATGTTGAAGTTAGTAAAATTTTCAAAATTCAAGTTAATAAAAATTAAATTATTCACATTATTAGTAATTTATTAACCATATTATTTCCATAAATATTGTTTAAAGGTTTTTTTGCTTTTATAAAAAATTAATGGATTTTAATGGAGATAAAGAAAATGATATTAGTATTTTCTCAAATATTGATGCTGAAATTGCATTAATTGGTTCAATATTATGGGACAACAAAAATTATGAAAAAATTTCTGATTTCTTAAACGAAAGTCATTTTGTAGATGAGAATAATAAAATAATTTTTAAAACAATATCTAATCTTTTAGAAAAAAATACACTAGTCTCACCTATTACTTTGAAGAATTATCTTCCAGAAAACATAAATAATATAGATAATGTAAAATATCTTAATCAAATAAAGGATAGTGCGCCATCAACGCAAAATTCTTATAACTATGCTAAAATAATATATGATTTATATATTAAGAGAAATTTAGTTGGAATAGCTCAAGGCATAATTCAAGATACAAGTATAAATTCACAAAATAATGATGGTATTGATTTGATTGAAACAGCTGAGAATAAACTTTATTTATTATCTCAAACAGGTAACACTGAGAGAAATTTCTTAAAATTTGATACAGCATTAAAAAATGCTGTAGATATAATTAGTGAAGCATATAAAAGAGATGGTAAAATCGCTGGCATTCCAACTGGGTTTAAAGATTTAGATAAAAAACTTGGTGGATTACATAAATCTGATTTAATAATCATTGCTGGTAGACCCTCAATGGGAAAAACAGCACTTGGTACAAATATAGCATTCAATTGCGCAATAAAGTACTCAGAACAAAAAGATGAATTTGATAATGTTCAAATAGTAGATGGGGGTAAAGTAGCATTTTTTTCATTAGAAATGTCATCTGAGCAATTAGCAACAAGAATTCTTGCTGAACAAACAAAAATATCTGGTGATAAAATGAGAAAGGCAGATCTTACTAAAAATGATTTTAATATGATTGCAAAAATTTCTAGTAAACTTGAGGATTTGAATTTGATTATTGATGATAATCCTGTCCTTACAATACCCTCTTTAAGAGCACGAGCAAGAAGATTAAAAAGATTGCATAATATTAATTTAATTATTATTGATTATCTTCAGCTCATGTCTTCATCAGCTAACAATAGAAATGATGGAAGAGTTCAAGAAATATCAGAAATTACTAGAGGTTTGAAATCAATTGCCAAAGAATTAAATATTCCTATTATAGCTTTATCACAGTTATCAAGACAAGTAGAGCAGAGAGAAGATAAAAGACCTCAATTATCAGATCTTAGAGAAAGTGGAACAATAGAGCAAGACTCTGATGTCGTAATGTTTATATTCAGAGAAAGTTATTACTTGCAGAGAATGGAACCTATAAAAAAACCAGAAGAAGATGATATTAAATATAATGAAAGAATTAGTAGATGGCAGGAATTAAATAATGAAAGTTATAATAAAGCTGAAATAATTATTGCTAAACAAAGGCATGGTCCTATTGGCTCAATAAAAATGCATTTTGATGCAAATTTTACTAAATTCAGTGATTTAACTAATAAAGATTATGATAATATCTTGGAGTGATTAAAAATAGTGTAATTTTAAAAATAAATCTTAAAAATTTTTTAAATAATTATAATTTTTTTGATAAAATAAATAAAAAAAATATTGTTGGTGCAACAATTAAGGCAAATGCATATGGCCTTGGTGTAAAAAAAATTTTTCAAATATTAGTTAATAATGATTGTAAACATTTTTTTGTTGCTACGTTAGAAGAAGGCATAGAAATAAGTAATCATAAAAAAAAAGTAAATATCTATATATTAAATGGTATTCAAAATTATAATTTAAGCCTATTTAAAAAATTTAATCTTATTCCAATAATAAATACAGAAAGAGAATTAAAATTAATAAATAAAACAAATCAAAAATTTGGAATACATATTGATACAGGTATCAATAGACTAGGAATTAATTACAAAAATATACCAAGTAAAATATTTAACAATAATAAAGTTAAAATTGTAATTAGTCATCTTTCAAGTGCAGATGAGAAAAATAATAAATTTAATGAAATACAAAAAAAAAGATTTTTAAAAATTAAAGAAAAATTTAAAAACAAAAAGATAATTTTTAGTCTAGCAAATACCAATGGATCAATTTTAAATCAATCTTACTTATTTGATATGATACGACCAGGCATTGGTCTTTATGGAGGCTACAACAAGAACAAATACTTAGAGAAAAAAATAAAACCAGTAATTAATTTAAAGGGTAAGATTATTCAAATAAAATGGGTTAATCAAAATGAATTTATTGGATACAATCAAACTTATAAAACTAATAAAAGAATTAAAGTTGCGATAGTTGGTATTGGATACGCAGATGGAATCCCTAGAATATTAAGTAATAAAGGAAAAGTATATTATAAAAACAATCAGTATAATATTATAGGAAGAATATCTATGGATACTTTTACGATAAATATTTCAAATTCTAAACATAATTTAAAAGTAGGTAATTATATTGATTTGATAAATAAGAAATATGGAATTGAGTCATTTGCTGATCAATCAAAAACTATTAGCAATGAAGTCATAACTTCAATTGGAAATAGAGTAGAAAGAATTTATGTTAACGATAAATAAATTATTTTTTTTAATTATATTTTTTTCAATTTTGATATTTTCATCCCTGCATATTAGTAATTTTAGAATAGATGCTTCATCTGATACTTTAGTAGCGCAAAATGATGAAGATTTTAAATTTTTTAATAATTATCAAAAAATATTTCCAACAAAAAATAGTCTGGTAGTAGCTATAAAATCTAATAATATTTTAAATCTTGAAATATTGAATGAAATTGAAAGAATAAGTAATAAAATTTCGATGATTTCAGAAATAGATTCTGTTTTCAATATCAACAAAGCACCAATACTTTTTTTAAATAATACAAATTTAATTGATCTTACTAATCAAAATTATGAAACAATCCTAAATACAAAATATGAAATCGATGAAGTATTAGAGGAATTCGCAAATAGTCCAATTTATAAAAATCAAATTATTAATGAAGATAAGAATATTACTTCGTTAATTTTATTTCTGAAAAAAAATAAAAAAAGAGATGATTTAATAAAAAATAAAGATCTATATAAAAAAAATAACACTTATTACAAAATAAAATCAGAAATTGATAAAGAAAGAAATCAACTCATTAAAAAAATTAGAACTATATTGAATGAAGCTGATGGTAATTATGAATATTATCTTGGCGGTGTTGAAATGATATCTAATGATGTAATTTCATTTGTAAAAAATGATATTGTGATATTTAGTTTTTTAGTTCTAGTCTTAGTGTTAATTATTTTATTTTTTATCTTTAGAGAAATTAAATGGGTATTAACAATTTTATTTTCATCTCTGTTCACTGTATATTTTATGATTGGATTGACTGGTTACTTTAATTTTGAAATAACTGCTGTATCTGCAAATTTTTTGTCATTAATGTTCATTTTGTCAGTATCAATGAACATACATATATTAAATAACTACCTGCAAAATAATAATGAAATAAAAAAATCTTTAAAAATCATGTTTTGGCCATGCTTTTATACATTTTTAACAACTGTAGTTGCTTTTTTTTCACTTATTATATCTGATATAAAACCAATTATTGATTTTGGAATAATAATGATTGTTTCATTAGTAATTATACTAATTAGCTCATTTACGATATTACCTTTTTTTATTTCTTTTTTTTCTAAAAGAAAAAAAGAAATTAAGTTAAATTTACCTTTAGTTATTTATTTTAAAGATTTATCAATTAAATTTAAGAATAGTATACTTATATTTAATTTTTTAATATTTTTAATTGCTATTTATGGAATTACTAAATTAAATGTTGAAAATTCTTTTATAAAATATTTTAAAGAAGATTCAGAAATATTTAGAGGTATGAAACTTATTGATAGTGAATTAGGAGGAACAACACCTCTGGATATAGTTTTGGAAATGAATAAAGAAGAAAAGATTATAAACAATTTAAGTGAACAAAATGATATTGAAGATGATATTGAAGACGGTATTGAAGATGATATTGATATTGAAGATGATTTTTTTTCTGAAGATTTGTTTAATAGTGATACAGAGGTATGGTTTACAGATGAGAAAATTGAAACTATTAAAAAAATTCATGAATATTTAGAAAATCGAAAAGAAATTGGTAAGGTTAATTCTATATATTCCATAATAAATCTTGCAAATAAAATAAATAAAAATAAACTTTCAAATTTTGAACTATCGGTAATATATAATGAAATCCCAGAAAATTACAAAGTGGATTTGATAAACCCTTATATCAATATTGAAAAAAATATGGTTAAAATTAGTGCCAGAGTCAAAGATTCAGAAGATATTAAGAGAGGTAAATTAATTAAAGAAATTAACGATTTCGCTAATAGAAATTTTGATAATTTAAAAGAGGTAAGAGTCAATGGATTATTAGTTTTGTATAATAATATGTTATCCTCTTTATTTGCATCTCAAATTAAATCTTTAGGATTTGTTTTGTTGGCAATTTTTATTATGTTTTTAATATTATTTAAATCGGTTAAGCTTAGTATTGTAGGTATAATTCCAAATATTTTTGCATCAACATTTATTTTAGGATTTATTGGACTTTTTGGAATACCACTTGATATAATGACTATAACTATTGCTGCGATTTCTATAGGAATTGCCGTAGATAATACGATTCATTACTTATATAAATATAAAATTTATTATTTAAAAAATAAAGATTATTTAATATCTGTAAATAATACTCATGAAACAGTTGGTAAAGCTGTATTAACTACCTCTACAGCTGTATCTTTAGGTTTTTTAGTTCTATGTTTTTCAAATTTTGTGCCAACTGTAATTTTTGGTTTATTTACTAGTTTAGCAATGATATTTGCTATGATAGGGGTATTAATTACTTTACCATCTATTTTATATTATTTAAAATGAGTATATTTAATTTAAATTTGTTGTTTTTTGATTACATAGTCTTAGTTCTATCAATAGTTATTATTTTATTTAGTTTTTGGAAAGGGTTTATAAATTCAATACTTGGTTTACTTACTTGGGTTGGTTCAGTATTTATTACTATATATACGTATGAGCATTTATCACAATATTTGTCCAATTTATTAATACAAATTAATTTTTTATCTAACTTTGAACAAACAGTAAATATTCTTGCCTTAATATTTGCAATTCCTATAATATTTTTAATTAGCTTATTTATTCTTAAAAGGATAAGAAAAGCTTTAAGCAGTGATCTTGATAAACAAATACTAGGAATAATTTTAGACAAATTTTTTGGAGCAATATATGGTTTTATATTTGTGTATGCTCTCTGGAGTACAATTATATTTCTTACAAATAAAAATGATTTTGAAATATTAAATAATTTCAATATTTTTTTAATTGAAAATTCAAGTATTTTAGATCAGATATCGCAATATAACCAAAATATAATTCAAATTTATAATTCTGAAAAAATTGACTAATTATAAGGATTTTTAGATTTTGAAAATGTTATAATAACTTTCTTACTTTTAATTTTAAAGTATTTATAAAAATTATTTAATAAAAATTTTTTGTAATTTAGGGATATTTCTTTTGAAAAATTTGAAAAAATTTTAATTTTTAATGGAGATGTTGAAATTTGAGTAGCATACTTAAATTTAACTTCTTTCCCTCTTACTCTTGGATGTGGATTTTTTTCAATTATTTTTTTCAACCATATATTTATTTTTGATGTTGTTAAACTTTTATTTAAATCTTTAATTAACTTATGAATATATTGTTTTACTTTGTTTATATCTCTTTTATTGTATGCAGATATCGCAATTATATGAATATTTTTAGATTGTGAAAAATCTGATTCGATATCTTTCTTTAATTGAGATAAATAATTTTTTCTGTTTAATTTAATCAAATCAATTTTATTTATAATAAATAATATCACATTTGATTCTTTAAAAATTAATTTAAATATTTTTTTTGATTGATTGTCAAAGCCTTGAGTTATATCAATTAAAAATAGACTTAAATCAATATCTTTTATAATGGATAATGTATTTTTCACTGAATAATAATCCAAACTATTTTTATCAATCTTATTTTTTTTTATTAATCCTGCTGTATCTTTAATTAAATATTTATAACCTTTGTGCATATATGAGGCAGAAACAATATCAGTAGTTGTTTTTGGAATATCACTTACCATTGACCTATTGTAACCAACTAATCTGTTTAAAAGAGTGCTTTTACCAACATTAGTTTTGCCAAATAAACTTATTGAAAAATCATTTTTACGATCTGTATCTTTTTTAATATTTAATTTATTGAAATGACTTAAGAAATTGTCAAATCCTAATTTGTGAGAGCATGATATGAAATAAATATCTTCAACACCTAAAAATTGTAAATCTTTATTTTGTTCGCAATTATCATCTTTATTTACTAACAAAATTATATCTTTTTTATATTTTCTTATTGAATTTAATAATTCTTTATCATTTAAATAATTTACATTTTTATAATCAATGACATACAAAAAAATATCAATATTTGATATTAGATTTTTGTAGATTTCATTTATTGGTCTCTTATTATCAAATATGATTCCAGGAGTATCATAAATATTTATATATTTATTTGTCTTCAGAGAAGAAACATGCCAATCTCTTGTTGTTCCAGTAGTTTTATGAATTATATTTGTATTATTTGAGATAATATTATAGATAGATGTCTTTCCAACATTGGGTGTTCCTAAAATCAATATATTCATTTAAAAATATAAGTAGAGCCCTTATTATTATGGATAAATAACTTACCTTGGTGGTTATTTATACTTTTAATATTTGTAATTTTTAAATCTATTTTATTTTCTAAATCAAATTTATTATTTAAAATTAATATTTTTCCATTGTTATCAAATAAATGTAATTTATTATTTATGGGGATTATTTTTATAATTTTTGTGTGATTTTTAAATATTTTTGAAACATCTATATCAGCTACTAAATCTCCATTAATGATATTATAAAATTCAATTTTAGTATCATTTTTACTTACAAGAACATTATTAAAGAACACTGAAGAGTTAGATTTATTAATTCTAAAATCTGAGAGTAATTTTTTATCATTTATTATATCAAAAGTATTTAATAAATTTCCATTATTTAAATAAACAAAATAATTCTTATAGATATGAATATTGTCATTTAGATTATTTAATGTTTTACTTGTTTCCATATTATCTAATTGACTTAAATGATAATCAAGTACAAAAGTATCTAAAGCTCCTAATTCACTATTTGGTAAAAGATAATAAATTAAATTAGAATAATTAACAATTTTACCTCCTGATGATTGAATTATGTTATTTGTATTATGTTTTTTTTCAAATATCTTTTGACCCGTACCTAAAGATAATAATATAATTTCTTGTGAGTACAAAATTATTAAATAATTATCATGTATCATTATTGGTGTGCTCAGCAAGCCTTTGTAATTGAAAATCCAAATCTGCTCACCTAATTTGTTAATTCTAACAACTTCACCAGATTTAAAACCTACAATAAAATCTTCATTGATCATCGAAAATGAAACAGGGACTTTATTTAATATTTCAGATTTAATTGCATGTTTACTAATCAACTTTCCATTTTCAGAATTAAATATAACTAATTCACTTTTATTGTTTATGGAGTATATTCTAGATTGAACTATGTAAGCATTATTAAAATTATTATTATTTATTTTTATTAATTTCTTTTTTTTATCTAAAAAATCAGTATTCACATCAGTATAAGTATAATTATCAACATAGTTTTTATTGAGATTGCTATATAATTTTGTATCTATCTGGATATAAGAATTATCAGATGAAACAATATTATTATCTTTTAAATCTGTATCTGCTGTTTTAAAATTAGTTAAATTATAATTACAAGAATATAAAAATATTAGTGTAGCTATAACTACTAATTTAATTATATAGGTGAAACTCATGAATTTTTTTCACCCTTTCTTTAATTTCTGATAAAATTAAATTTGATTGAGAAATATCATCATACATTTTAAATACCTCTTTATCATTTTTATAATTTAATTTATTGATATCAATATCAGTGACTATTAATAAATACTGTAATTCTTTTTTTATAGAAAAAAAGTTTTTATAATTATCGTTAATGTTACCAATAAAGAAAGAAATTTCATCAAAATATCTATCATCATTTATAATATAAGATGCATTTATAAGAGAATATGCAGCATGTGATGAAATAGATGATTTATAAAGATTATTTATTTCATTTGAATTAAGGAGTTCTTTATACAAATCAACTGAGTCATCAAACTTATTTTTATTATTTTTATTTTGAATTAACTTTAAAGTAGTCAATATAGAGAAAAAATTATCACTATTTTTAATTGTTTTCAGATTTTCAATAATATCTTCATCTGCTTCAAATGAGTTAAAAAAATTAATACTAGTTTTTTTAAGATCTTGAATTAAAAAATAATTATATATTTGATATGAAATAAATATTAATAATGTTATTCCAAATACAATTAGAACATATCTTAAATTTTCTAATACAAATTTTCTTAAGATGTTTATGGTGTTTATTATTGTATTATTACTCATACTATTTCCATTTAATTGAACACCCTATGCTATTAATTTGAACAGATGGACCTGAGCCCTCATTTTTAATTTTTATCATGGCATTAAAAAGATCTCTATCAATTTTTTTATTTGTATTATTCATTACTCCTGAGTCTAATCTGCCTCTATATTTGAGTTTTAAATTACTATCAAACCCAAAAAAATCTGGAGTGCATACTGCATTATAATTCTTTGCTGTTTCTTGTGTTTCATCATAAAGATAAGGAAAATTAAATTTATATTTCTGCGAAAATATTTTCATATTTTCAAATGAGTCATCAGGATAATTAATTACATCATTTGACATAATTGCAATTGTATTAATCGAATGACCTAAAAGTTCATCAGCATCTTTCTTTAATCTAGTTGCAATTGCTTTTACATATGGACAATGATTACATATAAAAACTATTACCGTACCATTTAGTCCTTTTAAATTATCTAAAGAAACCATTTCATCATCAATATTTTTAAGATTAAATGATGGTGCTAATACATCTAAATTATCATTTGGGGCATTTACAGGCATAATTTTTTGTTATATTCTTAATTCATGGGCTTAGTAACATCTAGTGCTTCAACTAACAATCACAATCTCTACTTTTCCAAAGATGAACTCGCCAAAATCCTAAATCTTTATTCTAAGGGAGTTTCTAATGGAGAATGGAAAGACTATGCTGTTGATTTTAATAAAAATAATGCATTTTTTTATATATTTAAACATAGTCTAGCAGCACCAGAATGCATACTAAATAAATCACTAGAGAGAAAAAAAAGAAAAATTTTTTATAATTTAAAATCTAAAAATCAAAATAAGAAATATGAAAATTTAGATCAGCTATTATCTTCATTGAATAGAAAAATATTTAAAATTTTGGATTAATTTATACTGTCTCAATTTAGAAAATTGTCTAAGTTTATATATAAAAATTATCAAAATAATTTTGTCTATCATCTTTTTTCATACCAACAGTCTCATCCATAAATTTATTTCTATCTTCTCTTGTTCTAAAAACCCAAATGCATACAGTATCTTTACTATGATAAATCGCTTTTAATTCATCATCTATTTTACAAATTTCTTCTGGTATATCAATTTTAATACAAATCATTGGTTTATTCCCACTCAATGGTTCCAGGAGGTTTTGAAGTAAAGTCATATAATACTCTGTTAATGCCTTTTACTTTATTAATTATACGAGATGATATTTCTTTTAGTTGATTATTTGTAAACATATAAAAATCAGCTGTCATTCCATCAACTGAAGTAATAGCTCTAAGTGACACTGAGTAATTGTATGTTCTTTCATCTCCCATAACACCTACTGATTTTACTGGTAACAGCACTACAAAAGCTTGCCAAATTTTATTATAAAGTTTTTTCTCTTTTAGGTACTGAATAAAAATATAATCTGCCTCCTGAAGAATTAAGATCTTTTTTTTATCAATTACTCCTGGTATTCGAATTGCTAAACCTGGCCCTGGAAATGGATGTCGTGAAAGTAAATGTTTATCTATTTTTAATTGCTTTCCAACATTTCTTACCTCGTCTTTAAATAATTCTCTTAATGGCTCCACAATTTTTAATTTCATTTTTTTTGGTAACCCCCCAACATTATGGTGACTTTTTATTTTAGCTGTTGGACCTCCAAAAAATGGAATACTTTCTATAATATCAGGATAAAGAGTCCCCTGTCCTAAATAATCTACATTTGATATTTTTTTAGCTGCTTTATCGAAAACTTCTATAAATGTTTTTCCAATTATTTTTCTTTTTTTCTCAGGATCGGAAACATTTTTTAAATTTTTTAAAAAAATATTAGAAGCATTAATTTTAGTAAAGTTTTTGCCAAATTTTTTGGAAAATATTTTTGACACTTCGTTAGCTTCATTTTTTCTTAAAAGACCATGGTCAACAAAAATACAATGAAGATTTTTGTTAACAGCTCTGCTTAATAAATATGCAGTAACTGTAGAATCTACACCTCCTGATAAACCACAAATTATTTTTTTATTCTTAATTTCATTTTTTAATTCTGATACTTTATTTTCAATAAATTTTTGAATTTTGAACTTATTTTTTATAGTTACAATATTAAAAACAAAATTATTAATTATTTTTGAACCAAAATCTGTATGATAGACCTCAGGATGAAATTGAAGGCAATAAATTTTATTTTGAATATTTTCAATAGATGAAATAATTCTATTATTTGATAAAGATGTTATTGAAAAAAGTTTGGGTATTTTATTGATATTATCTCCATGAGACATCCATACTTTAATTTTCTTTTTAATAATTCCTTTAAATAATAGTGATTTTTTTTTAATATTTATAATGGTATGACCATACTCTCTATGTGTGGAACGTTTTACTACACCTTTCAAATTTTTTGTTACTAATTGCATACCATAACAAATGGCTAAGACTGGTTTTTTCATTTTTAAAATTTCTTGATTTAATTTAGGAGCATTTTTATCTAGAACTGATCTAGGACCTCCAGATAATATAAAAGCAGATGGTTTGATTTCATCTAAAATTTTTTTTGTAATTTTATTAAAAGGATATACAAGACAAAAGACTTCTAACTCTCTGATTCTTCTTGCTATTAATTGCGTATATTGTGATCCATAATCAACAATTAAAATAGTTTCTGTTTCACTCTTCATTCAATCTAAATCCTCTAGATATTATAAATATTTCACTTGATTCTTGTCTTGATGATTTTGGCTTAAAATACTCAACTTTATCAAAAATTTTTTTTAGAATCTTTATAATTTCCTTTTCTTCCTCTCCCTTCCAAATTTTGAATATAAATGATCCTTGATTTTTTAATATTATTTCTAATCTGTCTATAACTTGATATATTAATTGGCTTATCCTCAGATGATCTGTTGATTGATGACCAGTTGTATTAGGAGCTACATCAGATAAAACTAAATCAAATTTATTTTTTAAATTAATAAAATTATATTTTAAAAAATCTTCTCTATAGAAAGTTATAAATTGATTATTTATTTTCATATCTAATAAATCAAAACAGGTTATATTAGTCTTTGGATTATAATTTAAGATGACTTGAGTCCAACCTCCTGGAGAAGAACCAAGTTCTAGTATTTCTTTTGAATTTTCAATAATTTTATATTTTTGCTCAATCTCTTCCAGTTTAAACGAAGCTCGATTTATATAGCCTAACTGTTTAGCTTTCTTTACAAACTGATCATTTTTTTGTCTATTAACCCAGTTTTTTGATTTCATAAAAGATAATAAAGTTAACAAAAAATTGTTTTTTATTAACTTTAATATATATGACATGTACGATATTTAATGAAAAGATCAATATTTATAGCTCTCATAATACTTGCCGCTGTTGTTGGATGGATTGGTTCTGGGCAATTTTCAAACAATGTTGTTGCTCAAGACGATGATACAGAAAATAGCACTGAATCAGAAACTTCATATTCTCAAGATACAGAAAATAATGATAATGAAGAATTTACATTTTCTGTTGAAACAAAGGTATTTACTTCCAGTTTAATTGATCAATCTATTGAATTACAAGGTCAAACTATTCATAATAAAAAAATTGATGTTAAATCTGAAACATCTGGCAACATAGATAATATTGAATTTGCAAGAGGAGATAGAGTATCTCAGAATGTTGAAATGATTACAATCTCACTAGAGGATAGAAATGAAAAACTTTCTAGTGCAAAAAAAGATTTAGAAAGACTTAATAAAGAACTAATTTTAAATGAAAAAAACAGAGATAATCTACTTAGACAAAATGTTGAAAGAATTGAGTTGTATGAAATTGAATATGCATCTGCAAAACAGCTAATTGATAAAGGTTTAAGTTCAAAATCAAAATTAAGTTTAGCATCTTTTAATCTTGCCAATGCTCAAGCTGATAGAGAAGATATTAAAATAAAATTTGAATCTACCTTAGCAAACCTTGAGGCTCAAATTTCAAATGTAAAATCAATTTTAAAGAACATAAAACTTGATATAGAAAAAACTACTATCAAGGCGCCATTTGATGGAATTATTTCAGAAAAAATGGTTGAGGAAACTGAATTCATCTCAATAGGCACTCCCCTATTTACTATAATTGATTTAGACCCTATCAAGATAGAGGGTTATTTATCTGAATTTGATGTAAATAAAGTGAGTGTTGGTACTAAAGCTTTGATCGAAGATAGTAATGGTATTAAAAAAAATGGAATAATATCTTTTATTTCTCCATCAGCTGAAACTAGTACTAGAACATTCGAAATTACTATTGAAGCTGATAACAAAGATCTCTCTTATAAAAGTGGTATAACGACTAAAATTGTTATCAAAGGTTCAGAACTTAAAGCTCACAAAATACCACCATCTATATTAACTTTATTAGACGATGGGACTGTTGGTGTTAAAGCTGTAGGTAATGATAATAAAGTTACTTTCTATCCGACCAAAACAATTAAGGATACAATAGATGGCATGTGGGTTTCTGGATTACCTGAGACAGTAAATTTAATTGTAAGCGGACAAGAATATATAAGTATTGGTGAAACAATAAACTAATCTAAATGAAAATAAATATTATAGACTATGCAATAACCCATTCCCGAGTTTTCATGGGAATACTTATTTTTATTATTTTTTCAGGTGCATCTACTTACATCACAATGCCCAAAGAATCATCTCCTGATGTAAGCATACCAATAGTTTATATTTCACTAAGTCAAAATGGTATCTCTGCACAAGATTCTGAAAGGCTTTTAGTTAAACCAATTGAAGACGAAGTTAAAACTGTTGAAGGAGTAAGAGAAGTAAGATCAACAGCTTATTCAGGTGGAGGTAATGTTTTATTAGAATTTGATGCTGGATTTGATTCTGATCAAGCTATGGTTGATATTAGGGATAAAGTTGATAGAGCTAAGGGTGACCTACCTAGTGAAGCAGATGAACCAACAGTTAACGAAGTTAACATAAGTACATTTCCTATCTTATCCATTTCTTTAAGTGGAGATGTGCCTAATAGAACTCTTCAGGATTTAGCTGACATTTTACAAGATGATATAGAAACAATTCCTAGTGTTTTAGAAGCTAAAATAGGAGGTAAAAGAAATGAGCAGGTTGATATATTAATTAATCCAACTGCAGTTGATAGCTATGGCATAAATCTTGAGAGTCTTATTAATATTGTTAGAGAAAATAATAAAATGGTATCTGCTGGTGGTCAAGACACTGGTGACGGAAGTTTTGATATTAAAGTTCCAGGTTTATACGAAACTATTGAAGATGTATTAAATACTCCTGTTAAAACTAACGGAGATTCAGTTATTACTTTCAAAGATATTGCTGAAGTCAAAAGAACATTCGAAGATAGGCAATCTTATGCAAATGTAAATGGATCTAATTCAATAACTATTGATGTTTCCAAAAGAATTGGTGAAAATATTATCAATACTATTGAAGAAGTAAAAAGAATAACTGCAATTACTGCTAAAAGTTTTCCTGAAAACGTTGAAATCTCTTTTGGAAACGATCAATCAAAAGGAATTAAAACTATGTTAAATAGTCTGCAAAATAACGTCATAGCAGCCATAATCCTTGTTTTAATTATTATTTTAGGAGCATTAGGCGTTAGATCTGGTTTATTAGTTGGTGTATCTATTCCAGGATCGTTTTTATCAGGTTTATTAGCTCTGTCTGTAATGGGTTTTACTATTAATATAGTAGTATTATTTGCTCTAATTTTATCTGTAGGACTATTAGTCGATGGAGCAATTGTTGTTGTTGAATATGCAGATAGAAAAATGAAAGAAGGTCTTGGTGTAAAAGATGCTTTTGCAAACGCATCAAAAAAAATGTCACTACCAATTATATCATCAACTGCAACTACCCTAGCTGCCTTTTTACCTTTAATATTCTGGCCTGGTATAGCTGGTGAATTTATGAAATATTTACCAATAACACTTATATGTGTTCTTATTTCTTCTTTATTTATGGCATTACTGTTTGTTCCAGTTTTAGGATCTATTTTAAATACTGTTTCAAGAATACTTCTACAATTTATTGTACCATTACTAATATCATTAATTTTTTATAATCTATTATCTTATGGATTTGGATTATTAAATCTTGAAAGATTTAGTTTATTTATAACAATTGGAAAATATTTACTCAGCTTCGCTTTATTTATATTTGTATTTATAAGAATTATACCAAGAGTTTATAAAATTTCAGAAAATGTAAATTCTACAGATAAATTAGTTTCTAAAAATGCAAAAATCTTATCGTCAGAATCTAATGAACCTGTTTTAAACGTAACGGGTTTTGTTGGATTTTATGCAAAAGTATTAAACTTCTTATTATTTCATCCTTTAAAGGTGATGATTAGTGCTTTAGTAATATTAATTGCTGTAAACTATACCTATACTAAAGTAGGAGCAGGTGTAGAATTTTTCCCAGATGTTGAGCCAGATCTTGCAAAAATTGTAGTCTTTGCAAGAGGTAATCTCTCAGTTGAAGAAAAAAAAGATTATGTATCAAGAGTCGAGAATATTATTTTAAAGCTTCAATCGGAAAGACAAGAATTTAAAAATATTTATTCTTTAAGTGGAAATATAAGTGAACAATCAGAGGCATCAGAAGACTTTATTGGATCAATAAGTTTGGAATATACAGATTGGGATAAAAGAAGAAAATCAAAAGTAATTCTTGCAGAAATTTTGGAAGCAACAAAAAGTATCAATGGGATTAAAGTAGAATCAAGAGAACAACAAGGTGGTCCTGGTGAAGGTAAACCAATTAACATTAAATTAACCAGTGATAATAAACAACTTTTAATAGCTGAAGGAATTAAGCTTAAAAAATTTATGGATAGTTATCCAAAGTTAATGAATGTAGAAGATAATTTACCAGCACCTGGTATAGAATGGGAAATTAATGTAGATAGAAAACAAGCTTCTAAATTTGGAGCTAACATTACATCAATTGGTAATGTAATTAAACTTGCAACAAATGGTCTTAAACTTGGTGAATATAGACCTGATGATAGCAATGAAAGTATACCACTTTATCTTCGTTATCCAAACGAAGGAAGAACATTGGATAGAATTGATAACTTAAGAGTAACTACTTCAAATGGTTTAGTCCCAATATCAAATTTTGTAGAAATTGTTCCAAATAGCAGAACAGGAAATATAATTAGAGTAGATTCAAAAAATGCTATAAATATTCAGGCAGATGTAGAGCCTGGAACTTATCCTGACGGAAAAGTTAAAGAACTTGAGTACGTATTAGGAATTTCAGATACTGCTCCGTCTTGGAGAGGAAGAACTTTAGATTTACCTCGTTATGAATTAGATAACAAAGTAAGGGCTGAACTTATTGGAGAAAATGAAGACCAAAAAGAAGCTCAAGAATTTTTAACAGGAGCTTTTGGTGTAGCTTTATTTTTAATGCTAATGATACTTCTATTGCAGTTTAATAGTTTTTATAGTGCATTCTTAATTCTTTTTGCAGTAGTAATGTCCACAGCTGGTGTGTTTATAGGTTTAATGGTAACAGCACAGCCATTTGGTATCGTTATGTCAGGAGTTGGAGTAATTGCTCTTGCTGGAATAGTTGTAAATAATAATATTATATTGATTGATACATTTGATTTTTTAAAGACTAAAACATCTAGTATAAGAGAAGCCATTATCAAAACAGGTGCGCAGAGACTTAGACCAGTTTTACTTACAACAACTACAACAGTACTAGGATTATTACCAATGGTTACAATGACAAATGTTGACTTCATATCTAGAGAAATAACTAGAGGTTCGCCAGATACCCAGTGGTGGGTTCAATTATCAACTGCCATAGTATTTGGACTACTTTTTGCAACATTTCTTACATTAGTTGTAACACCATCAGCATTAATGTTTAGAGAAAACATAAAGAATTGGTATAAGAATAAAATTTCTAGTTAAATTTTTTCTAATAAATAATAAAATATATGACTATAAAATCAATTACCATCTATTGCTCATCTTCAGATAAATTAAGTAATAAATATTATCAAGATGCAGAAGAAATTAGTAAATTAATATCATCATTTAAAATAAATATTGTCTATGGAGGCGCAAAAGTCGGTATTATGGGTGTAGTTGCTAAGACAGCAAAAAAATATGAAAATAGAGTTATTGGAGTAATTCCAAATTTTTTATCTGAGAAAGAAATAATTTTTGAAAATATAGATGACTTAAAAATAGTGGATAATATGTCTGAAAGAAAAAAGTTACTCTTTGAGATAGGTGATGCTTATTTAGCATTACCAGGAGGAACAGGAACTTTAGAAGAAATAGTAGAAGTCGTATCTTGGAAAATAATGGGAATTCATAATAAGCCAATAATATTTTTTAATAAAAATAATTTCTGGGATAATCTATTTAAACAATTTAAATTTTTTGAAGATGAAAAATTTTCAAATAAAAATTTACAAAACAGTTTTCACATTATAGATACGGTTGATCAATTAAAAAATATATTAATTAAATGGCAAAAATAAAAGTTAAAAATCCTGTAGTTGAAATGGATGGAGATGAGATGACCAGAATTATCTGGGAATACATCAAAGAACAATTAATTTTGCCCTATCTTGATATAGATATAAAATATTTTGATCTTGGAGTGATAAAAAGAGATGAAACTAATGATCAAATTACAATAGATGCAGCTAAAGCAGTAAAAAAATATGGTGTAGGAATAAAATGTGCAACAATTACACCGGATGAAAATCGAGTAGAAGAATTCAAATTAAAGCAAATGTGGCGATCTCCAAATGGAACAATAAGAAATATACTTGGAGGAACTATATTTAGACAACCAATAATATGTAAGAATGTTCCAAGAATAATCACAAACTGGAACCATCCAATTGTAGTTGCTAGACATGCCTTTGGTGATCAATATAGAGCAACTGACACATTAATTAATAAACCAGGAACACTTAAAATGATTTTTGAACCTAAAGATGGATCTGAGGGATTTACAAAAGATGTTTATGAATTTGAAAAATCTGGTGTAGCCCTATCAATGTATAATTTAGATAATTCAATTATAGACTTTGCCAGAGCTTGCTTTAATTATGGACTTAACCTTGGTTGGCCAGTTTACCTTTCTACTAAAAATACTATTTTAAAAATCTATGACGGAAGATTTAAAGATTTATTTCAGGATGTATTTGATACAGAATTTAAAAATAAGTTTAAAGAAAAAGATATAGTTTATGAACACAGATTAATTGATGATATGGTAGCCTCAGCATTAAAATGGGAAGGTAATTTTATTTGGGCTTGTAAAAATTATGATGGAGATGTTCAATCAGATTCTGTAGCTCAAGGATTTGGATCACTAGGTTTAATGACAAGTGTGTTAATGACCCCAGATGGTAAAACAGTAGAAGCTGAAGCTGCACATGGAACTGTTACAAGACATTATAGAAATCATCAGAAAGGTATAGAGACTTCAACTAATCCTATTGCATCAATTTTTGCTTGGACAAGGGGTTTAAGTTTTAGAGGAGAATTTGATGGTAATAATGAATTAATAAATTTTGCTAAAAAATTGGAAGAAACGTGTATCAAAACTGTAGAAAGTGGTGAAATGACAAAAGATTTAGCAATATTAATTAATAACGATCAGAAATGGTTAAACACTCAAGATTTTTTAAGCGTAATAAAAAACAATTTTCAAATTAACTTATAGAATTTAATTTATCTTCTACGTATTTTAAACTTTCATTAATTTGACTAACATCTGATCCTCCTCCTTGAGCAAGATCTTTTCTGCCACCCCCGCCCTTTCCACCTAGAATAATCGAAATTTCTCTTATTTCTTTTGAAGCATCAAAAAGATCTGTAATATCTTCTGTAACTCCTAGCACTATAGATAGTTTGTTTTCATTATTTGAAATTATTAACGAAACACTATTTTTATTATATTGTTTTTTTTGCTCATCAATAAATGCTTTCAAAGATTTATTAGGGTAATCTTCAGCAATCAAGTATATAAAATTTAATTCTTTGATTTTTTTTACAACAATATTACCAATATTTTTTGATATAGACATATTTTGTTTTAATTTTTCGTGTATCTGAATTAATTCTTTAATTAATAAACCTTTGTCTTCAGATTGATTTTTAAAATTATAATCGGCATTAATCTTTTTAATTTTATTCTTTAAATCTTCAATTTGATTATCTTGGTTTTTATTTTTTTCTAATAAATTTCTTTCTATTTCTTTGATATATTTATCTACTGCAACATTAGATACAGCCTCTATTCTTCTTATTCCAGACGCAACACTAGATTGATTAGTTATTTTAAATTTACTTATTTCCCCTAATGTAACAACATGAGTTCCTCCACATAATTCTTTTGAAAAGAATGATTCATTTTCTTGACCCATTGTTACTACTCTTACTTCATCGCTATATTTTTCTCCAAATAATGCCATTGCACCTTCTTCAATAGCTTTTTTTTGATCCACAATTTTAATTTCAACAATTCCATTTTTTTGAATTTGATCATTTACAATTTTTTCAACATCTATGAGTTGAACTTTTTCAATTGGATTATTGTGACTAAAATCAAATCTAAGTTTTTCTGAATTTACTAGCGAACCCTTCTGCGTGACATGCTTGCCCAATATTTTTCTTAGAGCGGCATGTAATAAATGAGTTGAAGAATGATTATATGTAATAAAATCTCTATTCACTGTATTAATGCTTGCTTTAATGGTATCTTCAATTTTGCATCCACCTCTAATTACTTTACCTTTGTGAAGAAAATAGTTTCCAAATATTTTTGTTGTATTGATAACTTCAAACTTAAAATTATCATTTTCAAAAAAACCCTGATCTCCCACCTGACCACCACTTTCTCCATAAAAAGGTGTTTGATTTAATATTATAATTGCTTCTTGATCTTTTTTAATTATATCTACTGACTTACTGTCTGATATGATTGAAATTATTTTACAATCAGCTTCCATATCAGAATATCCTAAAAATTCTGTTGGCTCTATTTTAGAAGTTATTTCAAACCAAATGCCTTCATCCTCGATGTCTCCTGTACCTTTCCAGCTTTGTCTCGCTCTTTCCTTTTGATCTAACATTTTTTTTTCAAATGTTTTTATATCGACTTCAATATTTTTACTTTTCAAATAATCTTGTGTTAAATCTAGGGGGAATCCATAGGTATCGTATAATTTAAATGCTACTTCTCCATTAAATATATTTGTTGAGTTAGAAATTTCCTCATCTAAAATTTTTATTCCTTTTTCAACAGTTTCCTTGAATTTAACTTCTTCATTCATTAATGTATTAGTAATTAGATCTTTTGCTCTATCTAATTCAGGATATGAATTTTTAATTCCATCTAAAAAAATAGGAAATAGCTTATGAAATACAGGCTCTTTATTACCTAAAGAATGAGCGTGTCGCATTCCTCTTCTCATTATTCTTCTTAAGACATATCCTCTACCTTCATTTGAAGGCATTACTCCATCAGCAATTAAAAAAGAGGAAGATTTTAAGTGATCTGCAATTACTCTGTGACTAGGATTTGTTATTGAACTTTCATCACCACATAGTTTTGTTGATTCATTTATAATTGGTTGAAATAAATCTGTTGAATAATTATCGTTAGAACCATCTAGAAGAGCTGTCATTCTCTCTAATCCCATTCCAGTATCTATAGAGGGTTTTGGTAGGTTTATTCTCTCAGATTTAGATATTTGCTCATATTGCATAAATACTAAATTCCATATTTCTATAAATCTATCACCATCTTCGTTTAAAGAACCTGGTGGGCCTCCTTCGTATTTATCACCATGATCATAAAATATTTCAGAACAAGGACCGCAAGGACCAGTTTCACCCATTGACCAAAAATTATCAGAAGTACTTATTTTAATGATTTTATTTTCAGACAATCCAGCTATTTTTTTCCATAAATCAAAAGCTTCCTGATCATCAGAATAAACAGTTACCAAAAGTCTATCTTTATTTATTGCATATTCTTTAGTAATTAGATTCCATGCTAGTTCTATGGCCAACTCTTTAAAATAATCTCCAAAAGAGAAATTTCCTAACATTTCAAAAAAAGTATGATGTCTTGTCGTGTATCCTACATTTTCTAGATCATTGTGCTTTCCACCTGCTCTTACACATTTCTGAGCAGTAGTTGCTCTATTATATTCTCTTGTTTCTTTACCTGTAAAAATATTTTTAAATTGTACCATTCCAGAGTTAGCAAACATTAGAGTAGGATCATTATCTGGCACAAGAGAGCTAGAATGAATAACCTCATGTCCATTTTTTTTAAAATAATTGAGAAATGTTGACCTAATCTGATTTGAATTCATGAAAAGGTATTATAACTTGAAAACTCTATTGTCTAAATAAAAAAGCGCCTATTTTGAAATAGGCGCCAAACAAAAATAATATTTACTATTCTTTTATTTCTTCAGATTCTTTAGCTTCTTTTTCTTTTACTTTATTCTCTACTTTTCCTTCCATCATAGCTTTTTCAACTATTCCAGCATTTTGCAGAATTTGATGTTCAATTTCTTTAGCTATAGTTGGATTGTCGTTAAGAAAGTTTTTAACGTTTTCTCTACCTTGTCCTATTTTAGTATTTTTGTAAGAAAACCATGATCCAGATTTATCAATAATTTCTGCTTTGACACCTAAATCAACTAATTCACCTAATTTAGATATACCCTCTCCGTACATTATGTCAAATTCAACAACTTTGAATGGAGGCGCAACTTTATTTTTAACTATCTTTACTCTAGTTTGATTTCCAATGATTTCATCTTTATCTTTAATTGCACCAATTCTTCTAATGTCCATTCTTACAGAAGAATAAAATTTTAAAGCATTACCACCTGTAGTTGTCTCAGGGCTACCAAACATAACGCCAATTTTCATTCTAAGTTGATTTATGAATACAACTAGGGTGTTTGATTGAGCTATAGAGCTTGTGAGTTTTCTTAAAGCCTGACTCATCAATCTAGCTTGTAAACCAGGTAATGAATCTCCCATATCGCCTTCTAGTTCAGCTCTTGGAACTAGTGCCGCAACTGAGTCAATAATTAGCACATCAATACCTCCAGATTTAATTAAAGAATCAGCAATTTCTAAACCCTGCTCACCTGTATCAGGCTGGGAAATTAATAATTCTTCTAAATTTACACCTAATTTCTTTGCATATGCTGGATCTAGAGCATGCTCTGCATCTATAAATGCGCAATTACCGCCTTGTTTTTGTGACTCAGCAACAATATGAGTAGCTAAAGTAGTTTTACCAGAACTTTCAGGTCCATAAATTTCAATAATTCTCCCCTTTGGAACTCCGCCAATACCTAGGGCAATATCAAGCCCTAATGAACCAGTAGATATAGCTTCAATATCTACGTTTGTTTTGGAGCCCAATTTCATTATTGAGCCTTTTCCATAATTTTTCTCTATTAGGCTTACAGCAGCTTCTAGAGATTTACTTCTGTTTTCTTTATCCATTGAATTTTCGTTATTTACTACTTTTAATTTAGCTTGAGACATTACATTTCTCCATTAATTTACTATGTTTTTATTAAGATTCTTGCAAATCATGTTTACTTGTACACGTTTTGTTCTATTTTTAAAAGTTCTATTTTTGTTCTTTTATAAAAATATGATTAACTTGTTGAAAATTATGAATTATTTATAATTAATAAAATTTCAATATTGCTTGAATAAATAAAATCATTTGATAAATCAGCAGCTTTTTAAAATATGACAAAATTACCTAAAAATTATAAACCAACTCAGAAAGAAAAATTCATGAATGCCAAAATGAAAGAGTATTTTAGGCAAAAATTAGTAAGTTGGAAACAAGATTTACTCAAGGAGTCATCTCAAACTTTAAATAATCTTCAAAATGAGAATGAAGCAAAACCAGATATAACTGATAGAGCGTCTGAAGAAATAGATAGATCTTTCGAACTTCGAACAAGAGATAGAGAAAGAAAACTAATTAATAAAATTGATGCTGCCCTTCAAAGAATTGAAGATGGATCTTATGGTTATTGTGATGAAACAGGTGATCCAATTAGTATCAAAAGATTAGAAGCAAGACCAGTCGCAACATTGAGTTTAGAAGCTCAAGAAATGCATGAAAAAGCAGAAAAAAGAATTAGTTAATTTTATTATAAATGTCAGATTTTTATATAGGTGATCTTACACCAGGCACTTTTGTTGTAAATGTCAGTAAAGAAAAAGAATGGGGAATTGGTCAAGTGCAATCATGTATTAACAATATCGTTACAATAAATTTTGAAAATGTTGGAAAAAAAACTATTAACCCTAAAGAAGTTGAATTAAAAATAATTAATATAAATGCAACTAATTGACCAGTATCTAAGAAAAGTAAATTACCTAAGAGTATCTGTTACAGATAGATGCGATTTGAGATGTGTCTATTGTATGAAAGAAAAAATGGAATTTCTTCCAAGAAAAGACATATTGACTTTAGAAGAAATTGAAAGATTGTGTGACAACTTTATAGAACTCGGAGTTGAAAAAATTAGATTAACCGGGGGTGAGCCTTTGGTAAGAAATGATATTATAAAATTAATCGAAAAACTTAATAATAAAAAAGAGAAAACAAATCTAAAAGAGATTACACTTACAACAAATGGAACGCTATTAAAAAAATATGCAAAACAACTTAAGCAAAATGGTGTTAATAGGATTAATGTTTCTCTAGATACAATTAATCCCGAAAAATATAATAAAATAACAAGATTTGGAAATATTGAAAAAGTATTTGATGGAATTAATGAAGCACTTAATACAAATATAAAAATTAAAATTAATACTGTAGTAATTAAAGATTTTAATGAGAATGAAATTGAAGAATTAATTAATTGGACTAGTAATAAAAAAATTGATCTTACATTTATTGAAGTGATGCCAATGGAAGAAACAGATACATTGAGAGAATATCAGTTTGTCTCATTATCTGACATTTTTGTAAAATTAGACAAAATATATAATTTTTCTAAAATTGATTACAGTACTGGAGGTCCAGCTAGATTTTATACTAGTGATTTGGTTTCTAATAAAATTGGGTTTATAAGTCCTTTAACAGATAATTTTTGTGCTTCTTGCAATAGGGTAAGAATATCAAGCACTGGTAAACTCTTTATGTGCCTTGGTCAGAATGACTTTGTTGATTTTAGAGATATAATGAGAAAAGATTATAGTAATGATTATATAAAAGAAAAAATTAAATTTGCTCTTAATATTAAACCAAAACAACATGATTTTATGATAGGAGCAAAGATTAATAAATATATGAAAAGACACATGAACGTAACAGGTGGATAATGAAATTTCATTTTTTATCATCAAACAATCCTGAAGCAAAAAATACAGAAAAAAAACTAACAGAATTATTTGGGCAAAATTCTGTTGAAGATGCCGACTACATTATTCCAATTGGAGGCGATGGATTACTTTTAAAATCGCTACATAATTTTAATAAACTAAACAAACCATTTTTTGGAATAAACTTTGGTTCAATTGGTTTTTTAATGAATAATCTAAGTAATGAAAATTTAAATGATATGATTGCCAAAGCTAAAAAATCTACTTTTAAACCATTAAAAATGACTGCGGAAAGTATTAATAATGAGATCTTTGAGGCATATGCTTATAATGAAGTTTCTCTTATGAGACAGACTCATTTGGCATCAAAAATTAAAATTAAAATTAATGAGAAAGTAAAAATGGAAGAGTTGATATGTGATGGCGTTTTGTTATCTACATCTGCTGGAAGTACAGCTTATAATCTATCCGCGCACGGTAGCATTCTACCTTTAGACTCAAATATACTTGCGTTAACTCCAATTAGTGCCTTTAGACCAAGGAGATGGAGAGGTGCTCTGTTATCTGAAATTAGTAAAATTGATTTTGAAGTACTAAATAATGATGAACGCTCATCTAGCGTAACAGCTGACAATGTTGAATTTAGAGATATTAGTAAAGTGAATATTGTTTCTTCAGATGAAAATAAATGCACTGTATTATTTGATAGTAAGCACTCTATTGAAGATAAAATTTTGAATGAGCAATTTAATTATTAGGATCAAATTTTTTTAAAAATACAAATCTTGTTACCATCTAAATCCCTTAAATATGCATAATAATCTTTACCATGTCTGGGTCCAGGCATACCTTCATCTTTTGCTCCTAGACTAATTCCAATTTTATAAAATTCATTAACAGTTTTTTTAGAATTAGCTTTAAAAGTAATCATCGTACCATTTCCTATGGTTGCTTTTTTTTTGTTATGTGGTCTAATCAAATATAATTCTATTTTTTTAGGAGTTTCTTTTTTAGCGTAACCAAAATAACGATTATGAGATAAAACTTTTTTAATTTTTAGAGGTTTTAAAATTTTACTATAAAATGCAGATGATTTTTTTAAATTATTTGTTCCAATGGTAATAAAAGCAAACATAATTTAGAGATTGGTAGCCTCGGCCGGACTTGAACCGGCACTCCCAAAAGGGCAAGGATTTTAAGTCCTTTGTGTCTACCATTCCACCACGAGGCCTAATTCTGGACTAATATCAAACTATAGAACTTTTTCCACCATTTAATTCAATCATCTGAGTTATATCGTCAACTATTGGTTGAATAGATTTCATATCCCATGATGAAACAACTATGTTAACACCGCCTGTTTTAGCTGCAAGATTAAAATATGGGTAACTACCTATTGATGCGTTTGTATAATTTTTTTGAATATTTTTTAAATTTTTTGCAATTTTACTTTCGTATAAATTAGTATTAATTGTTGTAACAAGTTTTGGGTTACCTTTTTTAATTTTTTTTATTAATTCCTCAAACATAACTTGCATTATTTCTGGCACACCAGGTAAAACATAAATATTTTTTACAATAAATCCTGGTGCAGCGGTCATTGGATTTAAAATAAGCTCTGAACCAAATGGCATTTTGGCCATTCTTTGCCTACTTTCATTAAATTCACCTTTTGGATAATAATTTTCAAGAATTTCAAAAGCTTTTTTATTTGTTTCATATTGTAACTTAAAAGCTTCAGATATACTTTCTGAAGTTATATCATCATGAGTTGGCCCTATTCCTCCTGTTGTAAAAACATAAGAGTATTTTGAGCTATATTTTAAAACATTTTCTATAATTGTATTTTTATCATCCTGAATAACAATAACTTCCTCTAACTTAATTCCAGCTTCTAATAGTTTTTTTGCAATATAATTTGAGTTTGTATCTTGAGTTCTACCAGAAAGTATTTCATCTCCGATAACAATAACGCCTGCTGTAAAAGAACTCATATGATTAATTGATATTTTCTATATATTATTTATTAAACGTAAGTAATTATTTTTTAAATGAGAAACAACAATATCCCAATACATACGAAAAAAGATTTTGAGGACATGAGGAAAGCTGGTTCTTTAGCTGCTGATGTATTAGATTCTTTAAGTGAAAAAATTGTTCCAGGTATAAGTACTCAAGAGATAAATGACATATGTCACAACCAAATTATTCAAAGCAACGCTATTCCAGCTCCTCTAAATTATAAAGGTTTTCCAAAATCTGTATGTACATCTGTTAATCATGTCGTTTGTCATGGAATTCCTTCTGAAAGAAAAATTTTATCTGATGGTGATATAGTCAATGTGGATGTCACTGTTATATTAAATGGTTGGTATGGTGATAGTTCAAGAATGTTTGTTGCAGGAAAAACAAATAAAAAAAATTATGAATTTTTGAAAATTACGTATGAGTCTTTATTAATTGGAATAAGTGAAGCTAAACCCGGCAAACATATTGGCGATATTGGAAATAAAATTCAGAAACTTGCAGAGGGAAAAGGTTATTCTGTAGTAAGAGATTTTTGTGGTCATGGAATTGGGAAGGAATTTCACACTCCACCTAGTGTTTTACACTTTGGGGAACCAGGTGAAGGACCAATGTTAGAGCCTGGAATGTTTTTAACAATTGAACCAATGATTAATTTAGGTGGATGGCAAACAAAAATACTAAATGATGGATGGACAGCTGTCACAAAAGATAAGTCTTTATCTGCTCAATTCGAGCATACAATTGGAATAACAGAAGAAGGAAATGAAATATTTACATTATCTAAAAATAATACAGCTTTTCCAATAAAGGATGTATAAGAAGATAAAATGATACCTAGATATAATAGACCTAAGATTGAAAAGATTTGGTCATTAAAAAATAAATTTAAAATTTGGACAGAGATTGAGTGTTTGATTGCAGAAAAACAAGCAATGCTTGGAGTTATTCCTAAAAAAGCTGCAAAAGAAATAAGAAATAAAGCAAAATTCAATGTTAATGAAATTGAAAAAATTGAAAAAGAAACAAAACATGATGTTGTTGCTTATATTAATAATGTAAGCAAATATATTGGCGACTCATCAAAGTATTTTCATTTCGGTGTAACATCAAGTGATATTATTGATACTTCATTTTCTGTACAACTTAAGCAAACCTCAGAAATAATAAGAAAAAGTTTAGTAGAGTGTATTCAAAGTTTAAAAATCAAATCTAAAAAATATAAAGACACATTAATGATTGGAAGAAGTCATGGTATACATGCTGAACCAATTACTTTTGGATTAAAATTATCTTCCTTTTATTTTGAGTTTAAAAGAAATTTAGAAAGACTTGATCAAGCAATCAACGAAGTATCTGTTTGTGCTATCTCTGGACCTGTTGGAACTTTTAATTCTATAGATCCACGAGTTCAAGATTATGTAGCAAAAAAACTTAAACTAAATTCTGAAGATATATCAACTCAAGTAATTCCAAGAGATAGGCATGCATATTTTTTCTCAGTATTGGGAATTTTAGCATCTTCAATTGAGAGATTTGCTGTGGAAATTCGAAATTTACAAAAAACAGAGGTGTTAGAAGTTGAAGAGAGTTTTTCTTCTAAGCAAAAAGGTTCTTCTGCAATGCCTCACAAACGTAATCCAGTATTGAGTGAGAATTTAACAGGTATCTCTCGATATATTAGGAGTGGTGTAATACCCTCGCTAGAAAATGTAGTACTTTGGCATGAGAGAGATATTAGTCATTCTAGTGTTGAAAGAATTATGACGCCAGAAATTACAATTGCAACTGATTTTGCACTGAGTCGTTTAAATGGCATTATAAAGAATTTAAAAGTCTATCCAAAAAATATGTTGAAAAATGTGAATATGCTTGGAGGTTTACATAGAACTCACAATATTATGTTAAAATTAATTGAAAGTGGGCTGAAAAGACAACAAGCTTATAAAATTGTACAAGAAAGTGCCATGGAAACATGGAATAATAATAAGAATTTTTCCCAAGTTTTTCAAAAAAATAGAGAATTAAATAAAATATTAAATTCAAAAGAAATCGAAAAAATCATTAAAGATGACAACGATCTAAAGAAAATAGATTGGATTTTTAAAAATAAAATTAAATAGTCTTTATTTTTTTTAATATCTGAACTATTTTATAGTTATGCCAATGACTATTGAACAAATAGAGCAATTTATTAAAGAAGCTATACCAGATGCAACTGTTGAAATTGAAGATCTCAAAGGAGATGGTGATCATTACAGCGCTACAGTAATATCAAAATCCTTTACTGGAAAAACAAGAGTAGAACAACATAAGATGGTTTATGATGCTTTTAATGGTAAAATGGGTAGTGATTTGCACGCACTTAAGCTAAAAACTGTATCGGAGTAATAATGAATAATAACGACCATGTATCTCAAAATATAGAAAATGAAATTAACTCAAATGATGTAATACTTTTCATGAAGGGTACCCCTGTATTTCCAATGTGTGGATTTTCTGCCAGAGTAGTTGAAATATTAAATAAAGTAGGTGTTAAATTTGGAAGTGTGAATGTGTTAGAGAGTGACGAAATGAGAGAAGGTATTAAAATATATTCTAATTGGCCAACCATACCGCAGCTTTATGTTAAAAAAGAATTTATAGGTGGCTGTGATATTATAACTGAAATGTTTGAAAGTGGGGAATTATTAGAATTGTTCAATACAAATGGAATAGACATAAATCCATCTTAGTTTGTTAAATAATAAATTTTCTAAAGGTGTAATATTTTCCTGTATTGCAGCAATTTTTTGGGGGTTTCCACAACCCCTATTTTTTAATGAATTAAATCACGTTGAGACCATAGAAATAGTAGCTCATAGAGGTTTCTGGTCATTTATTTTTTTATTTTTATTATTAATTTTAATTTCAAATATAAGTGATTTTATTAAAATATTTAAATCTAGAAAAAAAATTTCTGTTTTGACAATTACAGCTTTTCTTATTGCAGGTAACTGGGCTGGTTTTATTTATTCTGTAGGACAAGAAAGAGTTCAGGATGCATCAATGGGTTACTTTATTACTCCTATGATAAGCATTGTTCTCGGTTATTTTTTTTTAAATGAGAAAATAACTAAGCCTAAATTTGCATCTGTATGTCTAATGTTTTCAGGTATATTATTCTTATTTATTAATTTAAATCAATTTCCATTCCTAATAATTTGGATTGGAACCTCATGGGCAATATATGGTTTGTTAAGAAAACAAGTTAATGTAAATCCTTCAATAGGTTTACTTTATGAGACTTTCATAATATCTTTAATATCTATCCCATATTTAGTTTATTTATTTTGGCAAAATGAAAATAGTATCTTTAGTATTGATTTGAAGACATCATTATTTTTAATTCTGACTGGAGCTGTAACAATTTTTCCATTATTTTTTTTTAATTTGGGTTTAAAATTTATTCAATTAGGTCTTGCTGGGGTTTTATTTTACTTAGCACCAACATTTCATTTTATAACTTCAGTATTTATTCTTAATGAAGAAATATTACAAATTAAGTTAGTATCATTTTTAATTATTTGGATAGCAATAATAATTTATATTTATGATAGTTATAAAAAAGAAATTATCTTGAATAATACTCAATAACTAAATTAGGTTCCATAGTTACAGGGAAAGGTACATCATGAATTAGAGGTGCTCTTAAAAAGCGGCCTTTCAACTCTTTTACATCAACTTCTAAGTATTCTGGAATTTCTCTTTCTTGAGAACTAACTGATTCTACAATTAAGTTAATTTCTTTACTTTTATCTCTTATTGAGATTTCATCACCATCACTAACGCTATAAGATGGAATGTTAACTCTTTTTCCGTTAACCTTTACATGACCATGATTAACTAGCTGTCTTGAAGAAAAAATTGTAGGTACAAACTTCATTCTATATACTGTAGCATCTAATCTTCTTTCTAAAAGTTCAATTAAAATCTGACTTGTATCACCTTTAATATTAGAAGCTTTTTTAAAAATATTTCTAAATTGTCTTTCAGTTAAATCACCATAATAAAATTTAAGTTTTTGCTTAGCAAAAAGCTGGTTTCCATAATCTGATAATTTTTTTCTTTGTCCCTGAACGCCATGCTGACCAGGCTTTGAGTTTCTTCTATTAAAAGGGCTTTTAGGCCTGCCCCACAAGTTAACACCTAACCTTCTATCAATTTTGTATTTAGCGTTATGTCTTTTAGTCATTATTATGAAGCGTATATAGTGATTTAAAGTACTATGTCAAATTTAATATAATCAATTTTTGGCTTATTTGTTTAGTTTTTTAGTAATTCCCCATAAAGTCTGTAATTCTTTCTTTGTGAGAGGGATTTTTGTAAAAATACTATAAATATTATTTTTCATACTTTCTTTTTTTTCACTTGGGGTAAAAAATTTTTTATTGTCCAGTTTCTCAATCAAATAATTTAGGAATTTAGATAATTGATATTTACCAATATTATCTTTTTCAATTGAAGTTGAATTATTAATTTTAATATTATTATTCAATTCAAATAATTTATGACTTAAAATAGTAACTGCATGAGAAAGGTTTAATGAATTACTTATACTACTTGTTTCAATAGTAAAGATGATATCAGATAATCTCAAATCTTCATTTGAAAGCCCTGAATTTTCAGGACCAAAAAGTATTGCTGTTTTTTTATTAACAATAATTTTTCTTTTAATAAATTTAAAATTGTTAGTATAATTTTTTTCCAAATATCTTCTTCTATTCGTTGTGGCCACAACATAAGAAAAGTTAGAAAGTGCAATTTCTAAATCATCATAAACTTTAATATTCTTAATAATTTTTGTTGCTTTTTTTGCTGCATTTATTGATTTGTTATTTAACCAGTTTTCTCTTGGTGAAATAACAATTAGATCTTTTAGACCGAAGTTGTGCATTACGCGAGCAACCATTCCAATATTTTCAGGAAGTTGAGGTCTAACTAAAATTATGCTTGGATTTTTTGGTGTCAATTTTTATTCTTTAAATCATTAAATAGCTTAAAAGTAATGCTATCAAAAATAGCGCTATAAGATGCATCAATTATATTTGGAGATACGCCAATAGTTGTCCAATGTTTATTAGTAGAATCAGATGATTCAATTACAACTCTTGTAATAGCACCAGTACCTTTTTCTGATGAAAGAATCATAACTTTGTAATCAGTTAACTTCAAATCTTTAAGATCAGGATAATAATCAATTAGGGCTTTTCTTAATGCACTATCAATAGCATTTACTGGACCATTTCCAGTACCCACTGTCATCATATTTGAGTCTTTGACTTTTAAAAATACTGTAGCCTCGGCTTCAGTAACAATTTGACCTTTGGCATTCCATCTTCTTTCATCTGTGACTCTAAATTTGTCTAAGTTATAAAAATCCTTAAAATGACCAAGGTGACGTCTAACTAATAATTCAAAACTTGCTAAAGCAGTATCAAATGAATATCCTTCTGATTCCTTTTCCTTGATAATCTCTAAGATATTATTGATTTCATTTTTAGGTAGATCAATATTAATCTTATTTAATTGATTAAGTATATTAGATCTTCCTGCCTGATTAGAAATTACGACATTTCTAGAATTACCAACTATTTCTGGATCAATATGTTCATAAGTTGAAGAATTTTTTTCTATTGCAGATGCATGCAATCCACCTTTATGGGAGAAAGCATGATCCCCAACATATGGAGCATTTTTTCTTGAAGGCATATTAAGAATATCATTTAATGTTCTAGAAAGATGAATTAAATTTTTTAATTTATCTTTTGAAATATTAGTTTTATATTTTGTTTTTAGAACCAAAGATGGAATTAAGGAAATTAAATTTGTATTTCCACATCTTTCTCCTAAACCATTAATTGTTCCCTGTATCTGTCTTGCTCCAGCATTAATTGCTGCTAAAGCATTTGCAACTGCATTATCAGTATCATTGTGAGCATGTATACCAACATTTTGACCTGGTATAACTTTTACTACTTCTGAAACAATATTGTAAATTTCATGAGGAAGGGTTCCCCCATTTGTATCACAAAGAACAACCCATCTTGCACCAGCGTTATACGCTGCTTTAATACAACTCAATGCAAACTCTTTATTTTCTTTAAAGCCATCAAAAAAATGTTCTGCATCAAATATTGGTTCTTTGTTTTTATTTTTTATTGAGTGAATACTATCACTTATCATTTTTAAATTTTCATCTTCAGATATTTCTAAAGCATTTCTTACGTGAAATGATGATGATTTACCTACAATGCAAACACAACTTGCACTTGAATTGATAAGTGCATTTAATCCTGGATCGTTATCAGCACTTCTACCTGGCCTTCTTGTCATACCAAAGGCAGTCAATTTACTTTTTGAAAATTTTGTATTTCTTGAAAAAAAATCATTATCGGTAGGATTTGCTCCTGGCCATCCACCTTCAATATAGTCTATTCCTAAATCATCAAGATGTTGGGATATATTCATTTTATCACTAACAGAAAAATTAACTCCTGTTGTTTGCTGGCCATCCCTAAGTGTGGTATCGAATAAATATACTTTATCTTCCATAATTACTAGATCGCTAATAGAGTATTAATTAAAATTTACTAGATTTTTCCAAGTTTTTGCAAAATTCCGTTTCTATCAAACAATGGTAGTAGATATTTTAATTCGGGTCCATAAGATTTACCTGTCAAAATTAACCTCAAAGGCATGAATAAATCTTTTCCTTTAAGTCCAGTTTTTTTGTTAATTTTTGCTGTCCAATGATCCCATGTTTTTTCATCGAAAGGATCTTCGGGCAATTCATCAATTGCTGTAATAATAAAATTATCATCAATATTTAAATCTTTAGCATTATTTATTTTTGAGATTACTTCTTCCCATTCTTTAGCTTGTTTAATAAATGAAATATTATTTTTAATAAAACGCCAAAAACTCTCTTTTTGAAAATTAGATTTTATATTTTTTAACTTATGATTAATCTCATTATAATTAAATAATTTAATGGTATTTTCATTAAGGTTTCTTAAGGATTCAATAGAAAATTTTGCAGAAGATTTAGATAAGTTTTGAATATCAAATTTTTTTACTATTTCATTTAAATCTTTGATTGGATCGATGTTACTACTCGAACCAATAAAAAGAAAATAATTAAGTAAAGTAATATTTTCGTATCCCTCGTCTCTAAAATTTTCAATTGAAAGACTTCCAAGCCTTTTGCTAAAACCCTTACCAGTTTCATCAACTAAGAATGGATGATGAGCAAATGATGGAATTGTAGATTCAAGAGCCTTAAAAATTTGAATATGATAAGCAGTATTAGCTATGTGATCTTCCCCCCTAATAATATGTGTGATTTTTTCTTCAATATCATCAATGACTGAGGGTAAATGGTATAACAATGTTCCATCAGCTCTAATTAAAACAGGATCACTCAAATTTTTGGCATCAAATGAGACATTACCTTTAATAATATCTTTCCAACTAATATTTTCATCGTCTAATTTGAATCTCCAATGAGGTTGAATTCCAGATTCTATTTTTTTTTCTACTTCTTCATTACTTAGATTTAGTGATGATCTATCATAAATAGGTGGCTTTCCTGAGGATAAAAGAGATTTTTTCTTTAAAGCTAATTCCTCTTCTGTTTCAAAACATGGATAAAGTCTTTTCTTTTCTTTTAGAATTTTGATTTTCTCATTGTAAATGTTTTTTCTTGAAGATTGATTAAAAGAATAACTCCAATTCAATCCAAGCCATGCAAGATCGTTTTTGATACTTTTCTCAAATTCTTTAGTACTCCTATTGGCATCAGTATCATCAATTCTTAATACAAACTCACCTTGATTTTTTTTACAAAAAATCCAATTTAAAATTGCTGATCTAGCATTGCCGATGTGTATTTTTCCTGTAGGGCTAGGTGCAAACCTACACTTCATATTATTCTTTTGGAATTTCGCAAACTGGAATAGGTTTCATCTTATGAAGATTTGGTTTTCTAATTTCTTCATATCTACTGTAGTATTTACTAGATTTATTTTCCATTGCGTCTTCTAATTGCTTATATGAAAGACCAAGTTGACTTTCATCATTTCTACTATCATCCCATAAACCATCTGTAGGTGCAGCGCTAATAATATCTTCTATAACACCAATTTCCTTAGCTAATTCCCATACTTCAGTTTTAGTACAATCTGCAATTGGTGATATGTCTACTCCTCCATCACCATATTTTGTATAAAATCCAACACCAAAATCTTCAACTTTATTTCCAGTACCAACAACTATTCCGTTATTACTTTGGGCAATCTGATAAAGCGTTACCATTCGAAGTCTAGATCTTGAATTTGCAAAAGCTAGCTCACTATCAAAATTTTGCATTGTATCTTGAAAAGTATTAAAAACATTATCCAACTCGACTATTTTTGTTTCTACATTTGGGAAATTTTGATTTAAAAAATTTAAATGTCTTAAGCTTAAATCATGTTGAGAAGAGTTTTGCTTAATAGGCATTGAAACAGCGATAGTTTTTAAGCCAGTAAGAGCACATAATGTGCTTGTAAGAGCTGAGTCGACTCCTCCTGAAACTCCAATTACTAGTTTGGTTTCATTGTTATTTATAGACAATGCATATTTTTTAATCCAGTTAGAAATGTATGTAATTTTATCTTTTGAATTCATAAGTATTATATAAATATAAATTTATAAATTTGAAGATTGCTTTGAGAGCAATTTTTCTTCTTTTAAAAAATCTGATAATAAAAAAGCCAATTCTAAAGACTGCGAGGCATTTAGTCTCGGATCACAATATGTATGATATCTATTTTTTAAATCTTCATCAGTTATTTCTTGAAGACCTCCCATACATTCTGTAACATCTTGACCAGTCATTTCCAAATGAACACCACCAGGATATGTTCCTTCACTTCTGTGAATTTGAAAAAACTGCTGAATTTCAGAAATTATATCTTTTAATGGTCTAGTTTTAAAACCCGTATTAGACTTGATGGTATTTCCGTGCATAGGATCACAAGTCCAAACAACATTTTTACCAGCAGAATTTACTAATTTAATTATTTTTGGCAGTATTCCACTAACTTTTTCATGACCCATTCTACATATGAGTGTTATTTTCCCAGCTTCATTATCTGGATTTAAGACATCTAATATCTTTAAAAGTTCCTCAGTCTTTGTACTTGGGCCCACTTTAATACCTATAGGGTTTTCAATACCTCTTAAAAATTCAATATGTGCTCCGTCCAATTGTCGTGTTCTATCACCTACCCATAACATGTGAGCTGAAACATCATACCATTTACCTGAAGTACTATCTATTCTTGTTAATGCTTCCTCATATTGAAGAAGTAATGCTTCATGGCTTGTAAAGAAATCTGTTTCATTTAACTGTCTTACACTGTTTCCATTTATGCCGCATGCTTCCATAAAAGATAAGCATTCATCAATTCTCGAAGATATCTCTCTAAATTTAGTAGCATTCTCACCTTTAACAAAATTTAAATTCCATTGATGTATTTTATTTAAATTTGCAAAACCACCCTGGGAAAAGGCTCTCAATAAATTTAGTGTAGATGCAGACTGATTATAAGCTTGAATCAATCTATCTGGATCAGGATCTCTGTCTTTTTGATTGAAGTCAATCCCATTAATTATATCGCCTTTATATGACTCAAGTTCTATATCATTTATTACTTCTGTGGCAGATGATCTTGGTTTAGCAAATTGTCCAGCAATTCTTCCAACTTTAACTATTGGACAAGAGGCACCAAAAGTCAAAACAACAGCCATTTGTAAAATAACTTTAAATGTATCTCTGATATTATCTGGATGAAAATCTGCAAAACTTTCTGCACAATCACCACCTTGTAATAAAAAAGCATTTCCATTTGCAACTTCACCAAGTTTCTTTTTTAATAACCTCGCCTCTCCAGCAAAAACAAGAGGTGGATATTTGGAGATTTGATTAAGAGTTTTATTAAGATGATCTTCGTTCTGATAGTTTGGCATATGAAGAGCATCTTTATTTCTCCAACTTTTCGGTGACCATTTTTCACTCATAATTTGGAATGGCTCATAAACCTTAATATATCTTGAAACAAGGGTTATTATTTAGACCTTTTATTTCTTAGAATTTTTAAGGGTGATCTTTCAATAGCAAGTGAATTTTTGGGAATATTTTTAGTGATAACACTACCTGCGCCAATTCTAGACTTAGACTCAATTACAACTGGTGCAATAAGTGATGTGTTTGAACCTATAAATACATTATCTTTAATTACTGTTTTATACTTTTTCTTTCCGTCATAGTTACAGGTTATTGTTCCAGCACCTATATTCACATTGTTTCCTATTTTTGAATCTCCAATATAAGAAAGATGAGCAATAGAAACATTATTACCAATTTTCGAATTTTTAATTTCAACAAAATTACCAATCTTTGATTTTTTACCAATTTTTGTTTTAGGTCTTATTCTAGCGCTTGGACCAATAAGGGAATTTTCATCTATGATTACTTCTTCTAAGTATGAATTGCTTTTAACTATTGAACCTTTTTTTATAATTGTTTTTTCCTTGATTGTAACGTTGCTTTCTATAGTAACGGTAGGTTCAATTTTGGTGTCATAACTTAAATAACAAGTTTCAGGTTTTAAAAAATTTACTCCATTTTTTATAAAATTTTTAACATATTTTTTTTGCAAGATATTTTGCACAAGATTAAAATCATCTAAAGTATTTATGCCAAACATTGTTTCTTCGTTACATTCAATGTAATTGATAGGAATATTTTTTTTGGAAAAAATTTTGCAGATATCAGGAAGATATCTTTCCTTTTTAATTTTATTTTCTTTAATATTTTTTAAATTATCAAATAATAATTTTGTATTTGCCATTAAAATACCAGAATTACATAAATTTATTTTTTTTTGCTCAGATTTTAAATTGATTTGCTCAATTATTTCTTTAACATAATTGTTTTTTAATAATACCCTACCATAACCATGTGGCTTTAAAGTATTAAATGCAATTAATGAGGCTTTAGCTTTACTTGTTTTAAATTTACTTACTAGCTTTCTAATATCTTTAACTTCAACTAAAGGCGTATCACCAAATAAAATTAAAATATTTTTTGATTTAACAAATTTTTTTACTTGTTCAATTGCATGTGCAGTACCACTTTGTTTTTTTTGAACAATTAATTGTGATGTATTTAATATTGAACTTAACTCTTCTTTATTTTTATCATTACATACAATTAATACATTTTTACCTGATATTTTTTTTGCAATTCTATAAACATGTGAAACAATTGGTAAACCACATAATGGATAAACCAGTTTTGATTCTCTTGCTTTAAAACGAGTACTATTACCTGCAGCGAGTATAACAGTTGTAATATCAGACATTAAAATTAAAAATTTCTTAAAATTTCGTTTCCAACATTAATTATTTCTTTAGAAGCATCAGAGGTAACACTTATATCAACTACCCCTCTTCCAACAGAAAAAGTTTCAGCAAACAAAACTTTGCTTGAAATTCTTGAACGGGCTATCTTTGCGCCAGCATATCTTAATCTTAAAATCATAGCATCAGTTAATTTAGCTCTTGGCATAACTCTATTTAAAATTATAATTGGGTTCTTTCTTTCTTGTTTTGCGATTTTTAAAAACGGTAGTGTTGCCATTAAGTCTACTGGACTTGGTTGAACAGGAACAAAAACTTTATCTGAGGCTTTAACAACTTGCATAGTTTCAAAAGTAATAGAGGGTGGACTATCAATAATAATGAAGTCATATTTTCTTTTTATAGTTTTAATATCTTCAATTAGATTTCTAATATCAAATTCTAACTTTGTAATTCCAATATCATCCTCTCCATAATAGCCTTTTCTAGACTCAAGCCAATAAGTCAGGCTTTTTTGAGCATCTGCATCAATAACAGCAACTTTATAGCCACTGTTACTCCAAAGAACGGCCATGTTGGCTGATAGAGTTGATTTTCCAGAACCACCCTTTTGATTAGAAAATGCTACAACTTTTCCCATATAGAACTATTGATAATAACTATTTTAAAGGTAGATGGAAACATTTTATAAAAAAAATATGAAAAAAAATAAGTTAGATTTTGCAAAAAAATTATTAAGCAGTGGAGAACTTGTAATATTTCCCACAGAAACTGTATTTGGCTTAGGGGCTGATGCAACAAATAATAAAGCTGTAAAATCTATTTTTAGAGTAAAAAAAAGACCAAAAAATAACCCTATTATCTGTCACTTTAAAAATATTAATCAAATAGAAAAATATTTCACTTTAAATAAATTTGAAAAAAAACTAGGTTCAAAATTTTGGCCTGGACCTCTAACAATAATATTAAAGAAGAAGAAGAACTCTAAAATATCAAAATTAGTTTCAAATAATTCAAATTTAGTTGGTTGTAGAATTCCAAGCAATAAATTAGCAATTAAATTAATTACTTCATTTGGTTTGCCTATAGCTGCTCCTAGTGCTAATTTGTCAGAAAGAACTTCAGTAACAAATATAAAGGATATTGATCCTATTTTAGAAAAAAAGATATTTGTTTTAAAAGATCGACAATCTTCTTATGGACTAGAATCCACAGTTGTTAGAATTGATGATAAAAATAGAATAGAAGTATTAAGATATGGCAGCATCACTGTTGAAGAACTTAATAAATTTGCAAAAGTAAAAATAAATAAGAAATCCTCTATTTCACCTGGTAATTTAAAAAAACACTATTCAACTTTAAAGCCTATAAGAATGAATGCAAAGAAAATATTTAAAGATGAGGGTTTGTTAAACTTTGGTAATAATAAATTAAAATCTAAAATAATTAATTTAAATTTAAGTAATAAAAAAAACTTAAATGAAGCAGCAAAAAATTTTTATCATTTTCTACATAAATTAGATCAAAGCAAATGCAAAAAGATTGCCGTAGTAAAAATATCAAATAAAGGGTTAGGTAAAACTATAAATGACAGATTAAAAAGAGCAATTAAATAAACTACAATCTATTTAAATAATCCATTAACCTATAATAAATAATAGCTGAGGAATACAAAGGTCTTCTAAAAGTATTTCCCCCTGGAATTTTTAAATGATTAATTTGCTCAAATATGTCAAATTTATTTGATTTATTAAGTATTTTTTCAGCTATCATTTTTCCACCCATAGTACTCATAGCTAATCCGTGACCAGAGTAAGCATGGGCATAATATAACTTTTGATTCATGCTAGTTCCAAAAATAGGTAATCTATTAATTGATATTGCTAGTGTTCCTCCCCAAGAAAATTCGATTTTGAATTTTTTTAATTCAGGGAAAACTTTATACATTCGTTTAGAGACAAAACTTCTAGCATCTTTTACAAAATGGGAAGTAATTGTTTCAGGCCCTCCAAACAAAAGTCTATAATCCTCTGAAAATCTGTAATAATCAATCATAAATCTAGAGTCTATTACTCCACAGTTTCTTTTAATTAATTTATTTGCTAAATCTTTTCCTAATGGTTCTGTTGCAATAATATAATTATTTATAGGCATGAAATAATTTCTTTTTGATCCCAAAAGATTATCAAGATAACCATTGCAACCAATAATCACTTTTTTTGCTTTAATTACATTCTTTCCAGAATGTATTATTACTTCTTTTTGATTATCTATAATTTTATCTGCAGGAGAATTTTCATATATTTTTATACCTTTAGCTAAGCACTGTTTTGCCAATCCATATACCAATTTTAGTGGGTTTAAATGATAAGAATCCTTTAAAAGCATTCCTGAAAAATATCTACCACTATTAACTTCATCTCTTATTGAAGTATGATCAAAGTATTCATAATTATTGTAATTATAATTCTTTTGCATATGTTCAATTTCATCTTCAAAATATTTATAATCTTTTTTTGTATTACCTACATGAAGAACACCTGGTCTAAGTGCACAATCTATTTTGTATTTTTCAATTAAATTAACTACATTTGAAACAGCATCTAATCCAATTTTCCAAAAAAATTTAGCTTTTTCAAGACCAAATTTTTTTTCTAAAAAGAATTGATCTTTTCTCATTCCAATACCTAGTTGACCACCATTCCTGCCAGAAGCCCCAGATCCGACTTTATTTGCTTCAAGAATAGTTATAGATAAACCATTATTAGATAAATTTAATGCAGAAGAAATTCCAGTTAGTCCTCCTCCAATAATACATACGTCTGTTGAAATATTCTCATTTAACATATTTTGATTAGGGAAAACTGGTGCAGAAAATTTATAAAAACTTTCTTTTTCATTATCATGTTGATTAAAAGTCCTTTTTTTTGTAGTAATCATCTACTTATCATTAATGGTTTAATTATAATTAGTAAACAAACAGTCTCAATATGATTGAAAAATTTCAAAATTGGTTTCAGGAATATTCTATTACAGAAGTTGAATGTTTAGTTCCAGATCTAGGAGGTATTGCAAGAGGTAAAATTTTGCCAACTAATAAATTCCTGAAAGGCCTAGAGGATGAAAGTCATAGATTGCCACAATCAACTTTCATTCAAACTATATCAGGAGATTATGCAACTGAGGATTCAGCAGGTGCGTTACCAAGAAGTGTTTATAATCCAACTGATATTGATGTTATTTTAAAACCAGATTTTGATACAATGAGAATAGTTCCATGGTACGAAGATCCTACTGCGCAAATTATCTGTGACGCAATAAATCTTAATGGTGATGAAGTTATAAATTCAAGCAGAAATGCTCTAAAAAATATTCTGAAACTTTATAAAAAAGAAAAATTAACACCAATTGTCTCTCCAGAATTAGAATTCTACTTAGTTAAACCTAATGCTGACTCAGATTATCCTCTAGAAGTGCCAGTTGGACAATCAGGTAGGCAAGAAATGGGGAAACAAGCCTTAGGTATAGATGCTGTAAACGAATTCGATCATCTTTTTGAAGATGTATACAATTATTGTGAAGATCAAAATATTGAAATTGATACAATTAATCATGAATCTGGTTCAGCTCAAATGGAAATAAATTTCCAGCATGGTGATCCTTTAGATCTAGCAGATCAAGTATTTTTATTTAAACGAACTCTAAGACAATCGGCCTTGAAACATAAACTTCATGCAACATTTATGGCAAAACCTATGGAGAATCAGCCTGGCAGTGCAATGCATATTCATCAGTCAGTCTATAATGAAAAAAATAAAAATATTTTTTTTAATAAATCATCAAAAATTTCAAAAAAAATGAAAAATTATCTTGGTGGTTTAGAAAAATATACTCCATTATTAATGCCAATATACGCCCCAAATATAAACTCTTTTAGGAGATTATTTGCAACCTGGGGCACTCCAAAAAATGTAAAGTGGGGAATAGGAAATAGAAGTTGTGGTTTTAGAATTCCATCGATTGAGGAAAAAAATATGCGAATTGAAAATAGAATTCCTGGATCAGATACTAATCCATATCTAGTTTTTGCAGCTAATTTAGCTTCTGGATATTTAGGAATGAAAAATAATATAAAACCAAGTCCAGAGACTAAAGATAGTGCATTTAAAGATAAAAGTTCTAATTTACCAAAAAACATGGATGAATCATTAATGCTTTTTGAAAATGACGAAGATATAAAATCTATATTTAATGAAAAATTTGTTAGATCAATTGCTGCTATAAGAAGAGTAGAGTACCAAGCATATCTATCAGTAATAAGTTCTTGGGAACGTGAATATTTATTACTTAATGTTTAAATTTTTTATTAAAATAAAAATAAAATAAACCAATTATAATTAAAGCAAACATTAAAATTGCCGATAACGCATTTACTTCAGGACTCAATCCTAATCTTACTTTAGAAAAAACTACAATTGGAAGTGTATTTGCTCCGGGCCCTGTAGTAAAACTTGCAACTACTAGATCATCTAAAGAGATTGTAAAAGCTAATAACCAACCAGCAATGATAGAAGGTAAAATTATCGGTAAAGTTATTTTATAGAGCACCTTTGTATAATTATAGCCAAGATCCATAGCAGCTTCTTCAATATTTTTGTTGAAGTCAGTTAATCTTGCTTGAATTATAATTGCGACAAAAGCAATACAAAAAGTAACATGCGATATAAAAATGGTTAATTGTCCTCTTGATGATGGAAATCCAATTATATTATTTAAACTTATAAAAAAAAGAAGCATCGATAGGCCTAAAATTAATTCTGGCAAAACCAAAGGTGTTGAAGAAAGAAAAATATAGAAAGATTTAAATGGTATCTTCCTTATTCTTACTAGTGAATAACCTATCATAACTCCTAAAATAGTAGCCAAAGTTGCGGATAAAGCTGCAATTTTCATACTAATTATAAACGCTTCTATTATTTGTTCATTTTTAAATAATTCAGCGTACCATCTTATAGAAAAACCCTTCCAGACCATTACTCTCTTATTTTCATTAAATGAATAAAAAATTAGAACTAAGATTGGAAAATATAAAAAAAATAAACCTAAAAAAATAACAGTGATTTTGATTATGCTAGATTTCATTTCTTTGACTCCAACGAGAATAAAGTATTTGAAAAATTACAATTGGTAAAACTAAAATAATAATTCCAGTAAAAGCTAAAGCACTAGCGCCTGGCCAATTTCTATTAACAAAGAATTCCTCCCACAAAATTTTTCCATAATACAATCTATCACTGCCTCCTAACATTTCAGGTATAATAAATTCTCCAACAACTGGAATAAAAACTAATAAAGATCCAGCAACAATTCCTGGAACAGACAAAGGAAGTATAACTTTAAAAAAGGTTTTAAAACGATTTAGTCCTAAATCTTTTGATGCATCAATTAAATTCAAATCAAACTTATTTAAGTATCCGTAAAGTGGTAAAATCATCAAAGGTAAATAGGTATATACAATCCCCATAATAACTGCATATTGATTGTATAGTAATTGAAGTGGTTCTGATGTTATCCCAAGATTTAAAAGTATTAAATTTAAAATTCCATTATTCTGTAAAATTATTTTCCATGCATATACTCTTAATAAAAATGATGACCAGAAAGGAATAACTACTAAAACTAATAAGATATTTCTTAATCTAATATTTGAAGTTGCAATATAAAAAGCTAATGGAAAACCAATGAGCAGGCAAAAAAAAGTAGATATTAGAGCTAAAATTAAAGAGTTTACAAAAGATCTAATGTAATAATAATCACTAAATATATAAACATAGTTTTCAAATGTAGTATTGATGTTTAATCCATTATCAAAAAGAAAAATATCTTGATAAGGAGGCATACCCCATTCAGATACCGATATTGATATTTTAAAGATTATTGCCAATGGAATAAAAAAAAATAAAACAAGCCAGAAATATGGACTGAATACAAAATATTTTTCAAATAATTTATTGTTCAATTAATCCTCTAAAACTTTGATTGATTCACTTTCCCAACTGCAAATGACTTTTTCACCTTTTAAAAAATTATAATTTGAGTTGGAGTGAGAATTCTGATCTAAAACTGAAATAATCTTATTCTTAATTTTGATTTCATAACGTGTAAAACTTCCTAAATATGATTTTTCTAAAATTTCTCCATTGAAGGAATTTAATGAACTTATCTTAGAATTATTTATTGATTGTATTTTTATTTTCTCTGGTCTAAGCAAAATATTAGTTTTTATATTTTTAAATTCTTTATTTAATTTAAAATTTATACCTAAATCATCAGAATAAATATTTTCACCTTTCTTATAAATTTCAATTATATTAGCAATTCCTATAAAATTAGCAGTATAAAGACTTTTAGGATTTTCATAAATTTCTTCAGGACTTGAACATTCTAAAATAATACCATTCTTCATAATTGCCATCCTATCAGACAATGACATTGCCTCTTCTTGGTCATGTGTAACAAAAACAAATGTTATCTGCAGTTTCTTTTGGAGTGTTGTTAACTCTAATTGTGTTTTTGATCTTAGTTTTTTATCTAGTGCTGCAAGAGGTTCATCTAATAATAATAATTTAGGTTTTTTTATTAAGCACCTTCCAAGAGCAACTCTTTGTTGCTCTCCACCTGAAAGTTGCTTAATTCTTCTATTTAATAAATTTTCAATCGATAAAAGATTAGCAATATCTCTTACATTTCTTTCAATTTCTTTTTGAGAGGAATTTTCTTTTATTCCAAAAGCTAAATTATTAAATACATTTAAGTGAGGAAATAAAGCGTATGACTGAAACATGTAATTCAATGGTCTATCAAAAGGTTCGAGATTTGTTATATCGACTCCATCTAGAATTACTCGTCCCGTATCTGGTTTCTCAAAGCCACCTAATATTCTTAATAAGGTAGTCTTACCTGAGCCTGAAGATCCCAAGAGACCAAAAAATTCAGACTTTGAAATTTCTAAATTAATATTTTCTAAAACTTTGTTTTCTCCAAATGTTTTAGAAATATTTTCAATTACAAGAAAATTTTTATCCATCTTAAAACAGCACTAATATTAATATATTAGTGCTGAATTGAAGTATATTTTTTAATTTGATTTAAATTTATTAAAATATTTAGTTGATAATTGTGCTTTTTTAGGCGAGTCAGCGGTATCAGCAAAAAGCATACTTAAAGTTGCTTCATCTGGATAAATAGCTGGATCTCCTAAAATTTCTGGATCAACTAGCTCATTTGCTGCTTTGTTTGGATTAGAATACCAAACATAGTTAGTGATATCTGCAGCAACTTCAGGTCTCAAAATATAATTTATAAACTTATGAGCGTTTAAAACATTTTTTGCGTCAGTTGGAATTGCCATCATATCAAACCAAATTACAGTTCCCTCTGAAGGAATAGAATACCAAACTGGTTCTATTTCTTCGTAAGCAGCAATAAAAACATCACCTGACCATCCCATAGCTAGACAAATTTCACCATTAGCAAGATCATCAATGTATTGAGAGGAATCAAAGTACCTAATGAAAGGTCTAATTTCCTCTAACATTGAAAGAGCTGCCTTATAATCATTCTCATCTTCAGTATTAGGATCTTTACCTACATATTTTAGGGCTATTTCCATTACTTCAGATGGTGCATCTAACATTGCTATACCGCAATCTTCATATTTGGACGCTATAGCTGGATCAAATAAAACACTCCAACTAGTAACTTCATCTTCATCAACCTTATCAGTATTATAACCAATACCAGTGGTACCATACATATAGTTTACTGAATATTGACCTCCTGGATCATGTGCATCTATCTTAGATAGAACTTCAGGATCTAGGTTTCCTAGATTTGATAATTCTGATTTGTCAAGTTTTTGAAAAACACCAGCCTTGATTTGGTTTTCTAAGAAAGAACCTGAAGGCACAACAATATCATAGCCGGAACCGCCTGCTAAAAGTTTAGCTTCAAGAACTTCATTTGAATCGAAAACATCATAAGTTACATCAATGCCAAATTCATTTTCAAAATTTTCAATTGTATCTTCAGCAATATAGTCAGACCAATTGTAAATAAATAATTCTTCTTTAGCCTGAGCCGAAAAAGAAATTAAAACTAATAGAGATATAAAATACTTAAGCATTATTCCCCTCCTAAATATAAAATACATTAAATAAAATAAATTAAAAATCGAGAATTTTTTTATATAGATCAGGCCTTCTATCTCTAAAGTTACCCCATGATTTTCTATATTCTCTTGAAATTAACAAATCTAAAGTCGCAGTTATTATGCCCTCATCCTTGTCATTCATCTGATTTATTACATTTCCAAGATGATCCAAAATAAATGAATTACCATAAAAATTTAATTCAATATTAGCTTCGGTCTCCTTCCCTATTCTATTTGAAGCTATTATGGGAATTTGATTTGCAGCAGCATGTCCAATCATTGTATTAATCCAATGATCCTTTGAATCTAATTCAGGGATGTGTGGTTCAGAACCAATTGCCGATGGATATAAAATTATATCTGCACCCTTCAATGTTAATATTCTTGCACATTCAGGGAACCACTGATCCCAACAAATTGCACAGCCAACTTTTGCTTTTGGTGTATCAAAAACCATAAAGCCCGTATTACCTTTTTCAAAATAATATTTCTCATTATATCCAGGTCCTTCAGGGATATGTGATTTATTATATACGTCACTTATTTTACCAAAAGAGTCAATCATAACTAAAGAATTGAAATACTTATTTTCTTTCTTTTGAAAAAAACTAATTGGTAATGAAATTTTTTTTTCTTTACAGATGTTAGATAATTTTTCAAACATTGGATTAGAAGGATAATCAATTGCAAAGTTGAAAAATTTATCATTTTTTGTTGAACAAAAATAATAACCTTGAAATAATTCTTGCAGAAGTAAAATATCAACATTTTCTTTAGAAGCTTTTTCAACTAAACTAATTGCTTTATTTAAGTTAGCATCAAAATCTCCCTTAACAGCTCTAAATTGTGATGTTGCTACTTTTACTTTCATACTTTTGGAACATTCATCGTTATACAATGAATATTTCCTCCACCATAATTAATATTTTCAGTTTGCAACATAATAATTTCTCGATTTGGGAATAATTCTTCAAAAATAATTTTTACCTCTTTGTCTTCGTCAACATTAAATTTAGGTAGAATAATTTTATTTTTACTGAAATAAAAATTTATATATGAACTAATAATATTTTTATTATTAATCGTCTTTCTTGCAGGCAAAGGAATTTCAATTAAATCAAATATCTGATTAGAATTTCTAAAAAAATTAATAAGATCAGTTTTGTTTTTTTTTAATATTTCATAATTAGGATCTAATTTGTCAGTTGTAGCTATTAAATATTTATTTTTTCCAATAGGGCATAATAAATTATCTACATGCCCATCAGTATCGTCATCCTTTAGTCCATTTTCAAACAAAAAAATATGATTTAAGTCAAACAAGAATTTTAATTCTTCAATTATATATTCATTACTATGTTTTTGTTTTCTATTTTTATTAAATATTACATTTTTGGTACTAAATAAATTTTTTTTGTCATCATAGGTGATTGCCCCTCCCTCAATAACAAGTTCGGATGTTTTTGTTGGAATATTTAAATAGTTTGAAATAAATTTTGATATTTTATTATCATTAAAATAATCTGGATACTTTCCATAACCATTAAATTCAAAACTGATTGATTTTAATTTTTGATCTTCATTATAAAAAATTGGTGCTATATCTCGCATCCAAGAATCATCTAATTTACATTCTACAATATCTATATTTTTATGATCAGTTTTATTTTGAATTTCGTTTATGTTTTCTTTGTTTGATAAGACAATTACATGTTCAGTTTTTGCAATTTCGTTAATAACATTAGCAACTTCATCTCTCGCTTTATTAATTATTTTACCATACAGGTCTTTATTGCATGGCCAAGCAATAAGACAATATTGGTGATCATACCATTCAGGAATTAGTTTCATATTAATTGAAAATATGTATAATTAGAACATGACTAAAGATGAAGTAAAATTCACTGAAATGAAACATGGCGATAAAGAAGACTATGAACTTTTGGCTAATTTTGAGGATAAATTCATAGAAGGTACTGCGGATAGGATAGTAAGAGTTTTAGAAGGCCTAGATAAATCTCTTGGTGGTTATCAAGTTTCAAGATTAGAACATTCACTTCAAACTGCATCTAGAGCTTTACGAGAGGAAGCTTCTGAAGAAATGATAGTTGCATCTTTATTGCATGATATTGGAGATGAGATAGCGCCTCTTAATCATTCTGAACTTGCAGCAGCAGTTTTAAAACCGTTTGTCTCTGAAAAAACAAGATGGATAGTCGAGCAACACGGTTTATTTCAAGCTTATTACTATAATCATCATTATGGTAAAGATAGAAATCTTAGAGATAAATTCAAAGGTCATGAACACTTTCAAGATACAATCAATTTTTGTGAAAGATGGGATCAAGCATCTTTTGATCCGAACTACGATACAATACCGTTAAAAGAATTTGTTCCAATGGTTCAAAGAATTTTTAATAGAACTCCCTATAGAAATTTATAATTATTTTTTTAATTTATGAATTAAGGATAAATTACCTGGATTAAAACTACTTTTTTTATTTTCAATAAAATTATCTATTCTGCTTTGCTTTTCTTTTTCTATTTCTGCTACTTTCCTAATATTTAGATCTACATATAATGAGCATACTTCTGTTGTTGCAGCTCTATAACCTTCCTCTTTATGGGTCATCTCCAACTTGTAGATTAATCTTTTTTTATCTCTATCTAAAAATAATAAGTTTATATCTACTTCATCTCCTTCTTTAACTTCTTTGTCATAAGTTGTATGAGACTCAACTGCAAAGGTAGTTTTCTTTTCTATTTTTGCTGAATCTTCTCCCATATTAAATTTTTGAAGTAACACTTCCCAACCTGCATCAAATAAATGAATATAAAAAGCAAGATTCATGTGACCATTATAATCAGTCCATTCTTTTTTAACTTTTCCAGAATTTAAGTATATTTTCATAATTTTCTTTTATAATTATAAATATACTAGTAGATTAAAAAAATGAATAATGAAGTAATAATTTCTTGTGCTGTTACTGGCTCTGGAGATACAGCGAATAAACACCCAGAATTACCTATAACACCAAAACAAATAGCAGATGCTTCTATTGAAGCAGCAAAGGCGGGGGCTGCAATAGCTCACATTCATGTAAGAGAGCCAGATGGAAAACCATCAAGAAAATTGGAATATTATAAAGAAGTTGCAGATCGAATAAGATCTTCAGATACAGATGTAGTTCTAAACTTTACTACAGGAATGGGTGGAGATTTTGAAGTTGGAACAGAAAAAGATCCTCTTAATCCTGTCGGTCCAAATACAGATATGATTGACGCTTTAAGTAGGTTGGAGCATGTAGAAGAATTGCTCCCTGAAATGTGTACTTTAGATTGTGGAACACTCAACTTTGGTGATTCAAATATGACTTTCGTTCATACTCCAATGCAACTTCGATCTGCAGCAAAAAAAATGCAAGAACTTGGGGTTAAACCAGAAATGGAAGCTTTTGAAATGGGTCACTTATGGTTTGCAAATCAACTTTATAAAGAAGGTTTAATTGATGGGCCACCTTTATATCAAATATGCCTTGGTATCCCCTGGGGATCACCTGCTACAACAACCGCAATGAAAGCAATGGCAGAAATGGTTCCTAAAGAAGGTTTCTGGGCTGGATTTGGTATTGGAAGAACACAAATGCCAATGGCAGCACAGGCAGTGATTTTAGGCGGAAATGTAAGAGTAGGACTAGAAGACAATCTTTATCTTAAAAAAGGTGTTTTTGCTTCTAATGCTCAACTTGTTGAAAAAGCTAGATGCATTGTTGAAGACTTAGGATCATCTATACTTAATCCAGAACAAGTTAGAGAAAAATTAAAATTAAAAAAACATTTTTAGTTTGAAAAATATCAAAAATATTTCTGTAATAGGAACTGGCGTTATAGGCACTGGTTGGATATTGCGTTTTTTAGCATGCAATAAAAAAGTTACAGCTTTTGATAAAAATAAAAAACAAATAGAATATCTTAAAAAAGAAATAGTTAGAACTAAACCAGTTGTTCAAAAATTATATAAAAGAAAAATTAACTTAAAAAATCTTAATATTACAAATAATTTAGATGAGGCAGTTAAGGATTCTGATCTAATTCAAGAAAATATTCCTGAAAGATTAGAATTAAAAAAACTAGTTATCAAAAATATTAGTAAATTTGCGCCAAAACAATCAATTATAGCTTCAAGTTCTTCTGGATTGTTACCTTCAAAATTGCAATCAGAATGTATTAATCCACAAAGGTTTATTATTGCTCACCCCTTTAATCCTGTTTATATTTTGCCTTTAGTTGAAATAGTTAAAGGCAATAAGACAAGTAATATTTATTTTAAGAGAGCAAATACATTTTATAAAAATATTAAAATGAAAACTCTGTTGGTGGAAAAAGAATTACCGGGATTTCTATCTGATAGATTGCAAGAAGCATTATGGAGAGAGGGATTGCATATAATTAATGATGGCTATGGTACAACAAAAGATTTAGATGATGCGATTACTTACGGACCTGGTATGCGTTGGGCTTTAATGGGAACATTTCTGACATTTCATTTAGCTGGTGGTGAATTAGGTATGAAACATATGTTAGATCAGTTTGGGCCAGCTTTAAAGTTTCCTTGGACAAAATTAAAATCACCTAAATTAAGTAAAGAATTAAAACAAAAAATAATTAAAGGCACTGCTATACAATCAAAAAAATTATCTATTAATAAACTAAGTAATATAAGAGATAACTTTTTAATTGATTTGATTGAATTAAAGAAAAAATATAAGTTATAAATATGACAAAAACTTGTAAATATGTTGCTTTAAAAAATTATATCCCCCAAGGATTGCCAACAGAAGATGATTTTGAAATAAAAACAAAAGAAATTAAATTAAATAACAAAAATAATATTCACGTTTTAAATTCTTGGATCTCTGTTGATCCTTATATGAGAGCGAGAATGACAGAGAGAAAAAATTATAAACCACCATTTAAATTAGGTGAGGAAATGGAGGGTTATGCAATTGGTTCAGTTCAAGAGTCAGATGATGATTATTTTAAAATAGGTGATACTGTTTTTAGCAATTTTGGAATGAGAGATAATTTTGTTTGTAATAGTGGTCAAATAAAAAAAATTCATTCTACAGATTTACCTATTCAGTCTTACTTAGGTCCATTAGGTATGACAGGACAAACAGCTTATATAGGTCTATTTAATTATGGGAAATTGAAAGCTGGACAATCCGTACTTGTTTCATCAGCTGGTGGTAGTGTTGGATCTACAGTATGTCAAATTGCTAAAAATTTAGGTTGCACTGTTTATGCAAGTACTGGCTCTGATGAAAAAGTTAAGTGGTTAAAAAATGAACTCAATGTAGATCACGCATTTAATTATAATAAAGTTGAAAATCTTGTTCTGTATTTTAAAGAAATATGTCCAGAAGGTTTTGATTTATATTTTGATAACGTTGGTGGTGATTTTTTAGAGTCTGCAATATTCAGAATGAAAAACTTTGGAAGAATTGTCATTTGTGGCAGAATATCTCAAATGAATGTAACATCACCCCCAAGTGGTTTAAAAAATATGGCTCATGTGCTTGTGAAAAGATTAACCATAAAAGGATTTTTAATATTTGATCATGAAAATGATAATGAGCCATTTGAAACCGATATGAAAGATTGGTTAAAAAATAACAAAATAAAATTTAAAGAGACAGTTTATGAAGGTTTAGAAAATGCTCCTAAAGCATTTATTGATTTACTTAATGGAAAAAATATAGGGAAAATGTTAGTAAAGATCTAAATCGTTACGTATGGAGACGTTCCTCTATACTTGATATCAAGCTTCAACTCTTTGTCGATTGGTGGAAATGCTCTTTGTTGACACTCGACCCTCGGACAAATTCTACAAGAAACACCAATTGGCATTTGTAATTTCTTATTTGTAAGGTCAATTCCTTCAGAATAAACCAAATCTTTTGCATATTTCATGTCACATCCTAAGCCAATAGAAACAAAACTTTTTGGCATGCCATGTTTTTCAATCCCCTTTTCAAATGCTCTTGCTATACAAAAATAGACTTTTCCATCAGGCATTTTTGAAATTTGTGGGTGAATCTTTCCTGGATTTAAAAATGCAGTGTAAACATTCCATCTTGGACATGATCCTCCATGCCTGGGAATATGGATTCCTGAAAGAGAAAATCTTTTAGAAACATTTCCTGCAATATCTGTTTTTAAAAAATGAAATGGAACACCAGCATTACCAGGTCTCTGTAGATTTGTGAGTCTATGAGTAACTTGCTCAAAGCTACATGCATAATGGTGCATTAAAATTTCTACATCATATCTGTGAAGTTTTGCACTTTTTAAAAAATCATCATAAGGCATCATAAATGCGGCTGCATAGTAATTTAATAATGAAAGTTTAAGCAAAGGAACAACCTCCTCCGACTCAACATTATTTTCTTTGATTACCTTATTTATAATGTCAGTAGCTTCTAAATAAGCAACTTGAGAAGCTAAATGAAAGTTTCTTGAAGTGTATGTTAGCATTTCAGACAAATAATAAGTTTTACTTTTTTCATCATAGCGTTTGACTATTTTTTCATCTTGATCAATCGTTACTATTGTAACTTTGATACCATGCTTTGATTGAAGATACTGTGTTAGTTTTGAGCCAGATCCAATATTTGGACCTATTTTAAGTCCTATTTCTTTTCTTAATTTTTCTGAACTTATTTCTAGATCATGAAAATAATTTTTATTCTCTTGCAAAATATCTGAAACTATTTCAACTGGTAGTCTTGTTGGTTTTTCTATAGTGCCAGAATTAACATCCATTGTTTCAAGACGATTCTGCATATCTTCTTTATAACTTTTAAATGAATCATTTATTGTTAGTAATGCTTTTGCAATGTTCGGATTGGATCCAATAAAATTACTAGTGTCATGGTTAGTAATTTTAAGATCATCAAAAATTTCATTACTCAAAACATCCATAACATCTGAAAGTAGTCGTTTGTTCGATTCTGCAGAGAAGTCCTTTATTGATAAATCTAGTTCATCGGAAGCTTTTATTAACAACGAAAGAGGTATTTTACGTTTCCCACTTTCTATTAAATTTAAATAACTTGGTGATATTCCGATTGATTTAGATAGTTTAGCTTGGGAAAAACCCTTGTTAATCCTTTGTTTTTTTAATCTTGGACCTAAATTTATATCAGCTTCTATATTCATTTACAAAATTTACAAATTAAAATTTTATCAAGTAATTATCTTTACATTAGAAATGACTTATTTACTAGTTTTTTTTATAACTTTTATATAAATGTAAATATTGTAAATTATGAATAGTAAATTAACAGAAAATATCAATAACCAAAAAGAAGGTTTAGAACAGATTTCAATTGAGAATAAGGTCCTTGAGGGATCTATAGACTCCAACTACGATCTTAATTTAGCTGAAGGAATTGAGGCTTATTACAGTGAAAGATACGGTTGGACACTCAGAAGAAAATCTATCTAATTCTTAGACATTATTTAAGGTTTATTTCATCCTTAAATATATGACTTTCCTTACTTTAAGAATAAATAACAACAATATACTTAGGCTAGAAACGGTCTAAGTTTTTGTTTTAATTTATCAAAAAATCAGCGGCTCTCTCTGCGATCATTACTACACTAGCATTTAAATTGGCACTAACAATATCAGGCATAATTGATGCATCAATAATTCTTAAATTTTCAATGCCGTGTACTTTTGTTTTTTGATCAACAACTGAATAATGATCTGTACCCATTTTGTTAGTACAAGAGGGGTGATATGCCGACTCAGCAGTGTTTCTAATAATTTCGTCTAATTCTTCATTAGATTTAATATCAATTCCAGGCCTTATTTCGTAATCAACATAATCTAAGAGTGATTTCTGAGAGCAAATATTTTTTGCAATTTTCACACTGTCTCTCATTTGAATTAAGTCCTCTTGATTTTGTAAGTAATTAAATTGGATTTGAGGTGATATATTAAAATCATTTGACTTTATTTTAACAAACCCCCTACTCTTTGGCCTGTTAGGACATGCGTGAAATTGAAAAGCATCAAATTCAGGATTTGTTAAACCATGATTGATTACTAATGATGGAAAAAAATGAAATTGTAAATTTGGATGTGAGTAATTTTTATTTGTTTTTACAAAACCACCTAACTCTAAGTGTGAGTGAGCTAATTTACCTTTCTTGAAAGTAAACCATTTGCTTCCTTCAATACCTTGAGAAATAAAATTGGTTGATAAATCATATAATGTTTCTTTTTTCTTTGATTTATATTGAATATATATTTCTAAATGATCTTGAAGATTTTCACCAACTCCTTTTAAATCATTAATTATGGGAATTCCAAAATCTTTAAGATGTGCAGCATTACCTATTCCTGAGAGTTGCAGTATTTTTGGAGAATTAATTGAGCCTGCACTAAGTATTACTTCTTTATTTGCATAAAAATAATGTGTCTTATTATTTTTTACATATTCTATTCCTATTGCAACTTTGTCTTTAAAAATTATTTTTTTTACATATGTTTTTTTTATTATTTGAAGATTTTTTCTGTTCTTTATAGGATCTAAATAAGCTTTTGGTATACTTTGCCGAACTCCTTTATCAATTGTTACATCAAATGTACCAAATCCTTCATTATTAGTACTATTTGAATCATCAAAGATATTATAGCCAGCTTCTTTTGCAGCTTTAAGAACTGCATTAAATAATGGAAACTTTTTATCTATTTGAGATTTATTTACTTTTAATGGGCCGTTTTTACCTCTTAGGCTATTTTTTCCAGACCATGTTTCTAGTTTTTTATAATACGGTAAAACTTTATTATAGCTCCATTGATCTAAACCATAAGACTCCCATCTATCAAAATCCTCTTTATGACCTCTAGCAAAAACCATTCCATTATGAGAGGAACAACCGCCTAACATTTTACCTCTAGGACAATATAAAGATCTGTTATTTAAATAAGGTTCAGGCTCAGTATAATATTTCCAATTATATTTTGGGTCATGCATTACATAAAGTAATGCACTTGGCATATCAACTTTCCAAGTATTATTAGAAGGGCCAGCTTCAAATAAAGTTACATTATTTTTTGAATGAGATGATAGTCTATTTGCTAGTACACAACCAGCTGAACCAGCACCAATTATTATATAATCAGTGTATTGAGACACTAATTCATTCTTTCAGTATTTCCATCTACTGTCATAGCCTGACCAGATATATTCTGACTTTCATCGCTTAATAAAAATAAAGCCATTGAAGCAATATCTTCTTTATTAACAAATGTTTGTAGAGATACCATTGATTCAAACTGTTGTTTTATTTTTTTGGGATTAGTTTTTGTTAAAGAGGCTTTTGCATCAACTACTCGTTTCATTCGATCTCCCTCCACTGATCCAGGACAAATTGCGTTAACTCTAATTTTATATTTACCAAGTTCCATTGCTAAAGTTTTGGTCAGACCTATTATTGCCCATTTACTAGCAGTATAAGGTGAACGTTGAGCAAAACCATAAAGTCCCGCAGTTGAAGAAAGGTTAATTATTGATGATTTTTTTGCTTTTTTTAAGAATGGAATAGAATATTTTGTATAATAAAAATGACTATTTAAGTTTGTATTTATTGTCTCTTCCCATTCTTCGATTTTTATATTTTCGAGACTTTTGGTTGGACCTGCTATTCCTATGTTATTTATTAGACCATCAATTTTTTTAAGAGATTTTATTTTATGAAAATAATTTTTAATTTCAGCTGGATTTGTACAATCCATAGCTGTTGCATAAATTTTATTCTTATATTTTTTATTTATTTCATTAACTTTTTTTTTGTTAATATCAGAAATATATACTTTTCCACCTGCACTGATAATCTTCTTAGCAATTGCAAAACCTATACCATCTGCAGCAGCTGAAATTACATAATTTTTATTTTTTAAATTTACTTTCATAAAATTTAATAATTAATTAATTCATTTTTTGTAATATAGCCAATTGTTTTACCTTTATTATTAGTAACTACTACCGTTAGATTGTCTTTTATAATTTTTTCTTTAAAATTTTTAATTTTGATATTTTCATTAACTTTAAAAGTATTTCCTAAAGTTAAATTCATTTTATTAAAGTTGCTCTCATCTATCATTATCTTTCTTGCCTCAAGATTATTAAATATGCTTTCTTTACTGATAAAAAAATTAAAAATTGCTTTGAAAATATTCAAAATTAATCAGATCTTTTATTTAAAAGATTTGTTAGCCAATCAGGATCCATTTCTGGAACTGATGATAACAACAACTCAGTATAATCAGGGTATGGAGGGTTTAAAATTTTACTTTTTAAGCCTTGCTCAACTACTTCGCCTTGATACATAACTACTATTTCATCCGAAATAGCTTTAACAGTAGCAATATCGTGAGTAATAAAAATGTAAGTCACTCCAAGATCTTTTTGAAGTTTTTGTAAGAGTTTTAAAATTCCTTCTTGAACAATTTGATCCAATGCTGAAGTAACCTCGTCACAAATAATTAGATCTGGATTAGCAGCTAGAGCTCTAGCAATACAAATTCTTTGTTTTTGACCTCCTGATAATTCAGATGGCAGTCTATCTAAAAAAGATTCATCTAATTCAATCATTTTTAACAATTCAATTACTTTAGCCTCACGCTCTTTTCCTTTTACTCCATGGTAAAATTCAATTGGTCTTCCAATTATTTCATCAACAGTTTGTTTAGGATTCATTGCTGTATCAGGCATTTGAAAAATTATTTGAATTCTTCTTAATTCTTCTTTTGATCTTTGCTCAAGTTTTGGAGATAATTTTTTTCCATCAAATATTATTTCTCCTTTGGTTTGAGGCAGTAAGCCTGTTATCACTCTTGCAGTTGTTGATTTTCCTGATCCACTTTCTCCCACTATTGCTACAGTTTTACCTCTAGGAATATTAACAGAAACATTATGCAGAACTTTTGATGAGCCATAAGCTGCATCAATATTTTTAATGGACAACATATAATCTTCATTCGTTTCTTCAGGCTTGATAAGTGATCTTACTGACCATAGTGATTTAGTATATTCTTCTTTAGGGTTTGAGAGCATCTCTCTCGTTTCAGACTCTTCAACTTCTTCTCCATATCTAAGAACTTTAATTCTATCAGCCATTTGAGCAACTACAGCTAAATCATGAGTAATATAAATTGCTGCAGTATTAAATTTATCTACTATTGATCTCATAGCAGACAAAACTTCAACTTGAGTAGTTACATCAAGAGCAGTTGTTGGTTCATCAAAAATTATTAGTTCTGGTCTTGGTGACATAGCCATAGCAGTCATAATTCTTTGTAGTTGGCCTCCAGAGACTTGATGGGGATATCTCTCACCAATATTTTCCGCATCTGGTAGTTGCAGTGACTCATAAAGTTGCACTGCATCTTTTCTTAAAACTTCAGTAGGATTTATCTTTGCTCTATTAGCTGCACTAATGGTTTGATCCATTAATCTGTGTGCAGGATTAAAAGATGCTGCAGCCGATTGTGCAACATATGAAATTTTCGTACCCCATATTTTTCTTTTTTCGAATTCCGTCAATTTTGCAAGATCTGTGCCATTAAAGAGTATTTCACCTTTAATAATTTTGCAACCTGGTTGAGTATAACCCATTGCTGCTTTTCCCATAGTCGATTTTCCAGCACCACTTTCTCCAATTAAACCTAAAATCTCACCTCTGTATAAATTTAGATCAACACCTTTTAATATTTTATGCCATCTCTCATCTGAAAATCCATCAATATGAATATTCTTCATTTCTAAAAGAAGTTCTTTTTTATTATTTGATGTCATCTTTTAATCCGCTTGTTATGTATAAATACCAATCAATAACAAAATTAATTGCAAGAGCTAATAAAGCAATTATTGCAGCAGGTATTAGTGGTGTTAATCCTGCAGTAATATCATATTGGGCATATTGAATTAAAATTGCATTTTCTCTAACCATTGCAGCCCAATCAGCAGCTGGCGGTTGAATTCCTAAGCCTAAAAAACTTAAACTTGAAACTGTGAAAATAATAAAAATGAATCTCACTCCAAATTCTACGATTAGTGGAGATGCTATATTTGGTAAAATTTCTCTAAAAATTATATAAGAAAGTTTTTCTCCTCTTAATTTAGCTACCTCAACATATTCTAATACAACTTGACCAACAGCTACAGATCTTGAAATTCTAAAAAACCTCGTTGATTCTAATACCCCTAGAATTAAAATTAAGTTTAAGTTACTTGGCCCAAAAACAGATAAAAGTATAAAAGTAAAAATCATTACGGGAATTGCCATTAAAGTATCAATAGATCTACTTAAAATTTGATCAATGTAACTTCTATCTATTGCAGCAATTATTCCAAATATTGTTCCTATAAATAAAGCAATGGTACAGGCTAAAAAACAAATTCCTAGTGTATTTCTTGAAGCAAATATTAATCTAGAAAGAATATCTCTTCCAATTTGATCTGTTCCTAATAAGTGTTCTCCACCCCATGGCGCATATGCTACTGGGAAAACTTCAGCCTCACCATGTGGCGCAATAAAAGGAGCAAAAAATGCAGCAATAAGATAGATAGAAAGAACAATCATTCCAAACCAAGCAGATAAAGGAGCTTTAGAAAATGCTATTTTAATTCTTTCAAATCTAGTTCTTCTTTTAGTTATATTACTAACTTCACCTTTTGCTGAATATGATTGTGTATTTTCACTCATTTAGGATACAAAAGTCTAGGGTTTGAAATTATGCCAATTAAATCAGCTAGTAAATTTAATATAACGTAAGTTGATGCAAATATTAAAGCGCAAGCCTGAACAACAGGAATATCTCTATTATAAACGGATCCAACCATTAATCTTCCTATGCCTTGATAATTAAATACAAACTCGACAACAACTGAACCAATTAACATGTAGGCAAGATTTATAGTTATTACTTGAGCAATTGGAGCCCAAGCATTAGGCAAAGCATGTTTCACAATTACTTCATATCTGGTAGCGCCAGATAATTTTGCCATTTCGATATATTCACTTGATAAAATATTGATTATTGCAGATCGAGTCATTCTCATCATATGACCCATTGTTACAAGCGTTAAAGTAAAAACAGGTAAAGCAGTTAAATAAAACCTATCAATTAAGGATGTGTCCTCATTGACATTTGCTATAGTAGGAAAAACTGGAAACAAGGTAGCTAATAAAAGAATAAAAATATATCCAGTAAAAAACTCGGGAGAAGAAACAGTAATTAAACTAAAACCAGTTGCCGATCTATCGTAAACACTATTTCTGTATAAGGCAGCTGAAATACCTAGAAGTAATGCCAGTGGAATAGCTACAAGAGCACTTACTCCGGTTAAAAAAAGTGTATTTTTGAGTCTGGGAATAATTAGTTCCACAACAAGTCTTGATCTATCACCTTGATCACCTTGTACTTTTGATCTGCCTGAGAAAGAACTTCCAAAATCTCCCTGAAATACATTGGACAACCATTCGAAATATCTTGGGATTGGATGTTTATCTAAACCTAATTCTGATCTAAGGGCCTCTACGGACGATTTTGTAGCTGATTGTCCTAGAATCTCAGTTGCAAAATCTCCTGGCAAAAAAGAAAAACAGCTAAAAATAATTACTGAAAAAGCGAATACAGTAATTAATCCAAGGCCAATTCTTAAAAAAATTGTTCTAAATATTGGGTGAATTTGGCTAATATTGTCCTCCTAAATATTTTAATTTTGTTATTACTTAATTAGATCATTATGCAACCTAAATTTCATAAATTATCCGTTGAATTTAAATAATTTATATGTTTGTATGTTAATTAACTTAAGTTTGTTTTTTGTTAAATTTCTAGAAATAATGAACAAAAATATAGGTTTTTGTTCAATAAAAGGGAGGACAAATGAAAGATAAGAAAATAGACAAATATATTAAAGAGCAGTCTTCAAAGCTCACTAAAGGGCTAATTGACAGAAGACAGTTCATGATGTCTGTTCTTGCAACTGGTGTAACTTTACCAATAGCACTATCACTCGCTGATAAAGCTGTTGCTGCTACTCCAAAAAAAGGCGGACATTTAAGATGGGGTAATGGTGCAGCTGATACTACAGATACACTTGATCCTGCAACTTATCAAAGTTCATTCATGCAAGCTACAGCTTGGTCATATCAAAACTGTTTAACGGTTGTTGACTCAGACCATACTATTGTTGGAGAGCTTGCTGAGTCAATTGAATCTGATGATGCTCAAACTTGGGTATATAATCTTCGTAAAGGAGTTGAATTCCATAATGGAAAATCAATGACTGCAGAAGACGTTGTACTTAACTATCAGTATCACATGAATCCAGACACCGCTTCAGCAGCAGGTGGGTTGTTATCTCAAATTGATACAATTTCTGCTGATGGAAATGATAGAGTTATTTTCAAGCTAAAAGGTGCAAACGCTGACTGGCCTGCAATAACTACTGACTATCACATTATGATTAAACCAACAAAAGATGGAGTTGTTGATGCTCAATCTACTGTTGGAACTGGTCCTTACATTATGGATGAATTTAATCCAGGTGTTGGAGCAAAATTTGGAAAAAGAAATCCAAATTATTTCAAAGGTGATAGTGTTGCACACTTTGATTCAGTTGAAGTAATCGGAATTAATGATCCTGCTACTAGACAAGCGGCATTATTGAATGGTGAAATAGACTGGATGAACGGTGTTGACTTAAGAACTGCAAATTTACTAACAAGAGATCCAAATGTTGAAATTACTGCAGCATCTGGATATGCACATTATACAGCTCCAATGAGATTAAATGTGCCGCCATTTGATAATTTTGATGTTCGTATGGCAATGAAGTTTGCAATCAAAAGACAAGAAATTGTTGATAAGATAATGCTAGGATATGGAACAGTTGGTAATGATCACCCGATCTCAACTGCTCACCCTTACCACAACAATGCTTTAGAGCAGAGAGAGTTCGATGCTGATAAAGCTGCTTATCACTGGAAAAAATCTGGAGTAAGTGGACCAATTGAAATTAGTACTTCTGAGGTTCCTTATGCAGGATGTACAGATGCAACTAACTTAATAGCAGCATCTGCTCAAGAATGTGGTATCGATCTTCGAGTTAAAAAAGAACCAGAAGATGGTTACTGGAGTAACGTATGGAACACTAAAGGTTTCAGTATGAGTTCTTGGGGTGGAAGACCTACAGAAGATATGATGTGGTCTGCTGCATTCACAGATGATACTGAGTGGAATGAAGCTGCTTGGGGTAATCTAGTTCAAACTGATTCAACTGTTCGTTTCAATGAACTTGTTAGAGCTGCTAGATCAGAACTTGATGCAGAAAAAAGAAAATCAATGTACTGGGAAGCACAAGCTCTTTGTAACTACGATGGTGGTGCAATTGTCTATGCATTTAACCAATATGTTGGTGCTGGTTCTAAAAAACTTGCGCACGGTGAAGATGTTGCTGGTAACTGGGAAAGTGATGGTAACAAACTTTCTGAACGTTGGTGGTTTGCATAAAATATTAATTTTCTTTGTGGCGCATTTAAATGCGCCACACTTTTTCCTCTAATCTTCCAAAAAAATGTTTTTAAAAAATAAGAAATATCTCTTTGATGGAGGTTCAGGTCAAACTTTAATGGAAATGGGTTTAGAAACAACCGGTGATCTTTGGTCTGCACAAGCTTTATTAGATGAAAATAATCACCCAATGGTAGTAGAAATGCACAAAAATTTTATAAATGCAGGATCACAATTAATCGTTACTTCAAATTTTAGTGTTAGAAGAAGACTATTAAAAAAATATAATTTACTTGATAGATTTGAATTTGGAATACAATCTGCTGGAGCACTAGCATTAAAAGCAAAAAATGAAAGTGATAAAAAAGTTATTGTTGCAGGCTCATTGCCAAATCAAGGTAATACATATTCCCCAATACATTTTGAAACTGATGAAACCATGTTTAATTATTTTCATGAAATTGCAAAAATATTAAAAGATTACGTCGACATTTTTTACTTAGATGTTTTGTGTTCCATCAAAGAAATAAAAATTGCTTTAGAAGCTTCACAAGAATTTAATAAACAAGTTCTTGTAGGTGTACACTTACGTTACGATGGAAAATTACCATCTGGAGAAAGTCTTGATGAACTTTTTGAAACTATTCAAAAATTTGATTGTTGTGGCATAGTATCTGCCTGCGTATCACCTGAAATTGTTAATTTGAGTATTCCTATGTTTAATAAACAAAAGCTTCCTTTTGGTTATAAAATGAATTTATTTAAAGAATTGCCTACTAGTAATGAAGAAAAATTTAATTCAGAAGGTTTTGAAGGACATTATGATTATATTGATCCCGTAGAGTTACTTGGAACTCGAAATGAAGAATTTGGAGAAGAAAAATATAAAAAGTTTGTTTTAAATTCATTAAATGAAGGTGTTACTCTAGTTGGTGGATGCTGTGAGGTAAAGCCACGACATATTGAAGCTATTAAGAATTTATTTTAAAATTTTTTTTTCATTATTTTGTGATAAGTTGAATAAATTTTATGGGAGATTTAGTTAGTAATTACAGATTTGTTGTAAAGCCAGTTATTAAAGAAACTGGTAGATCTCTAGATTTGGCTAGACCCATGAAAATACATCCTCTTACTTATCAGGAGTTACCACTCAACCCAGAATATACTAACTACGCTGATGGGAGATTTACACTTGAAAAATTATCTCATGCTACAGCAGATGAAATGTATTGGAAAGCTAGACAAGAAATAATTTTACGTCATACAGGTGAACATCCATACGAAATATCTGGACCAGATGCTGAAAATTTACTTCAACAAATATTTCCTAGAGATATTTCAAAAGTAAAAATAGGACGATGCTCCTATCAATTTGCATGCTACCATGATGGAGGGATGATTTCAGATGGATTATTATTGAGATTAGAAAAAAATAAATTTTGGTTTGCTCAAGGTGATGGACATTTATACAGTTGGTACAAAGCTCATTCGAAAAATTTAGATGTTGAAATTAAAGATCCAAATGTTTGGGTAAGTCAAATACAAGGACCTAAATCTCTAAAACTGTTAGAAAAACTAATTGATCAACCATTAAAAAATAATTTTAATTACTTTGATTGGATTGAAACTTCAATTGCTTCAGAAAAAGTAATTATAAGTAGAACAGGGTTTACGAATGAACTGGGTTGGGAAATTTATTTAAGACCAGAAAATGATTCAAAAAAAATTGGAGACTTAATACTCAGTAAAGGCGAAGAAATGGGAATGATCTTAACAGCCTCACCAGGATTTAGATGTAGAAGAATTGAGGCAGGTCTCTTATCTGCAGGGAGAGATTTTACAAGAGACAGATCTCCATTTGCTGTTGGATTAGGAAAATTTATAGATTTTAATAAAGGGGATTTTATTGGAAAAGATTATTTACTAAATGCAAGCAAAGATTGTTTAACATGGGGTATGAGAGTGGAAAATAGCTTTGCGTTGGTTGATTCTGAAATTTCTATTAATAATAAAAAAGTTGGAATTGTAACTTCAAGTACATGGTCCCCATTTCAAGTTTGTGGTGTTGCTATAGTTCATATGGATAATGCAAAATTTGGACCAGACACAATAGTAGATGTTAGTTGTGATGATGGTAGTCTGCAAAAAGGTGAAATTTGTACTTTACCAATGTATGATGAGAAAGGCGAAATACAAAGAGGTTTGAAAGAGGATATTCCATCTAGCCCTATACCTTGGAAAGGTATTTCAAAAAACTAGTATATTTTATAATAGAATTATAAATTATATTAGAATACAAATATTAAAATGAATGATCTCATTAAAGCTAGCAATAAAATCCATACAATAGATGATGCAATAAGGTTATCAAAAAAGAGATTACCAAAATTGGTCTTTGATTTCATTGATGGAGCATCAGGAGATGATAAACTTGCTGAAATTAATAGTAAAGCATTAGATCAAATTAGACTTGAACCTAAGGTTTTCAGAAATGTCGAGAATAGAAACTTAAGTAAAAAAATATTTGATTTTCATTTTGATTATCCATTTGGATTTGCACCAATGGGAATGACAAATCTTTCATGGCCTGAAGCAGATAAAATGATAGCAAAAGAAAGTGCGTATAATAATATTCCAACATGTGTTTCAATGGCTTCTAGTACTACGCTTGAAGATATGTTTACTTTTTCAGAAGGACATTCGTGGATGCAAATATATATTTTTCAAAGTGAAGAATTTATTATGGAATTATTAAAAAGAGCAGAAGGCGTAGGGTATGAGGTTTTAATTCTCACTGTTGATGTTCCTATTCTTTCAAGAAGAGCCAGAGATGATAGAAATGGCTTTGGTTATCCATTTAAAATTGGCCCAAAACAATTTTTAGATTTTGCACTACATCCTCAATGGAGCTTAACAACTTTGTTTAAAGGCGCTCCACAACCAATGAATTATGTTACCTCCAAAAGTGGTGATCAAGTTTTTAGACGAAAAGAAAGTAGAGGGGCAACTGATTGGAATACTCTAAAAAGGGTTCGAGACGCTTGGAAAGGAAAATTAATAATCAAAGGAGTAATGAATTCTGAAGATGCTTTGAAAATTAAAGATGCTGGTGCTGATGCAGTTCAAGTATCAAATCATGGTGGAAGACAATTAGATAGTGCTACTGCTTCTATTAATGCTTTGCCATTAATACGAAAAGCTTTGGGAGGCGATTTTCCAATACTTTTTGATAGTGGAATTAGAAGTGGTAGTGATATTTTACGTGCGTTAGCTCTGGGAGCTGACTTTGTTATGTTTGGCAGACCTCTAATGTATGCCATTGGTGCAGATGGCGCAAAAGGTCTTAGAAGAATCATTAACTTAATTAAAGAAGAGTTAAGTACAAATCTTGGCTTAGTGGGATTAACCGATATAAATGAAGTTGATAAAAAAATTATAGCAGAGAAATTTTTTAAGGATATAAAGTATTAAAATGGGTGATAAAAAGATTAGAGGTGGGGCATTAGTTGCAAGAGCTCTTAGAGACAAAGGTATTGATAATGTTTTTACACTTTCTGGAGGTTTTTGTAATCCAGCACTTGAAGGATTTATGGAGTGTCAAATTGATGTAATTAATTGTCCTCATGAACAAATTGCTGGCCATTTAGCTGATGGTCACACAAGAATATCAAGAAAACCATCTGTTTGTATTGTTGGACCAGAAGGTTTTGCAAATGCAGTACCTTCAATGATGGAAGCTTGGGGTGAAAGATCCCCTGTTATTTTTTTAACTGGATCAAGCAGCTTAAAAAGACAAGGAGCAGGCGGTTTTAAGGAAATAGATGATGTATCTATTGCAGCACCTTTAACAAAATACAGTGCCAGTATAACAGATGGTAATAGAATAAGAGAGTTCGTAGATAAAGCTTATAGAATTGCAACAAATGGTTATCCAGGTGCAGTACATTTAAGTGTTCCAGTAGATATAATGTTTTCATCATTTGCAGATGATGCAGGTTTAGAAGAAAGGCCATTTACTCATCAGAAAAAACCTTTAGCCAAAGCTTGGCCCGATCCTGAGAGTTTAAATGAAATATTTGATCTTGCAATTAATGCTAAAAAACCAGTTTTTATTGGAGGGCATGGTGTTTGGTGGTCTAATGCAGAAAAAAAATTGGAGCAAGCTGGTTTTGAATTAAATATTCCAATATTTAATATACCATATCATCAAAAGCTTTTAGGGGAAGAGGCAGATACATACATGGGTCTGGCAGATATTCATCAATATCCCCCATCAAAAATGGCTCTCCATGAATCAGATTTGGTTCTTATGATTGGTGCACGTCTTGATAATCAAATGAATTTTGGTAATCCTCCACTTTTTCCAAAAAGTACTAAGCTTGTTTGTATTAATGGATCTCATGAAGAAATAGAATTAAATAGAGCTGCGGATATTAACTTACTTTGTGATCCCGGAGTCTTTTTTAATAAACTCATTGAGTTAAAGAAAAACAGTAAATGGAAATTGAAAAATGAATGGTTTGATAAGAATAAAAAAGAGAAAAAAAATTGGATCGATAAAACATTAGATGACTTAAATAAAGAAACTGAAGAGGCCAAAAAAAATGGTGGAAAAATTCATCCTCTTCAGTTAGCTTTAGATGTTCAAGAAATATTAACTGAAAAGGATTGGTTGGTTATTGATGGTGGTAACACACATTTCTGGTCTGAGATTGCGATTAATATTGCTGGATCAAAAGGTAAAAAACTTGGAGGTATATTGCACCCAGGTACTTTCAGTATGTTAGGTGTTGGAGTTCCTTTTGCAATATCAGCGAAAAATCTTAATCCTAAATCTAATGTTGTTTTAATAAGTGGAGATGGTGCATTTTTATCTGGTGGATTGTCAATTGAAGCTGCATTTCAAGAAAAAAAACCTATTGTTGTTGTTATAGATAATAATGGAGGTCTTGACTGTATTTCTCAACAACAAGAAAGGTTATTTGAAAGCGGGAAACACTTTGCAACTGATTTTAGAGATATTCCATTTCATTCAATTTTTGAAGGTTTTGGAGGGCATGGAGAATTAGTTACTAAAAGAGAAGATTTAGGCCCCGCTTTAAAAAGAGCGTTAGAAAGTGGTAAAACTGCATGTGTAAATGTTAAAGCCAAAGGTGTTATAAGTCCAATAGTTGCTGCCGTTAGTGATAAAAGAGATAAAGCTTCTATAGAGTAAGTTATGGCAATTTTTTCTACACATTTACTAAACTCAATAGATGGTACGCATGCAAGTGATGTAGAAATTGTTATTTATAAAGAAAATAATAATAACAAAGTTGTATTTTTAGAAGAAAAAACAGATAGTTCTGGAAGAATGCTCAAAGAATTTGAATTAACGAAAGAAGATTGTGAAAGTGATTATGAAATGATAATTAATTCTGGTAAATATTTTAGAAATACTAGTGAAATAATTAATTCAATCAGTGTTAAATTTAAAATGAAAGATCCTCTTAAAAAATATCACATACCTCTAATTATTTCTCCAAATGGGTACTCAATATGGTGGTCTAAATAAAATGAGTAATTCAGGATTAAACATGTCTAGACGTATTAGGAGAACTCCCTATACTGAGAAAGTAATTGAAGCTGGTGTAAGTGGTTTTACTGTAGTTAATCATATGCTCCTTCCAAAATCATATAAAGCAACAGTAGAAGAAGATTATTGGCACTTATCTAAAGATACTCAAATTTGGGATGTTTCATGTCAACGACAAGTTCAAATAATAGGAGAGGATGCCACAAAATTGATACAACTCATGTCTCCAAGATCAATAAAAGATATGCCTATTGGTAAATGTTACTATTATCCAATGATTGATGAAAATGCAGGAATGATAAATGATCCAGTACTATTAAAATTAAGTGAAAATAAATATTGGTTATCAGTTGCAGACTCAGATGTTCTCCTTTGGGCAAAAGGATTGGCTGTAGGAAGAAATTTTAAAGTTGATATTATAGAACCAGATATTTACCCACTAGCAATTCAAGGACCAAAATCAGAAAAATTAATGTCATCAATATTTGGTGAAAAAATTAAAAAATTAAAATTCTTTCATTTTTCTTTTTTTGAATTTGAAGGAACAAAGCAGATAATTGCAAGATCAGGATATAGCAAACAAGATGGTTTTGAGATTTATCTTAAAGGTTTTAGTTTAGGAAAAAAGCTTTGGGAAACTATTTGGGAAGCAGGAAAAGATTTTAATATTTCACCTGGATGTCCAAATTTAATTGATAGAATAGAAGGTGGTTTATTATCCTATGGTAATGAATTTACTTTAGAAAATAATCCAATTGAATGTGGATTTGATAATTATTGTAAAAATTTATCTCATGATTTCATTGGAAAAAATGCATTAAAAAAAATATTAAAAAATGGAATAGAAAAAAAAATAAAAGGGATTACTTTTGATGGATCCCCGACTCCTCCGTGCTCAATACCTTTTCCTGTATACTCAAAAAATAGATTTCAAATTGGTAACATCACCTCTGGCATTTATTCACCATTTTTAAAAACCAATATTGGGCTATCAATGGTTGATAAAGATTATTGGAATGAAGGGCAGGATGTTATCGTATTAACACCAGACAATATTGAGAGAAAAGGTAAAGTGTGCTCACTACCTTTTAATTATTCTTAAAATGAGTCATTCAATCGAATTAAAGTGGGAGTTAGGAGATCAAAAACTCGAATTTGGAAAATATTTAACTGATCACAAAGTAATACTTAACGAAAATGTATCTATTGATGCGGGATCATCTCCAGATTATGGAGGGAGCGAAACTAATATTAATCCAGAACAAAAACTAGCTGCAGCTGTAAGTAGTTGTTTTATGATGACATTCTTAGCTTTAGCTGCAAAAATGAAATGGCCAGTTATTAATTATAAAGATAAAGCAATTTCGTATTTAGGAAAAAATGCAGAGGGGAGAATGTACGTCAACAAAATAGAGCTAAATCCAGCTATATTATTTGAAGATAATTTTAATATTTCTGATGAAGAAATGAAAAAGATGAAAGAGAGATCGCATAAGTATTGTTTTATCGCTAATTCACTATCTAAAGATGTTGAAATTCAAATCAATTAAATGAATTTTAATCTAATATTAACCGAAAAAAATAATAATATTTTTAATATTATTCTTAATGACCAGAAAAACCAAAATACTTTAAGTGAAAACATGATCAATGAATTAACATCAGCGCTAGACATTGCTGATAAAGATAATGATGTAAGAGTAATTATTTTATCATCAAAAGGTAACATTTTTTGTGCAGGACATAATTTAAAAGATTTAAATTCACAAAGATTGCAAAATGACAAAGGAGAAAGCTATTTTAAAAAAATATTTCAAATGTGCTCTCAACTTATGCTGAAAATTAATAAAAATAATAAACCAGTTATAGCTATGGTTGATGGTATTGCTACTGCAGCAGGCTGTCAGTTAATTTCTAGCTGTGATTTAGCTTACTCAAGTAGCAGAGCAAAATATGCAACTCCTGGTGTTAATATTGGATTATTTTGTTCTACACCAATGGTTCCATTATCAAGAACAGTAGGTAAAAAGCAAGCAATGGAAATGCTTCTCACTGGAGATCTTATAGATGCAAATAAAGCATTGAGGATTGGTTTAATAAATGATGTCTTTGAAGAAGATAGTTTAAAAGAAAATGTATTTCAAATTGCTAAAAAAATATCTTCTAAATCTTCTAATATTATTAAAATTGGTAAAGAAGCTTTTTACAAACAAAAAGATTTGAATTTAGAAGACGCATATACTTTTACTTCAAAGGTAATGACGGAAAATATGTTACATGATGATTCCAAGGAAGGTATTGAAGCTTTTTTAGAAAAAAGAGAACCAAACTGGAAAGAATAATTACTTCTTAAAATGGGTTTGGTTGAGATGGATTGGTAGCTAGCCAAGTAGATTTAGTCTGCATGTAACTTTGCATTCCCTCCCATCCATTTTCACGACCGTATCCTGATTGCTTGAAGCCTCCAACTGGTGATTGAGTAGATGCATTAAAATAATTATTTATATAAACAGTTCCGGCTTCTATCTTATCGGCTAATCGTATAGCTTTATTAGTATCCTTAGTCCAAATACCTGCTGCAAGACCATAAATACTATCGTTTGCAATTTTAATTACTTCATCCTCATCATCCCAAGTTTGAATTGAGGCGACAGGTCCAAATACTTCATTTTGAGCTAAATCATCTTCATTTGGAACATTATCAAAAATAGTTGGACCAATGTAGTATCCCTCAGATTTTTGATCTTTTCTTCCATCAATTAATAATTTTAAACCTCTTTTTTCTGCAGCCTCTATCTTAGATAAAATAAAATCATATTGCTCTTTATTTGCTATAGGGCCAATTTGTGTTGTAGTATCATTTGGGTGACCAACTTTAGCCCTTTTAACAACTTCTAATAAATTATGAGTAAATTTATCTTTTATATCTTTATGTACTAGTATCCTTGATCCTGAAATACAACTATGACCTGAAACTGGGAAGATTCCGGATACAACTCCATTTACTGATAAAGTTAAATCAGCGTCTTTAAATACAATTTGTGGTGATTTTCCTCCTAGCTCCATAATAATAGGTTTAACATTTTTAGATGCGCTTAAACTTGCTGCACTACCCCCTTTTGTTCCACCTGTAAAACTTATCATCCTAACATCTTGATGTTCAATAAGAGGCGCACCAGTGGTAGGACCAAAACCAGTAACAACATTAATCAAACCTTCGGGTAGATCGGCTTCTTCTAAAATTTTCATTAATTCCAATGTAGAGCACGATGCTCTTTCTGAGGGTTTTATTACAACAGTATTGCCTGCTGCTATTGCTGGCGCTAATTTCCAGATTAATGTTCCAATTGGCGAATTCCAAGGAAGAATAAGTGCAACAACTCCAAACGGTTCCCATTTTAAATAATTATGCATATTTGGAACTTCTGAAGGTATTAATCTGCCTTCATACTTGTCACACATACCTGCATAATAATAAAAACTCTCAGTTTGCCAGCTAGTTAAAGAAGGAGTAATATTTTTTGGAAGTTTTCCGTTATCTTTAGTTTCTATTTGCCCAATACGTTCTGCATTTTTAGAAATTATATCTCCAATTCTAGTTAGAATTCTTCCTCTTTCTGCTGGATGCATTTTACCATAAGGACCGTCATAGTAAGCATGTTTAGCAGATGTTACTGCAAGAGTAATATCTTTTTCATTACAATCAGGGACCCTTGCCCATACTTTTCCTATAGATGGATCCTCACTTTCAAAATATTTTCCAGAAGAAGGTTCATGCCATCTATTTCCTGCATAAAATTTGTAAGTATAAATTTCAGACATAATTTATTTAAACTTAAATATTTTCATTGGTCAACTTATTTGTGATTAATTAATTTTTTAATATCATATCTGATGCTTTTTCTGCTAACATTATTACAGATGCATTTATATTACCACTTATCATATCTGGGAAAGAAGAAGCATCCACTACTCTAAGATTGTCTATTCCTCTAACTTTAAGTTGATTATCAAGTACAGCCATTTTATTATTACTTGAACCCATTGCGCAAGTAGATGCAGGATGATGGCCGGTTTGTACATGATTTCGAACTGACTCTTTTAAATCTTGATCACTTTTGTTTTTTTTTCCTGGAAGTAATTCTTCTGAAACAATTTTAGCTAAACTGGGTTTTGATAATACTTCTCTTGTATGTTTCATTCCTTCGATCATATCTTCCATATCAGATGGATCGATGAACCAATTTGGATTTATATTAAGTTCATCATTAGGATTTGAGCTTTTAAGTTTTACACTTCCTGTGCTCTTTGGTCTTAATAAATTTATTTGAAAGTGTAATCCTGGAAAAGCTTTTTTACCTCTAGAAAAAAATAATGAACCAAAATTTAATAAATTATCTAAACTCATATACCAGTTATCTTTTTCTTCTTTAAAACACATAGGTGTCATGAAAACTTGTATTTCAGGCATTTCTTTTTCTCTTATTGCATGAAATAGATTTGTTGACCAAAAAGGAGCTGCAGCTAATCCCTTTTTGAATAAAATATATTTTAATCCAACAATAATAGCTCTATCAATCCTTTGATATTTAGAGAAACTTAAATTGTTGTTTTGAAAAGCCCAATTCATTGGCATAACAGGATGATCGTGAAGGTTTTCACCTACTCCAGGTAAATTAATTAATAAATCTATATTTTTTTCTTTTAAATGTTCCTCTGGTCCGATTCCTGATAACATTAAGCATTTGGGGCTACCGAATGCTCCTAAAGATAAAATTACCTCTGATGATGCATAAACTTCACCATTTGATAAAAGTAATCCTTTAGCTTTATTTTTCTCAATTAAAATTTTTATTACAGATGTATTTTTATAAATTGTTAAGTTGCTAGGTTTAAATTTCAAATAAGCTTCTGCAGATGATTGTCTTTTGCCATTCCATACTTTAACATCATATCGGCCTACTCCATTTAGATTACCATTGTAAAAATCATTATTAATTTCTGCCCCAGCTTCAACACATGCGTCAATAAATGCTTTATCTATAGAATTGTAATTACCAGCTGGTGTAAGTTTTAAAGGACCTGAATGTGAATGATATTCATTTTTTTCTCTATGAAAAGCTGAGGCAGATTTTTTGAAATATGGCAATACATCATTATATGACCAGCCCTCTAAGCCTTTTTGTCTCCACCTATTAAAATCACCCGGAGCACCTCTCATGTAAATCATACCGTTTAAAAGAGAGGATCCTCCTAGTCCTTTACCTCTAGGGTATAAGATTTTTCTATTATTTAAAGAAGGTTGAGGTATTGACTCAAAACCCCAATCAAATTTAGGGTTTCCAAAAATGTATCCGTTACCACCGGGCATTTGAGTGAATAAACTTTTTCCTGACCCCCCCGCTTCTATTAATAATACCTTTATATCTTTATTTTCAGATAATCTTGAGGCTAATGTACAGCCAGCAGAACCTCCTCCTGCTATTATAAAGTCAAATGTTTTTTTCATTTTTTAAAAATATAAATTATACTAATAATTAATTTATAAGTAAACTCGAGTAAATAAAATATGAATAATTATAAAGATTGGATTGGAAAGAAAATTTCAAGAAGTGATATTATTACTCCTCGATTAGTTGATCATTTAAAAAAAACAATTGATCAAAATTGTTTAAGTGATCAAACTGTGCCTGAGGGAATTTTTTTATGCTTATGCCCAGAAGTAGCTTCAATAAATGATCTAGACAAAGATGGAAATACAAAATTAGGAATTTTCTTACCAGAGTTACCTTATAAAATTAGAATGTGGGCTGGTGGTAAAATAAAAATATTTGATGAATTTGAAATTGGATCTGAAATTGAAAAAAATTCAACAATTTCAAGTATTGAATTTAAAGAAGGTAGATCAGGCAATCTATGTTTCGTGAATATTAATCATGAATATTTAAATAAAAATAAATTAATAGTATCAGAAGATCAAACTGCTGTTTATAGAGAAAAAATAAATAAAAACTCCACTACTGCTAAAATAAAAGATGAATTAAATTTAATTGATAAAGTAGAAATTTTTAGTTCATCAACTTTGCTATTTAGATATTCTGCTTTAACTTTTAATGGACATAAGATTCATTATGATAATGATTATACAAAAAATTATGAGGGACATATGGGATTATTAGTCCATGCACCTCTTCAAGCAACTTATCTTTTAAATCTTGCAAGAAAAAATGAGATTGAGTTCAATTCTTTTGAATATAAAGCTACAGCGCCTCTTGTATACAACTATAATTTCTTTTTAGAAATTGGTGAAAATGCAGAAGATGAAATTATTGGAAGAATACTTAATGAAAAACAAGAAATTACAATGATTGCAAAATTTAAAAAATGAGTTTTCACAAAAAATTTTGTAATTGGGCATCACAAAAAAAAATTAAAATAAATAAGGCAACTTATAAAAGAGCAGAAAATGCATTCATAGATACCCTTGCTTGTATATTATCAGGTGTTAAAGAAAAACAATCAAAGGTTGCCTTAAAATACTGTTTAGAAAATAATAATTCAGGAAAAATTATGATTTTTGGAGGAGGAAAAAGATTATCTATTTCTGCTGCATGTTTTTTACTTGGAGTCAGATCAGCGTCTATAGACTTTGATGATTACGAATACGTAGCAGGATCTCATCCTAGTGCCCCAATTTTTTCAGCCCTTATATCTATCGCCCAAATGAAAAATATCTCAATTGAAGAAACATATCATGGATGGGTGGTAGGATATGAATTAATAATAAAATTGGGACAATCACTTACTTATGATCATTATTATAAAGGGTGGCATTCTGCAAATACAATAGGTGTGGTTGGCACTGCTGCCGCAGTATCTAAAGTGTTAAAATTAAATGCGTTTCAAATGGCAAATGCAATTTCTATTGCAACAAGTTTTTCATCTGGTTTAAAACAACAATTTGGCAAAGATACAAAAGCTTTTCATATTGGGTTTGCTGCCCAGGCAGGAGTGCAATCAGCCTTACTTGCTAAAAATGGAGGGACAGCGAAACAGGATATTTGGAATATTGAAAGAGGATTTATTGAATTGTATGGTAGTAAATTTTCTAAAAAATTAAATAATAATTTTAAAAAATCAGATTTTGGAAATTCTGTAATTAAATATCCAAACTTTATAAAGTTTTGGCCAGTTTGCAGTTATTCTCAAAGAGTAATACAAGGAGGGTTAATTTTAAATCAAAAAATTTTTATAAAAAAAAATATTAAATCTATTACTATTGAATTTCCGGAACCCTGGTTCAGGGTATCGAAATTTCATATACCTAACAATTCTACAGAAGCTAGATTTTCATTGAGTTATTGTTTAGCAACTGCTCTTATTAATGGTAAATTTGATTTAAGAAGTTTAAATATTTCGAAAAATAAACAAAGTTTACATATGACTAGAAAGATAAAACTAGTCACTTACAAAGTACCAAAAAATTTTGAAGATTATAATCCTAGGTATCCTGATATAATTAAAGTAATAATGAATGATGGAAGTAAATTGATTGAAAAAATATCACATATAAAAGGAGGGAAAAATAACCCTTTAAAAGATGAAGATATTGATAATAAATTTTTAATGTGTGGAGGTAAAAAAATTATTTTAAATAAAATAAGAAATCAAAAAAATAAGAAGAAAAATCTAAAAGAAATAATTTTTTAATTTAGCTATTTTTTCTTTCTCTATAAGCTATAAATATGCCAGTACTTATAATTATTGTTCCTCCTAAATAAATGCTGAAAGTTGGGACCTCGGAATAAATTAAATAACCCATTATTCCAACAAATATGAAAGATGAGTATTCAAAGGGTGAGGTTATTGCAACGTCTGCATATTTAGCTGCTTGAGACATAAATAGATGTCCTAGTGATCCCATCACACCTAAACTCATAGCAAAAATTAATTGAATTCCATTTGGCATAATAAAATTATCTGGGAAAAATATCATTGACGTAATTAATAATGCAAAAGAGTAATAAAATACAATAGCAACACTAGAGTCAGTGCTCATCACTGATCTAGTTGATAAATAAACAGAAGCCATAAAAGCTGCAGATATTAGAGGATAGAGTGTTTCTAATTTGAACAAGTCAGTACCAGGCTTAACAATAATTAATACACCGATGAAACCAATTAATATTGCAGTAGTTCTAAAAATCCCAATTCTCTCACCAAGTATTGGTACGGCAAGAAATGCTGCAATAATGGGAGCAGAATGTGCAATGGCAATATTTTCCGATAACATTAAATTATTAATTCCGTATATATAAAATACAACACATGCAGATGCAGATAAAGCTCTCACAGCATGTCCAACTGGTTTTTTAGTTTTTAGTTTATTAAAACCAAAATACATTGCTAAGAAAGTTGCAATAATACTTCCACTTAGTGCTCGGAAGAATATTGATTCCCATACAGGAAAATGAAAACTTAAATATTTATAAGTGATATCATTTATACTAAGACAAAACATCGAAAACAACATGAAAGAAATTCCTAACAGATTATTATTTTTCGATTTCATTAATTAATTAAATATACTAAGATAATTTATTCAGATATACATATTTCAAAATGAGTAGCAAATATCATGTAAAAAAATTAGAAAAAAAGAGTGATCACTTAAGTATTGTATGGAAAGATAATTTTGAAAGTAAATATCACTTTATGTGGTTAAGAGATAATTGCCCAACAGCTATACATCCTACTGCAAATATGAGAGTATTTAATATTTTAACTGTAAGTAAAAATATATTTCCTAAAAATTACAAAATTGAAAAAAATAGACTCAATATTGATTGGAGTGAAGGTGATCATACTAGTAAATTTAATTTAAAATGGTTAAGAGATCATTGTTATACTGAAATAAATAAAAAAAAATTTAAATCACCTTATGTTTTATGGGATGGAAAACTAAAAAAAAATTTAAAGAAAATCATTATTGATCATAATAGTGTAATTAAAAATGATAAATATTTAAGTAAATGGCTAAATCTACTTCATACGTATGGTTTTGCTTTAATTAAAAATGCTCCAACTAGGAAAAAATCAGCATTCAAAATATTAAATAGAATAAGCCATCATAGAGAAACATTTTTTGGAACGCCATTTGAAGTAATTAATATACCAAAACCCAATAACACTGCTTATACGGCAGATGCATTAAGGAATCATACCGACTTACCTTATTTTGAATATGCTCCAGGTTATCAGTTTCTTCATTGTTTAGTAAATGAAGCTAATGGTGGGTTATCATCTGTTGTAGATGGTTTTGCAGTTGCAAATTATTTAAAAAAAAATGAAAAAGATATTTTTAAAATTTTAACACAAACGTATGTAAAATTTAAAGATACAGATTATACTCAAAAAGCTGTCAGAATTCTTCATTCACCAATAATTACTTTAACGAAAGATAATGATTACAATGATATTAGATTTAGTATGGCCGCAATGGGTGCTGTAGATGTTGAGCCTAAAAAAATGAAAAAATTTTACGACTCCTATCAATATTTTGCATCACTTCTACAAAATAAAAAATTTAAAATTGATTTTAGATTAGAAGCAGGTGATATTTTTTGTTTTAATAATAGAAGAGTACTACATGGTAGAACTGAATTTGACCCAAACTCTGGGAATAGACATCTGCAAGGATATTATATTGAAAGAGATGAAATAATTGGTAGATTAAATTACTTTAATAATATTAAAGTTTAGATCAATCCCATCCACAGACAGTTTTAATTTCTAAATATTCTTCCAAACCCCAATCCCCACCTTCTCTTCCATTTCCAGATTGTCTGTAACCTCCAAAAGGTGTTCCTGGATCAGCACTATATCCATTTATATAAACACCTCCAGACCTAAATTTTCTTGCTACTCTTTTTGCTTTTTCTTTGTCTTGTGTTTGAACATAGTTTCCTAGACCATATGATGTATCGTTTACAATTGAT
>CACEMP010000003.1 GCA_902560675.1 uncultured Alphaproteobacteria bacterium | reverse complement strand
TGATTTCTTAGAAAAGCTTTATCTAAACCTACAATCTTTAAACCATCCAAAATTCTATCTTTATTACTATTTGATCCAATGTAATGATTTCTATCTGATTTACTAATATATTCTTTTACCCCATGAACTAGTTTTAAATCCTTTGAATAAACCTCGGAAACAATTTCAAATATTTCGTTTGTAAATTTTTTTTTATTTTCAATATTATATTTAGCAGATAATAAATTTATTACTTCAACAGTTTTATTTCCAGCATATTTATAAAATTGTTCCTCCTTAAAAGAATAACCAAATTTTTTAAAATATTTTGCAAATGCTTTAGAAGCCAATACTTCACTATCAACGATGACACCATCAAAATCAAAAATTATATTTTTAATCATGAAATACTCGAATTAAAAAATAATAAATAAAGAATTAAATGTTTTAAGTAGTGCAAATCATATCCTGACCACAACATAAAGGAGATTTAATTTTACCATGATCATTAGGACATTTAGAGATCTGCACAATACTTCCATCATCTTTAGTTAAATTATCATTTACTAATGGTGCATTACATTTTGCACATGTTGCGTTTACAGACATTCCACAACTTTTACATTCATATGTAGCCATATTTTTTTCCTATAAATATTATAAGGTTAGTTTTAAAAATTTAAAAGTATTTATTTTATATTTCAGATTTTTTGTATTCAGCTTCACTCAACCAATCAGGGTTTATCTCTATTCCCCAACCAGGAGTATCGTTAATTTTTACCATTCCATTGGATATTTTAAAAGGTTCACCTAAAAATAAATTCTGTTGCCAAGGATAATAATCCTCTCCTTCTATTGAAAATTCCAAATAAGGGCCTGCATTATTTATTGCTTTTAAAAAATGCATAGTGCAAATTGTTACTAAAGATAAATTAGCAGTATGAGGAGTGCATATAAACCCTCCCTTTTCAATTATTTTAGCAACCTTTAAAGCTTTTGTTAATCCTCCCATATACATAACATCTGGTTGAAAAATATTTACAATTTTTCTCTTAACCATATCTCTCCATACTCTTAAATCACAATCTTGTTCACCTCCAGTAACATCTATACTCAAACTATCAGTAACTTTTTTGGTTTCTTCTGGTTTCCAGTAAGGGCAAGGTTCTTCAAAATGAGTAACATTATTGTCTTCTAAAAGTTTACCAATTTCTATTGCTTGATTAGAGTTATAGCAACTGTTAGCGTCTACCATTTTAATTACACTTTTATCTAAAGATGAATTTATTGTTTTTACTATACTAGCCGTTCTTCCTTCCCATTCATCAATCCCTCTTCCACATTCAGAGCCAACTCTAAATTTAAATGCATTAACACCTTTTTCATCAAAGAGTTTTTTAAATCTATTTGCTTCATCATCTGGTGTAATATCTCTTTTCATTGATGAACCATAAATTCTTAAATTACCTGGAGACCCTCCTATCAATGAAACTACAGGTTTACTCTCAATTTTACCTTTCAAATCCCATAATGCTGTATCTAACCCAGCAATAGCACGTAAAAGATATGATCCAGGAAATTTATGTTCTCTTTCAAAGATAAAATCTTCTAAATCATCAAAATCAAAATATTCTTTTCCTAAAACCCAAGGTGCTACTTGTTTATGAAAAATTTGAGCTGTGATATCTGCATGATAAGTTGACATTTGACCATAACCAATTGAACCATCCTCAACTGTTATTTTTACAAAACTTACATATGGTTTTGTGAACGTTTCAAGTTTAACTATTTTCATAAATTAAATCTTATTTAAATCCTCAATAATAAATTTACTTCCAAGATTAGCAAGCATCATTACAGGGGCATTTATATTGCCAGAAGTAATATTTGGAAAAACAGATGCATCAGCAATCCAAAGATTCTCCATTCCATGAACTTTTAATCTTTCAGAAACAACTCCCTTTTTGGGGTCTTCATCCATTTTACAAGTACCACACGGATGATAGATAGAAACTGCATTAGATTTAAAGTGATCAATCATTTCTTCTTCAGTGGCATTTAATAAATCATGCGTAACACTTTCATTTCTTATTTTTTTTATACTATTTGTATTCGCCAAAACTTTAGAAAAATTAATTGCACATTTAACATCATATATATCTTCTTCATGCGATAGAAAATTTGGGTCAATCACTGGTGCATCATCAAAATTAGGAGAGTTCAATGCAACTCTACCCAAACTTTTTGGTCGACAAGAATTATAACCAATAATAAAACCATTAAATTTGTCAGTTTTTAGCAGAGGTCTTTTATTTCTATGAGTGATAGAATAAGTTAACGGATTAAAATAAATCTGTAAGTTGGGATAATGATGTTTTGAATGCCAATTTACATATCCCCCAGACTGATTAATACTTAGTGATAATGGTCCTTTCCTATTATAAATATATTTTAACACAGAAGTAATTCTGCCTGGCCAAGTTCCTAACGATTTATTTAGTGAATGATGATGAGTTTTAAATAAATAATCTAACCCAAGATGATCCTGAAGATTTCTTCCAACATTAGAATTATCAATTATTATTTCTTTATCAAATTTTTTTAAATGCTCTTTGTCACCAATACCAGAATGCATTAACAAGTAAGGTGTCATTATTGAGCCAGAACATAAAATTGCTCCTTGAGATAGGTGTATTATTTGTTCTATTGATTTATTTTGAATTTTAATACCAGTAATTTTTTTATCTTTAATTATTAAATTTTTAACTTGAGTATTTTCTAATATAGTTAGTCTAGGATTTTTTAATACAGGTTTTAAAAAAACCTTTGATGATGAATGTCTAGTACCATTGTATGTATTAATATTATAATGACCTACTTGATTTTCGGTTGATGTATTTAAATTTATATTTTTTTTAATACCAATTTCATTACTAGCATCAAAGAAATATTCTAAAATTGGATGATGATGCTTGCTTACATTATTTACTGGAATCTTCTCTTTTGTAAGAAATTCTTTATCATCATTTATTTGTTGCTCCATAGAACTATATACTTTTTTTATATTTTCAAAACTCCATTCCTTGTTTTTACCCCAATTCTCATAATCTGTTTTCAATCCTCTTGCATACACCATTGCGTTTATTGAGCCAGAGCCACCTAAAACTTTACCTCTCGGATAATATATTTGCCTTTTGAATAAATTATCTTGTTTTTTTGAATAGAAGTTCCAATTAATTTTTTTATTATAAAATGTCATTCCATAACCAAGAGGAACGTCAATAATAGGATTGTTATCTTTAGGTCCAGCCTCAATAAGGGCTATATTAAAATTAGTTTCACTAATAAGTTTATTAGCTATTATACTTCCTGCAGAGCCTGCACCAATAATTGCTATATCAATATTATTCAAATTAAAATGTTTGTGTTACTTTAGTTAAATATCTAGGATTGTCTGGATCTAATCCTTTTTCAAATGAGTAATTAACAATCCATGGATAAAATTTTGATAGTAATATTATTGGATCTAACTCTATCATTTGACTAGTGTTATATCTTAATTTTGTATTTGAGTTTTCATCATAGGTAATTTCATAGTGAAGGTTAGTTAGTGAAATAATTTGACTAGAATCTTTTGCTACTATCATCCCACTTTTATCTCTAAGTGATATAGTAAATAACTTGAATGAGTTTTCTATCAAGCTTTTTGGGCCATGCATTACTTCAGCACTACTAAAAGGTTCTATCATTTCTTGACATAGCTCTTTAAACTTTAAAGATATTTCATTAGAAATTGCGTATCCAACGCCCCTACTAATTATAAATCCATTACTTATCGATTTATCTAATATATTTGGATTCCATTGATTTTGATTATCTAAAATTAAATGATCACTTAGCTTTTCAATTTGCTGATTAATATCTTTTTTATTAAGAGTATTAAAAACAAGCTTTAAAATTATCAATAAAGACAAAACAAAAGTTTTTGTTGCTGCAACACTTTTTTCTTCTCCTGCATTTATATCAAAAAAATAATTGGATGTTTTTATAATAGGGCTATTTAAATTATTGCTTATTAATATGGTCTTAGCTCCCATTTTTTGTACCATTTTATGACATTCGACTAAATCTTCACTTTTTCCAGATTGAGAAATAATGAAAACTAATGCTCTCGAAAAATCAAATTTTGATTCCTCCAAAGTTATTATAGATGGAGGCATGCTATATGTTGGTAAACCAAGATATTTTGCAAACATATAAGACAAATAAAGAGCTGCACAATCTGAAGTACCTCTTGCCACAGTAACAACATAATCAATTTTTTTTTCTGATATTAAATTTGATATTTCTTGGTAATTATTTTTATCATTCAAGCTAAAATGATTAATTTTATTTGGAATTGAGAGTGCTTCGGATAAAACTTGAGAACTAGACATTAATTTTTTTTCCTCTTAAATAAACTTCTTTAAGATTAAATTCTTTATCTAAAATAAGAAAATTACTTAAAAAATTTTTTTGAATTATACCAACATTTTCTAGATTCAAATATTTAGAAGCATTATAACTAGTCAAAGTGACTGCTTCTTCTAATGAAAAGTCCATTGATATTAAATTTTTAAAAGTTTGATCCATAGTAACAATACTTCCTGCTAAAGTACCGTCAGACTTTATTTTTACTGAATGATTTTCTTTTTTTATATTATTTTTTGCAAAAATATATTCTCCATCATTCAGTCCACTTGCGTTAATAGAATCTGTTATTGCATACAGACCAGGAATACATTTTTTTGCAATTTTTATTGCTTCTTTACTAACATGAATATTATCGCAAATTATTTCAGCATATTTTCCTTTTGAAAGAGCAGCTGATAAAACTCCTGGGGATCTATGATCATTACCAGACATAGCATTATACAAATGTGTAAAACCAATTTCATGATCTTTCATAATTTTTTCACAGCAATCATAGTCTGCCAAAGTGTGACCAAATTGAATCTTAATATTTAAGTCCACTAAATCATTTATAAATTCTTGCATTCCTTCAATTTCTGGAGCTAAAGTAATGATTTTTACATCAGAAATTTCAAGAATTTTTTTTATAAACTCTAAAGATGGTTTCTCAGTTAAATTTGGTTGAGCGCCAAGTTTATTAGGATTAATAAAAGGTCCCTCTAAATGAACTCCAAGGATATTATTACCATTATCTTTCTTTATTTTATTAAATCCTTTTAACGCTGAAATAGTATTTTCTAATGTATTAGTCCAAGTAGTTGGCATTATTGAAGTTGTTCCATGTCGTAAATGATACTTTGACATTTCAATGATTGATTGTGTACCCTCCATTACATCAAAACCATTACCACCATGACAATGGAGATCAATAAAACCAGGAATTATAATATTATCATAATCTACAGGGTCTTTTATTTTCAAGTCGATAATTTTTTCGTTGAAATATACATCACCAACATAGGAAGAATTATGATTTATAATTTTCCCGCTAACTTTATTTTGATCAGTCATCTAACTTTAATATCTTATATAGCAATTTCGTAATTTTTAAAAAAATTTAGAAAAATTATAAATGAGGATTAATCTTACTAAATTTTTTCTCTAATATATCATTATTTTTTTTAGCATTTGGCATATTTACACTGATATAGAATGGGAATAATTTTTCATTTTTTAATATATTTGCTACTTCAATTAAAATAGAATTTAAAATAAAAGAACCGGTAATTGTTGAAGCTGGCCCAACCATATTATCTTTTACATTTATAATCGCATCACCAGGTGGAATCTTATTATCAATGAATATATCCGTTATTTCAAATAATCTTTTATTTAATTTAGATAGAGGAGCTTGTTTAGAAAATTTAACAGATGTTAGTGAAATAGTTTTTATTTTTTTTTTCTTTGCAATTAAAGCTGCTTCAACTGGTGCATGATTAACACCAGAATTAGATACAATCATTAATACATCTTTGCTGGTAATTTTATATTTAGCGAGAGCTTTTTTTGCAATATTTGGAGTTCTTTCTAGAGCAGTGGCTTTTCTTGCTCCTTTTTTAAAACTTAGATCATCATCTCTTATTGGACAAGCAGCGGCAAAACCTCCTGCTCTGTGAAATGATTCTTCTCCTAGTAATCTAGAATGTCCAGTTCCAAAAATATATAACTGCCCACCTTTTTTATATGATTTGCTAATTAATTTAGCACACTGTAAGAATTTTTTTTCTTCTTCTTTTAATATCTTCTTTAATATTGAATTAATTTTTGAGGAATAAGACCTTGTTAATTTACTCATTTGAATTTTACATTAGATGCTAGGGCAAGTTTTGCCCTAGCAATATATTAAAATGATTATTTATATTCTTCTAACTCTTCAGCAGCTTCAGCTACTAAATCAGCTGGATCACCTTCACCAAGAATTGCTCCTTGGATCATATTATTCATAACTGATTGAAAAGCTTTATAATCAACAAATAGAGGTTCTGGTCCACCATCTCCAATTGCATCAATAAACATCATCCAATAGTCATCATTGTAAGGTGCTTCACTACCTATTGAATCGTATTGCATAATTGGAGTTAATCCCCACTCAGTATCTAATTTATATTGCCACTTTGGAGAAGTAACCATTGCTGCAAATTTATTAGCAAGCTCTTCATTTCCAGTATTATTAAAAACAGCAATACTGTCAGTAATTAATAATGTTCCTTGCTCACCTTGTGGTCCAGCAGGAATTCTAACAGTTTTCATATTTAGATCTTCATTGTGAGTACCTCGTCCCCATGGGCCGTCTATGTACATTGCAATTTTTTTATCATTAAGAAGATCTCTTAATTGAGATCTTTCATATGCTAAAGGACCCTCTTGAGCTACGTTTGCTAATTTTCCATAAAAAGCAAGAGCTTCAACTGCGTTTGAACTATTTAAAGTAATTGTATTGGTATCAGGATCAATAACTTGACCTCCATTACTGTATAAATAATTCAGGAACTGATGCATGGTATTATCAAAATCCTTACCAGTTAATCCAATTCCAGCAACACCTGGTACATTATTTGTAACAGCTTCAGCCATTGTATATAATTCATCCCATGTTTTAGGGCCTTCACATGCAACACCCGCTTGCTCTAGTAAATCACAATTCATAAATAAAGCTTTTGTAGAAAAAGCTCTTGGATATCCCCAAACCTTACCCATGTGAGATACAGTATTTAAAATACCAGGTTGATACATGCCAATTTGTGACTGAGGTATGTCAACATTAATGATATGACCATTTTCAGCAAGTCCTTTTAATGTTCTAGAACCAACATAGGCTAAATCTACAGGATCTCCCGCAATAGCCAAGTTTATTACTTTGTCCTGACAAGTTCCCCAGGGAACAGCTTCCCATTTAATAGTAACTCCAGGATTGGCACTTTCGAATTCTGCTGCAACATCCATATCCGCTTGTCTAATTTCACCGCCACATAGAATTCCATGTAATTCCTGTGAATTTGCATTGAAACCAAAAAACAAAAAAAATATGAAAGAAGCGATTGAAGTAGTTTTTAAAAATTTCATGTTTCCTCCAAATTATTTACTACCGTACCACTATAATATGAATACAATCAAGCGAATTTATTTAATATATTAGTTTTTTACAGCCCCAGCTGTTAAACCTTCTACAATATACTTTTGTAAAAATATAAAGACTATTAAAACTGGGAATACTCCAACAATAGAAGCTGCCATCATTTCATTCCATTTCACAGATTGGTAGCCAATGAATTCAGTTAAACCAGATACTATTGGCATATATTCTCTAATTGAATTAAATGTTATAGCAAAGAGGAATTGTTGAGCGTAAGCTTGAATAAAAGCATATATAGCAGTTACAGCAATGCCTGGAGTGCTCAATGGTGCAATAATTCTGAAAAGAATATCCATTCTCGAAGCTCCATCACAATATGCTGCCTCCTCTAGCTCAACTGGAATTTTTTCAAAATATGCTTTCAATAGCCATATTGAAGTTGGAATACAAAATGCTATTCCTGGTACAATCATTGCAAAATATGTATTTAAAAGGTCAAAATATCTTAATAGTTTAAATAGAGGTATTAATAATACCGCACCAGAAAACATATTTACTGCCAAAAGAACCCATAAACTACCTTGTTTGAATGGGAAATTAAATCTTGCGTATGAGTACGCAGCAGGAATTACAAATAAAAGTGTAAAAAAAGTTACTGTAATAGCCATAAAAAAACTATTAAAAATATATCTTCCTAAAAGAGGAACTGTGTTCCACATTTCTCTATATGCCCAAAAAGATAGGTCATCAGAATAAAATTGATAAGGAGATCTAAATATGTGCTTTAAAGGTCGTAAAGACGCGTAAAACATTTCAACAAAGGGTAATAAGATAAATATAAAAAAAACAGTTATGCTTAGATATAAAAATATTTTTAAAGGTAAGCTATATTTATCCATGAGATACCTTTTTGTTTATTCTTGAAAGTAAATAAAAATATGCAATCGCAAACGTTGATATCATAATTACGATCATTACTGCTCTAGCAGATCCCTTACCAAACTTATAATTACCCAGTGCCATTTTGTAAGTATCTATAATCAAAGTTGTTGTTGCTCCTCTTGGTCCGCCTTCTGTTAAAATATAAATTATATCAAAAGAGACAAAAGTAGATACAGCGGAAATTAGAGACATAGTTATAATTACCGGTGTTAATTGAGGTAGTGTTATGTGATACCATCTACTAAATCTACCAGCTCCATCACAATAAGCAGCTTCATATAAATCTCTTGGAATTGCTTGCATACCAGCCAAGAAAAAAAGTGTAACAAATGGTACGCCAACCCAGATGTCGGTTACCATTGTTGCAATAAAAGCGCTATTTTTATAAGCCAAAAAACTAAATGGTCCATCTAGAATTCCTAATCGAATTCCAATACCAGATAGTATTCCAAAATGACCATTGTAAACCCACATCCAACCAAGTGCACCAATTGCAATCGGCACAACCCAAGGAGGTAAAACTAAAATTCTAAAGAATGATCTACCTCTCAAACTTGCGTTGAGCAAAACGGCCCCTATCATTCCTATTATTAACTTTAGTAAAACTGAGAAAAAGGTCCATACAAATGTTCGTATAGCTATTTTACTAAATTTAGAACTAGATAAAAGTTTTTCATAATTTTCAAAACCAACGTAGTCTTCACCGGCTATACTAGAATTAGTAAATGATAATCTAAATGTTTCTATTAAAGGCCATCCCACTATACACAAAAGGTATATAACTGCTGGAGCTATTAGAATGTAAGCTAAAAAATATTGTGAGTTATATGAATTTAATTTATTTTTTTTCATTTAATTTATTATACTATCTAATCTTTCCCAAGTTTCACTGAGATCAATAACTTTTTTATTAATTCTTGCTTCGTCAATTTTCATTGCGATAATGCCAGCTTCCATACATTCAACTATTCCTACAGGTAACTTGTTATTATTATCAAGTAAATAATTATTTATTTCTTTTGCCATCAAACTATCTGCGCCATAATGACCTTTAACCTCTTTACCAAATGCAGCTCCATAATTCTCATCGATTAAAACATTATTATTCTCATCATGAGCTTTCATATAGCCTCTAACAAAATCTCCCTCAATCATTCCTGATGATCCAATAACTGCAAATCTTCTATATTCATCTGGGACCTTCATATTAGTATGAAAGGATAGCACTGCATTATTTTCATATTCAATTATTGCTACTTGATGATCAACAATATCAGCATCACTATCAAAAACATTTGATTTTGACTCCCAACCTATTAGTCTGTCTTTTGTATATTGTTCATGAGAACCTTCTGGAAGATTATTTGGTATAAAAGATCTTCTTGATCCAAAACTAGCAACTTTCATAGGCCTGCTTGCCGTTATCATCGAATAGAAATCAATATCATGACAACATTTTTCAAGCATAAAACCTCCTGAATATTTTTGTTTTCTTCTCCAATTTCTCATGAAAAAAGCACCATGGGATGGCTCAATGTGTTCTGAAGCTTCAATCGATATTATATTTCCAATAGCATTTTGATCTAATAATTTTCTTACAGATCTAGCTTGTTGCGAATATCTTAAAACTAAACCAACTATTATTCTATCCTTACCATATTCTTTAATTAGTTTTGCTAATTCGAAAGTTTGCTGTTCATTTATTACTATAGGTTTTTCAGCAAATATTTTTAGTCCAGCTCTTAATCCACACTTAATATGATCTAAATGTAAATGGTTAGGAGACCCAATCATTAACATATCTAGTTTCTCTTGATCTAACATTTTATTTAAATTTGAATAAGTTTTTTTTGGCAAAAAATTATGTTTCTCAGCAAATTCTTTACCTATTGGTTGAGGATCTACATAAGCAACCATTTCAAAATTAGGATTAATTTTTGAAAATTCATTATAAACACTTACCGTTCTATTCCCAAAACCAACTGCACCTATTTTCATATTTATTTTTAGTTTAACATTAAAAATTATGATATCGCCAGCCTAATTTTTTTAAGAAATTCATAGAATTTAATAAAGCTGAACGAAATTCAGTCCAAGTTCTAGAAATTTTTCCTTTCCATGCAACTTCTGATAAAGTTCCTAATCGTGGATTAATCATTTGATCAAAAAATTTTTTATCTGTAATTGTCTCTGACCACAATTGGCCTTGTAACCCTTTTATCAATTCTGACTTATTTATATCTTTTGTTGGGTTCCATTCAAAAATATCTTTTACTTCTATAGTTGCAGCCCAACATATTCCTCTTTCTTCAGTTGAATTATTATAAGCCATATCAAAATATGTTTTTTGACCAGGACAAAGTATTGTTTCAAATCCCTTATTTGTAGTTTCTTTTGCAACATCTGAATGCTCCCATGAAAAGATCAAACATGATTTATCAATTTTTCCAGCACTTCCACCTACGCCATGATTGATATGAGGAGGCACTGCCGCCTCATTCCAAGCAGCTGTTCTTTTATTTTTTGATTTAAGAAAATCTATTAAAAAATTCATATAGTAATCTTGATATTCCTCTTGTGATTTAATATTATTTTTTTTCATAAACTCGATAATTGCTGGAGAACCTTCCCACGCATTACTTGGTCTTTCATCAACGCCAACATGAATTACATCATATGAGAAAATATCACTTACTTCATTCAACATATCTTTTAAAAAAGTTACAGTTTTTTCTAAGGAAGGATTTATGGTATTATTCTTATACGAACCAACATCTTCACTAACTATATTTGAAGACTGTTCTCTAAGTTCTGGCATGATTTCTAGTAATGCCCAAGAATGTGCTGGCAAATCAATTTCAGGCATAATCTCAATATTTAATTTTTTTGCATATATAATTAAATCTTTGATATCTTCCTGTGAGTAATATCCGCCGTATTTATCATAACCACTTCCGTACAATGGTGGTATTTTAAAATTATATCCTCTGTATCCTCCATTTAATGCTAGATCTGGATATTTTTTAATTTCAATTCTCCACGCTTCGTTGTCTGTTAAATGCCAGTGAAATCTATTAAGCTTAAATAATGCCATGTAATTAAATAGACGTTTGATTTCATCAATAGTATAGAATTGTCTTGCACAATCGAGATGCATTCCTCTCCATTGATATTTTGGATTATCGTGTATTGTACAAATTGGAAGCTTTGTTTGATAGAAATCAATTAAATGAACTAAAGATATAAGACCATATAGCTTTCCACCATAAGTATTGTATTTAATATCAATATTATCTTTTGTTATCTGGATAAAATATTGATCATTTAATAACTGATCATCTTTTTTAAAGAAAATTGGAAATCCTTTTTCAGAAGTAAAATTAATATCCAATTTGGAAATAATATTTTGCAAATTAGAAATAATTTCAATTTCCGTATTTAGATTAAATGTTTTATTTTTAATATTTAAAAATTCATTTTGTAAATAAATTTTTTCTGGCTCAGGAATAATAGGTATAAAATTTTTTGTTTTTAAATCTTCATAAGTTTTCTTTTTAATTGGTTTTTCAAATATCAAATCTGAAACATTTATATTTAATTTACTATTGTTTAATGTATCAATAATGAAAATACCTTCCGGACCACACGAAAGGTTGAAGTTACCAATTTTAGGAATTTGTAAATCTAATAAAATTGTATTTTTTTTTATAGATAACTCGTAATAACGTCCAATTTGCTTAATTATTTCACCTCCTGATATAGATTTTATTGAATAAACTAATGAGAAACACAATTTTAAATTTGAATCTACTAATTTATCATCAAGAATAATTTTTAATTTATTTTCTTTTGTAAAAGATATATTAATTTGATGAGTCATAACGAACCATTATATGAGTTTTAAAGATATATTTAATATAGACGGAGAAGTAAAGGAAAGTGCTCATGCAAGAGTAAATTTAATTGGTGAACATACCGATTATACTGGTGGATATGTAATGCCTACACTTTTGTCTTTTAAAAATACAATTGAGATAGCTGAAAACAACACTAATGAATTCATAGTCTATTCTCAATATTTTAAAGAAAAAAAAGCATTCAATGATTTCAAAAAATCAACTAACAATGAGTGGGCTGATTATATAAAAGGTTGTTTACATATTTTTTTTGAAGAAAATAAGATTTCATCCCGATATTTATACATTTATATTTCATCAGATATACCTTTGGAAAGAGGTATTTCATCATCTTCAGCATTGTGTGTTGCTACACTAAAAGCTCTTAATACTTTTTTTGAAACAAAGATCAAAGATCCAGAAATTGCAAAATTAGCAAAGAAAGTAGAATTTAATTATATAGGTGTTTCTGGTGGAATAATGGATCAAATGGTTTCTTCTATTGGTATTCATGGCAAAGCATTTTTTATGAATTGTAAGAATTTAGAATACGATCTTATTAATTTTCCAGAAAATTGGAAATTTTGTTTGATTGACTCTGAAGTACAACGAAATTTAAGAGATAGCTCTTATAATGAAAGATTTGCTGAACTCCAAGAAGCTGAAAGAAACCTTGGTGTAGAATATTTGGGTGTAGTTAAAAAAGAAAAATTTCAATCAGATAAATTTGACAATAATACTATTGCAAAAAGAGCAAAGCATGTAGTTTTTGAAAATGATAGAGTGATTAATGCAAAAAAAAATTTAATAGAAAATAATATTTACGAGTTTGGAAAATTAATGAATGAAAGTCACGAATCATATTCTAAAGATTTTGAAGCATCTACTTTAGATGTTGATTTAATTGTTCAGAGATCAGTTGAATGTGGCGCTCTAGGTGCTAGATTGACTGGTGGTGGATTTGGTGGTTTTACAGTTTCATTAATTGAAAGAAATAATTTTAGTAATTGGTATAGTAAAATATTAAATTTTTATCCTGCTGAAAAGATCTTCGAAGTCAATTAGGGTTTTAATAACCTTCTAAGCTTACCCTCAGTGACATCATGATCAATATAACATCCTTGTAGATGTCTAAAACCAGTATTTGGATCAAATTTAGTTCTTCCATGTAATAATCTCAGGTTATCAAACATTGCAATCATTCCTTTATATAATCTAAATTTAATTTTAAAATCATCAGAGTTACAAAGTTTGAACATATATTTTCTAGCCTTATAAAAAAGATCAAGATTATTTTCCTCTAATAATGGAACATAATCAAGTCTTCCACTAAATCGTATTTGTCTAAAGTTATTATTATGATCAAGTTCAATTAATTTTGCTTCATCAACTAAAATAGTATCAATATCTGTAAATTTAAAAGTAACATTAGTTTCAGTTAATACTTTATAAAATTCAGGTTGGTTATGTTTTAAAAAATTTGCAACACTAAAACCATCAACTAAACTTGAATCTCCTCCTGTAGATTCATTAGCAATACAATGAAGTAGTTGAATTCCAGGAACAGGCTTTCTATATGGGTTATCTGAATGCGATGTTAACTCTAATGCAGTATAGGCAAGATCATTTGGATTAGGCTTTGAGACAACGTTAAATAATTTTCCAAAATTTGTTGCTCGGACTGGGCCTAATTTTTCAGCAAAATTTATAACTTCATTTTCTTCTGCTTTTGTATTTTTGATTATTACATAACCATATTGATAAAATACTTTAAGCATATTGATAAGTTCCTTTTTATTCTCAAAAATTTTATTATTATCAAAAATTTCTAAATTTTGTTCACTAACATTCCATATTTTTTTTTCAGGAATTACATCAATATTATTAATTTCATTATAAAGATCATCGATATTAAAAGATCCTTTTGCTCCATCACTAAATTCAACATTTAATATATTTTCGTTAACACTATGAGAATTTATAAATAGATTTTCATCTAAGAGGCTTGGTTCATATAAACGTTGTAGATTATTCTGATCTACAAATTCATTCCCATTTAATCTTTCACGAAGCCAAATACTATGAAGTTTAAACTCTGATAATTTTCCTTCATTAATAGAAATTATTTTTTTTCCCATTTTTAGTTTATTAATTAATATTTAAATTTGTGTAAATTATAAATTATAGTTAAAAACTAAAAAATGGTTGAGAAATAAATGATTAATTATTCTCCTAGTAGAGAATCATCCAAAACTCTAGTTTCATATGCTGAATAAGAATGCCAGCCATGTACTGTTTGATCAAAATCGATTACACTACCTGTCATTAATCCGGATTCTTCTGAGCACATAAAAGCTAATCCCTTTGCTACATCGATTGGCTTAATCAATCTGTTAAAAGGAACTTTTTTTTCTTCATCTTGCAACCAATTAGGATTTTTTTTATGCACTCTTGTTTGAATATCATGTTCAGCTGGAGTATCTGTCCATCCAATATTTAAGGCATTTACTCTTATTTGATAACTAGCGACAGAATTTGCAATATTTTTTGTCATTGTAGCTAAAGCAGCTTTTGAACCACTATAAGCAACAATAAATGGCATACCACTATACATTGCCATAGATAATACATTTGCTATTGTTCCTTTGTTCTTATCTCTAATCATTATTTTAATTGTCTCTTGCATCAATATGAAAGGTGCACGGGTATTAATATTATAATTATTTTCATAATTTTCTAGAGTAGCACTTAGAATAGTTCCTCTTTCTGTATACCCAGCAACATTAATTAAGCAATTTATCGTTCCAAATTTTTTATCAGTTTCTGAAACAATTTTTTTGCAATCATTCACATTTTTAAGGTCTGCTTTTATATACAAACACTCAGTACCTAATTTTTCAATCTGATTTTTAACTTCAAAACCTTTATTTTCTTGTCTACCACAAATTGTAATTGCTTTAGCACCTCTACTAGCTAATAATCTAGCTGTTTCAGCACCACTACCCTGTGTACTTCCTGTAACTATAATGACCTTATCTTTAAATTGTTCATTCATAAAATTTATCTATAACTAAAATTTTGGTTTTACAACTTTATTTGATTTAACCGATTTAGTAGCAGAATTAGCAAGAATTAAAGCATTCTTTCCGTCCTCAAAAGTGACTAATGTATTTTTTTTATTTCTCATTGATCTAATAAATTGATCTAACTGTATTTGATAAGCATCATTATATCTTTCGATAAAAAAATTTTTAATAGGTTTTTTTGCAAAGGATAAATTTTGATTATAATAATTAATATCATTATTAGGTACATTATCAGAAATTAGCATACCATTACTTCCAAATACTTCGAGTCTTTGATCATAACCATATACAGCTCTTCTTGAATTATTTATATGAACTAAAACCCCTTTTTTAGATTTCATAAAACACATAGTTGTATCATAATCATTTGTAACCTTAAAATCATTTGAGACATTTACTGAACCTTGTGCAAAAACTTCTACAATTGGATCATCATTAAGAATAAATCGTGCCAAATCAAAATCATGAATTGAACAATCTCTAAAAATTCCCCCCGATTGTTTTAAATAATCAATGCCAGGTGGAGAAGGGTCCCTACTTGTGATTACAATCATTTCAATGCTTCCAATCTTTCCTGATAGAACATCACTTTGAACTTTATTATGATTAGGATCAAATCTTCGATTAAAACCAATTTGAATAGTTGGTTTATATTTTTTAATTTTTTGCCAACATTTATTTACTTTATTTATATCTAAATCAATTGGCTTTTCACAAAATATAGCTTTCTTAAATTCTGCTCCTAAAGCAATATAATCTGTATGAGTCGGTGTGGCAGATGCAATTAAAATAGCATTAATTTGATCTGAAGAAATTGCTTCCTTTGCAGTCCTTGCAACTTCACATTTATATTTTTTTGCAATTTTTTTGGCAGAGTTTGTATCAATATCATAAACATATTTAAGGTTCGCTTCTGGATGAGCATTTATAATTGACGCATGTAATTTCCCAATTCTTCCTGTTCCCAATAAAGCAAAGTTAATCATTAAAATTTTCTATATTATTTAAAAATTTATAAATCTATATTATACATAATATTAAATGTTCAATATAATCAAATTAAATCGAAATGATAATGTTGGTATTGCACCAATGGATATTCCAATAAATGTTGATTTAGAAATAGGTATAAAAACAATAAACAATATTCCTTATGGTCATAAAGTATCTTTAAAAGCTATTAAAAAGGGTGAGCATATATTTAAGTATGGTCAAAAAATAGGTAAATCTATTAGAGATATTAAACCTGGAGAACATGTTCATTCACACAATCTTATTTTTTCAGAATTTGATAGAACATTTAAAAAAAATACAAAAAATATTAAAGAAATTAAAAATAAAAATGATCTTTTTTTTAAAGGATATAAGAGGAATAATGGATCCTCTGGTACCAGAAATTATATTGGACTAATAAGCACAGTTAACTGCTCAGCTACTGTTGTAAGAAAAATAGCAGATAAAATTAATTTAAAATTAAAACAAGAAAATTTCTCTAACATTGATGGTGCTGTTTGTTTAAAACATTCATCAGGCTGTGGGATGAATATTTCTAGTTATGGAATGAATGTTTTTAATAGAACAATTGAAGGTTTCAAAGTTCATCCAAATTTTGCGAAAGTATTTATAATTGGATTAGGATGTGAGTGTGCTCAAATTTCACTTTATAATGATGACCAAATAAATAATCACGTAGAATATTTAAATATTCAAGATGAAGGTGGTACAAATCAAATCATAAAAAAAGTATATAATAAAATTGTTGACCAACTTGAATTACTAAATGATATTAAGCGTAGTGAAATTCCTATATCAGAATTAGTAGTAGCATTACAATGTGGAGGTTCTGATTCTTATTCAGGTATTACAGCAAATCCAGCATTAGGAATTGCATCAGATATTTTAATTGATTACGGAGGCTCATCTATACTATCAGAAACAACTGAAATATATGGGGCCGAACATTTACTTTTTGAAAGATCAATTAATGATAGGAATATTAACAAAATTAAAGATCAACTTTCTTGGTGGAAAAATCATCTTGCAAAGAATGACAGTTCTTTAGATAATAATCCATCTCCAGGAAATAAAAAAGGTGGTCTTACAACTATTTTAGAAAAATCACTTGGTGGAGTAGCTAAAAGTGGAAGTAGACAAATGGTAGATGTTCTAGATTATGCAGAAAAAATTACAATTAAAGGTTTTAATTTTATGAATGGCCCAGGTTACGATCCTGTTTCTGTTACTGGTCAAGTAGCCTCTGGTGCAAACATAATCTGCTTTACTACAGGAAGAGGTTCATGTTTTGGTTTTAAACCAACACCAAGTATTAAGATAGCAACCAATACGAATATGTTTAATAAACTAAAGGAAGATATGGACATAAATGCTGGTTCAATAATGGATAATGAAAAATCAATTGATGAAGTGGGAGAAGAAATTTTTAAAAAAATAATATCTGTTGCTTCTGGTGAAAAATCAAAAAGTGAATTGAATGATTATGGAGATGATGAATTTAACCCTTGGGTAATTGATCCTACACTTTAAAGTTTTTTAGTTTAATTTCTTTTCTTATTAAATTATTTTCAATTAAATATTGCCAAAATTCTGAACTTATTTTTTTGTTGAATAAATTAATGTTTTCTAAAACCTGAGTTGGAGATGTCATACCAAGAAGACAACTTGATACTATCGGATTTGTATAGGGAAATTGAATTGCAGCTTGTTTAAGTTCTAAAGAAAATTTATCACATACACTTTTGATTTTTTTAGCTTTGCCCAACCAGTATTCTGCAGATTCAAAATCTTTTGGTTTTCTGACTAGGCTATCAATTAAATTTTTTTTCCAATTACTATCAAGTTTTGAATAATCAAAATATGATTCTGAAGTTGGATTAATTAAAATACCGCTATTAAAGACACCACCTAGTATAAGTGAAATATTATTTTTTTCACATATGGGAATTAATTGATCCAAACTTGTTTGGTCAATTAATGTATATCTTCCAGCTAGTAAAAAACAATCAAAACATCCCTCTTTAGCAAACTCTATGAGCATTTCATTTTGATTCATCCCGCAACCAATTGCTTTAACTACTCCTTCGTCTTTCAATTTAATTAATGCTTTAACAGCACCTTTTTTTGCATCATTAAAGTGATCAACGTGGTTATCTGGGTCGTGCAAATATAAAATATCAACATTTTCTAAACCCAAACGAGACAAACTTTCTTCAAAAGATTTCATTGTAGCATCATAAGAAAAATCAAATTTTGAATCTTTATCTTTTGGTGAACCAATAAATTTTTCTGCCGCATTAGATTTTGAAGTTTCAACAATTAATCTTCCAACCTTAGTTGAAATGACAAATTCATCTCGATTTTGAGTTTTTAAAAAATTACCAAGTCTTATTTCAGACATTCCTGAACCATATAAAGGAGCTGTATCAAAATATCTGATACCTTGATCCCAAGCTGCTTTTAGTGAATTTTCAGCACTTTCATCAGTAACAGCAATTGGCCAACCTCCCAAAGGAGCGGTTCCAAAAGCAAGTTCTGATACCATAATATCAGTTTTGCCAATTTTTCTTTTATTAATTAACACTATTTTTTAAATCACCTCTGTAAGAATCTTGATATAATTTAAAAAAATCATTCTTATTTAGAGATACTGGATTTGTTGCAGTTGAAGGATCTTTCATTGCCATTTCACTCATTAATTCAAACTTGGAGTCATCATTAATTAATTCCTTTAATGTATTAGGAATATTTAAAGATTTCCTCAAATCTAATACCCAATTTAGAAAGCTATCAAATGATGGATTAGATAATCCTAAATATTTAGACAGATCGATTATTTTTTTTTCAATCATTTCCTTATTTCTATTTAATACATATGGCATAAAAACAGCATTAGTTAAACCATGATGCGTATTGTAGATTGCTCCAACGGGATGGCTTAAAGAGTGTATTGCTCCTAGCCCTTTTTGAAAAGCTATAGAGCCCATAGAAGATGTTGCCAACATTTTTGCTCTAGCATTTATATCAGAACCATCAATAAAGGCTTTTAGAAGATTATCTTTAATCATTTTCATACCCTCTAAAGCAATACCCTGTGATAAAGGATGAAATTTTACTGATGAATATGCCTCAAGACAATGAGCTAATGCATCCATACCTGTAAATGCAGTCAGTGTTGAGGGCAGTGGTATTGTTAAATCTGGATCTAATATAACAACAGAGGGTAACATTTTTGGATGAAATATTATTTTTTTTTCTTTTGTTAATTCATTGGTAAAAACTGATGCTCTACCAGTTTCTGAACCAGTACCTGCAGTAGTTGGAATAGCAATTATTGGAAAAATTAATTCAGATTTAGCTCTTGTCCACCAATCTTCAACATCTTCAAAGTCCCATAGTGGTCTTTCTTGTTTGGACATAAAGGCTATACCTTTTCCAGTATCCATTCCAGAACCTCCTCCAACTGCAATAACACCATCATGGCTATTTTGATTAAATTTCTTAACGCCCTCTTCTACATTTTGTCCAGTTGGATTAGATTTTACATCACTAAATATCTCTGCTTTCTTATTTAAAGCTCCATTAATTTTACTAATTATATCAGTTTGTAAAATTCCTGGATCAGTAACTATCAAAGGGTTTTTTATATTCAACTCATCACATGCTTTCTGAACATCCTTTACTCTATTTAAACCAAACCACATTGATGTTGGGTAATTCCAATCTATATTTTTAATTTCCATCAAATAGTCCTAATATGATAACTTTTGGCTCGAGTCAGATGATCAAATCCTAAAACAGAAAGAGTTACACCAATACCAGTATCTTTTACTCCTGTCCAAGCCAATCCTGGATCTAAATAATCACATCTATTCATAAATAAAGTACCTGTCTCTATTTTAGATCCCATAATTTGTACAAATTCTTTATCAGAAGTCCAGATACTTGCAGTTAGCCCATAAGCACTGTCATTCATTAAATTAATTGCATCATTTTCATTCTTTACTTTCATAATTCCAACAGTTGGGCCAAAAGTTTCTTCTTTCATAAATTCCATTGAATGATCTACTTGTATTAAAGCCGAAGGACTTACATAGCAATTAAGCCCATCATCAGCTTTAAATTTATTTGAGTCAATTATATTTTTTGCACCCATATTAAATGCTCGAGAAACCTGTTCTCTAATATATTTTGCAGCATTCAATCTAACAACTGGTCCTAAATTAGTATTTTCTTCTAGGGGATTGCCTAAAATATATTTTTCTGTAATTGATTTAAAACCATCAATAAATTTATCATATATATTTTCATCAACATATATTCTTTCTATACCACAACAGGACTGACCTGAATTAAAATATGATCCATCTACTAAATTTTCGATTGCATGCTCAAGATTACAATCACTTCTCACATAAGCCGGATCTTTTCCTCCAAGTTCTAATCCTGCACCAATAAATCTTGTGCCAATAGATTTTTTTATTTCTCTTCCTCCACTCACTGAGCCAGTAAATAAAACATGATTTATTCGATTGTCAGAAATTACTTTTGATGTAGATGAATGATCTAAATGTAGAAATTGAAATATATTCTTTGGCAATGATGCATTTGTAGCAGCATCAAATAATTGTTCAGCACATAATGGTGTTTGAGATGAATGTTTTAAAATAACAGTATTACCTGATAACAGACTTGGAACAATAGAGTTAACAGAAGTATTAAATGGATAATTCCAAGGTGCAATTACAAAAATTGTACCAAGTGGTTCCTTTTTTATATAATTATCAAATTCTGAGTCTTTTCTAGATACCAAATCCTCTAAAGCTCTATCAGAGTTATCAACCATATAATTTGCTCTTTCTTCAAAACCTCTCATTTCACCTGGACATTGAATAATTGGTCTACCAATTTGTTTGCATAAATTTTCAATGATTTCTTCATCATTCGAAAGGAATGATTTTACAAAATTACTAATTATTTCTTTTCTTTCACGTAAAGAAGTTTCTCTCCACTCTTTCCTAGCGTTGTAAGCATTTTGAAGAACAGTTTCTATTTCACTATCAGTCGCAAAATTTCTCTCTACCAGTATAGAATTATCAATTGGAGTAACAGTTTTAAGCATATTAATTGGTTTAGTTATTTTAATTAATTAAATCAATTAAATTTTTTTAAATTATATATATAGTTTGTTTATGAAATTAAATTTCTCAGGAAGAACAGCTCTTATTACCGGTGGTTCTGGTGGAATTGGATTATCAATAGTAAAAAAACTAATCAAAAATAAAATTAAAGTCATAATTTTAGACATAAATACTCCAAGTAAAAAAATACTATTAAATAAATTTGTTGAATTTATAAAAATAGATTTATCAGACTATAAAAATTTACAATTATGTTTAACAGAACTAAAGAAAAAATATAAAAAAATTGAATATGTAATTAATGCAGCAGGTGTTTTGTGGTTTGATAAAGATGTAAGTTTAGAAAAAATTGAAATCAACACATGGGATAAAGTTTTTTCTATAAACCTAAATTCAATTGTAATTGTTTTGCAAAGTATACTTCCTCAAATGAAAAAAAATAAATTTGGATCTATAGTTCATATTTCATCTATTGATGCTTTATCTGGAGACAATAAACCTCAAGATGCTTATGGATCATCAAAGGCGGCTTTATTACGACTTTCAAAATCAATATCTATTCAGTTTGCAAGCAAAAATATAAGATCAAATTCTATATTGCCAGGACCAATAGAGACCCCAATGCAGGAAAGATGGAAAAAAAATCCAGAATCAAAAAAAAATCTATCTAACGTTATACCACTCAGAAGAGTTGGAAAACCTAGTGATATAGCAAGTTCAACAATGTTTCTTCTAAGCGATGAAAGCAGTTTTATTACCGGTACTGAATTAATTGTCGACGGGGGTCTTAGGGCTAAACCTTAATTTTATCCTCTTTCAAAATATCTTCTAAGCTGCCAGTCGTTAACTGATAAATCATAATCTTTTTGTTCCCACTCAGCTGCATGGATATAATGATCTAAAACATCAGATTGAAAAATTTCTGGTAATAATTTAGATTTTTTAGCTAATTGAATTGCTTCATTTAATGTTTTTGGAACTTCCCTTACTTTCTTTTCATAGATATTCCCACTGTAAGGCTCCTCTAGTTTAAGTTTATTTTTTATTCCATACAATCCAGCACCGACAAGTGCAGCAAAAGCTAAATAAGGATTAACATCTGCACCTGGTACTCTACACTCTATTCTTATTGAAGAACCATGACCTGCTAATCTAAAACCAGCAGTTCTATTATCTATACCCCAAACTGACTTTGTTGGAGCGAAAGAACCCTCTTGGAATCTTTTATAAGAATTTATATTTGGTGCTAAAAAAATAGAAATATCAGATAAAAATTTTATCTGACCAGCAACATAACTTTTGAATATATCTGACATTCCAAATTTATCCTTTGAATTATAAAAAATATTTTTTTTAGTTTTCTTATCAAAGAGTGAATTATGAACATGACAGGAACTGCCGCCTACATTTTCTTTATATTTTGCCATAAATGTTACTGCTTTATTTTTCTTATAAGCAATTTCTTTAGCAGCATTTTTAATCAAAATATGATTATCTGCCATATTTAATGCGTCTGTGAAGACAACATTTATTTCCTCTTGTCCTGGAGCTGCCTCACCCTTTGAACATTCAACATAAATTCCAGATTTGAGGAGAGAATTTCTTAACTCTCTCATTACATCTTCTTCCTTAGTTGTTTGGAAAATCATATAATCTTGTATGTACCAAGATGACTCTTTTAAATTTTTGTAATTATTATTGTGAATTTCATCATAGGTTTGATCAAATAAAAAAAATTCTAATTCTGATCCAATCATAGGATCAAACCCCATTTTATTTGCCTTAGCAATAACATCTTTTAAAATTTGTCTAGTTGAATGAACAAGCGGTTTTTTGCCATGATGGTCAAGGCAATCACAAATCACAATTGCTGTTTTTTCTAACCAAGTTGCAATTTTTATTGATTTCAAGTCAGGGATTACAGTCATGTCGCCATACCCGGTTTCCCATGAAGAAGATTTATACCCAGGAACAGTAAACATATCCATATCTACTGTATAAAGATAATCGCACATATGAGTTTCCTTATGAACGTAGTCTATGAATGCCTTGCCAGTAACTCTTTTACCATTTAATCTTCCCTGCATATCTGAGACACAAACTAATACTGTATCAATTTCATCATTTTTGATAGCTTTCTTTAGATCGTTGAAAGTAATTGTCATTAAATTAGCCTTTAAAAAATCCAGCACTATTAGAGTGCTGGATTAAAAATATTATCTATAAGGATATCCTGCTTTATCCATTGTTGCTGCATATAATTTGAATGCTTCAACAACTTTACCGCTTCTAGGGCTTGAGCTAGCTACATCATCCCAGAATTTTTCAGCATCTTTTACAACACCTGACCATTCATTTGCTGGTAGACTAGTAAGTTCCATTTTTTTGCCATTTACTCTTAAGTCTGCCTCTCCTCCCCAATACCATACTTGTCTATAGTAATGAGATTGATCGATAGACATCTTAAATAATTCTTGAAGTTTAGGTGATAGTTTTTCCCAACTTTTAGAATTGGCAAAATATGAGCCAAACCAAGCGCCTGTAACTGAATTAGTTAACGCATAATTACAAATATCAGCCCAGCCAACTTCATAAGCTTCAGTAAATCCACACCAACATACACCATCAAGCTCTCCTGTTTGCATTGCAACTTCAACATCATCCCAAGGGACAATTACAGGAATTAAACCATATTGTGCTAAGAAACGTCCAGCTGTTGGAACACCAAAAACTCTCAAACCTTTCATATCAGCCAGTGAAGTAATTTTTTTATTTACAGTAAATAAATGACATGGATCCCAAGCGGAAGTACTCAGCCATGTTACATCTCTTACTTCTCCGTATGCCTCTGCCCAAATTTCATCTAAGCCATAATATTTAAACATTGCTGGCACATCCAAACTATATCTTGTTGCAAATGGAAAATAACCTCCAAAAACAGATATATCGACAGGTGATCCCATAGTTGCATCATCACTCTGAACGGCATCAATGGTTCCAGCTTGCATAGCTCTGAATAGCTCATCTGTAGGAACTAATTGATCTGCATAAAAAAGTTCAATTTCCATTTCACCATGCGCTGCTTTATTAAATGCTTCAATTTGAGGAAGTACAACATGTGCCCCTAATGGCGCGCCTGAATATGTTTGTAATCTCCATTTAATGGGATTAGTTGCTGCATAACCATAAGGAGCTGCTAACGTTGAAGCACCAATCGCACCTGCAGATATTAATCCGGCTTTTTTTAAAAACTCACGTCTTTTAGTAAGATTTTTTTTATTTTTCATAATACCCCCTTTCAAAAGTAAATAGAAATAATAGGTGATTTAACTATTTTAAAAAAAATAAATCAAGAAAATTAGGAATACTTTATAAACAAATTAGCTATCGTCTAGAGACATAATCAGGAAGCCAAGTCGCAATTTCAGGAAAAATCATTACTATAGCTAAGCCTAAACACATAACTAATACAAATGGAATAATTGATCTATATATGTCTATCAAGTCAATTTCTTTTGGGGCCATAGCTCGCATTAAAAATAAATTGTATCCAAATGGTGGAGTCATATATGCAATTTGACATGTAATTGTGTACAAAACCCCATACCAAATTGGATTAAAACCCAAAGCAATTATAAGAGGGACATATAAAGGCGCGACAATTACTAACATTGCTGTATCATCTAAAAACATTCCCATTAAAATGTAAGATAGTTGCATCATTATTAAAACACCCCAAGGACTTAGGTTCCATCTTTCTATGAATAGAGTTTCAATTGCTCTTACAGCACCTATGCCATCAAATACGGCTCCAAAACTTAAAGCAGCTAAGATTATCCACATAAACATACAAGAAACACCTAAAGTTTTTTTCAAAGTATTTTCAATCACAGGCCAATTTAATTTACCTTTAAATAATGCTGCAAGAGTTGCACCAAATGCACCAACTGCAGAACATTCTACTAAACTTGCGATACCCATTAAAAATAATCCAGTCATTGAAAAGAAAATTGCAAAAGGTATTAAGCCTGCCTGTAGTAATTTCAATTTTTCAGTTTTTGAAATTTGTCTTTCTTCCTTTGGAAGAGCTGGGCCTAATTCAGGTTGGAGCTTACATCTTATGTAAATGTATAAAATAAATAATGTTGCCATCATTATTCCAGGAAGAATACCCGCAAGCCATAATTTACTTACAGGTTGCCTTGCAATCATTCCATACAAAACAAGAACAACGCTAGGCGGAACTAAAATGCCTAAAGAACTTCCTGCTTGAACGACACCAGTTATCATTCTTTTATCATAACCAAGTTTTAACATTGCTGGTAAAGCAATGGTGGCTCCAATTGCCATTCCTGCAACACTTAAACCATTCATTGCAGATATAGCTACCATCATTCCCATAGTACCAATTGCTAAACCACCTTTTATACCTCCGAAATAAACATGAAACATTCTATAAAGATCATCTGCAATACCAGATTCAGAGATCATATATCCCATGTATATAAATAATGGTAATGTAAGCATGGGATACCATTTAAATAGTTTCCATGCTGCGGTGTAAGGCATTTCAACTGCGCCATCACCCCATAATAATAATGCAGCCATTGCTGCAACAAATCCTATTGCTCCAAATACTCTTTGGCCAGTCAATAACATTAGCAACATTGTTGCAAACATAGTTATTGCAATTGTTTCGTAACTTACTAGGTCTGCAATCATCAAATTTCTCTATTTAATACTTTTGCAATATCCTTGAAAAAAATTGCAATTGATTGAAGAAGCATTAATAAAATACCAAAAGTCATTATAGATTTGATGGGCCAAACATAAGGTGCCCATGCTGTAAATAATCTTTGATTAGTTTCTAAAGTATAAGTTAAACTAGAAATTGAACCAATTAAAAGAACAACAAGATAAAAAATTAAAAACACACTTGTTAAAGAATCTAATAGCGCCTTAGTTTTATCTTTAAGTTTACTATATATAAGATCCATTCTTACATGATCATCAGTTAGCATTGAATAACCTCCGCCAAGTAAGTAATAACCTGTCATTACAAATTGAGCCATTTCAATTATCCAAATAAGTGGAATATTAATTATATTTCTAGTTACAAAAGATAATATTAAAATAAACATCATAACAAAAACCAAATACATGGTTGCTCTTCCTGTCTTGAGACTTATATAATCAATTGTATTTACGTAATATTTAATTATAGTTGGCATTTCCAAATTATGTTAATATAAATAATTATAGAATAAAGTAAAAAATTCAAAGAGAGAATTATGCAACATTATAAAAATTTTATAGACGGCAAATGGATAGAGAGTGAATCAAAAGAAAAAATAAAAGTGGATGATCCTTCAACAGGAAAAATCATTGGTGAGATTAGTTGTGCTAAAAAAACAGAAGTTGACTTAGCCGTAAATGCAGCAAAAAAGTCTTATAATAGCCGAATATTAGTAGATATGCCTATTTTAGCAAGAGCAAAACTCATGAGAAAAATTGCAGAAGAAACAAGAAAAGTTGCTAAAGAAGGTGGTGAACTTTTGTGTTATGAAAATGGAAAAAGTATTGGAGGAGCTATTAAAGAATTTAATGATGTTGCTGATATTTTTGATTACTATGCTGGACTAACCGATAAACTTGAAGGAAAAACAATTCCAGTATCAAAGAATATATTTGACTACACAGTTTTAGAACCCTTTGGAGTTTCTGCACATGTTGTACCGTGGAATTATCCAATAGCAATGATTGGCAGATCTTTAGCTTGTTCTTTTGCAACCGGTAACTCAACAATTATTAAAACAGCTGAGCTTACACCCTTATCTGCAACAATATTTGCTAAAGCTCTAATTAATGCAGAAGTGCCAAATGGATTAATTAACATTATTTGTGGTTATGGAAATGAAGCAGGCTCTTATTTGGTTTCACACCAAGATGTCAATCATGTTGTTTTTACAGGATCGGTTGCAACTGGAAAAAAAATACTCCACTCTTGTGCTGATAAAGCCATACCAGCTATAGTAGAATTGGGTGGCAAGTCAGCAGGTATCGTTTATCCCGATGCTAATCTAGATGATGTTTTAGATAGTGCCAGACATGGTATATTTGGTGTAGCAGGTCAAATATGTACGGCTATGTCACGACTTGTTGTACATAAATCTATCAAAGATGAATTAGTTGATAAATTAGTAAATTTAAGTAAATCACTTAAGATAGGACCGGGTATTGATAAAAATACTGACCTAACTCCTGTGATTTCAGAAAATCAATTGCAAAAAGTTGAAGGATACGCAAGATCTGGAATTCAACAAGGCGCTGAAGCAGCATATGGGGGCAAACGTGTTGAACGTGATGGCTATTTCATGGAACCTACAGTTTTAAATAATGTTTCACAGGATATGACAGTTGCACGTGAAGAAATTTTTGGGCCAGTTCTTTCAATTCTAGAATATGAAGAACAAGAGGAAGCAATAAAAATCGCAAACGATACTGATTATGGTTTAGGTGCAGGTGTCTTTACAAAAGATTTAAAAAAAGCATCATGGACAGCTGGTCATCTTGAGGCTGGACAGGTGTATGTTAACAAATGGTTTGCGGGAAGTCACGCAACACCATTTGGAGGATATAAACAATCAGGTTATAGTAGAGAAAAAGGTGTGGATGCACTAAAATCTTATCTTCAAGTAAAAAACGTTGGTATTAGCTTAAATTAAAATCTATTAGGAGAATAAGCCTCGATATCTATATTGGGTTTTTGATCATTTACAATTGTATTTACAATTTTTCCAGTAACAGCTCCTAAGGTCCATCCTAGATGTTGGTGACCAAAAGCATAAATTACATTACTGTTTCGTGGTGACTTCCCTATTATAGGTAATGAATCAGGTAAAGTAGGCCTTCTTCCCATCCAAGTAGATTTAATTTTTCCAAGTTGAGGCAAAACTTTTCTTGATTGTCTTTCAATCATTTTTATTCTTTTCATATTAGGAGGTTTATTTAGACCAGCTATTTCTACTGTTCCTGCTGCTCTTAATCCATTATGAACTTGGATTAAATAAAAACCTGACTCAGACCATGCCACTGGTCTTTTTATTAATCTTTCACTAGTTTCAAAAAGAATATGATATCCCCTTTCTGTATCAAGAGGAAAATTTTCTCCTATCATATTTGCAATTTGATTAGACCATGCACCCGCACAAATAATTAACTTATCAAAGTAAATATTATTATTTTCAATAATTATTTCAATATTTTCATTTCTATTAATTATATTTTTTACATTTTTTTTTATGTATTTACCCCCTAACTCTAAAAATACTTTAAAAATTTTTTGACTTATAGCAAGTGGATTTGTTGTGTGTTTAGAACCTTTAAATAGTTGACCTGAATAATATACATCTTCAATATTTGGCTCTAATTCTTTAACTTCATCTTTAGTTAAATTGCGAACCTTAACATTATTTTTTTCTCTAATCTTATTTGCATAATCATAATCATCAAAAGACTTTTTAGTATCAAAAAGATATAAATTTTCCTCATTACTAATAAATTGGGATACATTGATATCTTTAAAAATCTCATCATAAGACAAATGTGAGTGCTTAAGAATATTGGTTAATGAGCTAGCAATTTCATCAACCTTATCTTTTTTACAATTTCTTAAAAATTTAATTGCCCAGGGTAAATTTTTTAAAATATAAAAAAAATCAACAGTTAAAGGACCATCTTTTTTTAATAACATTGAAGGTAAATCCCAGATTAAACCAGGATAATTTATTGGAACATTTGCGTAATCTGCAAAACTACATGCATGTCCAAAACTCGTCATACTGCCTGGTTCCTCTTTATCAATTACAGTAACATCAAATCCAGATTTTTTTAGAAAATAGGCACTACATATTCCAACAATACCAGCGCCGACGATTGCTACTTTCTTCACAATTCTAACGGGACTTAATTCCTCTTAACCTCTCAGATCTTCTTCTCAGAAGTTCAACAGTTGTTAATAGAACTATTGAAAGCAAAACCAAACATGTTGCCATACATAATATAACTGGACTAATTTCCTGTCTTATTCCAGCCCACATTTGTTTTGGTATTGTTAATTGATCTATACTTGCCATAAACATAACTATTACAACTTCATCAAATGAAGTAATAAATGCAAATAAAGCACCTGATATTATTCCTGGCAAAATTAATGGCATGATTACTTTAAAAAATGTCCTAATTGGTCTAGCACCTAAGCTTTGTGCAGCTTTAACCATATTCATATCAAATCCGACCAATGTTGCTGTAACTGTTATTACAACAAATGGTGTAGCTAAAGCTACATGAGCAAGTATAACTCCAGTAAAAGTATAAACTAAATTTATTCTAGCATAAAAAAAGAACATACCAGCGGCAGTAATGATCAAAGGTACTATCATTGGTGAAATTAATATAGACATTATTAATGCTTTGTAAGGCATGTGTGGTCTACTCAATCCTAAGGCTGCCATTGTACCAAGAGCAGTTGCTATTGCCGTAGCTATTATTCCAATAAACAAACTATTAACTGTTCCTACCATCCATTTCTTTGAACAAGGAACAGTGGAAGAAACAACATCAGCACTACAATCACCAATCATATTTTTATACCATCGCAATGACCAAGCTTCAGGATCAGGTGGCCAAGCTAACATACCTTCAGTAAAGACCATAAATGGCGAGACACTAAAAGAGATTGGGACTATTGCTATTAATGGAGCAATTAGAAAGAAAAACACAACAGCACAAAAAAATAAATATGCATAATAATAAGTTCTTTGTACAGGTGAAGCATAACTTGGAAGTGCCATAATTATCCTAGTTTAATATTATCTATGCCAACAATTTTATTGTACAGCCAATAAAAGATTAACATAACAAAAAGTAAAATTGATCCCAACGCAGCGCATAACCCCCAATTCAATGTCGTCTTTAAATGATAAGCAATCCAGTGACCGATTAATTGCCCATCTTTTCCACCAACAAGTTCTGGTGTTATGAAATAACCAATAGCTAAAACAAATACTAATAAACCTCCTGCACTCATACCTGGGATGGTTTGTGGTAAATATACTCGCCAAAATGCCGTAGCGGGTTTTGCACCTAAATTTTGAGCTGCTCTCATATGACTTTTTGGAATGACTCTCATAACGCTATACAATGGTAAAATCATAAAGGGCAATAATATTTGAGTCATGGCAATCAGTGTACCCGTTTCATTATAAACCATTTGAATTCTTCCATCATCACTTAGTATTCCTAGCCAAACTAATACCCCGTTAATTACTCCATTTTGTTGAAGCATAACAATCCATGCGGTTGTTCTTACAAGCAATGATGTCCAGAAAGGAAGTAAAACAAAGATCATCAAAAGATTACTGTAGCGTAGTGGTAAGTTAGCTAGTAGATGCGCAACAGGAAAACCTAAAATTAAACAGAAAAAAGTTACATAGACACTTACTTTTAAAGTTCTAATCCATGTCTTAATGTACATTCTTCTTTTTTCATCTTGAAGAATAACATCTCCCTCTTCATTATAAGTTCTATCAAGTGCATTCCAGTAATAAATTGAAGATCGTTCATTAACCATTTGATTAAATGAATACCAATAAGTTGGATCTGCCCATAATTTATTAATTTCAATCATTGTATCTTTGTAAGACACAGGCTCTTCACCTTTTTTAACTATTTTTTTAATCTCTCTAGAAGTTTTTTTTATTAAACTTTTCCATCCTGATTTAGCATAATTCATTCTAGTTAATGCTTTACCTATTTGTCTTTTATCTCCATTAGCAAGTTCAAGAAAAAGATTTTTATAAACTTCTTCAGGAGGAAGATCATCTTCACCCTTTTTCCATTTTTTGTATTCCTCAAAAGTATTTGGGAAAACTGTGTTGATTTGACTATCATCAACACTTCTCATAAGCATATCACCAATAGGGATTACAAATGTAACAACAATAAAAAGTAACAATGGAAATACTAGAAAAAAGGCTCGAATTTTATTTCGCCTTTCAGCTTTTTTCAGACTTCGTTTAAGTGGTATTCCGTCTGTTGTTAATAGCTCTGCAGTAGAAATAATGTCCTCCAAATAAAAAGGCGAGATAAATCTCGCCTTTAGATTAAATTACAATTTTTAATTTATCAAGCTTAGTTACCCATCCAAGCAGAATAACGCTCATTAATTTCGGCACCGTAATCTGACCACCATTGTGGATCACTTACGATTGAAACTGCTAAACGTTCTGGTGTATTAGGCATATGAGGCATGATATCTACTCCACCTGGTCCCCAAGGCTCATTATTTTGAATAATTGGAATACCAGATGCTCTCATTGGACCATAAGTAATGTATTTAGCTTGTTCAGCTTGTGCTTCTGGAGTTGATGCATGGAACATGAAATCAAGAGCTTGATCTCTGTTTGGAGCACCAGACATTAAACATAAATATTCTTGGTCAAGAACTTGTCCTTCCCAGATATACTCAAAGTTTTCGCCTTCAGCTAAGTTAGCTGCACCTACACGACCATTATAAGCAATCGCCATTACAACTTCACCACTTTTTACTAATTCTAGAGGTTTTGATCCAGCAGACCAGAATACTACGTCATCTTTAATTCTGTCCATTACTTCAAATGCTCTATCAATAGCTCCAGTTTGGTTTGCTAAAACAGTTGGAACTGCATTTGGTTTTACACCATCTGCAACCATAGCTTTTTCAATTACACCAGTTGCCCAAGTGTGAATTCCTCTTTTGCCTGGAAATTTTTCTACATCAAAAAAGTCAGCCATGCTTGAAGGTTTGTCACCTGGGAAAGCATCTGGGTCATAAAATACAACGTAAGTCCAGAAAATTTGTGGTACACAACAATCCCAACCAGAATGGTATTCAAGACCATTGTTTTCCATATCTTCTAACATTGACTCGCCGTCAGGTCCTGGCGCAGCACTTGAAGCTATTTCAGCTGAAATATCTTCGAATAATCCTTCGTCACAACCTGTGATTGCATCTGAAGGTAAAACGTCAACAACGTCCCAAGTAACACTTCCACTCTCAACCTGAGCTCTTACTTCACCTAAACCACCATTGTAGTTTTCAAATACAATCGCACCTGGATCAGTATATGTGTCAGCATATGCTTTCTTTTGACTTTCTGTATAAGCACCACCCCATGATGCAACAGTTACAGCACTAGCTGCAAATGGCGCAAAAATTATTGATGCGAATAAGAAGGCTTTTGTAAATTTAGACATATATATCCTCCTATTTTTTAATTAGTTTAATCTTAAGATTATGTCTGTAATGGGGACCTAATAACATGTAGCTTATTGAAAAAAAAGGTTTAAAAATAAAAAAAAGTCGCAGTATTCTGGGAAATTAATTTAGATATCCAAAGCTCTAACGTCATTAGAGTTCCAACTTAAATTTAAAGTGTCACCTTCTTTGTGACTAAAACTACCTTCATTTGGAACTTTGACAATAAATTCATTATTTCCGCAAACATCTAGCCTAGCTCTTATATGGTCTCCAAGATAAATTAGTTCTTCAATTTTTCCAGTAAATGTATTTGGGCCATTATTATTTGAGTCAATTGAAACTCTCTCAGGTCTTATTGATAATTGAGTTTTTTCTCCAACTTCACTTACATTTACTTTAAGAGCTTTTACTACACCATAATTATTGTCAAGATCAACTTCACAAGTGCTACCATTAATCTCTTTAACAACACCATTTAAAGTATTGTTTTCTCCTATAAATTTTGCAACAAAAGAGTTTTCAGGTTTCTCATATAAAATATCTGGAGTAGATAATTGTTGTACAATTCCATCATTAAAAACTGCTATCCTATTTGACATTGTTAGAGCTTCACTTTGATCATGTGTCACATAAACAACAGTAATTCCAATCCTATCATGAATATGTTTAATTTCATATTGCATTTGCTCTCGTAAATTTTTATCTAATGCCCCAAGAGGTTCATCCATCAAAACAAGTCTAGGCTCAAATACTAATGCTCTTGCTAAAGCCACTCGCTGTTGTTGACCACCTGATAATTGAGCAGGAAATCTCGTTCCAAAATTTCCTAATTCTACCATATCAAGTGCTTTTTGAACTTTTTTTTGGGTTTCAGATTTAGATATTTTTCTTACTTCCAGTGGAAAGGCTAAGTTTTCTTGAACAGTCATATGAGGAAATAGTGCATAATTTTGAAATACCATTCCTATTTCTCTTTCATATGGAGGTATCTTGCTAATTGGATTTGTGTCCAGGTAAATTTCACCATTAGTTGGTGTTTCAAAACCTGCAAGCATCATTAAGGTAGTTGTTTTACCAGAACCTGACGGGCCTAACATTGTAACAAACTCACCTTTAGCTATATCTAAATTTAAGTTCTTAACTACCAAGACCTCTCCGTCATAACTCTTATCTATTTTTTCAAATTTGACGAAACTTGGAGTTGAGTTAGACATTATATATTTTGTTTTGTTTTGATGCTTGAATAACTGTATGAAAACGAATAGTCAAAACTTAATTTTATAAAATGTTCATATTTGGTGTTATATTTGCATTAATTGCAGGAGTTTTGTTTGGGTTAATAGGCCCAACTACTAAATTAGCATATAATTATGATGCTGCTGTTGGTTTAGTAATTTTTATGAGATACGCAATTGCATCAATTATAATTTTACCATTAGTACCATATCAAAAAAATTTACTTTCAAATTTCAGAAAAAATTTGAAATTATTTATTTTTATTTCAATTGGTTCAATTTTTCTAACAATTGGTTTGCTTACGTCAGTCATATTTATAGATGTAAGTCTCACTATTATAATATTTTGCTTATATCCAATCTATGTGCTTATTTATTCAATATTAATAGACGGGGAGAAAATTAATCTTTCAATTAAATTGCTTTTTTTTATTACTTTTATTGGAATTATTTTGGTAATAGGCCCTTCTTTCATTGCAGTCAATTTTCTAGGTATTTCTCTAGCTATAATTGCATCGATTGGATCAGCAAGCATGATCATTGTAAACCAAAAAATTTCATTAAAGGGTATCCCACCCATTCCAATAAATATTTTTATAAACTTTTTTAATACAATTATTTTTTTTATTGTTTTAAAAATTTTTTTTAATTTAAATTTTAATTCAGATTTTAGTACTTATATTTTTATTTTGATACCTTCAATTTGTTATAGTTTTGCTCTTTTATCACAACTAGTTGCGATACCCAAAATTGGTCAATCTTACACTGCATTATTTTTATACCTTGAACCAGTTGTAGGAGTTCTAGGAGCTGTAATTTTATTAAACGAAACTTTAGAGTTATACCAGTTTATTGGTGCATTGATTGTAATATTAAGTTTGATAATTGCTACTTTTTTAAGTAGAAAAGTTTAGAAATGATTTTCCATAAAATTTAACCAGTTTAAACCAATAATTTTTTCAGCTGTTTTTTCAGAAATATCATACCTACACATTGTGCTGTATAATCTCTTAATGTCAGAAGGCTGTTTGTACCAACTAGGAAGTTCTGGCCATTTGGGATTTTGATCCTTTGATTCCCCATAATCTATCTTTTTTGTCCATTTACCATTTCTCATCCACATGACAACTTCATCAGGCCAATTGAGACATAAATCAGATCCAATACCAATATTATTATCTCCGATAATATTTATTAATTGCTTTATCATTGTACAAAAATCTTCTTCAGAACATTGGCTAAAATTTTTTAAATGATAAGGGTAAAGACTAAGACCTATAAAACCATTTTTGCTTACCAATTTTTTCAAAACATCCTCATCAATATTTCTAGTTGATTTATGAAAAAAAGATGGGTTGGCATGAGATATAGCAACTGGTTCTTTCGAAATATTAATAGCATCTAAACAAGTTTGTTTTCCTGCATGACTTAAATCAATAATCATTCCCAATCTGTTCATTTCTTCAATAACAGCATGTCCAAATCTAGAGACTCCAGAGTCTTTTGGCTCGAAGCAACCTCCACCTAATGGAGTTTGATTATTATAAGTTAGTTGCATAAAACGAAGACCTTCATCAAAAAATTTTTCAACTAAAAAAATATCATTTGCTATAGGTGAAGAATTTTGAAAACCAAATATAATTGCAACTTTATTATTTTCCTTAGCATCTTTAATATCTTTTGTATTTCTTGCATGAACAATAATGTCTTGATTTTCTTTGAAAAGTTTATTCCAATAGCTTATCTTTTCAAATGACTCCTCTGTATTTTCCCAATACACTAATGTCGCATGAATAGCAGTAATTCCAGCTATGTGAGCATTTTCGAATAAATTTCTATTCCAGTTACAATATTCTAACCCATCAATTAAAATAATATCTTCACTTATTTTTGACATAGATTATTACATCTATTAATGAAAAAAATAAAATTAACTATAGATATTTAATAAATGCTTCAAAAAGTTAAAGAAAATAACTACATGAGATTAGCTAGTATGGGATCTCGTTATCCTTCAAGACTTAGTTTTTCTAGAAGCATGCTAAGACGTTTATTAAATGATAAATGGAAAATAAAAAAATCTAAATTTGACTTAGATAAGAACGGTTATGGTACTGTTGTTTATGAAATCATAATCAATGATGACACCTATTCACTAGTATGTTTTTCAGCTTTTCTTGATGATGAAGATAGAAGTGACCGCGTAATTGCGAGTAAGTGGGACACAGCATATACACTGCATGTTGGAAAATTAACTGATAAAGAACTCAAAAGATTAAAAGATACAATTCCTCTTCAAGAGTCAGGAAGAAATTCACCAAATGAATTAATATTAAGCAGAGCTAATAAAAGTGTTAGGTTATTTCAATACGTTGTTGATTGTCTTTCGGAAGGTAGTCAACCGGATATTAATGAAATAAATAAAGTAGGTTATTTATTAAGAACAACAGCTGTATATGGAAGTGGTAAATTTGGTTTATCAGATTTTAGCAATACAAAAAATGAAACAGTGTTTGATCAACCATTTAGAGCTGAAATGTTATCTGTTTATTTAATAAGAGAATTTAGTGTTGAATTAGTCGAGCATGTTGCGAAGCAAATTAACCCAAATAGAGCAGTTAAATTAGAAAGGAAGATTAAACAGCATTTAGGTATCGGTAATTCTACTGGTTTAGGGATGGCTCCATTTATAATTAAACACCCAAAGTTAATTAATAAATGGATGAGTCAGTACACAAAGACATTACAAGAAATTGTTGAAATTAATTTAAATAATATAGTTTTCGAAAAATATAAAAAACTTTTGAATAAAGCTCTTAATTATCTTGAAGAAGTTAATACAAATGATCAATTCCAAATAAATAAAAATAAATTAACTATTGAAGATTTAAGAAAATATATTTTTTACATTAATGACTTGGATCTTTCTCAAAAATTTAAATGGTTAGATATTTTAAATTATTGTGATTCAAATTTTAATAATGATACTCAAGAAATTGCGAGAGTACAACTAATTGAATTGTATCCTCATATATCAGAAGAATTAGCAGAAGACATGGGAGATGAGGAGATAATGGAAATTGATGGAAATCAATCTATTGGAGATTTAAAAAAAATAATTAATGATAAATATGCTTGGATAAAAGATATTGATTTTAATAACAAAGATAGCAATTATTTATTTTGGTATGTTTCAGCAGCAAAGTTAGAACCTAGACTTGGTGAAAGATATAATGAACAAGGAAGTGAATTGGAGCAAAATTTAGGAATTGCAAAAATGGTCAGTGACTTATTTAAGCAAATAAAAAATATAGATGAAAATCAATTAATTTGTGAATTTTTATTAGTGCACCCTAAATACAGAGGAATTGTTAAGAGAATTCAATCTTTAAAAAATTACCCTTACTCGGAAGTTCAAGATAATGTTCTTGATAGAAAAACAATACCAATTGATATGTTAAGATTTAAATTATCCTTTTTTGGTGCCAATCGTTATGATCCTAAGTCAGACAGATGGTTAAGAGTAAGTTTTTTTTCTGGCGCACCTTATTTATCAGACCTAAATAATAAAAATGTTGATGAATGGGGTTTTGCAACAATGAGTTCATATTAATATCTGTGAGTTATTCTTACTATGAAGTATTCACTAATACACAACGAGCTTTTTCAGGATTAGGGTTCACCTATGGATCAGATGAAGATGCTGCATTTATTACAACTTGGCTCGAAGTATTTGGTTTTGATGGAATCAAATTATTAACATTTAAGATTGAAGAATTAGATAACACCTTTAATGCCAGTATAGATCCAACAAAAATAAATGATGAGTTTGATTGTAAAAATAAATCTTTTTTGGTGATAGGCCCAGGATTAATCGATTATTTAATATCAAAAATAGATAAAAGGGATAATGTTAAATTAACTTTAAAAAATTGTAGTGACCCTATATTCTTAATACCCTTACTTTACAAGTATGCCAAAAAAAATATCAATTCACAGTTTTTGTTAGATCAAAAAATTTATGGACAAATAACAAATAAAAATATTAGAGTTAATAGTGATATTATCTCTACAAATTATCAAAGAAATTTTGATCTTCTACTCACAAAGAATATTTTAAAGGAACAAAAGTTAGATATTAATATTTCATCATCAAATATAAATAATTTGCTCTCTAAGGGTATTAATCCTGATAAGAAATCTTGGGATCAAATATCTAAAATAGCTTTTAGAACTTTTGTTCCTGAGTCAGAGGAGTCTAGAGCAAAAGGTGCCGGAGGTGGTGATGCAAATGATTAATTTACTATAAGCAAATCGCTAAATATATTAGTAATTAGTTTATAACCAGTTTCCATTACCCTAAGATAATCTATCTATCTCTCTAATACTTCGTATCCAAACTGATTTGCTGTTTCAAGAAGGATCTCCCAAATTGATAAGGCAAAACCTCTTGGTATATATAGATGGTAATTATTGGAGGATATTTTAAATAATTTAACACTAACATGATGAATGGCTGTGCTAGCAGACGATAGATCTGGAAAATTCTTAGCTCTTAAATCAACTGGAAGATGTCTATTTAAAAATAATGATGAATTATCTCCTTTAATTTCAATACCTGTGAAAGCATGAGACATATCTAAAATTGTTGCAATTTGCTCACTTACTTCGATTTCTTTATTAAATAACCACCATTTCAAGGGTTCCATTCTCCATAATGATTTATTTTCAAAAACAATCCCTTTATTAAAAAAGGGAATATTTTTAATAGACAATTTTTTTGTTAATAAATTATTTAATTCATCAATTTTGTCAGGCCAACAAGCAATTTGTAGAATTTCTAAACTTTTTAATTCTTTAAATGTTAAAAATTGTTTCTCGTTTGTTGAAAATTTTCCAACTTTATAAAGTGTTTCTAGCGCAGAATGTCTATGCATACATTCGCTCTCCTTTGGGATCAATCATATGTGGTGAAACAACTCTTAAATTCATTTGTTTGTTTCTTACAGGATCTGCCCCAACTAAAGTGGTATCTTTCCATTTATCTAAACCACCTTTTACAAAACCTAATCCAATCCAATGTCGAAGTTCTGGAGAATAAGTGACTGAGGTAATTCTTCCGATACCCTGTCCTTTAATATTATTTTTTTCACACACAATAGTTCCAGCGTTAAAAGTTTCCTTTAAGTTTGTAGGAAAGAAACCCACTAGAATTTCTCGATCATTATTTTTCAATACTCCACGTTTTCTCATTGCACTTCCAATATATGATTTTTTCATAGAAGCCATTTTGCTTAAACCTGCATCATCAATTGTTACCCTTCCATCAAGCTCTGCGGCTGTTACATGACCTTTTTCAACTCTAAGTGCGCCCAAAGCTTCTAATCCATATAGACAACCATTATACTTTTTTGTATTTTTCCAAAGTAGGTCCATCATCGTATTGGCAAAATCTGATTTAACATAAACTTCAAAAGCTAATTCACCTGAGAAACTAATTCTTGCAATTCTACAAGGAATATTACCTTTAAGAAAAGTTGAGGCAATACCCATAAAAGGTAAGTTATTATTAGTTATAACCAAAGAATCATCGACACAATTATTAAGAACTTCTCTAGATTTAGGCCCTGCAACTGATACGCCTGCCCATTGTTCAGAAACACTAGTCACATTAACTTTAAGATCTGTCCATCTAGTTTGAAGTAATTCTTCTAACCATGACATAACTTTTGCAGCCTCACCTGTAGATGTAGTCATAAAATATTCATTTTCTGCTAATCTCCAAGATGTGCCATCATCCATTACAATACCATCATCACGCAACATAATACCGTATCTGGCTTTTCCAACTTGTAATTTTGAAAAACCATTTGAATAAATTCTATTTAAAAATTCGTTAGAGTCTGGTCCTTGAATAGAAATTTTACCTAATGAGGTTACATCACAAATACCAACTGTTTTTCTTACTGTTGTTGCTTCTCTTATATAGGAGTCACTTAAAGTTTCATTTTCCTTGGGATAATACCAAGGTCTTTGATATAATCCAACTTCAATCATTTTTGCACCATGATCAATATGCCATTGATGCATTGGTGTTACTCTTAACGGCCTAAAATGTTTTCCAACATTTCTTCCACTTAACGCACCTATAGATACAGGAGTATAAGGAGGTCTGAAAACCGTAGTTCCAACTTCTGGAATTTCTTTATTTAAAAGTTCAGCCATTAAAGATAATCCAATGATATTTCCCATTTTTCCTTGATCGTTAGCCATACCTAAAGTTGTGTATCTTTTAAGATGCTCTACCGAAATGAAACCTTCACGATGTGCAAGTCTTACATCGTCTGAAGTTACATCATGTTGATAATCTACAAAACTTTTTGATCTAGATTTTTTATATTTTACTTCATAAAGTGGTTGAATGGGATTTTTCCATCCACCAGGTTTTGGAAAAAAATAATTTGTTTTAGAAATACCTAATCTGTTCAATGCGTCAGTAGTTCCTGCTATCCCAGAAGCAATACAATCATTCTTATTCCATAAACCTCTAGAAGAACCTATCATTGTAATATTTTCTTTTGTGTCACTCGGTAAAAAACAAGCATTGTGATAATCCCATTTAGGTCTTACTCCCCTGTGAGATAACAAATGTACAGCAGGCGACCAGCCACCTGACAATAGAACCTGATCACAATTTATAGTTTCAGATTTATTTATATTTTCACTTTTTGATATATCTAAACTATTAATTTTTTTTGAACCATTAATATTATAAGGCACATAACCTTTTCTAATTTCATAATTTTTATTTGTCTCAATTTTAAAATTAGTTCGTGAATCAATAACAGTTACATTTGCTCCAGCTTCTGATAATTGTTGTGCTGTTTCATAAACGGAATCATTATTTGTAGCTATCACAATTTTTTTTCCTGTTAGTACACCATATCTATTCAAATAATGCTTTGATGCATTAACGGTCATTACACCAGGAATATCATTGTTATTAAAAGCAATATGTCTTTCAATTGCTCCAGCTCCAACAATTATATGCTTTGCTCTAATGGTCCAAAATCTTTGACGTGGAATGTTTACATCTGGTGCTGCAATATGATCTGTTACTCTCTCTAATAAACCAACAACACAATTATCATATAGTCCGAACGCAGTGGTTCTAGTCATTATTTTTATTCCTAGATTTTCAAGTTGTTTTTTAATCTGTGAATTATCAAAATTATTTTCTGCAAGTTGATCTCCTCCAATAAGACTATCTTGCTCAACTAAAATAACATCTAATTTTTTTTCTGCTGCCTCAATTGCTGCTGCAACACCGGAAGGTCCTGATCCTACAACCATTAAATCACAAAAATCATGAGCATGTTCATAAGAATCTGGATCAGGTAATCCAGAAGCACTTCCCATTCCCGCTGCTTTTCTAATAAACTTTTCGAAAAACATCCATATGGCTGTTCCTTTACCCCATTCAAATGGAGGTATTCCCATAAAAGTTTTATAATAAAAACCAGCTGCAAAAAACCTACCTAAGAAATTATTTATTCCAGCTAGATCAAAATTTACATTTGGAAATGCATTTTGACCACTTGCTTCCAAACCATTATATAATTCTTGTGTTGTTGCTCTTACATTTGGATCTCTTCTATCTTTTGAACCAATAGTAACTAAACCTCCAGATTCCTCAACTCCACTAGAAAATATTCCTCTTGGTCTATGATATTTAAAACTTCTACCAACTATACCAATATTATTTGCAAGTAATGCTGATGCTAGTGTATCTCCTTCAAAACCTTTATAAATCTTTTTATCCCATCTAAAGGATAAAATTTTATCTCTATTAATTTTGCCATAATTATCTAATCTTCTAGTTATCATTTATTATTTTCTACAACCTTCTGTAAGTCTGGATGACATGGTTTCACACTTTTTATTTCATGTGTGACTGTAGAACGTTCAACTACTAACCACATTCTACATCCATTAGAATGATGCCATGTTTCAAATTGAAAACCTTTTATATTTTTTCTAAAAAATATAGCCTCAGTCCATTCTTTCTCAGAGGCATCTAACGAAGGATAATTTATTGTTGCATCTCCTCCATAACTAAATTCACTATGATCTCTTTCACCACAATAAGGACAATTGATTCTAATCATTTAACCGTGCAATTTTGGATCAGGTCCTGCACCACGTTCATCTATGTTGATCCCTTTTTCAAATCTTTCTAAATTATGATTTTGAACATAGTTATGTGGACTCTCATTTGCAATTAAGTCAGCAAAATACCAGCCTGATGCTGGACTCGCTTTGAAACCTCCATAATTCCAGCCAGCATTTAAATAGAGATTAGATATCGGTGTTTTACAAATAAAAAAAGATCCGTCCATTGTCATATCCATAACACCTGCCCAATGACGAAGTAATCTTATTCTGCCAAGTGAAGGAAATATTGCCATGGCCGCTTCAGCAACATCTTGAACCATAGGAAGATTTCCTCTTTGTGCATATGATTTATACCAATCAAGATCACCGCCAAACACCATGCTTCCTTTATCAGACTGAGATATATAGAAATGTGCACCGCCCACACCGTATACAACAACCTGATCTAAAAGCGGTTTAACTGCTTCAGACACAAAAGCTTGTAATTTATGGGACTCAATTGGTAAGTTGCCTAATTCTGTCATTTGCCATAATACTGAAGTATTCCCAGCAACAGCAAATCCTATTTTCTTTGCTTTTAAAATTCCTCTTGAAGTTTGAATACTTTCAATTTTTCCATTTTTTCTTGTAAAGCCTGTAACTTCACAATTTTGAAGAATATCTACACCTAATGTATCTGCAGCTCTTGCATAACCCCATGCAACTGCATCATGTCTTGCATTACCTGCTCTTTTCTGGACTGCAGCTCCAAGTATTGGGAATCTAGAATTATGATAATTTAAATGCGGGATTTTTTTCTTTAAAGTTTTTAAATCCCAAAGTTCTGCATCAGTTCCATGCAGCCTCATAATATTATAAATCCTTGAAACTGAATCTTTAGCACTAGGACTATGAAATAATGACACATGAGCTCGTTGGCTAAACATTACATTGTAATTTAATTCATGACTTAAATTTTCCCATAACTTTAAAGAATGTTCATAGAATTCGTGATTACCTGGCATCATATAATTTGATCTTACAATGGTTGTATTACGTCCAGCGTTTCCGCCACCTATCCAGCCTTTTTCTAAGACAGCTACATTTTTTATATTATGATTCTTTGCTAGATAATATGCTGTGGCAAGACCATGTAAACCTCCCCCGATTATTACAACATCATAACTATTTTTTGGTTCTGGATCACGCCATTGTCTAGTCCAATAAGACTGACCATTTAAACCGTTTTTAATTACATTCCAGGCATCAAATTTTGTCATTTGTTTTATTAATTATTAGAATAATTGATTAAAGTAAAATAAATTAATTTACCAAGCTAGTGTTATTTAATCACAGTTAAGTTGATGAATCTGGCCATGTGTCATTTAATCTATAACCTTCCGGAAAAGGATCATCCTTATCGAAATATAAACTTTGTTTTCCAGTGATAAATGCAGTACCAGTTATTTTTGGAATAATACAATTTTTGTTATTTATTTGAATTTCCTTTTCAATACTAGCTTTAAATGATGATCCTATAATAGACTTTGATATAAATTCTTCATTTAGTTGTATTTCATTTTTTTCTTTCATTACTGCTAATCTTGCTGAAGTGCCTGTACCGCAAGGTGAACGATCAAGTTTCCCTGGTCGTATAACAACAGTATTTAACCCTGTTAGTAATGATCGATTATTTTTTTGCAAAGGTTCAATAAATTGACAAAAGGAAAGATAGTTTAATTCTTTAATTGTAGGATGTTCAAATCCAATTGATGCATTTGCTTCTTTTAATAATTCTTTGGCAACATTTACAAATTTAATTGCATTTTGTGGTTCAATTTTAAGATTAAAATCACTAGCATTACAAATCAAAAAACTATCACCACCAAAAGCAGTACTTACTTTAATTGTACCATAATTTTTAGTCTTTAAATCTACATCTATCTTATCTGCAAAGCAGGCAAGATTAGTAAAAGTTACACTTTTAACTTTCTTATTTTCACAATCAGCAACAACTTTTATTAAACCACCGGGAGCTTCAAGTGTAAGCATTGTTTTAGGATATTTCATTTGAACAATATTTTTTTCTAATAAGACTGTTGTTACACAAATTGTATTTGATCCACTCATTGGAGGATTATCTTCTGGTTCCATAATGACAAATCCAGCATCTGCATTTTTATTTGAAGGCTCTAAAATAATATTACAATGTTTAAAGACTCCTCCCCGAGGTTCATTTAAAAAAAAATTTCTCCATTTTTTATCTAAAAAAAGTTTTTTAGAAGCTTCTTCAGGTGAATTGAACTTTAAACCTTTGAATCCAATTACGACATCCCCAATTTCACCACAACAATGTGTATTAAATACTGTTATTTCATCCATGTTGAATTATTAGATCATCAATATTTTTAGAATGATGTGTAATTTGTTCGTATCCATCTTTTGTAATAATAAAACTATCACCAACCTGTGATCTAAATTTATTTGCACTTGCTCCTCCATCAACGGCAAATACCATTCCAGGCTCGAGTACTGTTTTATTACCAACTACTAATTGTGGCTCCTCTAAAAAACTAAAGCCCGTACCTCTGCCACATCGAAAAGTAGGATACGGGTATCCTTCAGACTGTATAGTATCTGCATAAGCAGCATGAACTTCTTCAGCCGTAACTCCTGGGCCAAGAATTTCAAGAGCAGCTTTTTGAGATTTAACTGCAGCCTCAAAAGCTTTTATTTGTTCATTAGATTGAATTTCTTCTACCCAAAATATTCTGTCAAAACCTAACTTAAACCTATGAAAATTTGTAGAACCACAATAACATACAAATACGGGATCACCTTTTTTAATAATTTTGGTTGAAGCGCGATGGTGAGTTTTAGGTAAATCATGACCTGATGTCATAACTGGTAAAAAGTGAATATTTGGAGACATATTAATATTATCAGGATAAAATTTTTTTAAAAGCTCTGCAGCTTTTCTTGTTCCGGCTTGTGATTGCGCAAGTGCGACCTCATACTCAGGAACATTATGGTCAATTGTTTTTTTAGCTGCCTCCATCATAGCCATACCAACTTCACCAGCATGACGAGCTATATTCAATTCATGATTAGATTTGATCATTCTTATATTATCTATTAATTTAGTTATATCACCAGGATGGTCTTGAAGTAATTCATCTAAGTAACTCTTAACCATTGGATTTATTTTAAATTTTTCAATAAAAATATTTTTATGCTGATTGATGATTTGAGGTAATAATTCTCTCCATTCATTTCCAATACCATCATTCCATGTTTCAACCAAATCTACAGGACAAGTTTCTGGTACTAATAAAACATCAAGAAGAGGTGTAATTAAGTAAGTTTTATGATCATTTGAAACGACTAAAAGTGTTGGTCGATAAAAATCCATATGAAGGAAGTCATGGTATCCTGTGAAATAATATATAGAGTCATCATCAGTTATAATTGAGAGATCAATATTATTCTCAGACATTTTTTTCTTTAATTTATTTAAATTTTCAGAAAACATTTATTTTAATTGTTGTTCTACCAATTCAGTCCAATATGAAGAACCTATGACTAATAATTCGTCATTAAAATCATAATTGTCTGCATGTAAAGGTCTAGAATGCTGCTCTGATGTACCGTTACCCATTAAAACAAAACAGCCAGGTATTTCATTTGCCATAACAGAAAAATCTTCTGAGAATAAACGTGGTTCAATATCAGCATTACATCTATCGTTGCCAAGTAATGAAACTGCAGCTTTTGTTGCAGACTCAGTTTGGTTTTTTGAATTATAAGTTACTGGGCATGTCGTTTCATATTTAACACTACCATTAACACCATGTGCATTGCAAATACCTTCGACAATTTGTAACATTTTTGAAGCAATTTTTTCATTTGTTTCTTTTGATAAAGCTCTCGCGTCACCAGTCATTTTTACCATACCTGGCAAAACATTTTTTTTACCATCTGTCATAAATTCAGTAATAGAAACTATACCATTATCTGCTGGATTTAACTTTCTTGATACAATCGATTGAAGAGCCACAGCTATTTGAGAACCAACGGTTATTGCATCAACACCCATATGAGGCAATGCCGCATGACCACCTTTAGCTTTTATTTCTATTTCAAATAAATTTTCACTTGCTGTAATGGCTCCTTTTCTTGTTCCAAATGTTCCAATTTCCATATTAGGAATGTTGTGCAAAGCATATACTTCATCAATACTAAAATTATCAAATAGACCTTCATCAATCATAGTTCTTGCACCAAATGTATTTTCTTCATCAGGTTGAAAAATAAAATATACGGTACCATTGAAGTTCCCTTTTTCTGCCAAATATTTTGCTGCACCTAATAACATAGTTGTGTGGCCGTCATGTCCACATGCATGCATTCGATTATCGAATTTTGACTTATAACTAAAAGTGTTGGTTTCATGTATAGGAAGAGCATCCATATCAGCTCTAATACCAATTGATTTTGAACTATTCCCTTTTTTTAATATTCCAACTACGCCTGTTCTGGCTATACCCGAATGAACTTCTATGCCAAACTCTTTAAGTAGTGTGGACACTTTTGCTGCAGCATACTCTTCTTCAAAACTTAATTGTGGGTGCATATGAAGATCATGACGCCATTCTACTAATTGGTTATGTAAAGCTTGTGTTTTCATAAACTACATATTATTAAATTCTTTAATCTGATTGTCTAGAGAAAGCATGTATTCATAATGTGAATTCCAAAATTTCTGATCTTTTCGTTTCTCAAAATCATCAAGACTTATGCCTTGTTGTTCTACCCATGTAAAGTAACCTAGATTAAATATTCTTTTTTTATCCATATAAGAAAGTTCCAACATATTATCAGTTGATATGCCTGATAAATGCTTACCTAATAATTCAGCACAAACTATTTCATTATAATTATCTTTAAAATCATTGATCGTTTTATTTAATTCTGACATGTACAAATCTGCACCATCAGTAGCAACGGTGATAATTGCATCATCACTATTTAAATCCATATATTTAGCTAGTTTTATTGAAGCTAATATATTTGCTATTGCTGAAAAACCAAATTCAGGAAGTCGAGAAACAAAATTAGGATCTAAATTCTTTCTCTGTATTAAAAACCTTTTTCCAATTTCAGTATTAAAAATCATATTTAGATTATTGGTAGCTTGATCTGAAATATCTACAACAAAATCCGTATTCATTACATTATGAATAAGTGGAACATGTTTATCGCCAATTCCTTGTATATTATGTTCACCATAACCTCCATGAAGCAATGTTGGACACTCCAAAGCTTCTACAACTGCAATTTTTGTTTGTAATTTATCTTTAAGATAATCTCCTGCTGCTAGAGTACCGCTAGAACCTGAAGCGCTAACATAAAACCTTGGAACTAAATTACTGTCACCTTTAACTTTAAGAAATGATTTTTCAAAAGATGGACCAGTTACAGAACGATGAATACCGTAATTAAAATACTCATCAAATTGATTTATAATATCGTTTTGACTATCTTTTTTTAGTTCATTACAAGCATCATAGATTTCTTTCACATTGCTTTCTGTGCCTTTTGTCTTTATAATATTTTTTTTATCTTCGACCCAATTATTCAACCATTCAAATCTCTCATTACTCATCCCTTCAGGAAGTATAGCAATACTATTAAGTCCCATGATACGAGATATTGCTACTCCACCTCTGCAATAATTTCCTGTTGAAGGCCAAACTGCTTTATGTTTTTCAAAATCAAAAGTGCCATTCAATATTCTTGGAAGCAAACAACCATAAGCTGCCAAAACTTTATGAGCTGTTATTAAGGGAAAATAACGTCCCATATTTACAATAATCTTTGCTTTGACCCCAGTAAATTCTGACGGAAGCACAACATATTCAGGCTCATTACCAAAACCTGATTGATCTCTTTTGTTGAACCAATGTACTCTAAAAAGATTAAGTGGGTTTATGTCATTATTATTTATTTTTTTTAGAGAATTTTTAATATTTTCATTAATACTTTGAGGATTTTGAAGTTCACTTATACTTGGCAAGACAACTCCTTTAGATTTGAAGTAATCAGATGTTTTTTTAATTATTGTTTGACTCATGTTTTAAATATTGATGCCTAAATTATTTTTTTTACAAAGATTAAAAGTAAATCTTGCTATCGCAGTATCTTGTACACCAGTTCCTGTCAAATCACATATCGTTATATCTTCTTTATTTTTTCTTCCTAAGTTTGGATCATTAATAATATCACCAAGATCATTAAATTTTTCTTGAGATGAAATTAGATTTTTTTTCAATGCATGATGTAATTCACCTAATGCACTTGTCTGTGATTGATTATCTGGCACATATTGATCACAATATTTTAACATATGAGGATCTATTTCATTTTTATGTTCTGCATCTGATCCCATTGCAGTTATATGTGTTCCTTTTTTTATCCAATCAAACTCTAAAAGAGGTTTTTTACTTGGAGTTGTTGTAACGATTATCTCTGATAAACAAGCCAATTCTTTACAAGAAGAAGCCATATGCAAATCTATTTCTAAATCTTTAAAGCTATCTAAAAATTGATTAGCTTTAATCTTGTCTCTTGCCCAAACCGTAATTTTATTAATTTTTCTCACTAACATTATAGCTTGAAGTTGTAATCTGGCTTGAATTCCAGCTCCAATGATCCCCACCGTATTAGCGTTTTGATTTGATAAATATTTTGTAGCTATAGCTCCTGCAATAGCTGTTCTAGTATCTGTAAGATAACCTTCATCTAATAAAACAGATTTTACTATTCCTGTTTCAGAGTCTAATAAAACCATCAATCCATTACTTGATGGCAAACCAATTTTTGGATTATCAAAAAAACCTGATGCTATTTTTATTGCAAAGCTATCTAAACCTTCAATATAAGCAGCTTTAATATCAGATTCGCCATGGTATTTCTTAATATCAATTCTCATAATTGGGGGCATCATAACTGATCCTTTTGATAAACTGACAAAAGCTTCTTCAATTATTGGAATGAGTTCTTCATTTAAGTGCACATGTTGAATAATCTGATTTTTATTAAGTATGAGCATGACTTAAAACTTTATTGAATAATTCCGAGTCTATATTACCTCCACAAATTAAACAGATTATATTTTTTCCTAAGTGTGATGTTAGTTTTTCTTTAACAACCATAACACTTGTTGCTGCTGCACCTTCAGATACTATTTTATGTTCTAAAAAATTCATTCTTATTCCCTCAGCTATTTTTTCTTCACTAACTAAAACAAAGTCATCAACATATTTTTGTACAATATTAAAAGTAAATTTATTATCTAAGCCAATGCTGCCACCTAAACAATCAGCTAAAGTTTCAGTTTCCTTAACATCGACAGGCTTACCTTGTTTTAGACTTTCATACATGGAGGGTCCTCTTTCCATGGATACTGCAATAATTTTTGTATCAGGTTTTTGAAGTTTAATTGCTTGTGCAATTCCAGAAATAAGGCCGCCGCCAGATGTTGGAATAATAACTGTATCAACATCTGGGAACTGATCGAGCATTTCTAAACCCACTGTTCCTTGACCTATAATAATATCTTCATCGTCAAATGGATGGATTAATGGAATATTTTTTTCTTTGGCAATTCGTTTAGCATGCAAATCAGCTTCATCACTATTTTTTCCAATAATTTCTACTTTTGCTCCTAATTTTTCAATAGCCTCTTTTCTATATTCTGGAACCATTGAAGACATGTATATTGTTGATTGAATGCCTAATACCTTTGAAGCATAAGCAACTCCTTTGCCATGATTACCTGTAGAAACTGCGATGACTCCTTTGTTTTTGTCATCTTTGCTTAAAGAAAGTAGCTTATTAACTGCACCTCTTAACTTAAATGAACCAGTAATTTGAAAATTTTCTAACTTTAGTTTTACTTTATTATTTTTTGATAAGAAATTAGAATTAACTAATGGTGTATAATTAACATAAGGTAAAATCTTCTTATGTGCATCTTGTATTTGTTGAAGTGTAATCAATTTAAACCCTATTTAATGTAATTTAAGTAGATTACCAAAACCATCAATTTTTTGATTAATATTAGATAATCTTAGTGAATCCCAAATAATAGCTTGATTACTTGAAATGATATCTGTGTTTAATTTTGACTCTAATTTTTCAATAATATCAATTACTTTTAATGCGGTACAAGATACAAAAATACTATCAACATCTGTTGAATCAATTGAGGAAATTGTTCTCATTAAACTGTCATGGGTAACTTTGGCAATTTCCGAGTCATAGTTTAAATTAAATGAACTAAATGATTTAATTTCAAAACCACTATCTATTAAATAATTGTAAACTTTTACATTAACATCATTTGGATAAGGGGTAAGAACAGCAATTTTTTTATGGTTTAACAATTTAAGTGCTTTTACAGCTGCTGTAATAGGCGTAGTGATTAAAGCATCAGGTTTAGCTTTGAAGATTTCAGATCTTATTCTTTTTTCACCAATTTCAATAGTACCCGAAGTACATCCATACGCTACAACTTGTATTTTTTCATTGGGTAATATTTGATTTGTTATTTCTGTAATATGATCAGCCATCTTTATGTAATTTTCATGAGTTAGAGGATTTAAAAAAGGTATCCTATTAAAAAATAGATCAACAGGTAAATTATGGCAAATTTTTCTAAAATCCTGCTCAATGGTAAAATCAGTTGATAGTGTAATTACACCAATTCTAGAAAAGTTTGTATCTTTTAAATTGGCTTTAACATTATTTTGATTAAAACTATCCATTATTGATTTGGAAAATAATCCTCACACTCACCTTCTCTATAAACATCAGTTGTTGCACAATGTAAACTACCACCAAAAGCATAAACGTCTCTAAAAGGAATTGGAATAACATCTAATCCAAAACTTTCCATTTGTTTAATCATTTTTTCTTCAGTCGCTTCGACACATATAGTTTTAGGATCAATTATCAAAACATTCATAGATAACCAAATAGATGAATAACACATAGGTGGTGGGCTATTATGAATAGAAGGAGCTGCTTCATGAATTTCCCATTTATTATCATCAAAAATTTTTCTTTGCTCTGATGAAATTTTTCTATTTGGATTAATAATTATTACTCCTGGTTTAATAGGAGTAAAACATGCATCAATGTGAGTTGGTATTAAATCACCTGGCAAATTAATTTGATGAACACGATGATTTCTATAATGTCTTCTTAACCAATCTAAGCCACTTAAATTTGATGTAAAATTGTTATGATAAAAAAGATCTTTTCCAAAGCGTAAAATTTCTGCAGCATCAAAAAGTGGTTCTTTTTCTGTCAAAATCATGTCTCTATTTTCAATTTTTTTGTATCGTTCTTCTTCAGTTATGCCTTCAGGAAGATAATTAAACTTATAAGATTGATTTGTTAATCTTGGTTTAGGTGCCGACTCCCATCTCATATTTTTATCTTCTGAATAATATTTTTCAAGTAAAGGTCTATATGCAAGATACTCAAACCATCTACACCTATAAGACATGGGTGCTTCTAGCATTTCATTTCCTACAGTGAGAATAACATCTCTTGGAGGCATACAGCCAAACATGCCATCATTTGACCAATCTGGAGTTTCGATACTTTGAGAAAAGTCAATAGGTGTTGGTCGATCAACTTTTATATTTAGAGAATTTAAAATTTTAACAAAGTTTTCTAGTTGTATATTAGCTTTGTCGATTGACTCTTTTGAACGAGGTCCGTGAGAACCCATCATTCCACTATCTTTACTAATCTTAGGTACAAGTGCAGTTTCCATAGGAGGTACATTTGCATTTTCAACGGCCCCAACTATTACATGTTTTAATGGATCCCATTCATTCCAAGAATTAACTATTGTCATTATAATTTCCTTAATTTAGATTATTCATTATAATTAAAATTTATGGAATTAAATAACAAATCGCTGTTTAAACAAAAATGTTTTATTAATGGACAATGGATTGGTAGTGCTTCAGGAGAAACTCTTGAAGTAAATAATCCAGCTTCTCTAGAAATAATTGGAAATGTGCCAAAATGCTCAACTGCAGAAACAAAAATTGCAATTGATCATGCTAATAACGCTTTTCAAAGCTGGAAGGAAACAACAGCTAAAGAAAGATCAATAATTTTAAAAAAATGGGGGGAATTGATCTCAAAAAATTCAGATGACTTAGCTAAGATAATGACAATTGAGCAGGGTAAACCTCTGGCCGAAGCAAAGGGTGAAATATTAATGGGTGCTTCCTATATTGAGTTCTACGCGGAGGAAGCAAAAAGAGTATATGGTGATATAATACCAGATCCAAGGCCCGGTAAAAGAATTGTAATTATTAAGCAGCCTGTTGGTGTAGTAGGCGCAATAACTCCATGGAATTTTCCTAATTCAATGATTACAAGAAAATGTGCTGCTGCTATGGCTGTTGGATGTACTACTGTTGTAAAACCAGCAAGTCAAACACCTTTTTCAGCTTTGGCTGTTGCACAACTTGCAAAAGAAGCTGGTTTTCCTGATGGTGTATTTAATGTTATAACTGGTTCAGCAAGTGAAATAGGGAGGGAATTAACAAGTAATTCTACAGTTAGAAAAATTTCATTTACAGGATCAACAGAAGTTGGAAAAATACTTTTAGAACAAAGTGCCTCAACTGTAAAAAAAGTTTCAATGGAACTTGGAGGTCATGCTCCACTAATTGTTTTTGATGATGCTGATATGGATGAAGCTGTTACAGGAGCAATGCAAAGTAAATTTAGAAATAGTGGTCAAACTTGTATTTGTACCAACAGAATATTTGTTCACGAAAAAATTTATGATGAATTTTTAAACAAATTTACAAAAGAAGTAGAAAAAATTACTGTTGGTAATGGACTTGAAGATGGAATTATTTCTGGTCCATTAATTGACAAATCATCATTAGAGAAAGTAATTGATCATGTTCAAGATGCTGTAAATACAGGTGCTAAAATTGCAATTGGTGGCGATATACATTCTCTTGGAGGAAATTTTTATCAACCAACTGTTTTGTCTAATGTTTCTACTAAAGCAAAAATAACTTTTGAAGAAACTTTTGGTCCTGTTGCGCCACTCTATAAATTTTCAAATGATGAGGAAGTTATTAAAATGGCAAATAATACTCCTTATGGTTTAGCTTCTTATTTCTTCTCAAGAGATATTGGAAGAATTTGGAGGGTTGCGGAGGCACTAGAGTATGGAATAGTTTCAATAAACAATGGATTACCAACTATTGCAGAAGTTCCTTTTGGAGGTGTAAAAGAATCAGGAATGGGAAGAGAGGGTTCTCGTTATGGACTCGATGATTATTTAACTATAAAATATATATCAATGGGTGGTATTTAAGAAAGCCAAGCTGCACCTCTTACTCCACTGGAGTCTCCATGAATATTTTTAACAACTTTGGTATGAAGTGTGTCGGTGAAAACATATTTTTTTAATGCATCATTTATATTTTTATAAATAAAATCAATATTTGACATACCACCTCCAAGCACTATCACATCTGGATCAAGTATATTACAAACTAAAGACAAACCTCTTGCCAAATGATCGACATATTGATTTAGAGCAAAAATACTATCATCTTCTTTATTATTAAAAGCTTCTAATATTTGATGCGAATTATAATTTTTATTAAAACGTAAATTGTAATTGGATGAAAAACCTGGGCCTGATATGTAAGTTTCTAAGCAGCCATCTTTTCCACAATAACATTCTTTGACATACTTTTTTTCATCTTCACTCCTATTTGGTAATGTAATATGCCCCCATTCACCACTTATACTATTACGACCTCTTAAAATTTTTTGATCAATGCTTATACCACCGCCAACACCTGTCCCAATAATTACTCCAAAAACAATTTTAAAACCCTTTCCAGCTCCATCAACTGCTTCAGAAAGAGTAAAACAGTTTGCATCATTTTCTAAATTAACATTTCTTTTTAGGATTTTATCTAAGTCTTGTTTAAATGGTTTTCCATTTAACCATATTGAATTTGCATTTTTAATTAAAGCTGTATCATTTGATATTGCACCAGGCATGCCCATACCTACTGTTTTTACTTTACCATATTTATCTTCAAAATAATTTATTATTGATAGTATGCCTTTTATAGTTCCATCATAAGATTTTTCAGTATTAATTCTTTTTCTATCTATTTCATTTCCATTAGTGTCTAACAAAATACCTTCGGTTTTGGTACCACCTACATCAATACCAATTTTCATTAATTACTATTTATTAATAAATTTATGTAATGTTGGTATTAAAACAACTGCTAGTGCTATTTTAAAAATTTCACTTGGGAGAAAAGGTAATAAACCAGCAGCAATTGCTTTTTGGTAACCAATAATATAGCCAAGGTATAAAATACCAAATGAAAATATTACTATAGATCCAACAAATAAAGATAAAGCAGTTTTAAAATATGTTTTGCTAAATCCTAAATTTGCAAAATAACTTATAATAATTGATGCAACTAACATTCCGTAAAGATATCCTGCAGTTGGACCAATCAAATATGCAATCCCTCCTCCAGATGCAAAAACAGGAAGTCCAATAGCTCCTTGAAAAAGATAAAACACTACAGTCGCAAAAGATAATCTAATACTATATGTCATTCCTATTAAAAAAATAATGAATGTTTGCATTGTCATTGGTACTGGCCAAAATGGTACCTGAATTTTAGCTGAAATAGCTAACAAGATTGAGCCCATTAATATCAACATTATTGATAATATATTAGAGTTTATATTTTCAAAGTTTTTTAGTTTATTTATTAAAATTCTATCTTTGTGCATATATTTTCCTTTAAAAAGTTATAATTAAACTAATTTATATTTTGCTTCAAGCTTATCCCAAAAATCTTTTTCTAATTTTACATTATTTAATGCATTAATTTGCTTTAAACCTGTAGGCGATGTTACATTTATTTCTGTGAGATAATTTCCAATCACATCAATACCAACAAAAAAAAGGTTATGTTTTTTTAATTCAGGGCCCAAAGTTTCTATAATTTCTCTGTCTCTATATACGAGATCTGTTTTATATGCCTTACCACCAGCATGGAAATTTGCTTTAAGATTACCAAGTTGCGGTATTCTTGCAACAGAACCATGGTATTCTCCATCAAAAAAGATTATTCTTCTATCACCATCGTCTATCTCTTTTATAAATTTTTGAACCATAATAGGCAAGTGCAAATATTGCTGTATAATTTTATTATTAAAATTATTTTTATTAAATCTATGTATACCTTCTCCTCCATTTCCATAGAGTGGCTTAGTTATAATATCTTCTTCTTTAATTAAAAAGTCTTCAATAATTTTTAAATCTTTTGTTACTAATGTAGGTGGCATAAATTCTCTAAATTTAAATGTAAATAATTTTTCTGTAGAGTTTCTAACTGCTGTTGGATTATTTACAACAATTGTTGAAGCTGGAAGTAAATCTAAAATATAAGTAGATGTTATATAGCTCATATCAAATGGAGGATCTTGTCTTAAAAAGATAAATTGAAATTTTTCTAACTTTACAAATATTTTCTTTGATTTAAATTTAAAATAATTATTTTTATCTAAAGCTAATTCTATAAAATATCCTGAAGCCTGAATATTATTCTCAATTATATATAGATCATTTGGATTATAGTAGAAGATATCATAATCTCTTAATTGTGCTTCATAACCTATCAAAAAAGAACTATCAAATTCATAATCAATTTCAGAAATATCATCCATTTGTATTGCTATGCTTTTCTTCATTAGAAAATATTTTCTTTGTATAGGTATTTAATATTTTTTTTCCATTCGGTATTATATTTTTTTATTAATCGATCTGATGGTGACATTCCACATGACAAATTTTTTTCTAAATCTTTTAAATAATAAGTTTCATTATATTTTTGATTTTTGTCTAAAATATTTCTTTTTTCTAAACCTGATTTTGATATTTCAAATAGCTTTTGAGCAATTTCAAGCAGGGTTTGATTATTGAATTTTGTTTGTAAGCCTTGCTCAGGAGCAATGCTATTTATATAATTTCTATCATCTTGACTCCAGCCTTCAACCATTTCATTTACTTTATCGAAAGATTCATCATTGTATAAAATACCAATCCAAAAAGCAGGTTGAGAACATATTAAATCCCACGAACATGCATCCATAGAACGAATTTCTAAGAATTGCTTTAATCTAACTTGAGGAAATAAAGTTGATAGATGGTTTATCCAGTCATCAATTTTAGGCTCAATATCTAATTCTTTTGATATATTATTTTCAAGAAAATCTTTGAAAGTATATTTGGTCATATCAATATACTCATAGTTTCTAATTATAAAATACATTGGAACATTAAGAGCATAATCTACATATTTTTCAAAATTAAAATCTTTGTCAAAAACAAATGGAAGTAAACCTGTTCTATCTTTATCAGTGTAATGCCAGAAATGAGATCTTAGACTTTTATATCTAGAAACTCTTCCTCTATCAAAAGGTGAGTTTGCAAATATTGCTGTTGCTACCCCTTCAAGATTTAACATCAATCGATATTTTGAAATCATGTCTTTTTCTGAATGGAAATCTAAATTTACTTGGTTTGTGCATGTACGCTTCATCATATGATGTCCTAATGTACCAACTTTAGGCATATATTTTTTCATTATTGAGTATCTTTGTTTTGGCATCCAAGGTAATTCATCTAAGGATAAGCTAGGCTCCACACCTAAACCTAACAGTATAAAACCAAACTCATTACCAACTTCTTTTAATTCTTTTAAATGTCTATTTGTTTCTGAACAAGTTTGGTGAATATTCTTTAATTGTGCTCCAGATAATTCAATCTGACCTCCTGGTTCTAGAGTTATACTTTCACCAAACCTTTCTAAAGCCACTATAGTCGTTTCTTTATCGTCATACTTTGGTTTCCATCCTTTTTTTACAAATTTTAATAAAATATCTTTTATACCTTTATGCTCTTCATAAGATAGTTGGTTAAAATTTTCTTTATTGAGAACAAATTTTTCATGTTCTACTCCAATTCTTAAATTATCTTTTTTTTTAATTCCCTTAAAAAAATAATCTATTAAATCATTCTTTTTTAACATCACATTTACTTAAATAGGTATCTTTATATTAAAAATAAAGTTGCTAATCCTAAAAAAGATAAAAAACCAAAAACATCTGTTATAGTAGTCAAAATTACTGCAGATGCTAACGCAGGATCAATTCTTAATTTTTCTAATATAAGTGGAATTACAATTCCAGCGAATCCAGCAAGTATTAAGTTTAAAATCATTGCCAGACCGATGATTAAACCCAACATAAAATTTTCAAACCAGTAAATAGATATTAAAGAAATTATAATGGCGAATATCATACCATTGATACCTCCTATAAAAGTCTCTTTTGTTATTATTTTTATTGCATTACTGGTTGTTAATTCTTTTACTGCTATCGCTCTTACAGCTACTGTTAATGTTTGAGTACCAGCATTAGCACCCATGGAGGCTACAATAGGCATTAATATTGCCAAAGCAACTACTTGTTCTATTGCAGCCTCAAACAAACCTATAACTATAGATGCTACCACAGCAGTCATTAAATTTACAATTAACCATGAAATTCTTGATTTTGTTGTACTGATAACTGACTCGTATAAATCTGTATGATCTACTCCTCCAAGTTTTAAAATGTCTTCCTCTCTTTCTTCCTCTATAACTTCAACAACATCATCAACAGTAATAGATCCAATAATTTTTTTTTGATTATCAATAACAGGAGCACTTACCAATCCATATTTATTGAATAGCAAAGCTACGTCTTCTTGATCTGTGTTAACATCTATTAATCTTAACTCTTTATTTTTTATAGAATTAAGTTTTATTTGTCTTTTAGAGCCCATTAATCTTCCTAATGGCACCACACCTTTTACTTCATTATTATTAACTAAATAGATATCATAAAAATCGTCAGGCAAATTCTCTTTATTACTTCTTAAGTAATCAATTGCTTGACCAACATTCCACGATTGTTCAACAGCGACAAATTCTCTTTGCATCAATCTACCCGCAGAGTCTTCTGGATAGTTTAAGCCTTCTTGAACTAAAGTTCTTTCCTCTTTATCTAAATTTTCTAAAAAAATATTTTGATCTTTTTCTTCTAAATCTTCAACTAGATCTACTGCATCATCAATATCTAGACTTTTTGCATTATTAGCCAACTGTTTAATATCTAAAGTTTCTATTATTTCTTCTCTTAGACTATCATTTAAATAAGTTAAAATTTCTGGATCAAAATTTTTATCGACAATATTTAATAAGCTTAATCTTAAAACAGGATCTAGATTTTGAATTATATCTGCAATGTCTGCATTATGAATATTTTTTAAGTAAGATAAAACATCATCATACTTATAATTTTCTAAATATTTAGTTACTAATTCAATTGATTTAATTAATGAGTCTTGATTTTTTTTAATAATAATTTCTTCCATACTAATTGGTGCGGCTGAGAAGACTTGAACTTCCACAGGATAAATCCCACAGCGACCTCAACGCTGCGCGTATACCAATTCCGCCACAGCCGCATATATACTAGAATTAAATAACAGATAGGCTATTAAGTATCAACATATCAAAAAAAACTAAAAAAAAATGAATAAAATTGAAATTAAAAAATCATTAAATCTTGTGAACTACGAATCAGCTTTAAAATTTATGGATCTACGAATTAAAAAAATTCAATCTGAAAATTTAAATGAATTAATTTGGTTCCTTGAGCATAATCATATCTATACTCAAGGTACTAGTGCAAAAGATAATGAAATTATAAAAAAAAATAATGTTGATGTTATTAAAACTAATAGGGGTGGAAAAACTACATATCATGGACCTGGACAAAGAATTGTATATTTTATGATAAATTTAAATGAAAGAAAAAAAGATATAAGAAAATTTATAACAGTAATAGAAAATTCCTTAATTAGTTTTTTAGCTGATTACCATGTCGAGGCTAGATCATTTAAGGATAGGGTTGGTATTTGGGTAACCAAATCAAATAATATTGAATTCAAACAAGAGAAAAAAATTGGCGCAATTGGATTAAGAATTTCTAAATGGGTGACATACCATGGCTTAAGTTTTAATATAAATCCTGATTTAAGATACTATAAATTTATTCATTCCTGTGGCCTACAGAATTATGAAAACACTTCATTAAGTGAATTAAATTTAAATATTTCAAAAGAAGAGTTTGATTTAAAATTTGAACAAAAATTTATTAAAAATTTATCTTTGATTTAAGTTTTTAATTTTAGATAAATTTTTAAACTTATATTTCTTTAAAAATTGTAAAAAATCTAATGGTAATTTTGAAGTAAATTCATAATTTTTATTTTTAATCTTAAATATCAAATTATATGCATTTAATTTTAAATTTTCTTTACTAAGTTTAGAATGATTATTGTATTTAATATCTCCAATAATTGGTGAGTTAAGATTTTTAGCAACTTTTCTTAATTGATGAGTCTTACCAGTTTTAGGTTTAAACATAACAAAGGATAGATATTTATTAGTGCATAATACTTTATAATAAGTTTCTGTATTTTCATTTTCATTTTTTTTATTTTTAAGATCTAAATTTACGATTGATTCTTTATTTTGTGGAACACCATCACAAATAGCCAAATACGTTTTGTCTATTAATCTTAACTTAAATAGATTACCAAATATATTTGCATAATTTAAGTTTTTTGAAATAATTAAGAGGCCAGAAGTATCTTTATCTAACCTATGAACTAATTTATATTCAGAAGATATATGTTTTATTATGTCGTCTATTGAAATTTTTATTTTACTTCCGCCTTGAGTTGCAATTCCGGACCATTTATTTAGGACTAAAAAATTTTTATTTTCATATATTATTGATTCATGAAATAAATTAATAAGTTTTTGGTCAATAATTAAATTCTTCTTGAAAATAATTTTGTTTTTATATCTTTCTTCATGAAAATTAAATATTTCTAATAAATCATCCTTTTGAACATGATAACTAGACATGGTTTTTTTGTTATTTATAACAATATTTTTTTTTCTTATATTCTTTTCAATAAAACCTTGAGTTAATGCAGTGTATTTTAATTTAAGGTATTTATCTAACCTTAAATCATATGTTTTTTTAATTTTTATTTTTTTTTTCAAAGCTTATGAATTTGCATACCAAGAAAGGATGCAAAAATACAAAATAATATTGATGATACTATATATGTGATTGATAAAAATATTTTTTTTTCCAAAAAAAGATCTAATACTTCATAAGAAAAAGCTGAAAAAGTTGTAAAAGAACCTAAGAAACCTATAATTAAAAAATATTTTATAAAGTAATCTGAATAATTTTTTGCATATCCTAATGAAATAAAATAACCAATTAGAAAAGATCCAATTAAATTTATACAAAAAGTAGCATAAAAACTTTCATAAAAAAAAAATTTAGTTATGTTTGTCAAAGAATATCTGGATAAAGCACCAGTTGCACCTCCAGCAGCGACTAATAAAATGTGTAACAATATATATTAAACTTGAGGTTGATCTTCTGTTTCTTCTGTTGATTTTTTCATGACCACAGGTCCGCTATCTTTACCTTTAGCATCTTCGTCTCTATCAACTAACTCAATAACAGCCATTGGTGCATTATCTCCAAATCTATTGCCTAATTTTATGATTCTTGTATATCCACCTTTTCTTGATTCATATCTTTTAGCAAAGATATTAAAAATCTTTTCTGTCATTTTTTGATCATTAGTATTTGATTGACACCTTCTTCTAGAAGACAAATCCCCTTTTTTTCCTAAAGTAATAATTTTTTCAACAAATTTTTTTAATTCTTTAGCTTTTGGTAAAGTAGTTGTTATTTGTTCATGTTTAATAAGAGCATTAGAAAGATTCTTTAACATTGCAAGCCTATGTGACGAAGTTCTGTTTAGTTTTCTATTTTTAATATTGTGTTTCATCTATTTATTAAATGGATCCTCATATTTTTTTGCTAGCTCATCAATATTTTCAGGGGGCCAATCAGGAACTGACATTCCTAGATTTAATTCCATCTGCTGAAGAACTTCTTTAATTTCATTAAGGGATTTTCTTCCAAAATTTGGTGTTCTTAGCATTTCTGACTCTGATTTTTGAACTAGATCACCTATGTAAATAATGTTATCATTTTTTAAACAATTTGCAGATCTTACGGAAAGTTCTAACTCTTCAACTTTTTTTAATAAATTTGAATTAAAGGATAGTTTTTCAACAGAAGACTGATCTGGCAGCACCTCTGGTTCATCAAAATTAATAAATGGTTGAAGTTGGTCTTGCAGTATTCTAGCTGCTAGAGCGATTGCATCATCAGGTGATATTACACCATTTGTTTCAACTTCAAATATTAATTTATCATAGTCTGTAACTTGTCCAACTCTACTATTTTCAATTTTATACGATGTTTTAATTACAGGACTGAACATAGCATCAAGCTTAATTTCACCAATTATTTTATTTTCATCTTCAGCTACTTCAGCAGATACATATCCTTTTCCTGTTTCAACATTAGCCTCAATTTCAATATCAGCGTTTGAGTCTAGAGTCATAATTAATTGATCTGGATTCATTATTTCAGTTTCAGAGTCAGTTTCAAAATTTCCAGCACGCAGTTCTCCAGATCCTGATGATTTTAAATACATTTTTTTTAAGCCAGTAGAATGAACTTTAACTGCAACAGTTTTAAGATTTAATAGTATATCAGTTAAATCTTCCTTTACCCCAGGAATTGTAGAAAATTCATGTACCACACCTTTTATCTTTACTGAAGTTATTGCTGCTCCCTGTAAGGATGATAGAAGTATTCTTCTAATTGCATTTCCCAATGTAAGACCAAAACCTCTTTCAAGAGGTTCTGCAGTTAAAATACCTTTTTTGCCATTTGTTTCATCTACGTTAACTTCCATTTTACTTGGTTTAATTAATTCACTCCAATTTTTTTGTAACACTTAATGCTCCTTATTTATTAAACTCTTCTTCTTTTTCGTGGTCTGCAACCATTATGCGGTATTGGTGTAACGTCTTTTATAGATGTAATAATGTAACCTATGGATTGTAGAGATCGTAATGCAGACTCCCTGCCAGAACCAGGTCCAGATACTTCTACCTTAAGAGACTTTAAACCGAATTCTTTTGCTTTATTTCCAACATCTTCTGCTGCTATCTGAGCAGCGTATGGTGTAGATTTTCTTGATCCTTTAAATCCTTTATGACCAGACGAAGACCATGCAAGCGCATTTCCTTTTTCATCAGATATTGTAATTATTGTATTATTAAAAGATGATACAATATGAGCAACACCAGAAGAAACTTTTTTCTTTGTTTTGTTTTTCTTTTTCTCAACCATTAATTTAACTCTTTATCCCTTAGTAACTTTTTTCTTGCCAGCAATTGCAACTGCTTTACCTTTTCTTGTTCTAGCATTCGTATGTGTTCTTTGACCTCTAACTGGAAGTTTTTTTCTATGTCTCAAACCTCTATAGCAACCTAGATCGTTTAATCTTTTAATATCCATTGATATCTTTCTTCTTAAGTCACCTTCAACTGAATAGCTGTTATCAATATGGTCTCTTATTTTATTTAATTCATCGTCATTAAGTTCACTAACTCTTTTAGATAGATCTATTGATGATTTGCTGCATATATCCGTTGCAGTTTTTAATCCAATACCATAAATATATGTCAATGCTATATGCACTCTTTTGTTAGTAGGAATGTTTACTCCAGATATTCTAGCCATAGTGAAATCTTCTAAAAATGAATGAGGGTGAATACATGATTTATCATAGGCTAGTCAAGTAGAGATATAGTAAAATTTGGCAGTTTTTAATCATTTTTTTAGGATTTTTTGAATTTTTATAGTAATTTCTTCAATTTCATCAATACCGTCAATCTCATAAAAGATTTCTCCATAATTTTGCTTATAATGTTGTGATACAATTTCTGTAGAATTTAAATACTCTTTGTATCTGGTCTCAACAACACTAATATCATCATCGTCTCTGTTTTCTTCTTTAGACCTTTTTAGTATTCTATCCTTTAAAACACTAAGAGGAATATTAATATTAAAAATGAAATTCAAATACATTTCGTTTTCTTTTAATAAGTTATCAATAAAATAAAACTGATTCATTGTTCTTGGATATCCGTCAAGAATAAAACCATCTTTACAATCGTTAATTATTTTTTCAGCGACTATTGTATTTAGAATATCATCAGAAACTAATTTACCACTCGCAATTATTTCTTTTAATTGTGTAGCAAGTACATCTTTTTTTTCAATTTTTGATCTTAATATATCTCCAGTTGAAAGATGAGGTATATTAAGATGCTTTGATATTATTTTTGCTTGTGTCCCCTTGCCTGCACCCGGTGGACCAAAAAAAATTAAATTGTACAAATTATCTTCTGCCTTTTAACTTTGTCTTTTTCAAGAGACCTTCGTATTGATGTTGAAACAAATGAGATTGAACTTGATTTATAAAATCTATCATTACCACAACAACAATTAGTAAAGCTGTACCCCCTAAGTAAAAAGGAATGGATGTTCTCGATAATAAAAATTCTGGAAGAAGTGCAACAAAGGTTAAATAAATAGTACCAATGGTTGTAAGTCTTGTAAGTACAAACTCTATGTATTTTGCTGTGTTTTCACCTGGTCTTATTCCAGGAATAAAACCACCATATTTTCTTAAATTTTCTGCCTGTTCGTCAGGATTAAAAACAATTCCAGTATAAAAAAACCCAAAGAAAATAATCATTGCTGCATACATTGCTAAGTATAGAGGCTGCCCTCTTCCTAAGTAACTTGAAATAAAAATAAATATATCACTTGATGATCCAGCTCCAAATCCAGACATTGTATTAGGTAATAATAATATTGAAGAAGCAAATATGACTGGAATAACCCCTGCAGTATTTATTTTGAGAGGTAAATGTGAGCTTTGACCTCCGTAAATCTTATTTCCAACTTGTCTTTTTGGATATTGAACTGGAATTCTTCTTTGACCTTTTTCTACAAAGACTATGAAAATAATTAATAATAAAATTAAAATCAGAATACCTAAAATAAATGCAATACTTAATTCCCCTGTTCTACCTAGTTGAAGAGTACTTACAAAAGCACTTGGGAGGTTTGCAATTATACCAGCTGTAATAATAAGTGAAATACCATTTCCAACACCTCTAGATGAGATTTGTTCACCAAGCCACATTAAAAAGATAGTTCCTCCCACTAATGTGATAACAGTAGTTAATCTAAAAAAAATTCCTGGTTCAAATACAATATTCCCATAAGCAGTCTGCATTGATTCTAGTCCGATAGAGACACCATAACCTTGAAGTGCTGCAATAATAACAGTAAAGTACCTTGTATATTGTAAAAGCTGCCTTCTTCCTTTTGTTCCCTGTTCTTTTAAAGTTTTAAGATATGGGATTGCTGTTTGCATTAATGTCATGATTATTGATGAAGATATGTAAGGCATAACTCCTAAAGCAAATATACCCATTCTTCCTAGAGCGCCCCCAGAAAAAGTGTCGAAAATTCCTAAAATTCCTGATGATTGCTGTTCAAAAAATTGTTGGAGAGCAATAGGATTAATTCCTGGTATTGGAAGAAAGGTCCCTAATCTAAAAACTATAAGGGCCCCCAGAGTGAATAATAGCCTCTGTCTTAATTCAGTCGCTTTGCCAAGAGCTCCAAAATTAATATTATTCGCTAATCTGTCTGCAGCTGTTGCCATATTATTTATTAGTTAAGTTAATTTTTCCACCATTTTTTTCTAAAACATCAATTGCTCCCTTAGAAGCAAATGAAATTTCTATAGTAAACGGTTTATCAATTTTACCAATATTAAGAAGTTTTAAATTTCCTTTAGATTTTTTAAATATTTTTTTTTCAAAAAGATCGGATTCTTTGATCAAATTAGTATCTAAATTATATTTTTTTATAATATTATTCAAAATTTTAAAATTAATTGCCTGTATTTTTTTCTTAAAAATGTTTTTAAAACCTCTTTTTGGTAATCTTCTGTACAAAGGCATTTGTCCACCTTCAAAACCATTTATAGAAACTCCAGATCTTGATTTTTGGCCCTTAACTCCTCTTCCTGAAGTTTTGCCTAATCCGGAGCCAGAGCCTCTACCAACTCTTTTTTTATCTTTATTAAATGTCTTTGTTGATTTTAATTCGTTAATTTTCATACTAGTTTTAGGTTTTGTTATTAGTTAAATCACTTATTTTAATTGATCTTTTAGATGCGATTGACTTTGGGGACTCAGATGATTTAAAAGCATTGAAAGTTGCTTTTAGCATATTATGAGGGTTAGAAGTTCCAGTCGATTTTGCAACTACATCTTTAACACCTAAAGACTCAAAAAGTGCTCTCATTGGACCTCCAGCAATTATACCTGTACCAGGAGCAGCCGATCTTAATATTACTTTGCCTGCCCCAAATCTACCAACTATATCATGATGAATAGTTCTATTTTCTTTTAAATGTACCCTAATCATTTTATTTTTTGCATTTTCAGTTGCCTTACGAACAGCTTCAGGAACTTCTTTAGCTTTCCCAGTTCCAATTCCAACTCTGCCCTTGTTGTCTCCAACAATCATTATTGCAGCAAAACCAAATCTTCTACCACCTTTAACAACTTTAGCTACTCTATTTATAGTAACTAAATGTTCACTGAATTCATTTTTATCATTATCTATCATAAATATCCTTTAAAAATTTAGACCTTCTTTTCTAGCAGCTTCAGCAAGTATTTTAATTAAGCCATGATATCTGTATTTACCTCTGTCAAAAGCAACTTCTTTGATTCCTTTAGAGATAGATTTTTTTGCAATTTCTGAGCCTATTTTTTCTGCTAATTCTTTTCTGTTAAGTTTTTTTTCCTTAATCTTGTTATCTAATGAAGATGAAGATGCTAGAGTAAAACCCTTTTTATCATCAATAATTTGAGCATATATATGTGAATTTGATTTGAATACCGAAAGTCTCATTCTATCAGAGATTTTTTTTAATTTATATCTAATTTTTTCTGCTCTTGTTTTCATAATTTTATTTTTTCTTTCCTTCTTTTCTAAAAATAAATTCATTACTATATTTTATGCCTTTACCTTTAAATGGTTCAGGTTTTCTAAATGATCTAATTTTTGCTGCCGCCTCTCCTAATTTTTCTTTATCAAAACTTGATAGTTTTATAATGTTTTGTTTAGGGCACTCTATTTTAACTTCTTTTGGTATTTGAAAATTAATGTCATGACTGTATCCAAGTTGGAGTTTTAAGGTAGACCCTGATACACTGGCTCTATAACCTGTACCATTTAACTCAAGTGTTTTACTAAAACCTTCAGATACACCTTGTATAATATTGGCCACAAGTGATCTTGTGGTTCCCCAAATCGGATCTTTTTTAATTTTTTCATCTTTAGGAATAATACTAACTGTATCTTCACTTATTTCTACTGAAAGATTACTGTTGATAGTAATTTGCATTTCACCTAATCGACCTTTAGCTAAAAATATTCCTTGAGCAAAATTACAATTAATGTCTTTATTAATTTTAATACTATTTTTAGCTATTCTTGACATTAAAAAACCTCACAAAGAATTTCACCACCAACATTATTTTTTCTAGCTTGCTGATCTGACATAACACCTTTGGGTGTTGAAATTATTGATATTCCTAGTCCACCATAAGGTTTTTCAAGTTCAGAAATTTTTGAATAAACTCTTATTCCAGGTTTTGAAATTCTTTTTATTTTTTTTATAACAGGGTCGCCATTGTAATATTTTAGTTCTATTTTTATTGTACTTACACCTTTTCTATCATCTATATTTTTAAAATCTCTTATATACCCCTCTGCTTTAAGCACAGAAAGAACATTCATATTGAGTTTTGAATTAAAACATGATGTTTGTAATTTTTTAGCATTGTGAGCATTTTTAATCCTTGCTAACATATCCGATAATGCATCATTAAAAGCCATAAAATCTCCTACCAACTTGATTTAACAACTCCTGGTAAATCTCCAGTCATTGATAATTCCCTAATTTTGATTCTAGATAAACCAAATTTTCTATAATTCCCTCTTGGTCTTCCAGTTATTTCACATCTATTTCTATGTCTGATCGATGAACTATTTCTTGGAAGATCATTCAATTTATTTTGAAATTGTAATCTTTCTTCTAAAGATAAATTTTTATCCATAATTTTAGATTTTAAAATTTTTCTTTTTTCACTAAGTTTTTTTATTAATTTTAACCTGTTAAGATTTTTTTGTACTGAGCTTGACTTTGCCATATTTCTCCTAATTTTCTTTATTGCTTGTAAAAGGCATATTAAATGTTTTTAGTAATTCTAACGCATCTTTGTTTTGCTTTGATGTGGTGCAAATAGTTATGTCTAATCCTCTTACTTTCTCGATCTTATCAAAATTTATTTCTGGAAAGATAATGTGTTCCTTTATTCCAAAGGAATAATTTCCATTACCATCAAAACTGTTTGGGTTAAGTCCTCTAAAATCTCTAATTCTTGGAATAGCTATATTAATTAATCTATCTAAAAATTCATACATAATTTTGTTTCTAAGGGTGACCATCGCGCCAAGAGGCATTCCAGCTCTAATTTTGAAACCTGCAATTGCTTTTCTTGCTTTTGTTTTAACTGCTTTTTGACCAGCGATTAATGAAAGATCCTCAACTGCTTTATCTATTAATTTGCTATCATCTTTTCCCTCACCAATACCCATATTAAGGATTATTTTTTCAATTTTTGGAACTTCATACATATTACTAAGTTTTAATTTAGACATAAGCTCAGGCCTTAAAGTAGTCTTATACATTTCTAATAGTCTACTCATTTTATTTCCTTGCCAGATTTTCTATTAATTCTAACTTTTTTCTCTTTAATAAATTTGTAACCAATTTTTATACCTTTATTAAGTACTGAATCAAAAAAAGCTAAATTTGATAACTGAATAGGCATTTCTTTATCTACTATGCCCCCAGCCTGATTATTATCGGGCTTTTGATTTTTCTTAACTTTATTTATATCTGATACTATTGCTTTATTAACTTTAGGTAAAATTTTTATTATTTTGCCTTTTTTTCCTTTATCCTTACCAGCTAATACAAGAACCTCATCACCTTTCCTCAGTTTGATTTTCTGTGACATCATAGTACCTCTGGTGCTAGACTTATTATTTTCATAAATTTTTTACTCCTAAGCTCTCTAGTTACAGGACCAAAAATTCTTGTAGCAATTGGTTCTTCTTGTTTATCCAAGATAACAGCAGCATTTTTATCAAATCTAATTGAAGTTCCATCTGATCTTTTGAAATCTTTAGAAGTTCTAACTATAACTGCTTTATATACATCACCTTTTTTAACTTTTGCTTTAGGAATAGCATCTTTTATAGATACAACAATTATATCTCCTATAGATGCAAATCTCCTTTTAGAGCCTCCCAATACCTTGATGCACTGTATTTTTCTTGCTCCAGAATTATCAGCAACAAAAAGGTTAGATTGCATTTGTATCATTATTTTGCTCCATCATTGTTTAAAACAATCCATGATTTAGTTTTTGATATCGGCTTATGTTCAATTATTGATACGATATCACCTACATTAAATTTGTTTTCTTCATCATGAACATGATATTTTTTTGATCTACTAATTATTTTTTTGTATAGTTTATGTTTGACTCTTCTCGTAACTTGAACAACGATAGTTTTATTTGCGTTTGAAGAAACTACTTTCCCAGTTAAAGTTCTCTTAGGCATTTTCTTCCCTCATAGTTTTTGTAAATTCCGTTTTTAAACGTGCTATTGTTTTTTTTGTTTTTCTTATTTCGTGTGTTTTTTCTAATTGTCCAGTAGATTTCTGAAAATTAAAATTTAAGAGATCCTTTTTATTTTTATAAATTTCTTCTTTTAATTGTTTTGAATTCATTTTTTTTGTTGCTTTTTCTATCATATATTTCTCTCAACAAATTTACATTTTATTGGTAGTTTTGCTGCAGCTAGTGTCATAGCCTTTCTTGCGTCATTTACGTCAACACCATCAACTTCAAACATTATTCTTCCGGGTTTTATTCTACAAGCCCAATATTCAACTGAACCTTTTCCTTTTCCCATTCTTACTTCAGCAGGTTTTTTAGAAACTGGCACATCTGGAAATACTCTAATCCACATTCTTCCAGCTCTTTTAAGATATCTTGTAATAGCTTTTCTTGCGGCCTCAATTTGTCTAGAAGTTACTCTTTCTGGCTCCATTGCTTTCAAACCAAAACTTCCGTATGTAAGAGCAAAATTTCCCTTAGAGTTTCCATGTATTCTGCCTTTAAATTGTTTTCTATATTTTGTTTTTTTTGGTGATAACATGTTCATTATCTAACACTCCCTTGATCTATTTGTTTCTTTTCACTTGCATAGGGGTCTTTTGCTAATATTTCACCTTTATTTATCCAAACTTTAATACCACAAATACCGTATGTTGTTTCAGCTTCAGCAGTAGCATAATCAATATCACCTCTAAGAGTATGAAGAGGAACACTACCTTCATGGTATTTTTCTGTTCTAGCTATTTCTGCTCCACCTAATCTTCCACTACAAACAACTTTGACACCTTTAGCTCCGAGTCTTATTGCTGATTGAACTGCTTTTTTCATTGCTCTTCTAAATGATATTCTTTTTTCAAGTTGATTGGCTATATTTTCAGCTACTAATTTAGCTTCAACTTCTGGCTTCCTAATCTCTTTTATATCTAAGAATACTTCTAAATTTGACATTTTAGATAATTTATTTTTCAAAGTCTCAATATCAGCACCTTTTTTTCCAATAATTATTCCCGGTCTTGAGCTATATATTGATAACCTTAGTTTTTTTGCAGCTCTCTCAATATTGATTTTTGAAATACTGGCACTTTTTAATTTTTCAGCAACATAGTTTTTAATTTTCAAATCTTGATGAAGAAGGTTGGTATATTCTTTTTTAGAAAACCATCTTGAAGACCAAGTTTTGTTTATTCCTAGTCTGATACCATGAGGATTTACTTTTTGACCCATTATTTTGTTTCCTTTACTTTTGATTGTCTTTCTTCAACAATTATTGTTATTTTACTGAATGGTTTGATTATTGATCCAGCTCTACCTTTAGCTCTTGGTCTCCATCTTTTCATTCTTAAACTTTTTCCAACATATGCCTCTTTAATAAATAGTTTATCAATATCAAGTTGTTTATTGTTTTCAGCATTAGCTATTGCTGCGTTTAAAACTTTTAATACATTTTTTGAAATTCTTTTTTGAGAAAATTTAAGTTGATTAACTGCAGTTGATGCTTTTTTGTTAACAATACTATTAGCTAATATTGATAATTTTGTAGGACTGATTCTCATCATGTTATCTCTTGCTATAGCTTTTAAATTATTGCTCATTTTTGTTCTGCCTTTTTGTCAGCTGCGGTGTGTCCTTTAAAATTTCTAGTAGGAGAAAATTCACCAAGTTTGTGTCCAACCATTTGCTCATTTATTGTTACTGGCACAAATTTTTGTCCATTATAAACTCCAAAAGTAAGTCCAACAAATTGTGGAAGTATGGTTGATCTTCTTGACCAAGTCTTTATTACTTCTTTTCGTCCAGACTGAAGAGATTTTTCAGCCTTTTTAATTAGCTGATTATCTACAAAAGGTCCTTTCCAGATAGAACGTGTCATTATTTTTTCCTTCTTTTAATTATGAAAACATTTGTTTTCTTGTTATTTCGAGTTTTTTTACCTTTAGTAGACACACCCCAAGGAGTAACTGGATTTCTTCCACCAGATGTCCGACCTTCACCACCTCCGTGAGGATGATCAACTGGATTCATAACCACACCTCTAACTTTAGGTCTGAAACCTAAATATCTTTTTCTTCCAGCTTTACCTAATTTTATATTTTTTTGGTCAGGATTAGAAACTTCTCCAATAGTTGCTCTAGAATTTTTATTAATATGTCTTATTTCTCCTGATACTAATTTAACTTGAACAAATGGATCTTCTTTAGAGACAATTTGTGCGGAGGATCCGGCAGATCTGACAAGCTGTGCCCCAGCACCAGGTTTTAACTCAACGTTATGTATATTTGTACCAATAGGTATATTTTTGATCGGAAGACAATTTCCATTTTTTATCTCTACGTCTTCACCAGATACTAACTTATCTCCAATTTTTAAATTTTTAGGAGAAATGATGTAACTCAATTGGCCGTCATCATATTTTAGGAGAGAAATAAATGCTGATCTATTTGGATCATATTCGTTTCTTATTACTTCTGCTTCAACATTTATTTTATTTCTTTTAAAATCAATTAATCTGTATTTTCTTTTTACACCTCCGCCCATTCTTCTGGAGGTTATCCTTCCTTGATTATTCCTACCTCCTGATGAAACGATAGGTCTGGTTAAATATTTTACAGGCTTTTCTTTTGATAGATGTCTTTTTGAAACTAATACTGTTCCTCTTAAGCCTGGTGTAACTGGTTTAAATTTATTCAACATTATTTAATCTCCAGTGAGGGATCAATAGTATTACCTTCTTTTAGAGTAATGACTGCTTTTTTAAAATCATTCCTAAATCCAATATTACCTTTAAATGATTTTAATTTTCCTCTACTAATTGAAGTATTAATTTTTGTAACCTTTACTTTAAAGATTTTTTCAATAGCTTGTTTAATTTCATTTGAATTAGAATCTTTTGATACCATAAATGTATACTGATTAAATTGTTGAAGATTTGTAGATTTTTCAGTGGTTATAGGTCTTTTTATTATACTCAATGCGCGCTCAGATGATATTTCTTTATGTAATTTTCTCATGCAAGCCTCTTTGATAATTCTTCTACAGTATTTTTCTCGATAAAGACTTTATCATTATTAATTAAATCTCTAACATTTAAACCTTTTTGATTTAGAACCGATACTCTTGGTATATTAGATGAAGCAAGTTTAAAATTTTTATCTATTCCATTTTCAGAATAAATAAATAACGCAGAAGTATATTCAAAATTTTTAAGTGATTTATCTAATTCTTTAGTCTTATGGTTGTCTAACTTAAATGTATCTATAAATAATAATTGATTATCCAATAATTTTGTTGAAAGAGCTGATCTAATAGCTAACATTTTTTCTTTTTTATTTAGCTTAAAAGTATAATCCCTGTTTTGCGGACCCATTGCTACAGCTCCACCCCTAAAGTTAGGTGGCTTACTACTTCCTTGCCTAGCATTACCAGTACCTTTCTGAGAGAAAGGCTTTTTGCTCTTTCCGCTAACCTCAGATCTTGATTTTGTTTTATGAGATCCCTGTCTATTTTTGGCATTTTGATACCTAATATAGTGATGAATAATATCTGGGTATGTCTTTAATCCAAAAATTTTTTCATCAATTTCTAAATTGCCAACTTCTTTATTATTTAAATTTACAATTGGTTTTTTCATATTATTTTTTCTTTACTGAATCTTTTAAAAACACGATTGAATTTTTTCTACCAGGCACTGAGCCTTTTAAAACTAATAAATTGTTTTTTTGGTCTATATCAATAACTTGTAAATTTTGTTTAGTGACTTTTTTTGAACCCATTCTACCAGCCATTTTCTTTCCTTTAAATACACGACCTGGATCTTGATTTTGTCCAGTAGAACCATGAGATCTATGTGAGATTGAAACACCATGTGAAGCACGTAAACCAGCAAAATTGTGACGTTTCATGACACCGGCAAATCCTTTTCCAATTGAAAAGCTACTTGCATCTATAAATTGATTTTTTGTAAAGTGTGAAACATCAAGTTTAGTTCCTACTTCTAATATGTTTTCATTATCCACTCTAAATTCTTTAATAATTTTTTTTGGTTTTAGATTAATTGAACTAAATAATTTTCTTTGAGGTTTGTTGATTTTATTTATATCTTTTTTTGTATCAATGCTAGCAAGTTGAACGGCTGTGTAGCCATTTTTTTCATTAGTTTTAATGCCTGAAACAATACATTCATCTATCTTTAGAATAGTTACATTGGTGGCTTCACCTTTCTCACTAAAGTAAGACGAATTCCCAATTTTTTTTGCTATTAAACCAGATCTTAACATTTTAAATCTTTATATCTACTTCAACACCGGCTGAAAGATCAAGTTTCATTAAGGCATCAACAGTTTGAGGGGTTGGATCAATTATATCTAGTAGGCGATTATGCGTTCTAATTTCTAATTGATCTCTACTTTTTTTATCAACGTGAGGCGATTTGTTGACAGTAAATCTTTCAAATCTTGTAGGCAGAGGGATTGGACCTTTAACTTTGGCTCCAGTTCTTTTAGCAGTATTAATTATATCATTAGTGCTGCTGTCTAATAATTTATTATCAAACCCTCTTAGTCTTATTCTTATATTTTGATTTTCCATTAAGCTAACTTTGCCTTTACTTCATCTGCAACATTAGAAGGAACTTGCTCGTAATGATCAAATTGCATTGTATAATTTGCTCTTCCTTGAGATAAAGATCTAAGATTATTTACATAACCGAACATGTTGGCTAATGGAACCATAGCATCAACAACATTTGCATTACCTCTTGTTGACATTTCTTGAACTTGACCTCTTCTACTATTTAGATCACCAATAACATCACCCATATATTCTTCAGGTGTTACAACCTCAACTTTCATCATTGGCTCAAGTAAGACAGGATTCGCTTTTGCTATACCCTCCCTGAAAGCTGCTCTGGCCGCAATTTCAAAGGCTAGAACACTTGAGTCAACATCATGGTATGCACCATCGTATAAAACTGCTTTAAAATCTATACATGGGAAACCTGCTATAACTCCGGTTTGTTGTTGAGCTATAAGTCCTTTTTCAACTCCAGGGATGTGTTCAGTAGGAATATTTCCACCTTTAATTTGGTTAACAAATTCATAACCACTTCCTGGCTCTCCTGGTTCAAATTTTATTTTTACTCTGGCAAATTGTCCTGCACCTCCAGATTGTTTTTTATGGGTGTAATCTACATCAAATGAGTTTGAAATTGTTTCTCTGTATGCTACTTGTGGTGCTCCAACATTTGCTTCTACTTTAAATTCTCTTTTCATTCTATCGACAAGAATTTCTAAGTGTAATTCGCCCATACCTTTTATAATAGTTTGTCCACTTTCATGGTCGGTAGTAACTCTGAAGCTTGGATCTTCTTGCGCTAATCTTGAAAGTGCTTGTCCCATTTTTTCATGATCTACTTTAGTTTTGGGTTCAACAGCAACTTCTATAACTGGATCAGGAAAATCCATTCGTTCAAGAACAATTGGCTTATTAATATCGCACAATGTCTCACCAGTGGTTACTTCCTTTAAACCAACTAAAGCAACTATATCTCCTGCATTAGCGGTCTTAATTTCCTCTCTATTGTTTGCATGCATTAACAACATTCTTCCGATATTTTCTTTTTTTCCTGAGTTTGAATTTAAAACGGAGTCTTTTGTATTAATTGAACCTGAATAAATCCTTGTAAATGTAAGACTACCTACAAATGGGTCAGTCATTATTTTGAATGCAAGGGCACTAAAAGGCTCATTATCATCACATTTTCTTGAAAGTTCACTAGAGGAATCATTTACATCTGTACCTTTAACACTCTCAACATCTTCTGGTGATGGCATGTAATCAATAACTGCATCTAATAAAGGTTGAACACCTTTATTCTTAAATGCAGAACCAGTCAGAACAGGCACAAACGAACCTTTAATTGTTCCTATTCTAATACATTTTTTTAACTCATCTACAGTGGGTTCTTTACCGTCTAAGTATTTTTCCATTATCTTGTCATCTTCTTCAACTGCCTTCTCAACAAGTTTCTCTCTATACTCTTTAGCCTGATCTTTAAGTTCATCAGGAATATCGACAACATCAAATTTTGCACCTAAGCTTTCGTCTTGCCAAATAATTGCATTATTATTAACTAAATCAACAACACCTTTAAGGTCACTTTCAATACCCACTGGTAATTGTGTTACAAGTGGGTATGAGCCTAACCTTTCAGTTATCATATCAACACACATAAAAAAATTTGCACCTGTTCTGTCTAATTTATTAATAAAGCACATTCTTGGTACATTATATTTATCAGCTTGCCTCCAAACTGTTTCCGATTGTGGCTCTACTCCAGCAACTCCATCAAAAACGGCTACGGCTCCATCAAGAACTTTCAATGATCTTTCTACTTCTATCGTAAAATCTACGTGTCCTGGTGTATCTATTATATTGATTCGATAATCTTTCCAAAAACATGTAGTAGCTGCTGAAGTTATTGTAATTCCTCTTTCTTGTTCCTGCTCCATCCAATCCATAGTTGCTGCACCATCGTGCACTTCACCTATCTTGTGTGATTTCCCAGTATAATACAATATTCTCTCTGTAGTTGTTGTTTTACCAGCATCTATGTGAGCCATAATTCCGATATTTCTATATTTAGATAAATTGTGAGATCTAGACATCTTTACCACCTAAAATGAGAAAAAGCTCTATTGGCTTCAGCCATTTTGTGCGTTTCTTCTCTCTTTTTAACTGAATTACCTTTATTATTAAAAGCATCAACTATTTCATTAGCTACTCTTTCTTTCATTGTTTTTTCATTTCTCTTAACAGCTGCGTCAACTATCCATTTCATTGCTAAAGTTTGAGCGCGTTTTGGTCTTACTTCCATTGGAACTTGATATGTGGCGCCACCTACCCTTCTAGATCTAACCTCTAATGAAGGCTTAACATTATTGAGTGCATCATGAAAAAATTCAATTGGACTTTTTTCTGTTTTTTTTGCAACAATATCGAAGGCTCCATATACTATTTTTTCAGATATAGATTTTTTCCCATCATTCATGATTCTGTTCATAAATTTTGCTAAAACTAAATCTTTATACTTATGGTCTGGAAGTATATTTCTTTTTTCTGCTGCTCTTCTTCTAGACATAATTATTTTGGTCTTTTGGCACCATAAAGTGACCTTCTTTGCTTTCTTGAACTAACTCCTTGGGTATCAAGAGTGCCTCTTAAAATGTGGTACCTAACTCCTGGAAGATCTTTAACCCTTCCACCTCTAATTAAAACAACCGAGTGTTCTTGCAGATTATGTCCTTCACCTGGAATGTAAGCAGATACCTCTTGTCCATTAGTAAGTTTTACACGAGCTACTTTTCTAAGAGCTGAGTTTGGTTTTTTTGGAGTAGTTGTATACACTCTTGTGCATACTCCTCTTTTTTGTGGACTGCTTTCCAAAGCAGGAACTTTGTTCCTCTTTTTTATAGTAGATCTACCTTTTCTAACCAATTGATTAATAGTTGGCATCTTCTCCTCAAGTTAAGTGTTTGGATAAAATATCCACGACCTTTAACAAATCGTAGGGGTCTTTATAAACTCAGGTAGAGAAAGTCAAGGAAATATCTTAATTTATTCAATATTTTCTTCAGTATTTTCTTCAATTTTGGACTGATTCTGCATCATTATTTCCTTATCTTTTTCAGCAGCAATTTTTTCATATTCAGATGTCATTCTTCCAGTACCAGCTGGTATAAGTCTGCCAACAATGACATTTTCTTTAAGTCCATTAAGTGTATCAACTTTTCCTAAAGTAGCTGCATCGGTAAGAACTTTAGTTGTTTCCTGAAAAGATGCTGCAGAAATAAAGGAATTTGTCTGTAAACTAGCTTTAGTTATACCTAGTAAGACAGGCTCATATTTAATAGGATTTTTTTTCTCTGCAGTTAACTTTTTATTTAAACTAATAAGATCTCTTCTATGGATTTGCTCTCCAACCATCAATGAAGAGTCTCCTGGATCTTTTATTAAAACCTTTTGTAACATTTGTCTTGCAATAGTTTCAATGTGTTTGTCATTAATATAAACTCCTTGAAGCTTATATACTGATTGAACTTCCTTGACTAAATATCTAGCTAGTTCTTCAACACCTAGAATTCTAAGTATATCATGGGGAACAGGTGTTCCTTCAACTAATATATCTCCTTTTTTTACAAAATCATCTTCTTGAACATTTAAATATTTAGATCTTGGAATCAGTAATTCTATTTGCTCAGAGCCATCTATACTAGTAATTATAACTCTTCTTTTATTTTTATAATCTTTTCCAAATGAAATTTTTCCATCTATCTCACACATTATTGCAGGATCTTTTGGTTTTCTAGCTTCAAATAGTTCTGCAACTCTTGGTAGACCTCCAGTTATATCTTTTGTTTTAGAAGACTCCTTTGGTATTCTAGCAAGAACCTGACCAGCAAATACCTCTTGACCTTCTTCAACACTTATTATTGTATCTATTGACATTGGATAGTTTGAATAAATAACATTCTCTGAGTCAGTTTCGTCCAAACTTTCAACTATATTAATTGCAGGTTTAAAATTTTTACTTTTTTGGTTTTGACTCCAATCAATAACAACTTTGCTTGATATGCCAGTAGTGTCGTCAATTGACTCTCTGAATGAAACTCCCTGCTTTAAGTCGACATATTTTGAATAACCATTTTTTTCAGAAATTATTGGTAAGGTATAAGGATCCCATTCAGCTATAGTTTGGTTAGATTTTATTTTATCATTATCATTAACTAATAGTTTTGCGCCAAAAGGTATGAAAGACGAAAATTTTTCGTCTTCATTATTTAGAATTTTAATTTTTGCATTTCTACTCAATACAATTTGGTTTTTAAATTTGTCTTTGATAATTTTTACGTTTTCATACTTAACTGTTCCTTCAATAGGTGATATTGCATTTGATTGCTCTACAGAAGAGCTTGCCGCACCTCCGATATGAAAAGTTCTCATTGTCAATTGTGTACCTGGCTCTCCAATTGATTGAGCAGCTATAATACCAACTGCTTCACCAATATTTACTGATGTTCCTCTAGCTAGGTCTCTTCCATAGCACTTTGCACATATACCATCTTCTGTTTCACAGGTAAGAACTGATCTTATCTTCATTGATCGCAAACCAAGATTTGATATTTTTTCTAAGTGTTGTTCTGTTATAATTTCCCCCGATTCAACTAGAATATTATTTTCTTCATCCAATATATTTTCAACTGGCGTTCTGCCTAGTATTCTCTCAGAAAGTGGTGAAGTTACATTTCCAGCTTCTACAATTTCTTCAACCATAACTCCATTTTTAGTGTTACAATCTTGTTCTCTAATTACCGCATCTTGTGCAACGTCAACAAGTCTTCTAGTTAAATAGCCACTGCTTGCAGTTTTTAGTGCTGTATCTGCGAGTCCTTTTCTTGCTCCGTGTGTTGAAGTAAAATATTCCAAAACAGAAAGTCCTTCTTTAAAATTAGATTTTATTGGGTTTTCAATAATTTCTCCAGAAGGTTTTGCCATCAAACCTCTCATACCAGATAGTTGTTTCAGCTGAGCGGCGGATCCCCTAGCACCAGAGTGGGCCATCATATAAACTGAATTTATTGGTTGATCGTCGGATGGACTAGAAATAACTTCAAGCATTTTATCAGCTACTTTATTTGTACATTCCGACCAAGCATCTACAACTTTATTATATTTTTCTCCCTGTGTAATTAAACCATCTTGATACTGACTTTCGTATTCTTGAACCTTTGATTGAGTCTGGTCCAAAAGCATTTGTTTATCCATTGGGATAATTAAATCATCTTTGCCGAAAGAAATACCTGCTAAAGCTGCATATTTGAAACCGGTTTCCATTATATGATCTGCAAATAGTACAGTTTCTTTTTGTCCACAAAATCTATAAACAGCATCAATAATGTTACTTACCTCTTTCTTGGTCAAAACCTTATTTACCATGTCGTATTTTATATTAGGGTTATATGGCAGATTATTTCCTAAAATCATTCTTCCAGGAGTAGTTTCAACTTTTTCAAACTCACCATTATAGTTCTTAATCCTAGCATAAATTTTAGTATGAAGGTTTACATCTTTATTTTCTAGTGCTTTAAGTATTTCATTAAGATCGACAAAATATCTTCCTTGTCCTTTTTGATTTTCTCTTATTATTGAAAGATAATAGATCCCAAGTACAATGTCTTGTGAAGGAACAATAATAGGCTTACCACTAGATGGTGATAAAATATTGTTTGTACTCATCATTAAAACTCTTGCCTCTAGTTGAGCTTCTAAACTTAATGGAACATGAACTGCCATTTGATCTCCATCAAAATCAGCGTTGAATGCTGTGCAAACAAGTGGATGAAGTTGAATTGATTTACCTTCAATTAATATTGGCTCAAAAGCTTGTATACCTAATCTATGTAAAGTAGGAGCTCTATTTAGAAGAACTGGATGCTCCCTTATTACCTCTTCTAAAATATCCCAAACTCTTGGATCTTCTTTTTCAACTAATTTTTTTGCCGCCTTTATAGTATTAGCCCAACCATATATGTCAAGTTTATGGAAAATAAATGGTTTAAAAAGTTCTAGAGCCATTTTTTTTGGCAGTCCACATTGATGGAGTTTTAAGTTAGGCCCTACAACAATTACTGACCTCCCAGAATAGTCAACTCTTTTTCCCAAAAGATTTTGTCTAAATCGACCCTGCTTACCCTTAAGCATATCAGACAATGATTTGAGTGGCCTTTTATTTGTAGATGTTATTACTCTGCCTCTTCTTCCATTATCAAATAAAGCATCTACAGATTCCTGTAACATCCTTTTTTCATTTCTAATGATTATATCCGGGGCCCTCAGATCTATTAATCTTTTCAATCTATTATTCCTATTAATAACCCTTCTATAAAGATCATTTAAATCACTAGTAGCAAATCTTCCACCATCTAATGGAACAAGCGGTCTGAGTTCAGGTGGTATTACAGGTAGAACTCTTAAAATCATCCATTCTGGTTTATTTTTAGAGTTAATAAATGATTCTATTAATTTAATTCTTTTTGTAATTTTTGTTTTCTTTAGTTCAGATTTGGTTTCAGTTAAGTCTATTTTAAGCTGTTTGTAATCTGCTTCTAAATCAATATTTAATAACATCTGTTCTATAGCTTCAGCTCCAATCGCAGCACTAAAAGAATCTTCACCATATTCGTCTTGGTATTCAATGAACTGTTCTTCAGAGAGTATTTCACCTTTTTTCAAGTCAGTAAGACCGGGTTCAACCACAATGAATTGTTCAAAATATAGAACTTTTTCTAAATTTTTAATTGTCATGTCTAGAAGAGTAGCAATTCTACTTGGTAAGGATTTCATAAACCATATATGAGAAACCGGAGCTGCTAGCTCAATATGGCCCATTCTATCCCTTCTTACCTTTGATAGAGTAACCTCAACGCCGCACTTCTCACATATGATACCTCTAAATTTCATTCTTTTATATTTTCCACAAAGACACTCGTAGTCTTTTACTGGTCCAAATATCCTAGAGCAAAACAGCCCATCTTTTTCAGGTTTAAACGTTCTATAATTTATTGTTTCTGGTTTTTTAATTTCCCCAAATGACCAAGATCTTATATCTTCTGGACTAGCAATTGAAACCTTTAGACTATTGAAGTTTTGAACACCTTGATTTTGATTAAATATATTCGTTAGTTCTTTATTCATTTTTACCTATCATGTCTGTTAAATTATTTTCTTTAATATTTTCCTTAAATTCTAAATTTAAACCTAAAGATCTTAACTCTTTAACCATAACATTAAACGACTCTGGAGTACCAGATTCAAAATTATTATCACCCTTGACAATAGATTCATAAACCTTTGTTCTACCTGCTACATCATCAGATTTTATTGTAAGTATTTCTTGGAGTGTATAGGCTGCGCCATATGCTTCTAAAGCCCAAACTTCCATTTCACCAAATCTTTGTCCACCAAACTGTGCTTTACCACCCAAAGGCTGCTGAGTTACCAAGCTATATGGACCAATTGATCTAGCATGAATTTTTTCATCAACTAAATGATGTAATTTCAACATGTACATATAGCCTACAGTTACTGGTCTTTCAAACTTTTCACCAGTTACACCATCATATAATGTTTCTTGACCAGTAATTGAGACACCAGATTTTTCTAATAATTTTGAAATATCTTTTTCTTTCGCTCCATCAAAAACTGGAGTTGCAAATGGTATTCCATCTTTCAAATTATCAGCTAAATCAAGAATTTCATCATCATTCATTTTTTGGATAGCCTTTTGATGATTTTCATAATCATATATATCTAAAAGCTTATTCTTTAAGTCATTTGTTTGACCTTCTTTTTGCATTTTATTTATCATTTCATTAACCTGTCTACCAAGTGATGCTGAAGCCCAACCAAGATGAGTTTCTAAAATTTGACCTATATTCATTCGACTCGGCACACCTAAAGGATTTAAAACAATATCAACTGGTGTTCCATCTTCCATATATGGCATATCTTCAACTGGACATATTTTAGATATAACTCCTTTATTTCCATGTCTTCCAGCCATCTTATCTCCAGGCTGTAATTTTCTTTTTACAGCAATAAATACTTTAATTAACTTTAAAACTCCAGGGAGTAACTCATCTCCACTTTGAATTTTATCAATCTTATTTTCAAATTTTTGATTTATATTACCTAATTGATTTTCATAGTTTTTAACCAAAGCATCTACTTGATGATTTGTTTTTTCTTCAGATATGTTAATTTTTAACAACTCACCTAATTTTAAATTTTCTATTTTGTCATAAGTAATACTTTCATTTTTTTGAAAATTATCATTACCTGAAATAAATTTTTTACCTATCAATAAATCTCTCAAATGATTGCTAAAGCTTTTCTCAAGTATTTTAAGCTCATCATCTCTATCTCTTGCAATAATTTCAATTTGATGATTTTCTATGCTAATAGCACGTTCATCTTTTTCAATACCTCTTCTTGAGAAAACCCTTATCTCGACAATAGTTCCTTTTACACCAGGAGGTACTCTTAAACTTGTATCTTTTACATCTGCAGCTTTTTCTCCAAAAATAGCTCTAAGTAATTTTTCTTCAGGAGTCATTGGTGATTCACCTTTAGGAGTAACTTTACCAACTAATATATCACCTGATGAAACTTCTGCGCCTATATAAACAATGCCAGTTTCATCTAAATTTATCAACATTTCTTCACTTGCATTAGGTATATCTCTGGTTATTTCTTCTGGACCAAGTTTTGTGTCTCTAGACATAACTTCAAATTCTTCTACGTGTATTGAGGTAAAAACATCATCTTGAACAACTTTTTCAGAAATAAGAATCGAGTCTTCAAAGTTATATCCATTCCAGGGCATAAATGCTGCTAAGACATTTCTACCTAGTGCGAGCTCTCCAAGTTCAGTTGCAGGACCATCAGCTATAACCTGATTTTTAAGTATTTTATCTCCTACATTCACAAGTGGTCTTTGACTTATACATGTGTTTTGATTTGATCTTTGAAATTTTAATAAATTATAGATATCTATTTTATTAAGTGATTTGTCATTTTTGTCTGTTACTCTGATAACAATTCTATTTGCATCCAATTGATCAACTATACCTTCTCTCTTTGCTACTACTGTTGATCCACTATCTTTTGCTACTGTATACTCCATACCTGTACCAACTAGTGGGGCCTTTGGTTTTATAAGTGGAACTGCCTGTCTCATCATATTTGAGCCCATTAATGCTCTATTTGCATCATCATTTTCTAAAAAAGGAATTAATGAGGAAGCTACGGATACAAGTTGCTGAGGAGAAACATCCATTAAATCAATTGCTTCTATGCTAGCATTAATAAATTCACCATTTTTTCTACAACTTACAATTTCATTTATAAATTTACCTTTATTATCAATTTCTGCGTTTGCTTGAGCAATTACAAAATCCTCTTCATCTATTGCACTTAAGTAAATTACCTTATCTGAAACTTTACCATTATTAACAATTCTGTAGGGTGTCTCGATAAATCCATATTTATTAATTCTTGAATAAGATGCTAAGCTGTTTATTAATCCAATGTTTGCGCCCTCAGGTGTTTCAATTGGACAAATTCTTCCATAATGTGTCTGATGAACATCTCTTACTTCAAATCCAGCTCTTTCTCTATTAAGTCCACCGGGGCCCAGTGCAGAAACTCTTCTTTTATGAGTTATTTCACTTAATGGATTTGTTTGATCCATAAACTGGCTTAATTGACTTAATCCAAAAAACTCTTTAATCGAAGCAACTACGGGTTTTGCATTAACAATATCTTGTGGCATAATATTGTCAACCTCAAGCGAGCTTAATCTTTCTTTGATAGCTCTATCCATCTTTAACAAACCAATACGATATTGATTTTCAAGGAGTTCTCCAACAGATCTAACTCTTCTATTTGCAAGATGATCAATATCATCAACGTCTCCTTTGCCATCAATTAAATTGTGCATATGATTAACAACATCAATAATATCACTTTTGTCTAAAACCCTTTGTTCAACAGGAGTTTGTTTTTTAAATTTTGAACTTATTTTTAATCTACCAACTGATGATAAATCATACCTATCTGAATTAAAAAAAAGATTGTTAAATAGTGTTTCAGCAGTTTCGATTGTAGGAGGTTCTCCAGGTCTTAAGATTTTAAAAATTTCAAAAAGTGCTTCTTCTCTAGAACGAGCCTTATCAAGTTGTAATGTGCTTCTAATATATGAGCCAATTTCAATGTTATCAACTTTTAAAATATCTATTTTATTTAGTTTAGAACTACTGGCAAAATCAATAAATCCTTCGTCAATTTCAAATCCAGCCTCATAGAAAATTTTTCCTGTTTTCTCATCAATTATGTCTGATGCTATATAGTGGCCTATTAGAGCTTCATTATCGATTGTAAGTGAAGATAGATTTTTTTTCTTAAGATCATTTATAATTTTTTGATTAACTTTTGTTCCTTTGGAAATTAATATTTTACCGTTTTTGGACTCCAACAGATTAAAGTTTAAAATTTTACCCCTAAAAAAAGATAAATCTTCTTTAAACTGCCAACCAAATTCATTTTTTTTATATAGAGTATTATTGTAGAACGTGCTTAAAATTTCTTCGGAGCTCATTCCCAAAATTTTTTTTGAATCAGGCTCAATTTTATTTTTATCACACTCTGCAATATATTTCTCAGACATTTCACTTAATAAACATTTAAATAATGTTGTAACAGGAAATTTTCTTTTTCTATCTATCCTTGCATGAATATTATTTTTAGCATCATGTTCAAAGTCAAGCCAAGATCCTCTGTATGGAATTATTCTTGCATTAAATAAAAATTTACCACTTGTATGTGTTTTGCCAAAATCATGATCAAAAAATACACCAGGAGAACGATGCATTTGACTAACTACAACCCTTTCTGTTCCATTAACAACAAAGGTCGCGTTTTTAGTCATTAAAGGAATATCACCCATATATACTTCTTGTTCTTTGATGTCCCTTACTGATTTTGTTCCAGCAATTTCATCTATATCCCAAATAATTAATCTGAAATTAACAAGTAATGGTGTTCCATACGTCATTCCTCTTTGACTACATTCTTCAACATCATATTTTGGAACACCTAAATTATAGCTTACATAATCTACTGTGGCTCTTTCAGCGTAGTCATGTATTGGGAAAACTGATTTAAAAATTGCATGCAAACCAATATTATCTCTTTTATCTGGATCGACTCTTAATTGTAGGAAACTATCATATGATCTTTTTTGAACCTCAACTAAATTTGGTAAAGAGGTTACAAGTGGTATTTTTCCAAATGATTTTCTAATTTTTTTTAAATTAATATGGTCTAAACTCATCAATTTCCTTTTTTTTAAAATATTGACCCCTGCTCAGGGGTCATTATTTTATTTTAGTTCAACTTTTGCTCCAGCAGTTTCCAATGATTTCTTCATAGCTTCTGCTTCTTCTTTTTTAACACCTTGCTTCAAAGGCTTTGGAGCTCCCTCAACAAGATCTTTTGCTTCTTTTAAACCTAAACCAGTTATTGTTCTAACTTCTTTAATAACTGCAATTTTATTTGTACCTGACTCTGCAAGCACAACATCAAATTCAGATTTTTCCTCAGCAGGAGCTTCGCCACCTGCAGCAGGTGCAGCGGCAACTGCAACTGGAGCTGCTGCTGAAACTCCCCATTTTTCTTCAAGCATTTTGCTCAATTCTGCTGCTTCAAGAACTGTTAATGAAGATAAATCTTCAATAATTTTATTTAGATCAGCCATTTTATTTCTCCTTATTAACCTAGTTCGACTCTTGAGAATTACTACTCTTTGAACTTAAAAGTCTTGCAATTTGACTTCCTGGCTCAATTGCAATAGATGCGATTTTTTGCGCGGGAGCCGAAATTAGACCTACAAGTTTACCCCTTAACTCATCTAATGAAGGTAATTTGGCTAAAAAATCAATTTTTTCTTTATCAATTTTTTCTCCATTGTAACCACCTCCAATGATATTAAATTTTTCAAATTTTTTTTCAAAAGTAACTGCAATTCTTGCTGGTGCAACTGGATCAGTTGAATAAGCTATTGCTGTAGGACCTTTGAATAAATCAGAAATCTCTTTAAAATGAGTTTCTTGAATAGCAAGTTTAGTGAGTCTGTTCTTTGTTACTTTAAAATTCGTGCCATTAGCTCTCATTTCATTTCTCAAATTCTCGGATTCCTTAACTGTTAAACCAGAATATTCAGCAACAATTATTGAAGAAGATTTAGAAATTTCATCTTTAAGCTTAGCTACGAAATCTTTTTTTTCAGAACGTTTCACGTCAACCTCGGTTTTTATATTAGATTTAAAAATCTAATATTAGCTAAAGTTAGTTTGACCACCAAACTAACATAAGCCTGTCAAGAAGCAAATCAATGACTCACTTCAGTCTATGCAGGATATTAAGCTATAAAGCTCCTGCAGTCTTTGACAGGTGATGATCAAAATGATCATCTGTTGAACTTATTAACGCAGACTATTCAGGTTAATAGTTAGTCCAACTCCCATAGTTGAAGCTATGGTAACTTTTTTTATAAATGACCCTTTTACAGCATCAGGTTTACTCTTACTTACTGTTGAATAAAATGTTTTAAGATTAGATAAAATGTCCTCTTCACTAAAACTAAGTTTTCCAATTCCAGCATGAACAATTCCAGATTTTTCATTTTTAAATTTTACTTGACCTGCTTTTGCATTCTTTACAGCATTCGCAATATCGTTAGTAACGGTTCCTAATTTAGGATTTGGCATCAGTCCTTTTGGTCCTAGTATTTTAGCTACCTTACCTAAATTTGGCATCATATCAGGTGAGGCTATAAGAATATCAAAATTTATTTTGCTTGATGAGATTGATTCAATTACTTCATTTCCACCATAAATGTCTGCACCATTATCTTTTGCTTCACTTATCTTATTATCTGATGTTATAACTGCTACATTAACTTTTTTGCCCGTGCCTTTTGGCAAATTAATTACACCTTTTATATTTTGATCTGTTTTGTTGCTATCTATACCAAGGTTAATTGAAACATCTACTGTTTCGTCAAATTTAACGAAAGATCTTTCTTTTAAAATTTTTATAGCTTCTAAGGGTTCATAGATTTTTTGTAGGTCTAGATCTTTAATCATATTTTTTTTATTTTTAGAAATTTTCATTAATTAGTTACCTCCATCCCCATTGAGACAGCTGATCCTTTAACCATATTAACTGCACCTTTTAAATCAATCGCATTTAAATCTGACATTTTTTCTTTTGCAATTTTTTCAACATCTGACATCGAAACTTTACCCACTAATGTTCTTCCAGGTGTTGAATTACCCTTTTTTAATTTTGCTGCTTTTTTAAGGTAATAACTCACAGGTGGTAACTTAGTAATAAAATCAAAACTTCTATCTTTATATGCAGTAATAATAACTGGAATGGGAGCACCTTTTTCTAAATCTTTAGTCTTATCATTAAAAGCCTTACAAAAATCCATAATATTTAAACCTCTTTGACCAAGTGCTGGACCAACTGGAGGGGATGGATTTGCGCCCCCAGCAGGAATTTGTAATTTAATATATCCTAATATTTCTTTGGCCATAATTACCTTATACTTTCTCCACTTGAGTGTAATCTAAATCTACTGGTGTAGATCTTCCAAATATTGAAACAGCAACTCTAAGTCTAGCTTTATCTTCATCAATTTGTTCTATTTCTCCATTAAAAGAGGCAAAAGGCCCATCTATGACTTTTACTTGTTCACCTATATCGTACATTATAGCAGGTCTTGTTTTATCAGGACCGCTTGCAGCATCTTGAGAAATTCTTTGTGCTTCAGAATTACTAATTGGTATTGGTTTACCTTTATTCCCAAGAAAACCACTTAATTTAGGAGTTGTTTTAATTATATGCCAAGTATCATCATTTAAATTCATTTTAATAAGAATATAACCAGGGAATATTTTTCTCTCAGTATTTACTCTTACCCCTCTTTTAACTTCAACAATGTTTTGAGTAGGTACGGATATTTCCTCAATGTGCTCTCGAATACCAAGTTTAATTGCTTGATCCATTATACTTTCTGCAACCTTTTTTTCATATCCAGAATATGCATGTAGTACGTACCATCTAGTTTGAGACATTTATAAACCTGACCCTATTTTAATAATCTGTTTGATTGAAAAAGACCATATTTGATCTGTAAGAAGAAAAAACAAGGAAAAAAGAATTATAAGAACTATAACAATAGCAGATGATATAAAAGTGTCTCTTCTTTGAGGCCATGTAACTTTCTGCAGCTCTTGTCTAACTTGTCTTACAAAAAGAGCAGGTGAGTTTTTTTTCTTTTCTATATTCATCATCAACTTTCAATTTGGCAGGAGTGGCAGGACTTGAACCCGCAGCCCCCGGTTTTGGAGACCGGTGCTCTACCAGTTGAGCTACACTCCTTTATTAAGAGGATAGTCTAATTAGTAGAACAAGTCTCTTAAACTATTCAATAATCTCAGCAACAACTCCGGCACCAACAGTTCTGCCACCTTCTCTGATAGCAAATTTTAAACCTTTATCCATTGCTATAGGGGACAGTAGAGTTACTTCCATTGTTATATTATCACCAGGCATAACCATTTCAGTGCCTTCAGGTAGTTTTATTGTACCAGTTACATCTGTAGTTCTAAAGTAAAACTGAGGTCTATAATTTGAGAAAAACGGAGTATGTCTTCCACCTTCTTCTTTTTTAAGAACATATGCTTCAGCTTTAAATTTGGTATGAGGTTTAATTGAACCTGGTACTGCTAATACCTGCCCTCTTTCAACCTCTTCTCTTTTAGTACCTCTTAATAAAACACCAACATTATCTCCAGCTTCTCCAGAGTCTAAAAGTTTTCTAAACATTTCTACTCCAGTGCATGTAGTTTTTTGGGCTTCTCTGATACCTAAAATTTCAATTTCTTCACCTACTTTAATAATACCTTGTTCAATTCTACCAGTAACAACTGTACCTCTTCCAGAAATTGAAAATACATCTTCAACAGGCATTAAGAAGGGTTTATCTTTAGGTCTATCTGGTTGTGGAATGTGCTCATCAACAGCTTTCATAAGCTCCATGATAGAGTTCTTTCCAATCTCATCATCACGACCTTCAACAGCAGCAAGAGCAGAACCCTTAATGATAGGGGTAGTATCACCAGGAAATTCATATGAAGATAACAATTCTCTTACTTCCATTTCAACTAAGTCAATTAGCTCTTTATCATCAACTTGATCAACTTTATTCATGTAAACTACTAAAGCAGGTACACCAACCTGTCTCGCTAGTAATATATGTTCTCTAGTCTGAGGCATTGGGCCATCTGCAGCGTTAACAACTAATATTGCTCCATCCATTTGTGCTGCACCAGTTATCATGTTTTTAACATAATCAGCATGACCTGGACAATCTACATGGGCATAGTGTCTATTATCAGTTTCATACTCAACATGAGCTGTTGATATCGTAATTCCACGTTCTTTTTCTTCAGGAGCTTTATCTATTTGATCATAAGCAGTAAATTCTGCTCCACCTTTTTCAGCTAAAACTTTTGTAATAGCTGCGGTTAATGTAGTTTTACCATGATCCACGTGTCCAACAGTACCAATGTTGCAATGTGGTTTGTTTCTTTCAAATTTTGCTTTTGCCATTTTATTTACCCCAATAAATTTTTGTTATGGAGCGGGTGAAGGGAATCGAACCCTCGTAGCCAGCTTGGAAGGCTGGAGCTTTACCACTAAGCTACACCCGCAACTAAACTGACTGTTTCACACACTCACTTCCTTCATTTGCTTTAATCCTTAACCTCCATTTTGGTGGAGGGGGTAGGATTCGAACCTACGTACGCTCACGCGGGCGGATTTACAGTCCGCTGCCTTTAACCACTCGACCACCCCTCCATATGAAGACATTGGCCAATACTAATAAATTAGTATGTATGTCAATCTAAAACAGCAACCACACCTTTGCAAAATACGTGTATTCGTAAAAGCAACGGCCTTTTAGACAAAAAATGGCAATTTGTACATAACTAGATTGTATTAATTAAATAAATCTGTGATATAGAAAAATGCCTAAAATAAATAACCAAAAAAGAGAGAAATTGGCAGAAAAACATATAATTTACGGACTTCATTCCGTAAAAGCAGCCCTTTTAAATAAAAAAAGAGAGCATAAAGAGTTAATAATTAATGAAAATCAGAGAAGCTTTGCAAAAATATACAGACAAAAAGTTAAAAATATCATTATGCTTAGTAATAGAGATTTTAGACAAAAGTTTGGTGATGAACATAATACTCAAGGAGTAGTTCTAATCACAAATGATTTTAGTAGACCAAATTTAAATACATTTATAAAAAATGAACAGAATAAATCTAAATCAGTCATTGTTGTTTTAGATCAAATAACAGATCCTCAAAATATTGGTTCTATAATGCGATCTTGCTCAATGTTTGATTGTAAAGGAATAATAGTCGCAAAAGATAATTCACCTGAAATAACATCCTCATTACTAAAAGCAGCTTCGGGTGCTGTAGAAGTAGTAAATTATTTTAGAGTAACAAATCTTAAAAGAACATTATCAGATTTTAAAAAAAATAATTATTGGATTTATGGTTTTGATAGCTCTAATAATACCAAATCAGAACTTGAGTTTTCAAAAAAATCAGTTTTGGTTTTTGGATCAGAGGGTAAAGGAATGAGAAATTTAATAAGAAAAGAATGTGATATTTTAGTCAAAATAAAATCAAAACCAAACATAGAATATGAAATTGATAGTCTTAATGTTTCTAATGCTGCATCAATAGCATTGTATGAATTTTTTAAGATCTAGAAAATATTCTTGATTAAGTTGGTTGGTGCCGCGTGTCGGAATCGAACTGACTACCTGATGATTACAAATCAACTGCTCTACCAAATGAGCTAACGCGGCAACAAAATTCCATTTATATTATATTAAAAATTCGACAAGAATTTTTAAATTAAATTCCAGGTATATAGGGAACACCATCACCTTTTACTCTTTCATTAATTTCACTTAAGGTAGAGCATGCAGATAGCGGACTAAATACTAGGAATACAATAATCAAAGTTTTTTTAATCATAGTCTATTTATAACTTTTCAATTTTTGCTGCACAATATTTAAATTCAGGTATTTTTCCGTAAGGATCTAAGGCAGGATTAGTTAGTAGATTTGCGGCAGACTCATTGTAACAAAAAGGTATGAAAATAACACCATCTGGAATTGCTCTGTCTTGTCTTACTCTTATATCTACCGATCCTCTTCTAGTAGAAACTTTTATTTTATCACCAGCTTTCATATTATTTTTTAATATATCTCCAGGGGACAATGAAACAGAAGGTTCTGGCTCTATGGCATCTAAATTTGAAGCTTTTCTAGTCATAGCTCCAGTATGCCAATGCTCTAATTGCCTTCCTGTAGTTAATATCATTGCAAATTCTTTATCAGGTACTTCATCAGGCGCAGTAACACTAGCTGGCACAAATTTACCTTTACCACTTTCGTTTGGAAATTTATCACCGAAAACAATTTCATCCCCAGGTGTGTTTGGAGACTTACTAGGATAAGTTACAGAGTTTTCATTTTCTAATCTTTCCCAAGATATATTGTTTAGTGAGGGCATTGTTAGTGACATTTCTTCATAAATTTCCCTAGGGTGTTTATATTTCCAATTTAAGCCCATTCTTTTTCCAAGTTCGTTAGTTATCCACCAATCTTCTTTAGCATCACCCGGGGAGTCTAAAGCTTTTCTTCCCATCTGAACTTGTCTATTAGTGTTAGTAACTGTTCCATTTTTTTCAGGCCATGCGGAAGCTGGGAAAATAACATCCGCATACGTTGCTGTTTCGGTTAAAAAAATATCTTGAACAACTAAATGATCTAACATTTGTAAAGCTTCTCTTGCATGATTAAGATCAGGGTCGGACATTGCTGGATTTTCACCAAGTATATACATACCTTTAATTGTATTCTCATGAATAGCATCCATAATTTCAACAACAGTTAGACCTTTTTTATCATCTAGAGGAGTTTCCCAAAGTTTTTCAAAAAAATCTTTATTATTTTCTTTATCAACTAATTGGTAATCAGGATACATCATTGGTATTAGACCGGCATCAGACGCTCCTTGAACATTATTTTGTCCTCTTAAAGGATGTAAACCAGATCCTCTTTTTCCAACATTCCCTGTCATTAAAGCAAGAGAAATTAAACATCTAGCATTGTCGGTACCATGTGTGTGTTGAGAAACTCCCATCCCCCAAAAAATTATTCCTTTGTTTGTATTAGCATATAAGCGTGCTACTTCTCTTATAAGTTCTGGGTCAATACCTGTTTCGTTTTCCATTATATCAGGTGAATAATTCATTAAATGTTTTTTTAATTTTTCAAATCCTTCAGTTTGTTTTTTAATATATTCGGAATTAAATAAATTTTCTTCGACAATAACATTCATTATTGAGTTTAAGAGAGCAACGTCAGATCCTGGTTTAAATTGCAACATATGTGTTGCATGTTTTTTTAAGGAATGACCTCTTGGATCCATCACAATTAATTTCGAACCCTTTTTAGCAGCATTCTTAAAAAAAGTTGCTGCAACAGGATGATTTTCAGTAGGATTTGCTCCAATGACTATTATCACATCAGAATGTTCAACTTCATAGAATGGAGCAGTAACTGCACCTGAACCAATTGTTTCTAGTAAAGCAGCTACAGATGATGCATGGCAAAGCCTTGTACAATGATCAACATTATTTGTATTAAAACCAGTTCTTATTAATTTTTGAAATAAATAAGCTTCTTCATTTGAACATTTAGCTGATCCAAAACC
>CACEMP010000002.1 GCA_902560675.1 uncultured Alphaproteobacteria bacterium | reverse complement strand
CATTATCTTTGTCCCAAAATCTTCTTGATGATTGTGTAACAAAAATAGCTTTAGAGTTTAATAAACTTACTCTATTAATTAAAATTTGAATTCTATCTCCATATTGAGTAACTCGTTCATTTATAAAATCATAATTTTCAAGTTTTTGTTGCTTTGTAAAATTCTTTTTTGAAAACAAAATTTTCTCATTTGTTTTTTTATTAGTATTTGTGTGACCAGCATTATGTGCTATTCCTAAATTGTAGGCATTCAAAGTTCCTTCAATTGTTCTATATAAATAATAGATAATACTATTCTTATTAATCTGATTTTTGATCTTTTGAATAATATTAATATTAATACCGTTCCCATATAAATCATCAAAATAAGCATTTTCTTTGATATGAAAATCATTTACACCAATATAAAATAAATAATATTTAACATCTAGGTTAGGAATATTGTTAAACCATAAATCAAAATTTTTTATATGACCAAAGGTTGATTGACCATCAATACCAGCATTTACAATATTTACTTTTTGATTATCTTTCGCAAATTCGTTTTTAATAATATCTTGAAACGTGTATCCATCTGACACGTATTTTTGATCAGTTGTGCTTCCACCAATGGTTAATATATCTATTTTCTCAATATTATTATACTCACCTCTAAAACCCCATTTATCTCTAGAATAAATTATTTCATCATCCTTAAATTTATAAAGATCATTAAGTTTATATTTTACAGAAACATTTTTTGGAATATTTAGTTGATTTATTTTATTTTTAAAAATCCAATTTCCAAATATTAATTCGAGTAATATCAAAAGAATAAAAAGTATTGAGAAATTTATTATTATTATAATAATATTATTTTTTATCAATTTGTTCATGATAATTAATAAACATTTAAATAAAGAAATATTGCGAATTTATAAATATTTTTTTGAATTTATTTAAGTAAATTAAATTTATGATATAAGTCAATGAGGTAAGATGCTAGAAAACAAAAGTCATATTAAATTAGAGCTTCCATCAGATAAAAAATTTGGCTTTGTATTTTCATTTATTTTTGGAATTATAGGCCTATATTTATTTTTTTTTTTAAAAAAATATTATATTATTTTCTTTTTATTAAGTTTTATTATTTTAATAGCTGCCTTATTTTTTAGTTCAATTCTTGAATTACCAAATAAAATTTGGATGAAATTTGGTTTTTTTCTAAACTCTATAATATCACCTATAATCATGTTTGTTATTTTTGTAATTACTTTTTACCCAATAGGTTTAGCTTTAAAATTTTTTAGAATTGATATAATTAACTTAAAATATAATAAAAATCTAAAATCATATTGGATAACTAGAAGTAATGAAATTGAAAGTCTTAAAAAATTATATTAAATATGTTTGAATTTATAAAAGAATTCATCAGTTTTTTTCTTAAAAGAAAAAAATATTGGTTATTACCAATCTTCATTTTTTTAATTATTTTTGGGGGGATAATTGTACTGAGCCAAGGGTCTGTTTTGGCACCTTTTGTGTATACATTATTTTAGTAATTGAAATATATTTTAGGAATCTCTTCATTTTATCATGACAGTGCAGTTGCTTTAATTAATAATGGAGAAATTATATCTGCAGTACAAGAAGAGAGGTTTACAAGAATAAAGCACGATGCTTCTTTCCCAATAAATTCGATTAAATTTGTATTAAATTACTCTAACATAACCCTAGATGACATAGATTACGTAGTTTTTTATGACAAGCCATTCCTAAAATTTGAAAGACTTACTGAAACTTATTTAGCGAATGTTCCAAAAGGTTTCCTATCTTTTCAAAAATCAATGCCAATTTGGCTCAAAGAAAAATTATTTTTAAAAACAATTATATTTAGATTACTAAAAAAAATATCAAAGAATTTTGATAAGAATAAATTACTTTTTAGTGAACATCATTTCAGTCATGCTGCTAGCGCATTTTATCCTTCACCATTTGAAAAAGCAGTTGTTTTAACGTTAGATGGGGTTGGAGAATGGGCTACCTCAACAATATCTATTGGTAACAAAAACGATCTTGAAATAAAAAAGGAAATACATTTTCCTCATTCACTAGGACTTTTGTATTCTTCCTTCACACTTTACTTAGGTTTTAAGGTTAATAGTGGTGAATATAAACTTATGGGGCTTGCACCATACGGTAAACCAAAGTTTTATGAAAAGATTAGAGATAACCTTGTTGATATTAAAAATGATGGATCGTTTAGATTAAATCAAAAATATTTTAATTATATGACAGGTTTAAGTATGATAAATTCTAATTTTGAAAAACTATTTGGTCAAAAATCTAGGTTACCCAATGAGCAAATTGAAGAGTTTCATATGGATATTGCATCTTCAATACAAAAAATTACAGAAGATATTATTTTATTAATAACTGATAATATTTATAACGATTATGGTATAGAAAACTTGTGTTTAGCTGGAGGTGTAGCCCTAAATTGTGTTGCAAATACAAAAATAAAAAATCAAAAAAAGTTTAAAAATATATGGATTCAACCCGCCTCAGGAGACGCCGGTGGGGCATTAGGAGCTGCGTACGCTGCATGGTTTAAAGAATTTAAACAAATTAGAAAAATTGGGACAAAAGATAAGATGAAAGGGGCATATTTAGGCCCCAGTTATAAGGATAACGATATTAAATCATCTCTGTTAAAATCTGGAGCTATATTTGAAAAATTATCTGACCAAAAATTAAATAAAATTATTTTAGATGATTTAATTCAAGAAAAAGCTATCGGTTGGTTTCAGGGAAGAATGGAGTTTGGTCCTAGAGCCTTAGGTGCAAGATCAATAATTGCAGATCCAAGATCAACTAAAATGCAAAGAAACCTAAATTTAAAAGTAAAATTTCGTGAAAGTTTTAGACCTTTTGCTCCTTCAATAATAAATGAAAAGCTTGATGAATGGTTTGACCTTAAAAATGAGAGTCCCTACATGTTATTTGTTGCAAATGTTAATGATCAACATTTATTAAAATCTTCAAATAAAAAAAATATTTCTATTGGAGTAAATAGAATCAATGAAATAAGATCTAGTATACCTGCTATAACCCACGTAGATAATTCAGCTAGAATTCAAACTGTACACAAGGAAACAAATGAAAAATTTCACAGTTTAATTATGGAATTTTTTAAAAAAACAGGTGTTCCAATTCTAGTAAATACATCTTTTAATGTTAGAGGTGAGCCAATTGTTTGTTCTCCTGAAGATGCATTTAATTGTTTTATGGGAACAAATATTGATAGCCTAGTAATTGGTAATTTTTATCTTCAAAAACAAAAACAAAAAAAAGAACTAATTTTTGATTATAAAGATAAATATGATTTGGATTAATATATGAATAGCCGTAAACTTGCTTAATCAGCACACATGAAAAAGTGTGTTGTTTAAAGAGACTAGTTAGATATTGATCTTAAGCAGAGAGCCAAATACAATCAAATAAAAAACACTTTATAAAAATCATGTTATTTTTGAATGAATCATGATGAATAAAAGAAAATTATCATTTTAAGAAAAATTTAATCTATTTTAAAAATATTAAATAAAAAGATTTGACTCAATATAATTAAAACTATTTTTGACAATTTCAAAAATATTTTTCTCTTTTGTTAAGCTATTTGAAAATGGTTCCAAAGAAAAAAAACCTTGATAATTTGAATTATATAATTTTTTTATTTGATTTATATTTTGAAGCATATCTTTGTCATCTATAATTGATCTATGAGAATCAAGTAATTTAATATTTTTATAATTGTTTGATACTCCAGAAATATGAACCAAGCCTGTTAGTGAAGGAAAAAATTCATTTTCGTCAGCAAGGGCATGATGAAAAGTATCGTGTACAATTTTTAATTTATTTGATTGATAATTATTAATTACTTTAGCTACTAACGATTTAAATCGAAGAGATGAATGACTAAACCCTAATGGCTCAACTAGGCCAAAAACATTAAAATCATTAATAATTCTAAGAATATTTTTCAAAGATTCTTCAAGCAATTGTATTTGTTCTTTTGCAGAGTTTATTGATCCATCATTAAGAGGTACTAAAACGATTGAATCAATATTAGCCTTATCTGCATATTTGCATAAAAAAATTAATTCTTTCTCACGATCTTTATTCCACAAATTAAATTTTTGAAGAGCATTGATTGATAAAATTTTTATTGAATTTTCTTCACATATATTTGCTATCTTAATAGGATCATTTTCTTCAATTAAATTAGTTTTAATATCATTACGGATTTCTATAGCTTTAACATTTAATTTTTTAGAAAAAGAAATAAAATTCTTAAATGGGGAGTCTGGAAATAATATTTGATTTAATGCAAAAGAAATTGAATTCATAAATTAATTAATTTTTGATTCCATATTTTAAACGTTGTCCAAGACTAATGCACGAGTATTAGAAGGTAGATCCGATTTGTTCAAAATAATTGAACTATTACAAGCAAAGTCTACACGTTCTTTTCCAAATGACTCAATGAAAGATGAAATAAAATGCATATCACAAGGTTTATAACAAAGCGTTCTAAAGTGCATGGGTATTACTAATTTTGGATTTACTCGATCTACAATACGATTAAGTTCTTCTAGAGGAATTACAGGTTTACCTCCTGCATGACTTAGCAAAATGTCAACACCTCCAAAAAAACCAATTTGCTCGTCTGAGAATTTATTTCCCATATCTCCCATATGACCTATGTCAAACCCATCAACTATGAAACGATACATCGCATTTTGATCAGGATCATGATAAGGATGATCTAAATCCTCCATAGCTTCAATAGCTTTAAAAGTTATCTCATGGGATGTCACTGAACCAGTTTCTAAAGCTACTGGAAGTGCATCAATTACCTTAGCTCCCTTTTTCTTAGGAACCAGATGATCATTATCATGGAAGCTATCATTACTACTGGACTTAATTACAATGTCAGCTGGTTCAGAGAAAGGTTTAAATCCTGCAGTTTCAGGGTTGTATGGATCAGTAACTATTTTGATACCATCTGAACTTTCAATTCCAAAACTTGCCTGTCCATACCATGTAATTTTCATATTTTTTCTTAAGAGTTAATAATATAATTTACTTTATTACCTCTTTAAACCTGATATGTTTTAAAGTAATCTAAAATAGTGCATAACATTTTAATTATTTCGAATGAGTAGTTCTTTATTAAATAAATTTGGCCGTCGAATAAGATGGGGAATGGTTGGTGGTGGAATTGATTCACTTATTGGAGAAACTCATCGATTAAGTGCTAGAGTAGACGATCGATATGAACTAGTCGCTGGAGCTTTATCAATTGACCCTAAAATAGCAAAAAAGACTGCAGAGCTATCTTTAATAAATAATGATAGATCATATGAAGATTTTCAAATGATGGCTGAAAATGAAAGTGAAAGAGAAGATGGAATAGAGGTTGTAACAATAGCAACGCCTCCTCACCTACATTTTGAAATTGCTAAAATTTTTTTAGCCAAAGGTATTTCTGTTATTTGCGAAAAACCTATTACTAAAAATTTATCTGAAGCGCTTGAATTAAAAAAAATAGTTGAACAATCAAAATGTCTCTTTGCTCTCACACACTGTTACACAGGTTACCCAATGGTTCGAGAAGCGAGGGAAAAGGTGAAGAATGGAGTCATTGGTGAAATTAGACAAATACAATGTGATTTTGTTTCAGGTCCATTTATGATTGAAGAGATAGATATGAATAAAAAACATTGGCGTTTTAAACCTGATTATATGGGAAAAGAAGCTATTTTAGGAGAGATAGGAACTCATGCATATAATCTTGCAACCTTTGTCACGTTAGAAAAGCCATTAAGAGTTTCAGCAAATTTAAGAGTATTAACTTCTGGTAGAAAAACTTATGACGATGGCCAACTTGTTTTTGAATATTCAAATGGTCGTTTGGGACGTATGTGGCTATCATTTGTAGCTGCAGGAAACGAGCATGGGTTATCTTTTAAAATACATGGGACTGAGGGGTCTTTAGAATGGTCTCAAGAACAACCAGAATCTTTATATTTAAGAAGTCCAAGTAATGCAGAACAACGAATTACACCTGGTTTTCCTGAACGTATGAGTATTGGTGGTTATCATGCTTGTAGATTACGAGAAGGTCATCCTGAAGGATATGTTCTTGCATTCGCAAATTTATATCGTGATTTTGCAGATAAATTCATTAGTAAAAAAATCGGTGTTGAAAATAACACAGGTCATTTTCCAGATATCTATGATGGTGTAGAAACAATGAAATTCTATGATGCCGCTAGCAGATCAAATCAAAATGATGGCGCTTGGATTTCAATTTAAAAGATGATTTATCAAAAAATATTATTTTCAGGAAATAAAATAAATGACTAATATATCTATTCTAGGAGCAGGTTTTATTGGACAAATGCATGCTTTAGCAATACATTCTGCAAGTGTATCAAGATATAATTTGACTAAAACTCCTAAATTATTAGATTTATTTGAAATTAATGAAAATAAAAATTTAGCAGAAGAAGTTGCATCTCGTTATGGATTTCAAAATATTATTCTTCAAGATCCCAAAGGTGCTTTAACCAAATCTGATTTAGATATTTTTTGGAATGCAGGACCAAATAAAGCTCACACTGAAGCAACAATAATAGCTGCAAAAGCAGGAGTTCATGTATTTTGTGAGAAACCTCTAGCGCCTAATTCAGATGAGGCTTTAGATTTATTAATAAATATCCAAAAATCAGATGTCAAACATATGTGTGCTTTTATTCACCGCTTTATTCCATCATTACAATTAGCTCAACAAATGATTAAATCAGGTGAAATAGGTGAAGTTCAACATTTTAGAAGCCAGTTCTTGTTAGATATGAGAGAAGCAGATGGAAGTCTTACGTGGAGATTTATAAAGGCTCTAGCTGGTGGTGGTGCAAGTGGTGATCTAGGGTCACATCATATTGACGTAGCAAGATTTTTAGTTGGTGAGATCGAAGAAGTATGTGCAACTACCCGAACTTGGTCAGAAGGAAATAAGGATATTAATGATGACTCATTTAGTGCGATAGCTCATATTGAAAATGGTGCCATTGCAACAATTGAAGCATCACGTATTACTCCAGGACATGCTCTAACAGGTCGTATTGAAATTGATGGGACTAAAGGAACAATATCTTTTGATATGGAACGATTAAATGAATTAACAATAACTGAAAAAAATAAAGGCCCTAGAACATTTAGTGTAACATCTAGTAACCACCCTTATGGATCATTTTACTTACCAGTGGGCTTACAAGGCGCACATCCTATTAGTTGGCGAGATTGTTTTGCTTTTCAAGCACATCATATGATTGAGGCAGTTCAGAATAATAAACAAATCGAACCTCTAGGAGCAACTTTCAAAGATGGATATAGGGTTGCAGAAATAGTTGATGCCGCTTTACTTTCTACTAAAACTGGTAGATTTGAAAAAGTTAAGTTTCGTGCCTAAAATCAAATATTAAACACTTTAACGATCAGCTAAAATTAACTAAGATTTCTTAAATATCTTTATCCTTAGTATTCTTCTTTTTATATCTGATTTGATCAACTACTACAGCGCCTACAATTATTGCGCCTTTAACCATTTCTTGATAATATGCATCAATTCTAAGAAATACAAAACCTGATGTAATAACTCCTAATATTAAAACACCAAATAAAGTACCTGCTATTCTTCCTCTCCCACCAAATAAAGATGTTCCTCCAATAACTGCTGCTGCAATAGCATCAAGCTCATACATCATGCCCATTCCTGCTTGAGCTGACATAGCTCTAGCTGCTGTTACTACACCTGCAAGTCCAGCTAAACCTCCTGCAATAGAATAAACAATTATTTTATGCCTTGTGATATTTATCCCAGCCACTCGAGCAGCTTCTTCGTTTGAACCTATTGCATAAGTATGTTTTCCATATTTAGTGTATCTCATCAGTATATGAAATAAAGCTGCAACTGATAAAAAAATTACTACTGGCCATGCGCCTTGCCCTAGTGCGATAAAATCATCATTTAAGAAACTTACAGGCATTCCATTATTATACCAAGTGGATGCACCTCTTGCAGAAACTAGCATACCTAATGTTGCAATAAAAGGTGGAATACCTGTCCTGGCAATAATATTACCGCTTAGAAATCCTGCAAATAAACCACAAGCAATTCCAGCAAGAACAGGAATGATAAAAGGTAAATCAGTAAGATGTGGGTAGACTGCTTTTGTATATGATGAATTTTGAGCAAGACTTGCTGCTACAATTGCAGATAGTGCAACTAAAGATCCTCCTGATAGATCTATACCAGCCATAATAATAACTTGGGTTACGCCGACAGCAATAATTCCTATAACTGAAACTTGAAGAATCATTATGATCAATCTTCTTTTATTTGCAACAAAGCTTTGACCAATAAATATCCAACCCAAGATCTCGAACAAAAGAGCAAGACCTAATAAAACTAAAAAAATATTAAATTCCGGAGGTAATTTTTTATAATTTGCCTTGAAATTATTTACATTTTTATTCATTTAACAATAAGATACAATATTTTCATATGAAACTTGCTTCTTCCCCCACTTTTTGTTGTATACCAGTGATAAGTGATACTACTTCGTTACTATTTGTGGTTGTGGCATCCACTGATCCAACAATTTTTCCTTGACGAAAAACCCATATTTTATCAACTAAATCAAATACTTGCCTTAAATTGTGACTTATCATAATCAAAGGAATCCCACGATCTTTTAAATTTTTAATTATATTTTCAACTTGTTCAGTTTCTTGAACACCTAATGCTGCTGTAGGCTCATCCATAATGATTAATTTTGATGCGAAACCTGCAGAACGACTTATAGCTACGCACTGTCTTTGTCCGCCAGACATATTACTCATAGCTATATTTATATCTGGAATTTTTATCCCAGTTTTAGATAAAACTTCAATAGACTTATCATACATTTTTTTTGCGTTTAAAAAACTAAAAGGACCTAAATTAAAATATGTTTCTTCTTGGCCTAAAAATATATTTGAAGGAACATCTAAATCATCGGCCAGTGCAAGATTTTGATAAACTGCTTCAATGCCTGCATTTTTAGCATCTGAGGGAGTTTTAAAATTTACTAAATTGCCATCAAAAAAAATTTTACCAGATGTTGGTATCTCGACTCCTGTTATTTGTCTAATAAATGTAGATTTTCCTGCTCCATTGTCACCAACTATAGCAATATGCTCTCCATTTTTTAGAGTAAAATCAGCATTATCTAAAGCTTTTACTCCACCGTAATGTTTGCTTAGTCCTTCAGTTTTTAGAATTATTTTTTTATCTATTTCGTTCATATATTTTTAAATACCTCACAAGAATAATTTGTGAGGTATTATTAAGTTTAAATGAGTTTAGTTTTGACCCATATATTGATCAATATTGTCCATAGTAACTAACTCAAATGGTATAACTACAAAATTTGGAAGAGAACCTCCTCCAGCTAATGTAACTGCTGCTTCTACTGCACCATATCCTTGAGCTGCAGCGTTTTGGAATACTGTTACATCCAAATCACCAGCCATCATTGCATTTAGTGCATCCTCTGTAGCATCAACACCGCCTATAATAACGTCATCCATACTAACACCAGCATTTTTTAAAGCTTGTATTGCGCCAATAGCCATTTCATCATTATTAGCGAAAACAATATCAAACTCCATACCAGCAGTTAACCAGTTTGTAATCATATCGTTAGCTTCAATTCTGCTCCAATTTGCAGTTTGTTCTTCAATTAGTTCAATACCACTGCACATTGATAATTTGATTACTTCTCTTACATCTTCTGAACGTGTTTGAGCTGCTTCATTAGTAAGCTGCCCCATTAACATTACAGCTTTCCCTTTTCCACCTGCTTGATTACAGATTTCAAAAGCTTCAAGAGTACCAGACCATTTTTCATCAGAACCAACAAATGTACTTGTAGGACCTAAAGCATCTAAATCAATAGGTTGTCTATTAATATAGACTAATGGAATGCCTGCACTCTCTGCAGCTTTAGTCATTGCCTGAGTTGTGCTTGTATCAACTGCATTTACCAAAATTGCATCGACTCCAGCAGCAATATAATTTTGTACATGACTTAATTGAAGACCAACATCGTCTTTAGCGTCATCAACTTGCATGTCATGACCACCTTCCTCAGCTGCTCTAACAGCATCATTTCTCATCGTAGTTAGAAAGTTATCATCAAATCTAGCAACACTAAACCCAATTGTAATTGCTTGAGCTGATGTTGCTATAGCTAAAAATGATATTACTCCAACTAAAAAATACTTAATTGAATTCATAATATCCTCCCTTTTTAAGTATATTAATAAAAAACCATATTTTAATAAAATTAACAAGAATTATCGGTTTAATAATTCAAAAAAAAGTGTTTATTTTTTTTGCTTTCTCTATTTATTTTATTCGTGCTATTATTTAGTAATAGATTTAACACAAAATATATGGCTTTATTGGAGAGATGTGAGAGCGGTTTAATCAGCACGCTTGGAAAGCGTGTGTAGTAGCAATACTACCGAGGGTTCGAATCCCTCTCTCTCCGCCATAAGATTTCAATTTTTTTGACACCAAAATTGATACATCCCTGCAAAAATTCTATAATTTTCATTTTCAAATTTATCCCATAATTTAAGATTGTATAAATCTTTCTTTGTTGTAAAAATTTTAGTAAAGAGTTTAATTATCTCCCTATTTTCAAAACCGCAAAATTTCAAATCAAGCTCCTTAATATACTTACTTATTTCTGGAATGGTAAACGTATGTTCCTGAGTATGAAATATAAGATCTCTTATACTACTCATTGAGTAAAAATCTGGACTTTGTTTTATTAATTTATAGTCATCATTTTCTAAATTTATAACTTCTTCTCTAAATAATTTTATATCATTATTACTAATTGTATTTTTTATTTTAATAATTTTTTTTCTTATTTTTTTTATATGTATTCTTGCCAACGTACTGTACAGACCAATCATTATTAATCCATCTGGTTTTAAAGTATTTACTAGAGCTTTCCATCCATTAAATGGATTTTCCATGTGATGAAGAACACCTACACTTTCAATTATTTCAAAGTTTTTTCCAAAATATTTTAAATCTAATATATCCATTTCTATAAAATCTATATTTTTTATCTCCAATTCATTAGCCTTTCTTTTTGCATAGCTTAAACTATTGGCACTCAAATCAATGGCAGTAATTTGTGAATTTATAAATTTAGTTGCAGTTGTTATTGCGTGTTGTCCAGTTCCACATCCAGCTACTAATATATTTAAATTATTCCAATTTTTTAATTTTTTTTCATCTACAAATAAATTATTATTATTAACATATGATAAAATATTCTTAGGTTCATTATACAAAGATATTTTCGTCCATCTAGGATATGGATTATTTTCATACTGATTTTTAACTTTTTTTGAGATTGCATTACTAATATCGTGAGATAATATTTCCTTTTTAATATTTTCTTCTGTGGCATTTTCTTTAATTTGTTGTTTTACTAAATCTTCAATTTCAACATAATTAAGTATCTTTTTTGACCATTTATAATTGTTTAGACTTTTGTACGCCGCCAAGCATGAGATACCTAAACAAATGTCCGTAGAAGCTTTGAATTTAATATTATTAGATATTTTTTTTTCTAATTCTTTAATCGCTTTTTTTTCGATTTCATCAATATTATAAATATACTCGTTAATAAAACATTGTTTAGCTATTGCATTAATAACTATTAATGTTGATTTCTTATTCTTAACTGATGAAATATTTATTAATATGTTTTTTCTTAAATATTTAAGAAATCTTTCAATTTTTAAATCTGTGATTGGAGTGATATTTAATAATGAAATCAATATTTTTATATCTAAAATATTATTTACTAATTTTTCAATATTTTTTTCTATTTTTGAATAATCAATATTTTCAACAATTTTTTTAAATTCAATATTTAAATAAAGATAGTTTATAATTGAACTTACTATGTCAACTGGTCTTAAAATTCTGTCATTTTCAAGTAAGTTAATTATATGTTTATCAACAAGTTTTGATCTATCATTAAAATAAAAATTTTGAAGACATATACCAAAATTCTGAAGTGCGATTAAATAATTAGGATTTATTTCTAAGCATTGTAAATATTTTTCTATTGCTTTTTGAGTTTCATTTGTCTCCCTATATACATTTCCAATATTATTGTACGCCTCGAACTTATTAGGTTTTATCTTAATACATTTATTATAATTGCTAATTGCATCATCAACTCTATCCATTCTCTTGAAGATTATTCCTAAATTGTAGTAAGCATCTGCAAAATTTTTATCTATTTTAATTATTTTCTTAAAACAAAGAATTGCTTCATCTAAATTATTCAATTGATTATATACAACACCTAGAACATTTAATAAAAATATAGATTTTGGATATTCTTCTATTAAGTTCGATATTTCATTTATTAAAGTAAGATATTTTTTACCTTCAAAATTTTTTAGTATTTTTGCAATTATTTCATTTTTTGGTTCATTTTTCATAAAACAATTACAAAACTGATCTAATCAAATTTTTTGTATATTCAGTTTCAGGATTATTGAATATTTCTTCTGTATTTTTTTCTTCAATTACAGCTCCTTTTTTTAATACAATTATTTTATCTGCAATAGATCTGATTACTCTCATATCATGACTAATAAAAACATAACTCAAAGAAAGTTTTTTTTGTAATTCATTTAATAAGCTTATGATTTGATTTTGTACTGTAATGTCAAGTGCTGATGTAGGTTCATCTAGAACTAAGATTTTGGGTTCTAATATTAATGCTCTAGCAATTGCAATTCTTTGTCTTTGCCCTCCGGAAAATTCATGAGGATATTTTTCAATTGTTTCAGAGTACTTTAAATCTACATTATCTAAAACTTTTCTTAATTTTTCTTCCATCATTTCTTTTGAAATATCTGGGTAGTGCACATTAATACCCTCTGATATTATTTCCTCAATATTCATTCTTGGACTTAATGAGGAAAATGGATCTTGAAAAACAATTTGAATATCTTTTCTCATATTTAAAATTTCTTTTTTATTAAATAATTTTATGTCTTTACCATTAATAAATACATTTCCTTCAGATTTGATTAGTCTTAAGATTGCTAAAATGAGTGATGTCTTTCCAGATCCAGACTCACCAACTATACCAATACTTTCACCTTTTCTAAGAGTAAAACTTAAATTCTTTATTGCTTTAACATGACCAACAGTTCGCTTAAGTATGCCTTTTTTTATTGGATACCAAACTTTTAGCTCATCAATTCTTAAAACTTCTTCATCTTTTTTATAAATATTAGTTTTCTTATTACTATATGAAGAGACTAATCTTTTAGTATACTCGTGTTTGGGATTGTTAAATATTTCCTCTTTCATATTACTTTCTATAATTTCCCCACTTTTCATGACATATACATAATCTGCAATTTTTTTAACTACTGATAGATCATGAGTAATAAAAAGCATTGCCATACCAAGCTTTTTTTGAAGATTTGATAACAATTCTAATATTTGCATTTGAATAGTTACATCAAGAGCTGTTGTTGGTTCATCAGCTATTAAAACGTCAGGATTGTTTGCAATACTCATAGCTATCATTACTCTTTGTCTTTGACCACCTGATAACTCATATGGATATACTTTTGGTCTATTAGCAATTTCGCTAAGACCAACTTCATTTAATAAAGATTTAGTTATTTTTTTTACTTCATTATAATTTAATTTATTGTGAGTAATAATAATTTCTTCAATTTGCTTCTCAATTGTATGCAGAGGATTTAAACTTGTCATAGGTTCTTGGAAAATTGTTGCTATTTTATTACCTCTAATTTTTTGTATAAAGTTTTTTGTTTCTGATAAAATATTTCTATTCTGAAAAATAATTTTACCATTTTCAATTAGCGCATTATTTGGAAGTAATTTCAATATACTTAATGCAGTCAAGGTTTTACCCGAACCAGATTCTCCAACTATGGCAGTTGTTTTACCTTTAATTATATTAAGGTTAATATTTTTAACTACTTTATTATTATTAAATGAAATACTAAGATTATTTACTGTAATTATTTTATCCATTTTAATTAAAAGTTTTTCTTGGATCTAATGAATCACGTATCGCTTCACCTATAAATACCAATAACCCAAGCATTAATCCCAATGTAAAAAAACTTGTAATCCCTAACCAAGGTGCTTGTAAATTATTCCGCCCTTGATTAACCATTTCTCCTAATGATGCAGAACCAGGAGGTAAACCAAAACCTAAAAAATCTAATCCTGACAAAGCTGTAACAGATGCACTCAAGCTAAATGGTAAAAATGTAATTGTAGCTATAGTCGCATTCGGTAACATATGTCTAAAAATTATAATTGTATTTGAAACCCCAAGAGCTCTAGCAGCTCTTATATAATCAAAATTTCTAGCTCTCAAAAATTCAGCTCTTACAACTCCAACATACCCCATCCAACTAAAAAGAAGTAAAATTATTAGAAGCCACCAAAAATTTGGCTGAATAACACTGGCTAAAATAATTAAAACATAAAGTGTTGGAATTGCTGACCACACCTCCATAAATCTTTGGAAAAATAAATCTGTTTTACCTCCAAAATAACCTTGTATTGCACCAGCTGAAACACCTATAATCATTGAAAAGAATGTTAGAGTAAATCCAAACAACACAGATATTCGGAATCCATATATTAATCTTGATAATACATCTCTTGCTTGATCATCAGTGCCAAGCCAATTTTTATTTGAAGGTGGTGAAGGAGCTGGGGCAGATAAATCTCTTATTATAGTATTATAAGAATATGGGATGAGAGGCATAATCATCCATCCTTTTTCTTCAATTAAATTTTTTACATATGGATCTTTGTAATCTGCTTCAGTTTCAAAATCTCCACCAAATGTTGTTTCTGAGTAAAAAGAAAATACTGGATAATAAAAGTTCGAATCATATCTTACCAACAATGGTTTTTCATTTGCAATAAAATCTGCAAAAAGTGATATAATAAATAAAAAAGCAAATATCCAAAAAGAATAGTAGCCTCTCTTGTTACGTTTGAAGTTATTTAATCGTCTTTGATTTAATTTAGATAACTTATTCATTATCTTGATTCAAAATCTATTCGTGGATCGATAATTGAGTACATAAAGTCACCAATAATTCCCATAACTAAACCTAGTAGTGAGAAAAAATACAGTGTTGCAAATATTACAGGATAATCTCGAGTTAAAGCAGCCTCGTATCCTAATAAGCCAAGCCCATCCAAAGAAAAAATAACTTCAATAAAAAGAGAGCTTGAAAAAAGAATTCCAATAAATGCTGATGGAAACCCAGCAATTACTATCAGCATCGCATTTCTAAATACATGGCCATAAAGAACTTTTCTTTCACTTAAACCTTTTGAACGTGCTGTAATTACATATTGTTGATTTACCTGGTCAAGGAATGAATTTTTGGTTAAAAATGTCAAACCCGCAAATCCACTTACAAGCATAGCAGTTAGTGGCAAAGCTAAGTGCCAGAAGTAATCTATTATTTTTTGAAAAAAAGTTAAATCGTCAAAATTTTCAGAAAATAAACCACGTAGAGGAAAAATGTCATAAAATCTTCCACCTGCAAAAAAGACAATTAGTATTACTGCAAATAAAAAATTTGGAATTGCGTAGCCAATAGTAACTATTGAACTTGAAACTATATCAAATTTTGAGCCGTCATTTATAGCTTTTCTAATCCCAAGCGGTATAGAGATTAAATACACTAATAAGGTTGTCCATAATCCAAGTGATATGGAAACGGGCATTTTATCTAAAACAATTTCTGTAACTTTTTGGTCTCTAAAAAAACTTTCACCAAAATCAAAGGTTATATAGTCTTTGATCATTTTAATAAATCTTTCATGTGCTGGCTTATCCATGCCATACATTTTTTCTATTTCCTTTATAATATCGGGATCTAAACCCTGTGCGCCTCTATACTTACTGTCGTTAACTGAAGTAGAGTCATTAGTATTAAATTCTAATGTCTCACCCTCATTACCACCAGAAAAACGGGCTGTTGATTCAACAGCTGTTCCAGTCATTTGAGCAATCATCTGCTCCACTGGACCTCCCGGAACAATTTGAATTATTGCAAAATTTATAACCATAATACCAAAAAGAGTTGGTATTATTAAAAGAAGTCTTTTTATTAAGTAAGCACCCATACTGTGCTATTTTATATTATTTCTAATAAACTTTAATAATTAGTTTGATGTTCTATTTGATTGGATAGTTTCAAATTTTTTCTGATTAATCCACCATGTATCAAAACCTAGTGAATATTTTGGCTTAATTTTGGGTTGATCAAAAAAATCCCAATAAAGAACTCTGTATGATGATATATGCCACTGAGGAATAACATAGTAATTCCATAAAAGAACACGATCTAGAGCTTTAGTTATCGTAATTAACTCTTCTCTATTACTCGCATTAATCAGACTTTCAATTAATCCATCTACAGCATAATTTTTTATACCTACAACATTTCTTGAACCATCAGTGTCTGCAGCATCAGAACCCCAAAAATTTCTTTGCTCATTGCCTGGTGATAATGATTGTCCAAATGTTTGAACAACCATGTCAAAATCAAATGTCTCCATCCTTTTTTGATATTGTGCACTATCAATTGTTCTTACTACTACAACAATACCTAATTTCTCAAGATTATCTTTAAAAGGAAAAACTATTCTTTCGAATGCTGGCGATCGTAATAAAATTTCAAACTCAAAAGGCTCTTTAGTATTTGAATGTAAAAGTTTACCATCAATTAATTCCCAGCCTGAGTCTTCTAAAAGTTTTGATGCTTCTTGCAATTGCATTCTCATATAACCGGAACCATCCGTTTCAGGATTCTTATATTCTTCAGTAAATATTTCTTGAGGCAGTAAATCAAAATATGGATTTAAATATTCCAACTCTTTTTTTGAAGGAAGACCCGAAGATGCAAGTTCTGAATTTTCGAAAAAGCTATCTGTTCTTTTATATGCGTCAAAAAATAAATTTTTATTTGACCATTCAAAATCAAACGCATAAGAAAGGGCCTTTCTTACTCTTCTATCTTTAAATTTATCTTTTCTAATATTAAAAGCAAAACCCTGCATGCCTTGTGGATTTTCATGACTTATTAATTCTTTTTTAATTAAGCCCTTATTCACAGCGTTTATATCATATGCAGTTGCCCATTCTTTTGATGAATTTTCGGAGAAAAAATCAATCTCACCAGATTTAAAAGCTTCTCTTTCAATACCTCTGTCTTTGTAATAATCATATCTGATTGTGCCATAATTATCTTTCCCAATTTTAATTGGTATTGATGCCCCAAAACCCCAATAATTTAGATTTAATTCGTAAGTAATTGACCTTCCACTATCAAATGATTTAATTTTATAGGGACCGCTTCCAATTGGAATTTCTAAAGATGTTTCTTCAAAATTCTTATTTTCCCAATAATGTTTTGGTAGTACTGGTAATTGACCAACAATCAAAACTAATTCTTTATTAGTGTTTGTTGTAAAATTAAATCTTACTTTATTTTCTTTTTCTTTAATTACCTCTTTTACATCACCATAATAGTACTTATAAAATGGGTGACCCTTTTCCATTAGGGTGTTAAACGTCCAAACAACATCATCGGCTGTAATTTTTTTTCCATCGTGCCAGTATGCCTCATTTCTTAATGTAAATGAAACCCAAGATCTATCATCTGGCCATTCAATCGTTTCTGCTAATAATCCATATTCTGTAAAAGCCTCATCACTTGATCCAGTTGTTAATGTTTCATAAAGTCTTCCAATTCCAGCTGCTGAAGTACCTTTTAAAATAAAGGGATTGAAGCTATCATAGGTTCCAATTGCACTTCTTACTATTGAACCGCCTTTAATAGAGTTTGGATTAATATACTCAACATTTTTAAAATCTTTTGAGTATTTTGGCTCACCATGCATTGCAATTGCATGAGTTATATTGTCATTTGCTTGCGCTTTTAATTGAAAAAATAGAGTAAATGTTAGGATTAAAGTGATTGTTTTCATAATTTTAATATATGTCTATTTAATAAAAATTAAAATAAATTTTAGTTTATTAATTTAATTATTTCTTGATGAAGAGAATTAGTACTTGATGCAATTAAACTTCCATCTGACTCTAAAGATATTTCTTTACCATGCTTATCAGTAATTACTCCACCAGCTCCCTCAATTACATTAACAAGAGCCATATAATCATGGACTTTTAAAGTATCCTCTAGAACAATATCGATTAAACCTGAGGCTAACATTCCATACATATAACAATCACCTCCAAGTCTGTAGTATCTTGATTTTTCTTTCAGTAATTCTAATCCTTTTTTAATTTGAGGCTCATCAAAATATAATCCAGATGTAAAAAGATAGGCATCCCTGATTTTTTTGATTGCACTAGTTTCAACATCTTTTCCATTACATTTTGTTTTTTTGTTTTTTATTCCTATCCATCTTTCATTGTGTGCTGGACAATTAATAATTCCTAAAACTGGTTTTTTGTCATGAAGCAATGCAATTAAATTACCAAAATCTTTATGTCCTGCTATGTAACTTCTTGTTCCATCTATGGGATCTATTACCCATATAAATTCAGAGTTTATTTTTTCATTTTCATACTCTTCACCTAATATTCCATGTTCAGGATATTCTTTTCTAATTCTCTCTCTTAATATTTGTTCTGTTTCTTTATCTGCTAAAGTTACAGGACTTTCATCATCTTTAATCTCTATTTCAATATTGTTTCTAAAATAATGCATTGAAGTTTTAGATGCATGATCAGCCAAAGAGTTTGCAAATTTAGAAAACTCTTCTATATTTAAATTCATTTCTTTGTTTATGGAAGTGGTGCAGGATTATCTGAATGTTCTCTTAAGAAATAAACTAAGTCTGCTCTATCTTTTACTTTTTTTAAACCTGCAAAGTTCATTTTTGTTCCTTTTATATATTTTTTTGGTTTATATAAAAATTCTGCTAATTCTTCATATCCCCACTCTCCACCGTACTCAGCTAAAGCTTTGGAATATGCGAAACCTTCAACATATGCCTTTGGTCTATTTATGATATTCCATAAGTGTGGACCTACTTTATTTGCACTACCTTTTTCATAATTATGGCATGTAGCACATTTTTTGAATAATTTTTCTCCATTATCAAGAGAGGCATTTGCTAGTAACATTGAAACAGGCTCAATTACTTCTTCTTTTTTTTCCACCACTCCTACGCCAGTAGCATCATCTGGAACATCAATTTTATATGCCGTTTCTTTTTTTTCATCATGATCAATATCAATGACAAGATCTCCAAAATGCCCGATTAGTGTCACAATTAATACTGCTAGTATAATTGATGCTAAAATTTTATTAACTTCAAGCCCGGACATGTATAAGTATATATACAGATTTTTTTAGTGAATTAATACACTTGTAATGATGAGCAAATTTGAAACCTATAGCCTTATTGTCGCATAATTTATGAATACAGTTATCTTAATTCCTTCAAGAATGGCTTCAGTGCGTTTTCCAGGTAAACCATTAATGCAAATACAAGGTAAAACTATGATCCAAAGAGTTTGGGAACAAGCTATTAATTCAAAAATTGGAGAAGTGGTTGTTGCATGCTCAGAACAAGAAGTGTTCAATCTAATAACTAATTTAGGAGGCAGGGCAATTCTAACAGATCCAAAAATCTCTTCTGGTACAGATAGGATATATTCTGCAATTTTGAAAATGAATAATATTTCAAAACTTGATTGTATAATTAATTTGCAAGGTGATATGCCTTTAATCAGACCAGAACAAATTAGAAAAGTTATTGAGCCATTAAAAAATAATTATCTAATTGGGACACTTGCAACTGATTTAAAAAAAGAAGAAATTTCTAACCCAAATATTACAAAGGTAGTTGTTGAATGGGAAAAAAATCTAATTGGTGAAGCAAAAGAATTTTTTAGAAAAAAAAATAATCTTGATAATTCAATCTATCATCATGTTGGAATTTACAGCTTTACTGAAGAGTCCTTATATAAATTTGTTAAATTACCTAAATCAAAAAATGAATTATCGCTAAAACTCGAGCAATGCAGAGCAATGGATGCAGGAATAAACATAGGTGTTTGTTTTGAAAAAGATATTCCTCCAAGCGTTGATACAAAAGAAGATTTAATTAATGTTGAAAATATTATAAGAGAAAAATATGAAAAAAATCAATAGTTTTTCTTTCCAAGGAGTTAATGGTGCATATAGTGAGCAGGCTGGAAAAAATCTTTTTCCTGAAGCAAAAAGTTTTGCATGCCGAACATTTGAGGAAATGTTTGAACAGGTACGTATTGGAAAAGTTGATGCAGCAATGGTCCCGATAGAGAATTCTCTAGCAGGAAGAGTTGCGGATACTCAGAGACTAATTCCTGAGTCTAATTTAAAGATTACTTCGGAATATTTTTTAGAAGTAAATCATAATCTAATGGCAATCAAAGGTTCAAAAATTTCTGATATTAAAAGAATTCATAGCCATGAGCAAGGAATTGCCCAATGTAGAAATAAAATAATTAATTTAAAAAAAGAAATGATAATACAAGCTGATACCGCTGGTTCAGCAAAAATGATTTCTGAATTAAACAATAAAGAAGATTCAGCTATAGCATCTGAACTTGCGGCAAAAATATATAATTTGGAAATACTAGAAACCAATTTTCAGGATTCCCAACACAATGTAACAAGATTTTTGGTCATGCAAAAAGATTTAAATCAAATAAAAATTGATTCTGATCAAATCTTAACAACTTTAGTTTTTAATGTAAGAAGTATACCTGCGGCTCTTTATAAATGTTTAGGTGGATTTGCAAGTAATGGTGTTAACATTACTAAATTAGAAAGTTACGTTCACTCTCAGGGTTTTGACGTAGCACAATTTTATATAGACTTCGAAGGGCATCCAGATAATTCATCCGTAAAGCTTGCACTTGAAGAAATGAAGTTTTTTTGTAAACATTTACAAATTCTTGGTGTTTATAAAAAATCAGATTTCAGAAAAAAATAGTTTAATTGTGAAAAGTCTATTTAGGTTTTGCCAACATTAATGTTATATTAGTAAAGGAAGGGTTAAGGGCAAATAAATTGCTAATCCAGTCAGGTCTGAAAAGAAGCAGCTGTACCAATATTATTTGGGTCTTAATTCCTTCCATAAAAACATATGAAAGATTTTACAGAATATAAAGTATTGGCAAGAAAATATAGACCAAAAAAATTCAAGGATCTAGTTGGTCAAAATTTACTGGTAGAAATTTTATCAAGCGCAATCATTAATGAAAGGTTAGCTCATGCATATGTTTTAACTGGAGTCAGAGGTGTTGGCAAAACTACAATAGCAAGATTAATTGCTATGAGTATTAATTGTCAAAAAAGAGAAAAAAATCACTGTGAACCATGTGGAAATTGTGACTCTTGTGTATCTACTGGTATAGACAGTAACCTTGATGTAATTGAAATTGATGCAGCTTCTAATACTGGTGTTGATAATGTCAGAGAAATTATTGATAATGTAAAATATAAACCAGTTATTGGTAAATTTAAAATATATATAATTGATGAAGTACACATGCTTTCTAAGAGTGCATTCAACGCTTTATTAAAAACATTGGAAGAACCTCCTGAGCATGTGAAATTTATTTTTGCCACTACAGAAGTACAAAAAATACCGATTACTGTATTATCTAGATGTCAAAGATTTAATTTATTAAGAATTGAAAAAAGTATTCTTACTAAATATTTACTTAACATAGTAGACAAAGAAAAAATAGATATTGATAAAGATGCAATATCCTTAATAGTAAGAGCTGCTGATGGATCAATGAGAGACGGACTTAGTCTTCTTGATCAAGCAATCACAGATCAAAATATAAAGATTGATGCAAAAATAATAGCAAAAATGTTAGGACTTGCTGAAAGAGAAAAGATTTATCAATTATTAGAAAATATATTAAAAGGTAACGCATCAGAATCTCTAGATTTATATAAAAATTTATTTGATTTAGGGGCCGATGTAATTATGATTTTTGATGAGTTGTTAAATGCAGTTCATTTTATAACTCAAATTAAAATATCTCCTAATTTAAAAGATGATATTTACATCCCAGAACTTGAGAGAAATAAAGGATTTGAACTTTCATCTAAGATAACTTTAAATAACTTAAACATCATTTGGCAAATTTTATTTAAAGGCTTTCAAGAATTACAAACCGGGCTTCACCTATTTCAGCATGGTGAGATGATAATATTAAGAATTATATATTTTTTTGATACATCAAATCCAGATAATTTTTATAATAATTTCAATAAAGATAAAGTTATTACCCCTGCAAAATATGAAGAAAGTAATAAATCAAATCAAAATAAAGAACAAAAAACAATATTAGAATCCAATAATGATAACATTGTATTAGAAAATAAAAAGATCAATAATTCTCAATACGAATCAGTTGATAATTTTAGACAATTTGTTGAAATGTTTTTTAAGCATAAAGAGGGTATTCTTCACACTAAACTGTATAATGACGTAACCTTAATTTCTTTTAAAGAAGGTGAGGTTACAATCAACATGGAAAAAATATCTGATAAAGACTTTATTAAGAAAATTTCTAAACTTATTTCTACTTGGACAGGTAGAATTTGGAAAATAAGTTCATCGACAAGCAATATAGGAAAAAGTTTGAATGAAGAAGATATTATTAATCAGCAAAAAGAAATTGAATTAATGAAAAATAATTCTAAGGTAAAAAAAATTCTTAAAGAATTTCCTGATAGTAAAATTCATTCTATAACTCAATTAATTGACACTACTGATAATGAAGTGATAATTGATTCAAATATAAGAAAGGAGAAATAATGGTTAATATTGGAAATATGATGAAACAAGCGCAACAACTTCAAAAAAAAATGACTGAAGCTCAAGACAAACTAAATGAAATTGAGGTTGAGGGGGCCTCTGGTGGCGGTCTTATAAAAGTTGTAGCATCAGCAAAAGGATCAATCAAAAGAATTAATATAGATGATAGTCTATTAAAAAACGATGAAAAAGAAATTTTAGAGGATTTGATTATTGCTGCAATTAATGATGCTAGGCAAAAAGGTGAGACAGTAACTCAAGAACATATGAAGTCTTTAACTGGAGGAATACCATTACCTCCAGGTATGAAATTACCTTTTTAACCAATGGAGCAATCACCAATAGATAAATTAATCAATGATGTATCTAAACTACCAGGTATAGGGAGAAGATCTGCTCAAAGAATTGCTTTATTTTTATTAAAAAATAAAAATAAAAACCTAAAGCCGCTAATAGAAAGTTTAAACCTATCTTTTGATAAAATAGATGAATGTAAAATATGTGGAAATATTGATATGCAAGATCCATGCAATATTTGTCTTAATTCTTCTAGAGATCAGTCAACTATATGTGTCGTTGAAGATGTATCAGATTTATGGACATTTGAAAAAATTGGATTTTATAAAGGGTTATACCATGTTTTAGGCGGATCTCTTTCTGCTATCCAGGGTATAGGAACTGATGAGATAAAACTTGAAGAATTACTAAAAAGAGTTTCTAAAAACAAAACCAGAGAAATTATTCTAGCCTTGGGCACCACAATTGAAGGCCAAACAACATCTTTTGTCATTGCTGAAAAGTTAGAACAATATAAAGACTTAAATGTTACACGCTTAGCCCAAGGTATTCCAATGGGTGGAGAAGTACATTACTTAGATGAAAACACATTAAATACTGCATTTCAATCTAGAAAAAAAATTACTTAAATTGAATGGATAAATTACTCTACGTCCCAAATTCAGTATTACGCCAAAAAGCAGAAAAAATTCAATCTGTTGGAACTAAGGAAAAAGAAATTGCAAAAAAAATGATGCAAATAATGATAAATGCACCAGGTGTAGGTCTAGCGGCAAATCAAATCGGAATTTTGAAACAAATAGTGACTATATTTTTTGTGGATCAAGAAACTAAAAAAGAAACTCAATATACATTATTTAACCCTAATATTGTTTCTTACTCCCAAGAAAAAATTGTTATGGAAGAGGGTTGTTTATCACTTCCTGAACAATTTGCAGAAATTGAAAGACCTCAAAATATCGTAGTTGAATACTTAGATGAAAAAAACAAACAAATAAAAAAAGAAGTAAGCGGAGTGGAATCAAGAATTTTACAACATGAAATTGATCATCTCTCTGGAAAGTTATTTGTAGATTATCTTTCTTCATTAAAAAGGAATATAATGATTAAAAAAGTACAAAAATTTTTAAAAAACAAAAAATAATGAATGATAAAAAAATAATTTTTATGGGTTCACCTAAAATAGCATCTGACTATCTTGAGGCTTTAATTAAAAGTAATTTCATAATTTCTGCAGTATTTACACAACCTCCAAAAAAAAAATCTAGAGGAATGAAAATAATTGAATCTGAAGTCCATCAACTTGCAAATAAAAATAATATTGAAGTTTTTTGTCCAAATATGTTTGATAAAGATACTATTGAGACAGTAAAAAAATTAAATCCTGATTTAATTATTGTCATGGCATACGGTAAAATATTACCAAAAGATATTTTAGATTTACCACTATTTGGTTGTATCAATATCCATGTATCTTTGTTGCCTAGATGGAGGGGTGCAGCTCCAATAGAACATTCTTTAATGAATGGAGATAAAGAGACCGGTATATCAATAATACAACTAATAGAAAAACTAGATGCTGGACCCATTATTAATCAAAAAAAAGTAGATATAGAACATGATTATAATAAAAATCAATTAAGTCAAAAATTAACAGAGACTGGAATAAAGCTATTAGTGGAAACTATTCCTCTTATATTTGATAAAAAAATTTCTTATTCTGATCAGGATGATAATGATGCTACATATGCAAAAAAAATTTCTTCAATAAACAGAAAAATTAATTTTAATAAATCTGTAAATGAAGTTTTAAATCTTATAAGAGCTCACTCTCCTAATCCGGGTGCTTGGTTTACTATTCAAAATGAAAGAATTAAGATTATTAAAGCAAGAAAATCAAATTCTATTGGTAATGCATCGACAATTCTCAATCAGACATTTGATATTGGTTGCAATGACGGAAGTATTGAGCCACTAATTTTACAAAGAGAAGGTAAAAATATTATTTCTAAAGATGATTTTCTTCGTGGCTATAGCTTTAAGATCAATGAAATAATAAATGCATAACTACAAGATAACATTAGAATATGATGGGACTAATTATGTTGGTTGGCAACGTCAAGAAAATGGCACTTCTATTCAACAATTGGTTGAAGAAGCAATAGAAAAACTATCAAAACAAAAAATAACACTTTTTGGAGCTGGTCGAACAGATGCAGGCGTTCATGCAAGAGGACAGGTAGCTAATTTTGAATTAGAGCAACATTTTGATAGCGATACCATTAGAGATGGCATTAATCATTATCTAAGACCCCAACCCATATCTATTTTACATGCTGAAGAGGTTAATAAAGATTTCAACTCTAGATTTTCAGCAAAATTGAGATGGTATGAATACAAGATCATAAATAGAAGATCGCCAATTACATTAGAGCAAAACAAAGTTTGGTGTGTACATAAAAAAATAAATACTGAAAAAATAATAAAACAATCACAACAATTTATAGGCAAATTTGATTTATCTGCTTTTAGGTCAATAAATTGCCAATCAAAATCACCAATTAAATCTATCAATTCGCTAGATATAAATTTTGATTGTGATGAAATAAATTTTTTAATATCAGCTAAATCCTTTTTACATTCTCAAGTTAGAATTATGGTCGGGACACTAGTCGACATAGGATTAAATAAAATAGAAAAATCTATTTCAGAAATTATTCAATCCAAAAAAAGAGAATATGCAGGAGTCACTGCACCTCCAGAAGGATTATATTTAATCAAAATTGATTATTAATAAAAGCCGATTTCTGATAAACAGATATCTGCTTGAAAATCTTTAAATCCGGCAACTAGCCCTAATGTCTTGATATTTTGACCCACTAATTTTTTAGGCTGATATGCATTTGATTTTTTAAATTCACTAAATGGTGCTTTTATTACTGTCCACTTAGAATTAGTTTTAAAACTATATTTATAATATTGCCATGGAGCCATTGTGAGAGCGGTTCTTACATGAATTGAATACTCTTCATTATTTCCAAACACTTTAAAATAAACACCCTCAAACTCTTCTGTTGATATTGAAGGTTTTAATTGATTTCTTATTTGAATAAAGCCACCATTATTTTCAGTCGTTACATCTCCTGTCATATGATAACAATTAACATCATTAACTTTTGATATGATCGCTTTACCTTGGGATAATCCACCCATTACTCCATCAGTAAAAAAGGCCCAATTTTGACCTTGAGAAGAAATTCCGGGTGTTTCTAATTTATCAAGTATCATTTTATTCTGAGATTGAAGATTGAATGAAAAAAATAAAATAAAAACAAAAATTATTAAACTTTTCAATTTTTACGATTTTCTGCTAATTTTTTTTTGATAAGAGATAAACCCGTTTCAACTTTGGATTTATATGATTCTTCAAATGCCTTTAACTGCCAATCTGAAAATCTAGATTTTAGTTCAGATAAATTATTTTGTTTCCATTCATTTGAAGTATTTTCATCTTTCCAAATATCTTTCTCTTCATTGGTTCTTCCACAACCGTAGCAATACCCTGAGATTGGGTCTGTTTTACATACGCTAATGCAAGGCGAAGTTACTTTGTTCTGTTCCATGATAATATACATATATTTTTTTTTAGTTTATTCCATTAAAACGATGTAAAACTTTAAAATTATGACCAATTTTAGCTATTTAAATGTTGATAATGCTTATAAATTAATCAACCAAAAGGTAACAAAAACTCCTTTGGTAACTAATGATTACATAAATAATCTTTTACAAGCTGAAATTTATTTTAAACTTGAAAATTTACAAAATACTGGATCATTTAAACTACGTGGAGCTATACATAAAATTACAAAATTAATAGAAACTGTAAAAGACTCAGGTGTAGTAGCATATTCATCAGGTAATCATGCACAAGCTGTTGCCTACGCATCTATGATTAATACCATTAGTGCAAAGATAATAATGCCTAAAACTGCACCTCAAATAAAAATTGAAAATACAAAAAAATATGGAGCAGAGGTAATTTTATATGACAGTTACTTTCAAAGTAGAGAAGAGATAGGAAATGAAATTCAAAAGAAAGATAATAGAGCTCTAATTAAACCCTATGATGATGAAGATATAATTGCTGGTCAGGGAACTGCAGCTATCGAAATTGTAAATGATTTGAAAGAGCAATCAATTGAACCTGATCTGTATTTATGTTGTTGTGGAGGTGGAGGGCTTATTGCAGGAACATCAACATATTTAAAACATTTTTATCCAAATATTAAATCATATTCTGTAGAGCCCGATGAATTTGATGATACAAAAAAATCATTAGAAGCTGGCAAAATTATAGAAAATAAAAAAAGTGCTAAATCTTTTTGTGACGCACTATTAGCACCTAAACCTGGAAATATAACCTTTCAAATTAATTCGAATAATCTTGACGGAGGATTAAGTGTTTCTGATGAAGAAGTAACAAAGACCATAATTTTATTAGCTGAGCAGCTTAAAATAGTAGTGGAACCAGGTGGAGCAGTTGCAGCAGCTGCAGTATTAAATAATAAAATTGATATCAAAAATAAAAAAATTATAGTTATGATTTCTGGTGGTAATATCGATTTAAGTTTATTTAATAAGCTATAATGAATCAATCAAATTTAAAAAAATTACAAAATCTATTAAAAGAAAATGATACCGATATATTTGTCATTAATAGAAGTGATGAATATTTAAATGAGTATATTTCTCCAAATGCAGAAAGATTAAATTTTATAACAAACTTTTCTGGCTCAGCAGGAAAAGCAATTATAACACCAACAGATGCATTCTTGTATGTTGATGGACGATATACTTTTCAAGCAAATACTCAAATTAATGCCGAAGAGATTCAAGCAAAACACTTAAATAGCTTTTGGAGAGATTTAGAAAAAATTTTATTAGAAAAAAAATTAAAAATTGCATTAGATCCAACTCTTCATTCAATTATAGAAATTGAAAAAGTGTTTAAATTATTAGAGAATTCAACATCTCGACTCCAACTAATAGATAAAAATTTTGTTGATTTAATATGGGAAAATCAACCAAAAACTGAGTATACGGATATATTTGATCACCCAACAAGTTTTGCTGGTCAGGGCAGACGTGAAAAATTAGATATTTTAAAAAAATTTCTAGATCAAAATGAAATTGATCATTACTTTGTTTCTGGGCTTGATAATATTGCTTGGCTATTAAATTTAAGAGCAGATGATATTAAATATACACCACTGCTTTATTCTTATCTTCTAATTTCAAAAAATAATAAACACTCTTTGTATATTAAAGAGTCTGCAATGCCAGAAATACTAAAAAAGGAAATCCAAACACTAATAAATATTAATAATATAGAAAACATCCGATCAATTTTTAATAATATTAATTCATCTGAATCAATTGGTTTAGATTTTAATTCCACCACTTATTATTTTTTAGATCTTTTAAGAAAACGAAAAATAAATACTAAAAATTTAGTTAATCCATGTATTTTGTTAAAAGCTGTCAAAAATGAAACTGAACTAGATGGAGCCAAAAAAGCACATATAAGAGATGGTGTTAGTATTACTAAATATATTTATTGGTTGAAAAATATCATGGATCCTAAATCTAATGATGAAATAAGTGTTGCACAACATTTAGAAAGTCTTCGAAGAAAAAATGAATTATTTCATTCTCTATCTTTTGATACAATATCAGCGATTGATAAAAATGCAGCCCTTCCTCATTACCGTGTTACTGAAGAAGGAAAATCATCTTTCTCGGATAATAATATTTACCTTGTTGACTCAGGAGGGCAATATTTTGATGGAACAACTGATATAACAAGAACTATAATTTTAGGTGAAGCAACAACTGAACAAAAAGATAGATTTACAAGAGTTCTTAAGGGTCATATTGCCTTATCAAATCATGTTTTTGAAAAGGGAACAAAAGGAACTGATATTGATTATCTAGCAAGAAAAAGTCTGCAAGAAATTAATTTAGATTATGATCATGGGACAGGCCACGGTATAGGAAGTTTTTTGAGTGTCCATGAAGCCCCACAACGTATTGCAAAAAAATCAATGTTTGATAGCGTTGAGTTGCTTTCAGGAATGATTTTATCCAATGAACCTGGATACTATAAAGAAAATGAATATGGCATAAGAATAGAAAATTTAGTTGTGATAAAAGAGAATAATAATAAAAAATTATACTTTGAAAACATTTCTTGGTGTCCAATAGATCTGGATCTCATTAATAGTAGTATGCTCAATCAAATTGAAAAACATTGGTTAAATAAATATCATAAAAAGGTGTACTATACATTGGAAACGTACCTTGAAAAGAGAGAGAAAGACTGGCTTAAAGAGGTAACTTCTGAAGTTTAACAAAAGCGGCCAATTATGCGACTTTCTTATTAATATCAAATTCAGTTCTTAGGAGATGTTTGTCTAGTTCAATTTTCCACTCTTTTCCATATTCAGATTTGAAATATTTAACTAAATCCTCATCAATATTGTAGTTTTTGTCACTTAAATCCTCGTAAACTTTGTTAAAAAAGTTAAATACATTAATCATTATTTTTCCTTTCACTTATGAAATAGTAATTATTCTATGCAATCAAAGTATAAAATTATGAATTTTAATATGCAAAAATTGCATATATAAATATATAAAAAAACTTAAATGTACTCAAATTAGTTAATAATGATTAAAATTATTGTTCCTGATTGACTTTGTACATTAATACTTCATAAATTTTAAAATATTTTAACTTTCAATGATTATTATTTTAACACAATGTTTTCCATCTAGAGTAGGGGGAATTGAAACATTGATGTATGACATAGCATTAAATTTAAGTCTAAAACACGATGTAAGGGTCTTAGCTGACCAACAAGACAGTGCTAAAGATTTAGAGTTTGATAAAAAAAATAAAAATTTTTCAATATTAAGATATAAAGGTTTAAAATTTTTAAGAAAAAGAAATAAATTTAATCAACTTAAAAATATTTGTTCTTCAAATAATATTGAAGCAGTCATCACTGATAGTTGGAAAAGTCTTGAGTTGCCAATTAATTTTTTAAAAAAGAAAAAAATCCCAATTATTAGTCTTGTTCATGGAAACGAAATAATAATCAAAAACAATAATCATCATAAACGAATAAAGAAAGTTTTAGAATTAGCAAACGCATTAGTGGTAAATTCATCATATACTAAAAACTTACTTTCAAAAATAAGTGAAAACTTTAAAAAAATTGAGGTTATCTATCCAGGCGTAAAATCTACTAGGAATATTATAGAACAAGCAATAGATTTAGATGATAGTTATCCAACGTTGCTTACTCTTGCAAGACTAGAAAAAAGAAAAGGACATTTGTATATTCTTAAATCTATTTTTAATTTAAAAAAAATTTATCCAGATATTCAATATATAATTGCTGGCGAAGGTGACCAGTTAGAGAATATAAAAGTAGAAATAAAAAATTATAATCTAGAATCAAATGTGAAGTTAGTTGGAACAATAAATGAAAATCAAAAAAAATTCATTTTTTCTAAGACTGATATTATGATCATGCCAACAATAGATGAAACTCATGCAAATTCTATTGAAGGTTTTGGAATCGCATACATTGAAGCAGCACAATATGGAATTCCTTCAATTGCCTCAAATGTTGGAGGCACTCCTGAAGCTGTATTGCATAATAAAACAGGGTTAATTATTAATAATTTTAATGAATTAGATGAATCAATAAAGAATTTAGTTCAGAACAAACAAAATAGAATTGAATTAGGACAAAATGCAAAAAATAGAGCAGAAAATGAATTAAACTGGGAAAAACAAGTAGCAAAATATAATAAGTTGATAGATGAAATTCAATGACTATTTTATTTCATAACACAACTTTTGATAAAATTGATGTTTGGAAAAATACAATAAAAAAATATTTTAAAAATGAAAAAATAATTTCTATCAAAGATTATAAAAATTTTAATGATGTAAATTGTGCAATTATTTGGAATCTACCAGATAACATTCTTTCAAGACTAAAAAATCTCCAAGTAATTTTCTCTATGGGAGCTGGAGTAGATCACATTCTAAAACTTAAAAATTATAATAAAAAAATTCCCATAATCAGAATAAAAGATGAAGAAATGGGGGAGAGAATTGCCAATTATTCTCTAGCTCAAATATTAAATTATCAATTAAATTTTAAAATTTTTCAAAATTCTCAAAGCAAAAAATACTGGTCTGGTGAAAGGACACCAATTGATAATAAAAATTTAACAGTAGGTATTCTAGGCCTAGGCTTTCTTGGTAATCATATTGCAAAACTACTGAATAGATTAAATTATAATGTTATTGCATATAAAAAAAATCGAGCAAAAGTAAAAAATGTAAAAATATATACGGGTAAAAATATTATTAGTTTTATCAAAAGTTCTGATATTATTATTTCTATTCTACCATCAACAGCTCAAACAAATAATATAATAGATAAAAACTTTTTAGAGAAAATGAAAGAAAATTCTTGTTTAATAAATATTGGCAGAGGAAATGCAATTGAAGAGAAACACCTTCTAAATCATTTAAAGAAAAACAAAAATTTTTATGCTTATTTGGATGTTTTTAAAGATGAACCTTTAAAATCAAGTAGTCAATTTTGGAAACTGCCAAATGTTACCATCACTCCACACGTTGCAGGTGTAACAGCTATAGAGCCATCTGTTAAATATATGTACTCCAAATATAAAAAACTAAGAAAAAATAAAAATGTAAAATCAGATGTTAATCCATCTGATGGATATTAATTGACATCAAAATAATTTTCTAAAATTCTAAAATAAATATTTTCTAATTTAATAATATCTTCAACAAAAACAAATTCATCTACTTTATGAAGAGTTTGATTTCTAAGACCTAACTCTACTACTTCACAATAGTTCTTTATATATCTTGCATCAGAAGTACCACCATCGGTTGCTTGCTCAGGCGGTCTATTTCTGCCTGTAACATCAGAAATTGATTTTGAAATAATATTATATAAATCACCTGCTTTGTTTAGAAATGATTCAGCTGTTGCATCATATGTATAAGTACAACTAGCATTTTCCAATTTAGAGAAAATCTTTTCTATTTTATTATCAATCCATTTTATAAGTGAGTCAGATGAGTGCATATCATTAAATCTAATATTAACTGTTGCTTTAGCTAATTCTGGAATTACGTTTTGAACAGGATTGCCAATATCAATAGTAGCGATTTGAACTGATGTTGGTAAAAAATTTTCATTACCTTCATCTAGTGGTTCTTCTAATATGCTATTTAATAAATTCACTAAGTGATGTGAAGAATTTTCAGCTAAATGTGAATTCGCCGTATGTCCTTGAATACCTTTTACCTGAAAAAAGAAACTCACTGATCCTCTTCTTCCAATTTTTACTTTATCGCCGACCTCATTTTTAGAAGTTGGTTCACCAACAAGACAATGATCAAATTTATAATTTTGTTTACTTGCCCATTCTAGAATTCTTGGTGTGCCGTTTACAGAATCTCTTTCTTCATCTCCTGTAATAATAAATGAAATCTTACCTGGAATATTTTTATATTTATCTACAAATCTTTTAGCAGCACTGATGAAACAAGCAACACTACTTTTCATATCTTCACTACCTCTTCCATAAAGTTTACCATCATCTATTTTTGCTGAAAAAGGAGGATATTTCCAAGAACTTTCATTTCCTACTGGTACTACATCTGTGTGACCAGCATAAGCAAAATGTTTTCCTTCATTTCCTATAGTTGCAAATAAATTTTTTACTTCATAAGAATTGTTTCCAGAGAAAGTTAATGGATGACAGTCACATCCTATAGCACTTAGATGATTTTCAACGACTGTTAAAGCGCCCTCATCTTTTGGAGTTACACTTGCACATTTAACCAAGGATTGTGTAAGAGTAACTGGATCAAAATTAATTTCTGACATTAATCTCTTAAAAGATCATTGATTGATGTTTTGCTTCTAGTTTTTTCATCAACTCTTTTAACAATAACAGCACAGTATAAAGAAGGATTAATATCCCCCCCTTTTTTTCCTGGTAACGTACCTGGTACCACAACTGAATACGCTGGAACTTTTCCCATATGAATTTCTCCAGTTGATCGATCGACTATTTTTGTAGATGCTCCAATAAATACACCCATTGATAAAACCGCACCTTCACCAACAATAACACCTTCAGCCACTTCACTTCTTGCTCCAATAAAACAATTGTCTTCAATAATCACAGGATTTGCTTGAAGAGGTTCAAGTACACCACCAATACCAGCGCCTCCAGAAATATGACAGTTTTTACCTATTTGCGCACATGAGCCAACTGTTGCCCAAGTATCAATCATTGTTCCTTCATCAACATATGCACCAAGATTTACAAAAGAAGGCATTAAAACAACACCTTTAGCAATAAATGCAGACTTTCTTACAACAGCGTCTGGTACATATCGAAATCCTGCTTTCAGATGATCATCTTTAGTCCAATTTGCAGTTTTACTTTCTACTTTATCAAACCAAGTGGCATGCGATGCTTTAATAATTTCATTATCATTTAATCTGAAACTTAAAAGAATTGCCTTTTTAATCCATTGATTAACTTGCCATTCATTATTAATTTTTTCACAAACCCTTAAGCTTCCACTATCAAGTTTGTTTAAAGTTTCATCTACTGCATTTCTAATATCACCTGCAGTATTTACATTAACATTATCTCTATCCTCAAAGGCATCATTTATAATTTTTTCGAGATCACTCATATTTTACCCTCATTTACATTTTTTAAAAATAAACTCAAATTTCTTGTTTGAAAATCTAAATATTCTTTAGATGCTTCAATATCATCGGAAAAATTCTCATAACCAGCATCAACCCAGACAGGTGTAAAACCAACTTTTTTGGCTGGAACTAAATTTTTTGCAATATCATCAAACATTGCTGATTTATTTGCCTCGATATCAAATAAGTCGATAATCTTTTTATAGGGAGAAATTTCTGGTTTAGGTACATAATCAGCCATTTTAATATCATATATTTCATCAAAAAAATTTGTTAGATTTATTTTCTCTAACACATCTAAGACATGTTGCTTATTTGCATTTGTATAAATAATTTTTCTTCCCTCAAGTTTAAATAATTCATTATTAAGATTTTCATTTGGACCTACAATTGAGTAATCTAACTTATGAACTTCTTCTAAAAAATAATCGGGATCTACGCCATGATTATCCATCATACCTCTTAGAGTTGTTCCGTGTTCCTTATAATATTTTGCTTGTAGTTTTTTTGCTTCAGCTAATTCCATATTTAAATTTTTAGCTACAAATTCACCCATTAACTTATGTACTTGCTGAAAAATTCCACTGTCTGCAGAGTAAAGTGTGTTGTCTAGATCAAATATCCAGGTATTAATATTATCTTTAAAACTCATTTAATTACTTGTTATTTGTGTACCAATTCCATGTTCAGTGAATAACTCTAATATTACTGAATGAGGAATTCTTCCATCTAATATAGTAGATTTTTTAACACCTTTTTTCATTGCATCAATACATGTATTAATTTTTGGCTTCATACCTCCAAAAATATATTCTTTATTTTCAATATTTTTAGCTTCCTCTAAAGTTATTGATGATATTAATTTTTCATCTTTGTCTAAAATTCCAGGCACATCGGTTAGTAATAATAATTTACTTGCCTGTAATTCACCCGCTATAAAACCTGCAACAGTGTCAGCATTTATATTATATGTAAAATTATTTTCATCCTTACCTAAAGGAGATATCACAGGAATTTGACCATTTTTTATAAATTTAGTTAGCATATCTTTGTTTAATTTTTTTGGTTGTCCAACAAAACCAATATCAACTATTTTTTCAATATTTGAATCACTATCTTTAATTTCTACGTTCAATTTTGTTGCAGTTACTAAATTATTATTACCAGATACTCCTATCGCTTTTCCTCCAGAGGCACTTATAGCTTCTACTATTTCTGAATTGATATCTTTAGATAAAACTTCTTCAACTACCTTAATTGTTTCTTTATCAGTAACTCGCAATCCTTCAACAAATTCTGTTGATATATTTTTTGATTTAAGTCTCTCACCAATTTGAGGCCCTCCACCATGAACAATAATTGGTGACACACCTACTTCTTTTAATAACCCAATATCTCTGGAAAAACTCTCAGACAGTTTTTTATCCCCCATTGCATGTCCACCGTATTTTATTACAATGGTATCACCACTATGTTCTCGAATGTATGGAAGAGCTTCAACCAAGGTTGAGGCTTTATGTATAAAATAAGCCTGATCACTTTCTGATAAAAAGTCAAATTTCATATTTATTGTGATAACCCGTATATAGATCTTTGAATCTCTGCAATACCATTATTTTTTTTGGTCTCAGATTGATATATTTTTGTAAATGATTTTTTATAATTTTGCATTAAACTTAAAATTGATTTTTTTTGAAATTCTAAATAGTTGTTAGATATTCTATCTATTTTAGTTAAAATTATTGAAAATTTTTTTGAGCAATCATTCAATAAATCTAACATATCAATATCAGAATTCTTAATACCAACTTTTGAGTCAATTAGTAAAAAAACATGATCAAGCGTATCTCTATTTTCTATATATTCTTCAATCAAGGTCATTAAGTTTTCTCGTACAACTTTTGATACTTTGGCAAAACCATAACCGGGTAAATCAATTATATTTATTTTTTCACTAATTAAAAAAACATTTATAGACTGTGTTCTTCCTGGAGTTTTACTCGTTTTAGCAAGTTTTTTTGTTTTGGTTAATGAATTTATTAAACTAGATTTTCCAACATTAGACCTGCCTATAAAACAACATTCTTTTTTTATGTCTGAATAAGGAATGTCTTTAAATGAATAGAAAGAACCTAAAAACTTATTATTATTAAAAAAGTTATTTAAATTTTTATTTAAGCTAGCCATTTTTGGCTAAAACTCTTCTTTGAATATACCATTGCTGTGCAATTGATAAAATATTGTTTACTGACCAATACAAAACTAAACCGGCTGCAAATCCAGCTAGCACAAAAGTAAATACAAATGGAAGTAAGGCAAAAATTCTAGCTTGCGTAGGGTCAGCTGGAGCAGGATTTAGTTTTTGTTGTAACCACATAGTGAAGCCCATAATGATAGGAAGAATACCAATATCAATTATTGACAGTAATGGTGGTACATTCCAAGGAACTAATCCAAATATTGTCATTAGACCTAATGGGTCTGGTGCAGATAGATCATGTATCCATCCATAAAAAGGAGCGTGATACATTTCTATTGTAACAAACAACACTTTATATAAAGAGAAGAAAATTGGTATTTGTACTAAAATTGGTAGACAACCCGCAACAGGATTAGCTCCCTCTCTTTTATACAATGCCATTAGTTCTTGCTGCATTTTTTGTCTGTCATTTGGATAGGTTTCTTTTAATCTTTGCATATCAGGCTGAAGTTTTTTCATCTTCGCCATAGATTTAAAAGATGCTTGCGCCAGTGGGAATAAAATTAAACGCATTAAAATTGTAAAGGCAATTATTGCCAGACCAAAATTACCTGCATAACTAAAAAACCAATTAATGGCATATGAAACAGGTTTAGTTAAGAAGCTAAACCAGCCCCAGTCGATTGCATCAGTAAATCTTGGTATTGAGAGATTTTCGTCATAAGCACTTAAGACATTCAATTTTTTTGCACCAACAAATAATTTTCCACCGTAAGATATATTTTCACCTGATTTTATTTTATATATCTGACCAACATAACCTGCTCTATAACTATCACGTCCGTTATTTCCGTATCTATAATTGACGTTAATAGATTGGTCAGCATCAGGAATTAAAGCAGACATCCAATACTTGTCAGTAAAACCTAACCAGCCACCTTGTGTTTTATTATCGCAAAACTGTTTTTTTGTTTGCATTGATGAATTACAATCATCGGCAATATCATCATAATTTTTTTCCAATAATTCATCGTTTATTAGACTAATTAATCCCTCGTGCAGTATAAAAAAATTAATTGTATCTGGTGTGTTTATTCTTTTGATTAATCTGTATGGAAAAACTTCAATATCTTCACCACTATTGTTTTCTATTTCTTGTGTAATTGTAAACATATACTCATCATCAACTTGATAATTAATTTTGAAGGTTATGTTTTTATTATTCGTCCAACTTAGCGTAACAGGTTTTGAAGGACTTAGACTGGTAGAGTTGGTTTTCCAAATTGTTTCTAAATTAGGTAATTCCATATTAGAATTTTTTAGTTCCTTCCAACCTGTTTCAATATAATATGGATTATCAGTTCCATCTGGTAACAAAAGCTGGATATTTTCTGAGTCAGGTTCTAAGCTGGTTTTATATTTTGATAATATGAGGTCATCTAAAATTGCTCCTGTTAGATTTATAGAACCTTCAATAGATGCATTGTTAAATTTAACTCTGTCAGTTTGAATTAAAGCTTCCTCTCTACTTTGTATTTCTGAGATAGCTTGGCTACTCTGTCCATCAATGGATGTTGCAGGTTCTAAAACATCTTCTTCTTCAAAAGATGTTGTTTGAATTGGTTGAGTTGGAAATAATAATTGAAAAAAAATAATTATCGCAATTGAAATACCAATTGCCATATATAAATTTCTTTGTTCGTTCATTTATTTAACTCAGTTTTTTTTGGTACTGGATCAAATCCGTGGGAACCCCAAGGATGACATTTTGAAATTCTTTTTATTGATAAAACTGATCCTCTAAATAATCCATGTTCTTTCAATGATTTAATGGAATACTCAGAACAGGTTGGTAAATAACGACAACTTTGTCCAAGTATTGGAGAGATCAATAATTGATATAATCGAATTATTACAATTAAAGGTAATGAAATATATTTACTAACCATCTATCTTTCCTTTAAGTTCTAATAAAAGTTTATCAAATTTTTCTTCGAGTAATGATATTTTAGCTATTAACACATAATATGAATTAATTTTACCATTAATAATAATTTTTCTAGCTAATTCTCTCATTATTCTCTTTGCTTTATTTCTTTTCACTGCGTTGCCAATTTTTTTGGAAGCTGTGTATCCTACACCTATAGAATTTTCTAGATCTTGATTGTGTAAAATTTGGATATTCATATTTTTACCTTTTATAAACTCCCCCTTGTTTCGTATCATAACGAAAGTTGATCTCTTTTTAATTGTAAATAATTTTTGGGCCATTTGGCCATATCAAGCGCTTAATTGAGCTCTTCCTTTTGCACGTCTTCTATTGATAATCTGTCGACCTGCTTTAGTTGCCATTCTAGCCCTAAAACCATGTCTTCTTTTTCTAATTACTCTACTAGGCTGATAAGTACGTTTCATAATAAATCTTTGGGCCTAATACGAATTCATCATATATAAGTCAAATATTTACTTAGGTAATCGATGAAAATTTTAAAAAAAACAAGTGAATTAGAGCAAAATTTAGTTTCAATCAAAGACTTAGGCCAGTCTATTGGTTTAGTTTTAACAATGGGAAACTTACACGAGGGACATTTATCTCTAATTAGAGAAGCACAATTACATAACGAATTTGTGATCTGTTCAATATTTATTAATCCAACCCAATTTAATAATGAAGATGATTTCAATTCTTATCCAAAAACAATTGATGATGATATTTCTAAATTAGAAAATATTGGTTGTAATTTACTTTTCTTACCTGATGTTCAAGAGATATACCCAAAAGGATTGGTAAAGAAAAAAATTGTAAATAATTTTAGAAATATTTTATGCGATAAATTTCGACCTGGTCATTTTGATGGAGTTACTACTGTTGTGGATCTTTTTTTTAATTTGATTAAACCAACAAACAGTTATTTTGGTGAGAAGGATTTACAGCAAGTAAAAATATTACAAGAATTAGCAAAAATTAATCATCACAATATTAAAATAATTCAATGTCCATCTGTACGAGATAAAACAGGTATGAGCTTATCTTCAAGGAACTCTAAATTTTCCAATGACCAATTAAAAATTTTTAATTTATTAGGAAATAAAATTAATGAATATATTAATCAATTAAAGCAAAATGAAATTAATAATTTAGATCTATTAAAAACAGAGCTTCTACAAAAGAATATAAATAAAATCGACTATTTAGAAATAAGAAATGAAAATAATTTAGAATTAACAAAAAATTATTCTGAAGCCAGATTGTTTATTGCTTTATATATTGATGATATAAGAATTATTGATAATTTTAAGTTATATTAAGGTATCAACCAATTATATTCTGGTTCATTATTTTTAAATGTTAATTTTAATCTACGATGACCTGAAATTTCTAAATAAAGCCAATCAATTTCATTAATTTTATTTTCAACTACCGTAAAGTTTTTATACCCTTTTTCACTCTCTTCAAGGCTTGGTTCCTTGCCAGTCAAATGTTCAGGAATACCATCTTCTGGAAACTCAGTGATTGAACTTGGATTTTTCAGTGTTAAGTAACATTTTCTACTAAACAATCTTGTTTTTCCCCACATTTCTTTTGCTTTATCATTTTGATTATTGACCAAAGAAGTTGTTTTAATTCGCATTTGAATTTTTAATTTATGATCATAAAACACAAATTGAGAACTACTATTTTTTTTTAAGTTAGGTATTTTTGGTGATCTAAAATCTGTGTGAAAATTTAGTGTCATGCTACTGGTATCAAATTTTCTTAAGACTACAACTCTGGAATCTATTCCACCCTCACTATCAACATTACTAAATACTGGCGTATGAAATGCGTGTTTTCTATCTTTCACTCCTCTAGTTAAATTTTTCTTTATATCCTGAAATATTTCTGGAGCATTTTCTTTTGAAGAAGTCGACATTGTTAATGTAATATAAATCGTTTTAAAGAAATAGCTAGATTATGGAAATAAATAAAATTACGAATTTATTGAATCTGGAGCATGTTAAGTTTTTAATATCTATCTTTAAAGAAAATAATATTGAAATCCGATTAGTAGGAGGGTGTATACGAGATGCTCTTCTTGAAAGAGAAATTAAAGATATTGATACAGCCACAACTTTGGAGCCTCAGGATGTTTTGCTGTTATTAAAAGATAATAAGATTGAATATGATGATTTTGCTATCCAGTATGGTTCTATAATTGCTTATCCTCATAATCGAAAAATACAAATTACAACTTTACGTGAGGATATTAATCAAATGGGCAGACATACAAATGTAATTTATACCAACAGTTGGAAAAAAGACTCAGCTAGAAGAGATTTTACTTTCAATGCTTTATATGTTGGAAATGATAATAAATTACATGATTATTATAATGGTCAATCAGATTTAAATGAAAGTAAAATTAGTTTTATTGGTGAAATAGAGGATAGAATAAAAGAAGACTACTTAAGAATTTATCGATATTTTAGGTTTAGAGGTCTATTTAAATTACCTAAAACATCTTTAAGTGATCAAAAAATTGTAGAAAAATATATTCACGAATCTTTGGCAGTTTTAACCAACGATGTAATAAGGCAAGAAATATTAAAAATGTTCAATATGCCTTTTCCATTGAATTGTTTCTACATATCTCATCAAACGTTAAAAAAATTTAAATGGGTTGAAATAGTGAAAGAGCATTTCATACGAACAAAATACGATCTTGGATTAAATAAATGTCTGAATAAGATTGATAATTTAATAAATTAGTTTTTTAATTTACAATTTTCGCACAAACCAAATATTTCTAAATTATGTTTTTTATAATTGAAGTTATTCTTTTCTGCTTGTTTTGAAAAATAAGAAATCAAATTATTTCCAGTTAGCTCAGTAACACTATCACAGTTTTCACATATCAAAAAAGATGTAGAAGTTTTTGCATTACAGCCTTCATGCTTACAAGCAACATATGAATTTCTACTTTCTATTTTATGTACTTTGCCAATTTCTATGAGCTTATCTAAAGCTCTATAAACTTGAAGAGGAGATTTAATTCCTTTTTTTTGAATATCAAAAAGGATTGTATATGCTTTAAGAGGTTCTGATGCGCTTTCTAAAATATCAAGAACTGTTTGTTGATTTTTAGTTAAGTTTAAAGTTTCTAAAGACATATTCTAGATTACCAAATTGCTATCGTTTTTGCAACTGACCCTTAATTTCAAGAGGAACCAATGAAATAATGAAAAGTATTAAAGCCACCACTATTATTGAAGGCCCTGAAGAAGTATTTATTTCTAAAGAAGCAAATAATCCAACTACTACTGATAAAATACCTGATAAGATTGCGATAACAATCATTTGTCTAGGACTGTTGCTAATGTTTCTGGCAATAGCCGCAGGAATTAAAAGTAAACCTGTAATTAATAGTGCTCCAATCATTTTAATAGACAAAGCAATTACTCCTGCCAATAAAAGGGTAAATATAAAATTAGAAACTTCCGGCCGCATACCTTCAGCAGCTGACAAATCATAATTTACAGTTGCTGAAAATAAAGATTTCCAAATAAAATATAAGATTATTAATATTATGCTTCCACCTATCCAAACTAAACCAATGTCTGCAGTTGTCACTGCAAGAATATCGCCAAATAATAATCCCATGAGATCAAATCGGATGTAAGATAAAAAACCAATCAATACTAAACCGATGGCAAGTGTTGAGTGAGCAAGAAGTCCAAGTAAAGAATCGCCAGCTAGTTTTGTTCTTTTTTGTAAGCTCACAAGAAGTAAAGCAACAACAGCTGATATTACAAACACAGAAAAAGCAATATTTAAACTAAATGAGTATGCTAATGTTACTCCTAAAAGGGCTGAGTGAGATAAGGTGTCACCAAAATATGATAACCTCCTCCAGATAACTAAGCATCCAAGTGGTCCAGCTACAATAGCTATACCAACCCCTGCAACAAGTGCACGAATAAAAAAATCATCAAACATTAATTTTTAACACTCCCATCTGTCTGATGTGAATGATCATGTTCATGTTGATAGAGCGATAGGGTAGCAGCATTGTGTTCTCCAAATAATTCTATGTAGGAAGAATTTTTTACTATTGATTTAGGTGATCCAGAACAACAAATGTGACCATTTAGACAAATTACATGATCTGTTGCAGACATAACAAAATGGAGATCATGAGATATAAGAAGGATGCCACAATTTAATTTGGTACAAATTTCTTTTATAAGATTGTATAGAGCTATCTCTCCATTAAAATCTACTCCCTGCACAGGTTCATCTAAAACAAGTAGATCTGGTTTTTTAGCAATTGCTCTTGCAATTAAAACTCTCTGAAATTCTCCACCAGATAAGTTATGAATCTCATTGTATATTAAATGCTGAACCCCTGTTAATTTTAGAGCTTCAATAATTTCATCTTTATTAATATGACTTGTTAGTTTCATAAAATCTACAACTCGAAGGGGCATAGTCCAATCAATACTAATTTTTTGCGGAACATATGCCATTTTTGTTGAATAATTTTCAATTGAACCTTCATCTGATTTTAGAATATTAAGTGCCATTTTAGCGGTAGTTGTTTTTCCTGAGCCATTTGGGCCAATCAAGGTTACAATTTTGCCCTTATGAATTTCAAGAGAAATACCTTTTACAATCCATTTTGAAGATTTTTGGATACCGCAATCTTTTAATCTTACCAATAAATTATTATTTTCGTTCATTTTTATATTTACAATCTAAAATGTAATATTATAACATTACGTTCATTAACAGACTTAATTATTAATAGGAACATTTTTTATGAGACAAAACAACATTTTTTTGATGCTTTTAAAAGTATTTTTCTTTTCATCAATTTTAGTTGCAACTTCAGCTGTAAGAGCAGAATTAAAAGTTGTTACTACAATTAAACCACTTCATTCACTAATTGCGAATGTAATGGATGGTGTAGGTGAGCCAGCACTTATAATTGAAGGAAGTACTTCCCCTCATAGCTTTACATTAAAACCTTCTCATGCCAAACTTTTAGAAGAAGCAGATATCATATTCTGGGTTGGCGAAAGTATAGAAACGTTCATGGAAAGACCTCTTGAGTCAATTGTCAAAAATGCAGAAGTTGTAGAGTTTATGGAAGTTGAAAGTATTAATAAATTGAAGTTTAGAGAAGAGTCGATTTTTGAAGATCACGATGACCATGATGACCATGATGATCACGATGACCACGATGACCATGATGATCACGATGACCATGATGATCACGATGACCATGATGATCACGATGACCACGATGACCATGATGATCACGATGATCACAGTGGACACGATCACCACGGTCATGCACATGGTGAATTTGACGCTCACATTTGGCTAGATCCAATTAATGCAAAAGAAATGGTTCATGAAATTGCTCATGAGTTAAGTGATTTAGATCCAGCAAATAAGAATAAATATGAAGCCAATGCACAAGCTACAATCCAAGCACTAGATCAATTAGTTAAGGATATTGAAAAAGAAATAAATAAAGACGCAAAGTTTGTTGTCTTCCATGATGCTTATCAATATTTTGAAGAGAGATTTGGAGTTAGAGCTGCTGGAGCACTTACTTTGAATACGGATGTTTTACCTGGAGCTAAACAGATTACTGATATTCAAGATGTAATTAAGGATAGAGGAATTAAATGTATCTTTTCTGAACCACAGTTCAATCCAAAGATAATTACAACTATAGCTGAAGACATGAATATCAAAACTGGAGTTTTTGATCCTCTAGGCGCTAATATTGACTCAAATAAAGATCTTTATTTTAAGTTAATACAAAACTTAGGAGATGAACTTAAAGGTTGTTAGAAATATTTTTAAATATTAAATTTAAATTGAGGGTGTTAACTAACAGCACCCTCCACCTTCACAAGTACAGCAACAGCTACAACTGCAACCACACTTTGGTGGGTTTGGATTTTGATTTTTCATAATCATACCTATATCTATATCTGAATAATTTTTAAACAAATTTATGAGAAAAATAATAAAAATTAAAGAGTGTATGAAAACTTTTGAGGGTGACGGGATACCTGTAACGAGAGCTTTCCCTGTCCCAGAAATGAGAGAAAATGATCCATTTCTTCTTTTTGATCATTTTGGCCCAATTAATTATGAGCCAGGAGGAGCAACTGGTGTACCAGCGCATCCTCATTGTGGATTTGAGGCAATTACTTACATGCTTGGTGGTGAAGTAGAGCATAGAGACTCATTTGGTGGACAAGCAGAAATTGAAACTGGTGATGTACAATGGATGACAACTGGATCAGGTTTAATTCACTCTGAATTAGTAACAGAAAAATTTAAGAAGAGTGGCGGTATCATGCAAGGATTACAAATCTGGGTTAACCTTCCACAAAAAAATAAAAAAGTTAAACCTTGGTATCAACATATTAAAAAAAATACTATCCCAACAGTATATGAAAATGCGAATATAGAGATTAAAGTTCTTGTGGGTGAAATAAATGGAATCAAATCGAAAGTTCAAACATATTCACCAGTATCAATATTTGATATTCAATTTTCAAAACCAGACATGACAAAGTTTAATGTCGATAAAGAACAAAATCTTATGGTCTATATTATTGATGGTCAGTTACAATTTAATGAGGAAGATAAAATCGCTAACAAAGGTGATATGATTTATTTTGATCAGTCAAGCGATGAGATTAAAATTAGGTCAATATCAGAAAAGGGATCCTATCTAGTTTTAGCTGGAAAGCCACTCAAAGAACCCGTAGCACGTTATGGTCCTTTCGTAGCGAATTCTGAAGGAGAAATAAAGCAAGCAATGCTGGACTATCAAGAAGGAAAGATGGGAACCTTAGCTTAATTTAATTGGCGTAACATTTCACCAGCTACTATTGCAACTGAACTACTAAGATTAATTGATCTAGGTCCATTTATCATTGGTATTATTAACCTTTCGTCTACAGAGCTATGGACATAATCTGGGGCCCCAGCACTTTCTCTGCCAAATAAAATAATATCATTTGATTGAAATTTATAATCAAAATAACTTTTCTTACTTTTTGTTGTTAGAAGAATGAGTCGATATGAATTATCTTTTGACCACTCATAAAATTCTTCCCAACTTAAATGTTTTTTTAATTCTAGATAATCATAATAATCCATTGATGCTCTTTTTAGTCTTTTATCATCAATCACAAAGCCAGCTGGCTCTATTATATCTACTGGTATTCCAAGACAGGCGCCTAGTCTAAATATATTTCCTGCATTCTGTGGTATGTCAGGTTCAAAAAGAGCAATTCTCATGTTTTTTTACTATATTATTTTATTACTTGCGTCACGCTGGCACATATATAAAAAGTATTTTTTTGAGTAATTAAGATATAAGAATTTCATATATAATGGCTAAAAAATCCAAAAATAAGAGAAGAGATTTCCTACAACTTAGTACAGTAACTCTTGGTGCTGTAGGTACAGCAGCGTTTATATGGCCATTTCTAAAAAGTATGAGTCCAGCAGAAGATACATTAGCTGCAGGATCAACTGAAGTGGATATTAGCGCTATTGAAGAAGGTCAAAGTATAACAATAAAATGGCGTGGAAAACCTGTTTTCATTAAAAAAAGAACAAAAGATGAAATTGATGCAGCAAAAATGGTTCAAGCTTCCGACCTAAGAGATCCACAAGACGATGCTGATAGAGTACAAAAAGAAGAATGGTTAGTTTTAGTAGGAGTATGCACACACTTAGGGTGTGTTCCATTAGGTCAAAAAGTTTCAGATATGAAAGGTGAGTATGACGGTTGGTATTGCCCATGTCATGGCTCACACTACGATACATCAGGAAGAATAAGAAAAGGGCCAGCACCAAAAAACTTGGACGTTCCGCCCTATACCTTTTTAAATGATAATACTATAAAGATAGGATAACAATGGATAAGAACAGAAAAGTACATCAATTTAAAAATCCTGTCCTTAATTGGATAGAGTTTCGTTTACCAATTATTTCCTATTTCAAAAAAGAATACGGTGATTATCCAATGCCAAAGAATTGTAATTATTTCTGGAGCTTTGGTGCATTAGCAACAATTACACTTGTTACAATGATAGTAAGTGGAATTTTTCTTGCGATGAATTACACACCACATACAGATATGGCCTTTGATAGTGTTGAGAGAATAATGCGAGATGTCAATTACGGTTGGTTAATGCGATATATTCATTCCAATGGTGCGGCCTTTTTCTTCATCATAGTTTACATTCATATAGTAAGAGCAATGTATTTTGGTTCTTACAAATATCCAAGAGAGCTTAATTGGATTTTAGGTGTATTCATATTTTTATTAATGATGGCAACTTCTTTTCTTGGTTACACATTACCGTGGGGACAAATGTCTTATTGGGGAGCTACAGTTATAACAAATTTATTTAGTGCAATTCCATTTATTGGTGAGGGATTAAAGACATGGCTTCTTGGTGATTACAATGTTGGAAATGCTACTTTAAACCGTTTCTTTGCTCTTCATTATGTTTTACCATTTGTTATTTTTGGTGTTGTAGGTTTACATGTTGCTGCAGTTCATGTTCATGGTTCAAATAACCCTGATGGGATTGATATTAAAACTAACAATGACTCAGTAAACTTTTTTCCATATATGTTAATTAAAGATACAGTAGCTATGTGTGCTTTTGGAGTTGCTATTTCTGCAGTAATATTCTTTGGACCAAATCTTATGGCTGAAGTTGACAATTATATTCCAGCAGATCCACTTGTTACTCCAGCTCACATTGTTCCAAACTGGTATCTTGCACCTTTTTATGCAATTTTAAGAGCAGTACCTGATAAATTAGGAGGAGTTCTCCTAATGTTTGGTGCGATAGTAATTCTCTTTGTTCTACCTTGGCTTGATAGATCAAAAGTGAGAAGCTGTAATTATAGACCAATATATAAGTGGTTTATGATGGGCTTTTTTGTTAACTTCTTTGCATTAGGCTACGTTGGTATGCTTCCTGCTGAAGGTTTATATCTTTTAATTGCTAGAGTAGGTTTACTTTACTACTTTGGTTTTTTCTTTATCATTACACCTTTTGTTGGTTGGATAGAGAAGCCAAATAAGCTACCGCTCAGTATTAGTGATGTTTATGCTAAAAATATAGCTCCTGATATTGGTGGAGGTGAAAAAGGAATTCCTTCACCAGCAATGCAAAAAGATACAAATCTATAATGCGCCTATTACTTATTATTTTTTTATTATTCTCTTCAAATCTCTTTGCTGCAGAAATGAGTACTGAAAAAATGCCAAAACATGATTGGTCTTTTAAAGGCGTAACGGGAACTTTTGATAGAGCTGCAATTCAAAGGGGCTATAAAGTTTATAGAGAAGTATGTGCAGGATGTCATTCAATGAAACTTCTGTATTACAGAGATCTTATTGATATTGGTTTTTCCGAGGCTCAAGTAAAAGTAATTGCTTCTGAATATACTGTATTAGACGGTCCAAATGATGATGGTGAAATGTTTGAAAGACCGGCTAGACCAGCAGACAGGTTTGTTAACCCATACGCCAATGATAATGAAGCAAGAGCAAATAACAATGGAGCTTATCCTCCAGATTTGAGTGTAATTACAAAAGCTAGAAAATATGGAGTTGATTATATTTATAACCTTCTTCTAGGTTATGTTGAACCTCCAAAGGGAATGGAGGTCGGTAATGGAATGTGGTACAATAAATGGATGGCTGGAAATCAAATAGCTATGCCAGCACCTATAGCCGATGGAAGTGTAGATTATGATGATGGCACTGATAATAATGCAGAACAGTTATCAGCTGATGTAACACATTTTCTTCACTGGGCTGCTGAACCAGAAATGGAAGAAAGAAAAAATTTAGGAATCAAAGTAATATTATTCTTTATTATTCTTGGAACAATTGTGTACTTAGCAAAAAATAGACTTTGGCGAGACGTTACTTAGACATTAAATAAAAAGTTCATTACATCACCGTCTTTAACGATATAATCTTTACCTTCTTGTCTTAACTTTCCTGAATCTCTACTTCCAGCATCACCATTATTTTCTATATAGTCATCATAAGAGACAGTCTCTGCTCTAATAAATCCTTTTTCAAAATCAGTGTGAATTTTTCCAGCAGCTTGTGGTGCAAGTGTTTCTTTTTTTATTGTCCAAGATCTTGTTTCCTTTGGACCGCAGGTAAAATAGTTAATTAAATCCAAAAGCTCATATCCAGATTTTATTACCTTATTCAATGTTGTTTGATCTAAATTAAGCTCTTTAAGAAATTCAAGTTTTTCTTCCTCATTATCTAATTCTGCTATTTGTGCTTCAATTGAAGCAGAGATTAAAACTACAGAATGATTATTTCTTTTAGCAAACTCTATGACTGTATTTGATAATTTGTTTCCCGTGTGAATAGATTCTTCATCTACATTACATATGTACATAGTAGGCTTTAGGCTAATTAAGTTAAGACTATTTACAAAGTTAATTTCATTATTAGTAAATTCTTCAATTTTTAAGATGCTATTAGCATCTAGCATTTGTAAGATTTTATTTATTATATCAAATTGATGTTTAGATTCTTTATCGTTTGCTTTTAATTTTTTTTCTAAACTAGTTTTTTTATTATTTAAGCTTTCAAAATCAGCCAATTGCAATTCTAAATTTATTGTTTCAATATCATCTAGTGGATCAATTTTTGATGATACATGAGTAATATTAGTATCTTCAAAACATCTAACAACATGAGCTATTGCATCAACTTCTCTTACATGTCCTAAAAATTTATTTCCTAAACCTTCTCCTTGTGAGGCTCCTTTTACTAATCCTGCAATATCAACAAAATCCATGAAAGAAGGAATTATTTTTTCACTTTTTCCAACGATTGCAAGTTTATCTAATCTATTATCAGGTACTGCAACTCTTCCTATATTTGGTTCTATAGTTGCAAATGGATAATTTGCAGCCTCAGCTTTATTTGATTGGGTGAGTGCATTAAATAAAGTAGATTTACCAACATTTGGTAATCCAACTATCCCACACTTAAATCCCATAATTAATTTTGCTCACTTATTTTTGTTAAAAATAGAGGAATATCTGAAAATATTAATTCAATATTATTAACCATTTTATCAAACTTTTTATTTATTATTTCTTTTTCTGACTTTAAAAATTTATTTAAAACATATCTTGAAACTAAATCTTTATGTCCCGGATGATCAATTCCAATACGAATTCTAAAATAATTTTCCCCTATAAATTGGTCAATACTTTCCAGCCCATTATGACCTCCGTTTCCACCACCTTGTTTTATTTTTATTTTTGATAATTCTAAATCAAGATCATCATGGATAACAAAAGTGTGGTCTAATTTTATTTTATAAAAATTTACAATTTCTGAAACAGCTTTTCCTGATAAATTCATAAATGTAAGAGGTTTTAACACAAAGATTTTTTGATTATTTATTTTACCTGAATATAATTCTTTTATATTATCTTCTTTGATTTTATCTAAATCAAAATGCGAGATTATATTATCTGCTAAATGGAAACCTACATTATGTCTGGTATTTTTATAATTTACACCTGGGTTACCAAGTCCACAAATTAAAAACATATAATGAAGTATAAAGTAAAGTTACTTAGATTCTTTATTTTCTTCTTTATTATCAGGAGATTCTTCTTTCTTTTCCTCTGATTTTTCTTCGGTACCTTCTGCTGCACCTTCTTCAGTTGTTTCTTCAGTTTTAGTTTCAACTTCTACAGTTGGTGGAACTAAAGTAGCTATCACAAAATCTCTATCTGTTATAGTAGGAGTAACTCCATCCGGGAGCTGAATACTACTAATCTTAACTGCATCACCTATTTCACTCTCAATTAAATCAAATTCTAACTTACTTGGTATATTGTTAGCGTTACAAGTTAGCTCAACAAGTCGTCTAACAGTATTTAAAACTCCACCTTTTTTTAAACCAGGACATTTTTCTTGATTTAAGAACTCAACAGGGATTTCAACATTTACCTTTGTATTTTCCTGAACTCTTAAAAAATCAAAATGAATGAGCCTATCATTTACAGGATGGTATTGAAGTTGTTTTGGCAGTATTTTTTCTTTTTTACCATTAATGTCAATATCTATAATTCTAGAATAGAAGGATCCAGTGTTCATTAATTTTTTTAAAATTTTATCTTCTAAAGCTATTTTTGTTGGCTCTGATCCCTTTCCATATATAATCCCAGGTACTAAACCTTTTTTTAAAAGGCTATTTGTGGAACCAGTTTCATGATTTCTTTCTAATGCTTTATAATTTTCCATATTAATTTTAATCAAATAAAGCAGAGACTGAAGCATCGCTACTTATTCTTTTAATCGCTTCACCCATTAAAGGAGCAATACTAATATGTCTAATGTTTTTTGTCTTTTTTACATTTATTGATGGCTCAATAGTATCAGTCAAAACTAGCTCTTTTATTTCAGAATTTGAGATTTTATCTAATGCTTTACCAGATAATACTCCATGTACGATGTATGAATAGATTTCTTTAGCACCATTTCTTTTTAGTGCTTCGGCAGCATTACACAAGGTGCCAGCAGAGTCGGCTATATCATCAAGTAAAATACAAATTTTATTATTTACATCACCAATAATGTTCATAACTTCTGACTCTCCAGCTTTTTCTCTTCTCTTGTCAGCTATTGCGAGTCCTGCATCTAGCCTCTTAGCAAATGCTCTAGCTCTTACAACACCTCCTACATCTGGAGACGTTACAACCAGATCTTTATTATCTTTAAATTTTTCTTTAATATCTTTTAAAATCGGCGGGGCAGAAAAAATATTATCTAAAGGAATATCAAAAAAGCCTTGTATTTGTCCTGCATGTAAATCCATAGTTAAAACTCTATGAGCTCCAGCTGATGTAATTAAATTAGCAACTAATTTTGCTGTAATAGGTGTTCTTGGACCAGTTTTACGATCTTGTCTGGCATATCCATAGTAAGGAATAACAGCTGTTATCCTTTTAGCTGATCCTCTCTTTGCAGCATCAATTGTTATAAGCAATTCCATTAAATGATCATTTGCAGGGTGGGATGTAGATTGAATTATAAAAACATCTTCACCGCGAATATTCTCATTTATTTCAACAAAAATTTCCCGATCATTAAATGTTCTTATTGATGCATCAGCCACTGGCACATCAATATGTTTTGAAATTTTTTCTGAAAGAGTCTTACTGCTATTACAAGCGATTATTTTCATTTAATCGTATAATCTACTATATAAGATTAGAAATAGTTCAACAAAAATTAATCCTTAAAAGAAATTATATTTATCATTCTTCCAGTCTTTCCACTATTTTTATGAGTTGCTTTTCTATGACTAAAAAAAATATGACTGTTTTTATAGGTATCTTTTCTAATATTATATATTTTACTTATTCCCTCTGATTTTAATTGAAAGTTAATAAGCTCACGTAGATTAAATAGATCTTTCAATTTATTTTTTGATAGAAAAAAATTTTTATATAATTTATTTTTTTTAATAAATTTAGTCTTAAATTTTTTATCAACCTCATAGTTTTTATAACCCAAGCAAGGACCAATAACAGCAATAATATTTTTTTTATTAACTTTTTTATTTGTAATTTTTTTTACAGCATTTTTAACAATGTTATTTAAAGTACCTTTCCACCCAGAATGAAGACAACAAATAATGTTTTTAGTTGTATCAAAAATAAATATTGGAGCACAATCAGCTGTTAAAACTCCTAAAGCTATATTTTTATTTTCTGTTAATAAGCCATCACCATACATTTCTTTTTTGAAATTTTTAATATTAACATTTAATATTTTATTAGAATGTAACTGATTAATTAATTTAAGTTTTTTGTCCCTAATTTTTAATTTATTTTTTGCAATATTTATATTTTTTTTAACATTATTTTTTAAATCTTTATTATTTTTACTGCAATTTAAGGATCTATATTCATTTTTAGATACGCCTCCAACAGATGTAAAAAATGCAAAATTTATTTTATCCTCTAATTCTTTTACGTTTATGAAATTCTTTCTCATTATAAATTAGAGACAACCAAAACTTTAAATAAATTACCCATATTTTTCTTTCCTATTAATCTCTCAATTTCTTGATTTAAGCTTTTTTGATTATTTAATTTAGAGAGAGTTTTCTTTCTTTCCAATATTCCATATTTTATTAAAAATTCTCGTTGTGTGCAAAACTCTTCAATTTTTAATTTATTATTTTTTGCAATATTAACTAGATCAGTAAAATTTACATGACTTGAAATATCTTTTTCACCTAAATTTTCTAATACTGAAGAAAATTTATGATTTTGAATTCCTTGTAGAGTAAAATTATTAATTTTATTTAAATATCCATAGTCAACTGTAAAAATAATACCACCATTTTTATTTATAAATTTACATAATTTATTAAAATATTTATTTCTTTCTGCTGAAATTTCATAGACCCTATTATCTTTATATTTTTCTAAAATGTTTAGTAATTTATTTTCTTTTACTATTCTATTTTTAAAAAATAATCTGTTTTCTTCTCTATTTAAACTAACATATTTTTCATACCATGCGTCTTTAAATAAAAACTGCCTTATAGGGAAACAATCAAAAAACTCATTGGAGTATATTACAGTAGGAAAAGAAGAGCCAAAATTTATTTTTTTTGACCATTTTATCTTTAGAAGTAGATTTTTATTTAAATTTTTTTTTTGTATTTTTTTTAGTTCTTTATTTATTTCAATTAATTTAATTTTTGCATCACTTAAAAAAGCTGGATATTTTGATGTACTATTTATAATATCTAAAAATAAAGTTCCATTTCCAGGACCTAACTCTATAAGATTAAACTTATTGTTAATTTTTGTCTTCCAAAAGTAAAATAAATATAACCCAATTATTTCACCAAAAATTTGTGAAATTTCAGGAGCTGTAATGAAGTCATTCTTTCTTCCAATTGGTTTTTTGCTATAATAATAACCATTTTTGCCATAGATTATCTTCTTAAGAAAAAAATCTAAACGGATATCATTTTTAATTTTATAAATTTCTGATTTAATTATTTTTTCTGTATACATTTTTCAGCATAAATATAATCCCAAATATAATAAGAGGTAAGCTTAATATTTGTCCCATTGTAACAATATTTAGTATTAATCCTAAGTGAGAGTCAGGTTCCCTCAAAAATTCAACTAGAAATCTAAAAATTCCATATAAAAATAAAAACACACCACTAATAAAACCATAGTTTCTTTTGTGTTTATTATATATGAAAAAAAAGATTAAAATTATAAACAATACCAAACCTTCAAGAAATGCTTCATACAGTTGTGAAGGATGTCTCGGCAAATTATCAACAGTTGGGTATATAATTGATATATAAAAATCAGTGGGTTTTCCTATTAACTCAGTATTTATAAAATTTGCCAACCTTCCAAAAAAAAGACCTATAGGAGATACAATTGCAATTAAATCAGAAAGATAGAAAAAGTTAACTTTATTAATTTTACAAAAAATATAACAACTCAAGATAATACCTAATAATCCACCATGAAATGACATACCCCCTTTCCAAATTTTTAAAATGTAAATTGGATTATTTATAAATAAATTTGTCTGATAAAATAAAACATAACCTACTCTTCCTCCAAGAATAACTCCTATTACTGCCCATATAAAAAAATTATCTAATTTATTTGTATCAATTAAATATCCATAACTTTTGTTTAACCTTTTGATAATTGTTAGACCTAAAATAAGACCTGCTATGTATGCAAGACTGTACCACCTGATATCTATAAAACCCAAAGAAAATATTACAGGATCTATTGAAGGTTGAATAAATATCATATAATTGTAATATTATTAATATTATGGCTAATAGAAACAAAATTTTATCAGATTTATCAAAATTTGCTGTAGACGCAATAGGTGCCTTTTCAGGTTTAAAAGAGGAAATAGAGACAATAGTGTCACTAAGAGTAAATAAAATTATTAAAAAGATGAATCTAGTAAAAAAAGATGAATTTGCAGTTTTAAAGAAAACTGTAGAGAAACTAGTAGCTGAAAACAAAAAATTAGAGAAAAATAAGCCTAAGAAAAAAAAATCACCAAAAAAGGTTCTTAAAAAAAAATAAAAAAAAATAATTAGATAATTCTTTAATTATTCACATTATTCTTGATTTTTTTATAAAAAATCTTGCTAAACAACGTAAAATTTTAGTAATCAATATATTGTAGTGTTAATTACAATTAATACTAGATAAGGTATATTAATATTAAATATGATTTTGAATCCTATAGATATAGTTGAAGATGTTATCTACCAAAAAAAATGGAATTTTAGTAGGTCGGCAGATCATGAATTAGTTGCTGAAATATCTTCACAATGGTGTGCATACAGATTATATTTTACATGGTCAGAGAATATAAATGCCCTCAGTTTAACAATTACTTTTGATATTAGGTTTCCAGAAACTAAGTTAAAAAAAGCTTATGAATTATTAGGTTTAATTAATGAAAATATGTGGATAGGTCACTTTGATATTACAAGTAAGAATGGAATACCTGCATTTAGACATACACTTTTATCAAATAATGAAACTGAGATTTTGCATAAAAAATGTGAAGATTTGGTTGATATTGGCATATGTGAATGTGAAAAATTTTATCCTAGTTTTCAACAAGTTTTATTTGAAGATGTTACACCAAGTGAAGCAATAGAATTTTCAAAATTTGAAATTATTGGTAGAGCTTAAATTTTATAATATTAAATTATTTATATGAAAAACATTTTACTTATTGGCTGTGGTCATATGGGGCATGCTTTATTAACCTCATGGACTAGACCAAAAACATATTCTATAACTGTAATCGATCCAATAAAATTTTTTACTCTAAAAAAAAGATATATAGGAAAATATATTGAAATAAAAAAAAATATTTCTGATCTTAATAAATTTAATCATTTCGATTTTATAGTTTTTGCAATCAAACCAAATGATTTAAAAAATGTATTAATTCAAATGTCAAAAATTAAATTTTCAAAAAAAACAGCAATAATAAGTGTAATAGCTGGTAAAAAAATAAAAATTTTTAAAGATCAATTTAAACAGAATAAAAATTTTTTTAGAGTGATGCCCAATATGCCTGCTTCAATTAGTGAAAGTATGAATTGTATCGTAGCAAATAAAAAAACAAACAAATGGATGATTAAAGAAGTAGTCAAATTATTTTCATACTCAGGAAAAACTCAAATTTTAAAATATGAAAAAGAAATTGATATGGCCACTGCTATTTCAGGAAGTGGTCCAGGATTTGTATTTAATTTGATTGATGCTATGGAAAAAGCTGCAATAAATCTAGGTTTCAATAAAAATATTGCAACCATTTTAGTGCATCAGACATTTAAAGGTTCTATAAATTTATTATTGGAAAATAAAATGACTGCTAAAGAATTAGTTAATACTGTTGCTACAAAGGGCGGCACCACAGAAGCTGGACTCAAAATTATGAAAAAAAACAAAATACATAAGATATTTAAAGACCTAACTAAATCATCATATAAAAAAGCTAAAGATCAAGGCAATTAAAATGCAAAGCAGTAAAATTACTATAGCTAAAGAAACCTTAAAATTATTAGAAAAGCAGTCATTTGAAAAAATTAATATTTTGAAAGTTATCAAAAATAAAAATTCATATATTAAAAATAAAATTGATCTTTTAATTAATATAAATAGGTATTTTGATTATTTACTAAATAAAAGATTATCTTCCTTAGAAAATTCGTCACAAAAGGATATGATATTTGAAGTGTTTATGGCACGTTTAGACATACTTAATGAAAATAGAGTAGCTGTAAAAAAATTAATAAAGTTTTTTATTTCACATCCTCAACAATTCATTAGATTAATCCCTTCTTTCTTCGAAAGTATCATGACCATTGCATTACTCTGTAATATTAATGTTAATGGTATAAAAGGTTCATCTAAAATTAAAGGATTATTTGTATTATATATAATAATTATTTTTACCTGGCATAATGATGATACAGATTCATTAGAAAAAACAATGACTACTTTAGACAGATATTTAACAAGCTTAAATAGTATAATTAGATTTTTTTAATGAAAAGTAATATTGTTAATTTTTCTGACTTTGAAAAAATTGATATAAGATTAGGTACAATAATTTATGCTGAGAATTATGATAAACTGAAAAAACCATCTATATTATTAAAAATTGATTTTGGTAATGAATTAGGAATAAAAAAAAGCTCAGCTCAACTGAGGAAAAACTACAAATCAAAAGATTTAATTAATAAGCAGATAATTGCTGTTGTCAATTTTCAACCAAAACAAATAGGAAATATTATCTCTGAAGTACTTGTGCTCGGTTTACCTGACTTATTAAATGAACCAATACTGGTATCACCTTCAATTAAACTTAAGAATGGAGTAAAATTATATTGATTAAATTGGTAATAGAACTGATAATTTCAGTCCTCCCAAATCAGATTTATCTAAATTAATTTCTCCTCCATGAGATCGAATTATATCTCTTGTTATTGTTAATCCCAATCCACTTTCACCCTTTAATTTATTTCTTGATGGATCAAGTGTAAAAAAGGGCTTGAATACATCTTCAAAATTTTCTTTTGGTATACCTGGTCCATTATCACTGATTTCAATATTGCAACCTTCATCATTTAAAAAAATTACAATTCTTATTTTATTAGAATATCTTTTTGAATTATCAATAATATTCTGAAAAGCTCTTTTGAGCTGTAATGGCCTACCTGATGTTTTAATAATTGCTTTTTCATCAACAGAAATAATTTTTTCTTCATTATTAAAATTTTTAAGACATTCTTTAATTAGATCATTAATAATAATATTTTCAATTGTTTCTGGGGACTCTGTCTTAACAAAACTTACATAACTATCTAACATTGCTGTCATTTCATTAATGTCCAACTCTAATTCAGATTTTGCTTTTTCATCTTTGATAAGAGATAATTGTAATTTCATTCTTGTTAATGGTGTTCGAAGATCATGACTGACCCCAGCTAGCATATCAGTTCGTTGTTTTAAAAATCTTTTAATCCTAGTTCTCATTTGATTAAATGCTTGGGATGTTTGTCTGATTTCATATGAGCCCTCACTTTTAATATTGGGAGCATCTAATCCTCTTCCAAAAGTTTCGGCTATTATGGCTAGCCTTTTAAGAGGTTTTAGTTGCTTGCTCATTAAAAAGTAGGAAGTAAAAAGCAATATCAAAGAAGCAAATATCATCCATAGTAAAAATACAAATGTAGTTTCACTATAAAGCCTATCTTTATTTACATTTATTATTAATAAATTTTCTTTTAACTGTATTGAAATTTCAGCACCATTTTCTAAATCACTTAAGTCATAACTAAATGGTTTGTTTAAGTTTTTAAGCGACTGCTTCAATCTTTTAGAAAGTATACCTCTATTTGAATTAATCAATTTGGTATCAATTTCTTCATTATTTTTAATTGTTATTTTCATTTTGAAGTCTTTGTTTGCTATGTTGTTAGCATAAAAAAAAAGATCATCATCAATCAATTTAACCAAAACATTTATATCAGCAACAACAGACTCTGCTAGTCTTTTTGAAATTATATTCCATGAAGTTTGATAAAATACAAAAGATGTAAGAATTACTAATAAAATTATAGGAACAAAAATTATAATTATAGATCTTCCAATTAAAGTTGAGGGAATAATTTTTTTAATCATTAAATTTCTTCACAAATTAATTTATAGCCTTTCCCCCTTATTGTTTTAATAAACTGGGGTTGTTTTGCATTTTTTTCTATTTTTTGTCTTAATCTTGTTACTCTTACATCTATCTTCCTCAATTCTGACTCATCAAATTCTTGTTCAGCTAATTCTTCACGTAAAACAATGTTATTTCTTTTGTTTATTAATTTTATCAATAAATCGTTTTCTCCTTCAGTTAAGTAGATAGGAACATTATTAAGTTTTAATTCTAAAGATGATAAATTGAAAATAAAATCACCAAATGCTATTCTAATATTTTTATTGTTTAAATTTTCATACAATATCAAAAGTTTATTAATTCTTAAAAATAATTCTTCAGGCTCAAATGGTTTTGCTAAATAGTCATCTGCTCCTATTTTTAAACCTTCAATTTTATTTTGATCTTGACCTAATGCCGTCAACATAATGATTGGACAATTTCGATTAATTTTAATAATTTCAATTAAATCTATCCCATCTCCTGTTGGCATCATTCTATCCAATATTACTAGATCAAAGAACACAAATGATAGTATTTCTTTAGCTTCAAGAAAATCTTCACATAAATAAACTTCAAATTTTTTTTCGTATAGATAATCTCCAAGAAGTTCTCTAAGTCTTTTATCATCATCAACTAAAAGTATATTTTTTCTCATTTTTTAATTTATTTCATTAAATTTTTTTCTATTATTCTCATCTATCATATTAAACAAAACTTTTTTAAATCCATTAATATCTATTTCGTCAAAATTTTTTATCACATTATAAATTTTGGTTATTTGAATCTGAGATAATTTTTTTTCCAAATCTCTACCTTTGTTTGAAAGAATTAATTTTTTTGTTCTTTTATCTTCGCCTGTTGACAAAATTATATATTTTTCTTTTACTAATTGGTTTAAAACTCTTGATAGACTTTGTTTTGTAATTTGTAATATTGATAGAAGTTCTTTTATTGTTAGATTATTTCTCTTGCCAACAAAATATATAACTCTATGATGAGCTCTACCAAATTTAATTTTTTCTAATATTTTATCTGGCCCGGATGTGAAATCCCTGTATGAAAAAAACATTAATTCTATTATTTTCCGTATTTCATTTTCATTCAAAAAAAGCGGTGTTAACAATTTATTTAGGTCAGCCATATTGACTTAATTATGCATCACTGATACTCAATTGTCATTTAAAAAATACATAATATTTATTTATGATTAAAACATTTGAAAATAGAGATGGCTGGATCTGGTATGATGGTATGATGGTTGAGTGGAATAAAGCTAAAACTCACGTTATTGGTCAAGGATTACATTATGCAAGTGCAGTATTTGAGGGCGAAAGAGCGTATAATGGAAAAATATTTAAAAGTGAGCAACATACCAAAAGATTGTTCAAATCAGCAGAGACAATTGGAATCAAAATTCCATACACTGAAACCGAGATTAATAATGCAAAAGATCAGCTAATTAAAAAAATGAATTTTACTGATTGCTATGTAAGACCTTTTGCATGGAGAGGTGGAAAGTTAATGGGTTTATCAACGACCAACTCAGATGTGCATGTATCAATAGCAGTTTGGGATGATTGGACAACTTACTACAATATTGAAGATATGAAGCATGGTTTAACTCTAATAACTTCACCTTGGAAAAGACCTTCCCCTGATTCTATACCTTTTGAGGCTAAAGCGTCAGGACCATATTTAATTTGCACACTTTCAAAATCTTTTGCAGAAGAAAAAGGTTACAATGAGGCCTTAATGTTAGATTATAGAGGCTATATTGCTGAAGCAACTAGTTCTAATATTTTTTTAATTAAAGATAATGATATTCATACCCCAACTCCTGATTGTTTCCTGAATGGTATAACACGACAAACAGTTATAGAAATGGTCAAGAACCAAGGTTTTAATCTTGTTGAACGACATATAAGTCCAGATGAATTAAAAGACTTTGATGAAGTATTCTTAACTGGTACTGCTGCAGAAATTACTCCAGTAAAATCAATTGACTCTTTAAATTTTAAAACTGGTGATAATACAACCACTTTTCAGTTTATGAAAGATTACAAAAAAATTGTAAATTTTGCTAACTAATATTTTGTAACCAATCTGAGCCCTCAGTATAAAATTCTTTTTTCCAAAATGGAGCATCTTTTTTTAAAAAATCCATAATAAATTTACAAGCTTCAAAACTATTTTTTCTATGTTCTGAAAAACAACATACGAGGACTATTTTTTCATTAACATACAGTTTTCCATATCTATGAATAATCAAACAATCACTCAGATCCCATTTCTGCATACCTTTTTCTCTAAGGTTAGATAGTTCTTTAATTGCCATTTCTTTGTAAACTTCTAACTCCAAATACTTTACATCTTTACTATTATTTAAATCCCTAACATAACCAATGAACGAATTTACTGCACCTACATTTGAATAACTATCTTTCAATATTTTTATTTCATTATCAACACTAAAATCTTTTTTTTGTATTTTTATCATTAACCTCCACTTACAGGTGGAAAAACTGCAATTTCATCTTTTGAATCTAATTTTTGATTTGTTGGTGAATATTCCATATTAATAGCGAAACGTAAGATATCTTCTTTGATATGTTTTTTTAAGCCAGGGTAAGATTTATTTAAAAAAAGTTTTATCTCATTAATATTTTTTGGATAGTTATTTTCTATTAAGTCGTAATCTTTATGAGTTATATCTTTAATCCATGCAAAATATCTAATTTTCATTTTAAAAGTGCTTTATTGATCCTTTAACATAATCATATGCCGTGTATAATGTTAATAAACCTGCAATCCATAGAAAAATTGTTCCAAGATATATAATTATAGATATATTTGTAATACTTTCAGATAGAATTAATAATGCTAAGGAGCAAAGTTGTAAAAAAGTTTTTAATTTAGCGATTCTAGAAACAGGTATACTGATTTTAATGCCAGCTAAATACTCACGTAAACCAGAAACAGTAATTTCTCTTAGTAAAATTATTAAGGCAGGTATAGTTTCCCAGTCAGCAATTATGCCTTTTGCAGTTAAAATAAGTAATACAGCTGCAACTAATAATTTATCTGCAATTGGATCAAGAAAAGTGCCAAAATTTGTTACTTCGTTTCTCATTCTAGCTAAATAACCATCAAAATAATCAGTGATACTAGCTAAACAAAATAAAATGAATGCAGTCCAGCCGAATAAAGGACTTTTTAAATATATGCATAAAACAATTATTGGTATTACCGCAACTCTTATTATAGTTAAAATATTTGATAAATTCATCTTATTAGTATTTGTAAATTATCTACATTTCAAACGCTATGAAAATATTCATAAATTTTTCTAAGGATCTTTTCTGGTATTGATTTTATTTCCTTTAGTTCCTCAAAACTTGCTTGTTTTAGTCTTTCAATTGAGCCAAATTGTTTTTTTAACATTTTTTTTCTTTGCGGACCTATACCATCTAGCTCATCAAATACCGATCTAATAGTCATTTTATCTCTTTTACTTCTATGAGTTGTAATAGCAAATCTGTGAACCTCATCTCTGATATTTTGAAGAAAATGAAGAAGAGTGTTGTTATCATTTAATCTATAAGTAAATCTATTATGAATTAATATTTCTCTACCAGAATCTCTATCAAGACCTTTTGCCATTGATATAATTGGTATTTTTAAATTAAGATCTTTTATCGTTTTACTAGCAATATTATATTGACCCTTTCCTCCGTCAATTAGAATTAAATCTGGTAAATCAATATCCTCTTTAAATTCTAGGTTTTTAAAACGTCTAATTAGCATTTCTTTCATCATATAATAATCATCAACATTTTTTTTATTATTTTCAATATTAAATTTAATATTAAATTTTCTATAATTTGATTTTATGAAACCATTATTATTGTAAGCAACCATTACACCAACTGGAGAACTTCCAAAGGTATGACTGTTGTCATATGCCTCAATTTTCTTTATTTCATTTTTTATTTTAAATAATTTTTTAATCTCAAAAATAAAATTATCGTAAGTTTTTAACTTATTTAATTTTAACTCTAAATTAATACGCGCATTTTTTTCTGCAAATTTTAAAAGATTTTTCTTTGGTCCTTTTAATGGTTGTAAAATCTTTGTTTTTTCAAAATTCTTACCTAAAGTATTAGCATTATTGAGTTTATTTATATTTGTATTTGTAATAATAATTTTTGGTATTTCTTTTTTATCATAAAATATATTTATAAAACCTAACATTATTTCATTTTTGTCTGCTAGCTCGTCATGTTCAGGAAAGAAAGCTTTTCCACCATATGAAGTATTATTTCTAAAAAAACTTCCGTATATACAAGTTTTACCTTTATTAGAATGAATTGCAAAAATATCAGCATCTTTAATATCTTTAATTTTTATAGAATTATTCTGAGCTATATGTTTAAGCGCTTTCAATCTATCTCTTATTGATGCAGCTAACTCAAAATTTTTTTGTTCTGAAGCCTTATACATACTTGATGTAAAACTTTTCTGCACTTTTTCAGAATTTCCACTACTTAAAAAATCATCTGCAGCTTCGATCAATTTAGAATATTCAGTTTTTGTTATTTTTGATCCACATGGCCCTGAACAGCGCTTCAGGTAATAATTGAAACATAGTTTGTTACCGGCAGTAACTTCTTTATCAGTACATGATCTTAATAAAAAAATTCTTTGTATTGTATTTATTGTTCTATTTACTGCATCTGGACTAGCAAATGGTCCATAATACCTTCCAAGTTTATTCTTTGGCCCTCTATGTTTTTCAATTCTAGGAAAATCATGTTCAGAAGATATAAAAATGTAGGGGAATGATTTATCATCTCTTAATAATACATTGAAACGTGGCTTATGTTTTTTTATCAAATTACATTCAAGAATAATGGCTTCAAGTTCAGTATTTGTTACAAAAAAATTCATACTATCTGTTAAACTTACCATCCTTTGTATTCTTCTAGTTAGACTATTAATAGATAGATAATTTTTAACTCTATTTGATAAATTTTTAGCTTTGCCAATATATAAAATATTACCTTTATTATCTTCCATTTGATAAACTCCAGGTTGTTTAGGCAGTGTTTTAGCAGTAGCTCTTATTATTTCCTGTCCACGTAGCGTCATTATATCATTCGTAAAAATGTTAAAATTCTTTAATTATATAATAAACTAATTACTAAAATAAAATTATTATAGTTCATTTATTAATTAATTTAATGTAGGTGTAACTAATTATTTAGGGAGAAACTATGGCTAAAATGACTACTGAAGAAGCTTTTGTAAAAGTTTTACAAAAACATGGAATACAACATGCGTTCGGTATTATTGGCTCAGCCTTCATGCCAATATCTGACTTATTCCCTAAAGCTGGTATCACATTTTGGGATGTTGCTCATGAATCTAACGGTGGTATTATGGCCGATGGATACACGAGGTCAACAGGAAAAATTGCTATGTGCATTGCACAAAATGGTCCTGGAATTACAGGACTAGTAACGCCAGTGAAAACTGCATATTGGAATCATACGCCAATGTTATTAGTAACACCCCAAGCAGCTAATAAAACTATGGGCCAAGGAGGTTTCCAAGAAGTTGAGCAAATGAATTTGTTTAAAGATATGGTATGTTATCAAGAAGAAGTTAGAGATCCATCAAGAGTAGCTGAAGTTTTAAACAGGGTAATTTCTAAATCGATAATAGGCTCTGCTCCCGCACAAATAAATATTCCAAGAGATTTTTGGACCCAAATTGTAGATATCGACATTCCACCAATTATAAAATTTGAAAGACCCTCAGGTGGGATAGAAGCAATAAAAAAAGCATCCAGTTTATTATCAAATGCAAAATTTCCAGTTATCTTATCTGGGGCCGGTGTTATACTTGCCGATGCAATAAATGAATGTAAAAATTTAGCTGAAAAATTAAGCGCTCCTGTTGCATGTGGTTATCAACATAACGATAGTTTTCCAGGTAAGCATCCTCTAGCTGTTGGTCCTTTAGGTTACAACGGATCTAAAGCAGCAATGGAAATAATTTCGAAAGCAGATGTAGTACTTGCTTTAGGTACCAGACTAAATCCTTTTTCTACCCTTCCTGGTTATGGTATTGATTATTGGCCAAAAAACGCTGATGTAATTCAAGTTGATATCAACTCTGACCGTATTGGATTAACAAAAAAAATTAGTATTGGAATCTGTGGAGATGCTAAATTGGTAGCTAAGCAAATTTTAGAAAATTTATCATCGACGGCAGGAGATAAAAATAGAAAAGACAGAGAAGAATTAATTCATCAAACAAAATCTTCATGGCTTCAGACATTAACTGGACTTAATCATGAAGAAGATGATCCTGGTACATCATGGAATAAAGATTCAAGAGATAGAGAACCTGATAAAATGTCACCAAGAATGGCATGGAGGGCTATACAAGCAGGTTTACCTGAAGACGCAATTATTTCTAGTGATATTGGGAATAATTGTGCTATTGGGAATGCCTATCCAACATTTGAAAATGGAAGAAAATATCTTGCACCAGGTTTGTTTGGTCCTTGTGGATATGGTTTTCCATCTGTTATTGGTGCAAAAATAGGATGTCCAAATACCCCTGTTGTTGGTTTTGCTGGTGATGGTGCATTTGGAATCAGCATGAGTGAAATGACTGCTTGTAATAGAGACGGATGGCCAAACATAACCATGATAATTTTTAGAAACTACCAATGGGGTGCAGAAAAAAGAAATACAACTCTTTGGTATAACAACAATTTTATAGGTACGGAGCTTGATCCAAAATTAAGCTATGCAAAAATAGCAGAGGCTTGTGGTTTTAAAGGTATAAAAGTTAATAATCAGGAAGAATTAACAGAAGCTTTACAGCTTTCATGTAAAGAACAAATGCATGGTATTACTACTTTTATAGAAGTAATGTTAAACCAAGAATTAGGTGAACCATTTAGAAGAGATGCTATGAAAGCCCCAGTTGAAGTTGCTGGTATAGATCCTCAGGATACGGTAATCCAATAAATTCTTTAGTGGATCTTTTTTACTTAATTATAGGTTTGTTTTTATTAGTTGCTGGAGCAGAGATAATAATAAGGGGTTCAGTAAGTTTAGGAAAAAAATTAAATATTTCATTATTTGCTATCGGGATAGTTATAGTTGCTGGAGGCACATCATTACCTGAACTAGCAAGTAGTATTAATGCAGTAATAAATAATCATTCAGATCTAGCAATAGGAGCTGTAATAGGTAGCAATATAGCTAATTTAATATTAGTTATGGCAGCAACAACTATTATTCTTCCTATATCTAGAATTACAAATAATCAAATTAATCAAGCATGGATAAATATAGGTTTAGGTATTTTTCTAATACTGATGAGTTTATTTTATTTTAATTATATCTTTGGAATTATTTCAATAATTTTACTAATATTTATTATGTACAATCAAGTCAAAAAAGGATCTTTAAATCTTGACGAAATAAAAAAGAGTGAACATTCAACTTTAATATCAATAATATTAATTTTTATTGGAATTATTTTTTTAATATATGGCTCTGATTTATTTGTTAGTTCAGCAATTAAAATAGCAAATTATTTTAATGTTTCAGAAGCAGTAATTGGTTTATCTATTATAGCTTTTGGAACATCACTACCAGAACTAGTAGTAGGTATAATGTCTGCATTAAAGAGAAAAGTAGATTTTGCTCTTGGTAACATTTTGGGATCTAATATTTATAATATTCTAGGTGTTTTAGGTATCAGTTCTTTTTTTGGAAAATTTACTATGCCTGAAATATTAGCCAAGCAAGATTTATTTTTTATGCTTACGATTACTTTCTTTATTTTAGGATTTATGTTTTTTTTAAAAAAAATTGGAAGAATTTATGGCTCTTTGGGATTATTACTTTATGCAATTTATATGTATTATATTTTTTTATAAAAAATTATTTTCTGCCCGATGTTAAAGCTACTGCTGCAATTATTACAAGTCCAGTTGTCAAATCTTTATAAAATGGATCTGCATTTAAAATATTAAATCCATTATTAATTAAAGCTAGCAGCATCACACCTGCAATTGATCTCCAAACAGCTCCAGATCCACCATAAATGCTTGTTCCACCTAGAATTACTGCAGCAATTGCTTGAAGTTCCATTCCTAATCCAGCCTGAGAAGTTCCAAGAGAAATTCTAGAAACTTGAATTGCAGCTGCAATTCCTGCAGCTAAACCACAAAAAGAAAAAGCAAATATTTTCACAAAATTTACTTTTATACCTGATAATATCGAAGCATCCTCGTTTCCACCTATTGCAAATATATATCTTCCAATTGTTGTTCTTGTTAAAATAAAAGTTGAAAGTATTGCAAAAACTATAAGAATATATACAGCAACATGAACTTCAAAAATCTTTTCTCTTCCAAGCCATGTAAATTCTTTCATCCTTACAGGAATAAGAAATCCACCTGTTATTAAAATAGCTAAACCTCGAAATACTAAACTTGTTGCAATCGTTGAAAGAAAAGAATGTACTTTAAATGAAGTAATAATTATTCCATTTAAATACCCTAAAATAATTCCAATTATAGGCGCTATCAATAATCCTATGTAAGGATTATAATTAATTGCTATCCAAGCAGAACTTACACTAGCTACCGCAAATATAGCTCCTGTTGATAAATCAAAACCACCAACAATTATTACCAAAGTCAGAGCACAAGCAATAATTGCGAGAGGCGCATTTTGATTGAGTATATTCAATAAATTTCTTGGTGTTAAAAAAGCATCGCTGGAAAGTGTTAATATTATCATTAGGATAATAATTAAAATTAAAACCGCATAGTCTCTGCAAAAATTAATTATTTTTGTACTATTCATTTATTACTTTCTTGGCGTCAAATAATTCAAAAAGCACATTATCTATTGTTACATTTTTTGGAATAATTTCATTTATTGTTTTACCATTCTTTATTAAATACGCTCTATCTGCAAGCCCCATTACCTCCTCAAGTTCTGATGAAACCAATAAGATTGCAACACCTTTTGATGATAGATTATTTATTAATTCATATATTTTTCTTTTTGCTCCCACGTCAATACCTCTTGTAGGCTCATCTAGCAAAATCAATTTAGGCGAATTAAATATCCACTTTGCAAAAAGAACTTTTTGCTGATTACCTCCTGAATAAAAAGCAATATTTCCATCTAATGATGTTGGCTTAATATCAAGTAATGATATTAATTCTTTGACTAACTCATTTTCTTTTTGGTTATTTATTACTTGATTTTTACTAATTATTTCTAAATTAGTAATTGAAATATTTGATTTAGTATTTTGTGTAAATACTAATCCCAACTTCCTTCTATCTTCTGGTATCATAACAATACCTTTTTTAATTGCATCTTCAACTTTCTTAAAATTTACCTTTTTGCTCTCATATTTTAAAGATCCCTTTTTAATAGTATCAATTCCAAATATACTTCTAAGAATTTCTGTTCTACCACTACCAACTAAACCTAATAATCCAACAATTTCTCCTGCATATATTTTCAAATTTACATCGTTAACACCATTTTTAGTTTCTAAGTTTGTTAATTCTAAAATCTTTTTACCAAATGGTCTGTCTTTAATTTTACTTGGAAAAGCAATCTCCTCTTTAGTTCCAAGCATTGCTTCAACAATACTTGTTTTTGTTTCATCTTGAATTTTTGATGATCGTATTAAGCTACCATCTCTTAAGATTGAAACCTTATCACAAACTTCTATAATTGCATCAAGGAAATGTGAAACATATATAATTAAATATCCTGCATTTTTTAATCTATTCATTAAATCATGCAGTTTAATTACTTCATCATTTGTTAATGATGAAGTTGGCTCATCCATAATTATCACTTTAGCATTTCTCGCTAATGCTCTGACTATTTCCACTTTTTGTTGATCAGCAATTCTTAAATTTGAAACCTTCTGGTTTGGATCAAGATTAAACCCAATATTTTTTTCAAGTTTATTGAATAGATTTATATTTTTTTTACCAAGTATGCCAAATTTATTCTCTTCGATGCCAAGAAAAATATTATCATAAACAGTCATTCCTGGTACTAAAGCTAACTCCTGATGTATCATAGCTATCCCATTATCAAGTGCAATTTTAGATGACCATTTTTGAATTAAATTATCATTTAGAAATATTTCACCAGATGATGATTGGTAATGTCCTCCTATAATTTTTCCTAGTGTTGATTTACCAGCACCGTTTTGACCAACTAAACCATGTATTTCACCAGAAATAAATTCTAAATTTATTTTGTTTAGGACTGTAATACCAGAAAAGGATTTAGTAAGATTTTGAACTTTGATTTTCGTTTTTGAACCTGAATTATTATACTTTAATTCAGGTTCTTTATTTATCTTCATATTATGTATTAAAAAATTTTATTAACCTCCCCATTCAGGTTTCCAGCCTGGGTTTGCATCTAAAACTTCCTTAGTAATAATAGGATCAATTCCAACAATTTCTGGTTTGGTAATATCTATAACAGGATTTACATCTTCACCATTAAGAGCTGCTATTACTGCTTTTGCTGCTAGGTAGCCTTCTGAAAAAGGCACACCGATAAATGTTGCATCCCATTGACCTGCTTTAATTGCATCTATTGCTACTTCTGCAGCACCTCCACCCATTAAATATAGATCTTCTACATTATAGCCTGCGTCTGCAAGTGCAATTTCTGCACCTAAAAGGTGTTGATCGGCATTTGATAATACTACATGCACATCTTTTGCTGATTGAAGAGCATCTGTCATTCCAGTTAGTGAAACATCAGGAGAATAATTACCCTCTACAGTTGCTACAATTTTAATATTTGATTCTTTGCCTAAAATATCAAGGAAAGTATCATATCTTAATTTATCAAACGGGTAGATTTTTTGTCCAATCATTATAATAGTATTACAAGGATTTTTATCTGCACAATATTTAACAACTTCATTAGCTTGAAGTGTAGCTCCGTATACTGGTGATCCTGCTGCAGTTGCAGTAAGTCCATTAACTTGTGGTTCTAAAGTTGTTAAATCTGGACCTATAGGAAATAGACTTGTTGCAACTTTTATGCCGGCATCTATAGCCTGTTCTATTGCTCCAGCGATACCCACAGTATCATTAGGTACAACAACAAAACCATCAAATTTTCCAGATGCTATTATGTCTTCTATTTGTCCATATTGTAATGTTGCATTAAATTCTCCATTGAATATTTCTGCGTTGACATTTCCTGCTTCATTTGCAGCTTTTTTAACACCTTCCCAGGTTGCTTGATTGTAACCATTTTCACTTGATGAAGCAAAAAAAGCAATGTTTAAATTTGCTGCTGAAGAAGACAATGAAAAGAAAAATACAAATAATGGTAAAGCAAAAATTTGTACAATTTTATTCTTCATTTTAACCTCCTAAAAAAATATTTAACTTAAATTGATTAAACTAACCATAATTAGAATAACATTTCAAATATTAATATCCTTTGAAAAAGGATTATTTTAAAAAAATAATATTAATTTTTAACAAAAAAAAATAAAAAAACCATTTTTTACTGGAATTAAAGAATTTTTTGATATTTACTCTTTCATAATTATCAGTTTATTGAGTTATTTATGTATAGAGTATCTGCAGATATAGGGGGAACATTTACAGATATAGTTGTAGATGATACAGAAAATAATAATATAAAAACAATAAAAGTTCTTTCTACACCAGATAATCCTGCAAACGCAGTATTCAATGGTTTAAACTCAAATCTAGAAATTGAAAATATAGATTTTATTGTTCATGGAACAACTGTCGGCTTGAATGCATTTTTAGAAAGAAAAGGTTCAAGAGTTTTATTGATAATGACAAAAGGTATTAGTGATACATACACAATAGCCAGAGGAGATAGAAAAGAATTATATAATGTAAGGTATTCAAAACCTGGAACACTTGTACCTAGAAAAGATGTCTTTGAGGTAGAAGAAAGAATAATGTGGGATGGATCAATTAAGACAAAGTTAAATGAGAATGATCTTTCAAAGATAGCTGATATAATTAATAGAGAGGATATCAAAGCTATATCAATTTGTTTTTTACATTCTTATGTTAATCCCCAACATGAGATTCAAAGTAGAAATTTTCTATCAAAACTTATTAAAGAAGACGTGGTTATTTCACTCTCACATGAGATTGCAAGAGAATGGAGAGAATATGAAAGAGCTTCAACTGCAGTAATGAATAGTTATATTGGTCCTGTTACAAATAATTATTTAAAATCACTTCAAAAACAACTCGAGGGAAGTAATTATAAAAAACCTCTTTATATAATGCAATCTAATGGCGGTGTTATAAGAGCAGAGTCTGCTCTTGAACAACCTGTAAAAACTCTTTTATCAGGCCCTGTTGGCGGCACAATTGGAGGACAAGCTCTAGCAAAATTGATTAAAAGACCAAACTTAATTTGTGTTGATATGGGAGGAACTTCCTTTGATATGAGCTTAATAATAAATGGAAAACCATCAGTAACTAATGAAACTGAGCAAGAATTTATTCCATTATTAATTCCTCTGGTTGATATACATACAATTGGTGCAGGTGGAGGATCAGTCGCATGGTTAGAAAATGAAGCACTTAGAGTTGGACCAAGAAGTGCAGGAGCAAATCCTGGACCAGCGTGCTATGGTAAAGGCGGTCAAGAACCAACTGTTACAGATGCAAACTTATTCCTAGGTAGGCTTGGCAAAGAGTCTAAACTGGGTGGTTGGATGGATTTAGATTTGAATGCATCTGAAAATGTGCTCAAAAATTTATCTGAAAGATTAAATATATCTCCTGTTGAATTGGCTGAGGGGATTTTATCAATAATCAATGCTAAAATGGCAGATGCAATCAGAACTATTACTGTAAAAGAAGGAATAGATCCAAGAGAGTTTAGCTTAGTTGCATTTGGAGGAGCAGGTTCTATGCATGCTGTTTGGTTAGCAGAAGAGCTTGAAATTAATGAAATTATAGTTCCAAATGATCCCGGAACATTTTCTGCATGGGGTATGTTACAAACGGATATAAGAAGAGATTTAACTGTTAATTTTTATCAAAATTTTCAATCTCTAGAAAAACAAAAACTTTTAGAAAATTTTAATAAATTAAAAAATGAAGCAACAGAATTATTAAAAAGTGAAAATGTTAATGAATCTGATATGAGTTTTAATTTAACAGCAGATATGAGATATATTGGTCAGGAGTATTATGTTAATGTTGATATAAATAAAAACATTGATTTAGATGAAATTAATAAGAACTTTCATTCAACTTATGAAAAACAATATGGTCACTCAACTCCCGAAGGACCAAGTGAATTTATAAATTTGAGATTAATTGCTACAGGAAAAATAAAAAAATCTGAGTCTGTAAAAAGTATAGAAAATGATGAAACTATTAAAGACTCAAAAAGAAAAATTATTTTTAATCAAAAAGAATTTGAGACTAAAATTTATGCAAGACACAATATAAAAAATAACCAAAGGTTCGATGGGCCAGCTGTAATTGAAGAGTCAACTGCAACAACCGTTATTCCACCAAATTATTCAATTATAAAAGATGAATTTGGCAATATCATTATTACGAAAGACAAATGATGAAAAAAGCAGATCCAATTAGCACTGAAATAATACGAAATGCATTTATTTCTATAGCGCAAGATATGAATGCAGTTTTAATTAGAAGTGCTTACACACCAGTTATTTATGAAGGAAAAGATTGCGTTGTAGCTCTATTAGATGAAAAAGGTGAAGTACTAGGTCAATCTTCGGGCTTGCCATTATTTTTAGGTAATCTTCAAGTTTGTGTTCAAGAGACTGCTAAAATTTATGGATGGGATTATTTTAAAGAAGGAGATATTTTTTTTGTAAATGACTCTTTTTTTACTGGAACTCATCTCAATGATATCACAATTTTTGCTCCAATTTTTTGGAAGAAGCAGTTAGCAGGTTTTTCTGCAAGTAGAGCACATTGGTTAGATGTGGGTGCAAAAGATCCAGGTGGATCTATGGACTCTTCTAATATTTATCAGGAAGGTTTTAGGTGGCCAGTTACAAGATTATATGAAAATAATGAACCAAAAAAAGAAATAATAGAATTTTTAAGAATTAACGGAAGGTTTGGTTATTCATTAATTGGTGATATGAATGCTCAAATTGCTGCAGGTAAAACAGGTGAAAAAAGATTCCAAGGCATTCTTGATAGATTTGGTATTGATTTAGTTAAATCAGCTAGAGATGAAATCTTTAGACAATCTGAAGAACTAGAGAGAGATGCTGTAAAAAATATAAAAAATGGAACTTATTATGCTGATGGTTTTTTAGATGATGATGGCCTTGGTAGTGATCCTGTTAAGATAAACATGAAAGTAATTGTAGAAGATGAAAAAATCACTATAGATTTAGACGGTTCTGCTGATCAGACTCAAGGTCCAGTTAATTGTGGTTTCGCTCAGACAATTTCAGCATGCAGGGTTGCATTTAAATTACTAATTAACCCAAAAAGACCTGTAGATGGAGGTACATTCAAGACATTAGAAGTTACGGCACCAAAAGGGTCAATTTTTAAGGCTGAAGAACCAGCAGCTTGCCAATGGTATTTCTCAAGTTTAGGATTGCTAATTGATGCTTTCGTCAAAGCTCTTTCAGGTTCAGCCAAAGAATTGTCAGCTGCAGCGCATTATGGTGACTCAATGGTTATTTTTATTGGAGGAGTTGATCCAAGAAATAATTTTCCATTCTTGTCTGTTGAACCAACTTGTGGAGGTTGGGGAGGTTTCGAAGGATCAGATGGTGCTGATGCATTAATTAACAATGTTAATGGTGGATTTAAAGATCTACCAATAGAGGTTTTTGAAAATAAATATCCTGTTTCAATTTTTAACTATGGATTTAGAGAAAATTCAGGTGGACTTGGTAAATTTAGAGGAGGCTCAGGCTTATATAGGGAATATACAATAAATACAGATGGTTTTGTTTCACTGTGGTTTGAGAGGTCAGTTACTCCTGCTTGGGGTTTGTTTGGAGGGAAAGATGGCATGCCTCCAAACGTAAATATCAAAATACCTGAACAAACAGAAAAAAACATTTTAAAAGCAAATGGATTACAAATTAAGAATGGAACAGTATTAACAACATACACTGGGGGAGGGGGTGGTTTTGAAGAACCTCTAGAAAGAAAACCCGATGATGTTTTAAAAGATGTAAAAAATAGATATGTTTCAATAGAAAAAGCAAAAGAGGACTATAAAGTTATAATAACAAAAGGTTTAGAAGTTGATTACAAAGCAACAGATGAATTAAGAAATAAATAATTTTGTGTGATTAAACTAAACCAACAACTTACAAAAAATCTAAAAAAAGATACTGAAAAGATTTTTTATAAAAAAATAGATAAAATTATTCATTCATTAATAGGTCATAAATTAATTACCTTTACTGTTATTGATGAAAAGCTCAAATTTTGTGAGAGAGTCTATTCAAATAACAAAAAAATATATCCAATTTTAGGTCAAAAGAAAATGCCAAAAAATATATGGTCAATAAAAGTTTTAAAAAATAAACAGCATTTTGTTTGTAAAACAAAAAAAGATATAAAAAAAATATTTTATGATTATGAAACAATTTTTACTTTAGGCTGTGGCTCAATAATTAATCTATTAATCCTTTTTCAAGACAAACCAATAGGTACTGTAAACATTCTTAACAAAGAATATCATTATTCAAGCAAAGATATAAAAAAAATTGATTTTCTTTCCATATATTTAATACCCTTCTTTATTAAACATCAAAGCATCATGAAGAAAAAAGTATAATGATTGAAAAATTATATAATTTACTTAATGATAAAAAAAATGAATGTGATGCATTTGCTTTAGTGCCAGGTCCAAATTTTAGGCATATAACTGGTGGTCAATTTTTTTTAATGGAACGTCCTTTTTTATTAATAATTTCAAAGCTTCATAAACCAGTTGCAATTGTTCCTGTTTTAGAAGTTTCTAATTTTACAAATTTAAAATTTGATGCAGAGATAATTGAATGGCAAGATAATGATGGATTTCAAAGTGCATTTGATAGAGCTTTTGAGCTTTTGGGGAAAAATTTAAATCTTGGGATTGAAGGTCAATTGATGAGAGCATTTGAAATGCAGGCAATTATGCAAGCTTCTAAAGACATTAAAATAAAAAACGCACATAAAATTATTAGCAAGATAAGATTAAATAAAAAAAATTATGAACTCGAGTATATGAGAAAAGCTGTAAAAGTAGCGGAAAATACACTTACTGAAACTCTCAATTTTGTAAAAGAAGGTATGACTGAAGTTGAAATAAAAAAATATCTCATGCAAAAATTATTAGAATTTGGAGCTAACGATATAGCATTTGAGCCGCTTGTTTTAGCTGGTTCAAATTCTGCATTGTGTCATGGGCATTCTAGAGATGATTATAGAATTCAAAAAGGTGATTGCATTTTGTTTGATTTTGGAGCTAATGTAAATGGATATAATTCTGATATTACCAGAACTTTTTTTCTAGATTCAGTTAGTGAAGAAAATAGAAACATGTATGATGTAGTTTACAATGCAAATGCTGTTGGAAGAAAGGTATCAAAACCAGGCGTCTCTATGCACGATTTAGATGACAGTGTAATGAAAACTTTAGAAGAATCAAATTTTAAAAATTATATAGTACATAAAACTGGTCATGGTTTAGGAATGGATGTACATGAAGATCCATACGTAATGAGAAAAAATTATGAATTATTAGAAGAGGGAATGGTTATTACAATAGAACCTGGATTATATAAAGAGCATCATTTAGGAATTAGAATTGAAGATGATGTCCTAATAACGAAAGATTCTTGTGAATCATTAACAACTTTTACCAGAGAACTAAAATTAATTTAGTTTAAATTTTAATGAAAATAAATAACATAAAAGTTTATCAAATCGATATTCCTCTAATAGAAAAAGCATATAGGTGGGCTAATGACAATATCGTTAATAATTTTGACAGTTCAATTGTTGTTATTGAAACAGATAACAAAATTCAAGGAGTTGGAGAAGTTTGTAATCTTGGATCATCTTACTTACCAGCATACTCAAAAGGAGTCAGGTCAGGAATCTTGGAGATTGGGAAAAATCTAATTGGCAAAGATCCAACAAATATAAACAAAATAAATTTTGAGATGGATAAAAGCTTAAATGGTCACCCTTATGTTAAATCACCTATTGATATGGCGTGTTGGGATATTATTGGTAAATATTATAAAGCTCCAATTTGGGAACTGTTTGGAGGTAAATATGGAGAAGCAATTGATTTATATAGAGCCATATCCCAAGAAAATCCGGACACTATGAAAGAGAAGGTAGATCAATATAAAAATGAAGGTTATGAAAAATTTCAATTAAAAGTAGGTGGTCATTATCAAGATGATATTGAAAGGATTGCACAAGTGGATTCCATTCTTAATGATAACAATACTTTAATTGCTGATGCTAATACAGGATGGAAAACTCATGAAGCACTTAAAGTAATTAATAAAACATCTCATTTAAATATATATTATGAACAGCCATGTGCAACATATCATGACTGCCTTTTAATAAGGAAAAAAAACAATAACCCTTTCGTTTTGGATGAAAGCATTTTTTCATTGGAGAGTTTTCTTAGGGCTTATCAAGATAACGCGATGGATATTATTAATCTTAAAATTAGTAAATTAGGAGGTCTAACCAGAAGTAAACAGTTAAGAGATTTATGTGTTGAGCTTAAAATTCCCATGACAATTGAAGACTCTTGGGGAGGTGATATTGCTACGGCCGCAATATCTCATTTAGCACATAGTACTCCTGAAGATTATCGATTTTCTTCAACAGATTTTAATAGTTATAATGCTATTAGTTATTCTGAGGGATCACCAAAAAGAATAAATGGTAAATTTAAAGCTTCAGATAATTTTGGTCTTGGAGTAGATTTAGATTTTGAAAAATTAGGTAAGCCTGAATTTATTATTAGTTAAATTATTCTTTTTCAGGTAACATAAAAAGTGATGTATTACCGCCTGCAGTTGTAGTGTCATGAGAAAAAGTCTTTTCATTAAGTAAATTCATCAAATAGTTCGGACCACCTGCTTTTGGACCTGTTCCTGATAAGCCTCGTCCACCAAAGGGTTGTACGCCCACAACAGCTCCTGTAATATTTCTATTTATATATATGTTGCCTATATTTGCATTTTTAAAAATATAATTAATAGTATTATCGATTCTACTATGCACACCTAAAGTTAAACCGTAATTCATTTTATTTATTGTCTCAATTAATTTTTCCAGTTCATTAGATGAATACTTAAAAACATGTAACACTGGACCAAAAATTTCTTTTTTAATATCACTTAACTTATCTAATTCAATTATTTTAGGACTAACATAAATACCATCTAAATCTTCATTAACGGGCATATCAAATAAAATTTTGTTTTTAAAAATTTTTAAATGATTATCAATTTGTTGTTTAGCTTTTGCATCAATAAGTGGACCTACATCAGTTTCGAGTTTATTAGGTAAGCCAACTTTTAACTTTTTAGTTGCTCCAATCAGCATATTTATAGTTTTTTTATAAACTTCGTCTTGGATTGCTAAAATTCTTAGAGCTGAACAACGCTGTCCTGCAGAATTAAATGCTGACTCGATAACATCATCAACAACTTGTTCTGTCAGCGCGGAAGAATCAACAATCATAAAATTTTGACCACCAGTTTCAGCAGTTAAGGAAACCAATTCTTCCCTTTTATTTAAATTTTTTTGTATAATTTTTGCTGTTTCACAAGACCCTGTAAACAATACACCTTTTATACATTCATCATTTAAAACTTTTTCCCCTATCGTAGATCCCTCTCCTAAAATTAATTGTAATGAACTTACTGGTAGTCCAGCTTTAAATAAAAGTTTAATAATTTTGTAGGAAATAATTGAAGTTTGTTCAGCTGGTTTAGCTATTACAGTATTTCCACACAGCAGTGCTGCTATAATCTGACCCACAAAGATTGCTATTGGGAAATTCCATGGACTTATACAAAAAATAACTCCTTTAGCTTCATAAATTAATTTATTTTTTTCACCAGTAGGTCCTTCAAAAAATATTTCTTTGCTTAATATTTTCTTAGCTTCACTTGAATAATAATAACAAAAGTCAATTGCTTCTCTTAAATCATTAAACGAGTCTTTTATTGTTTTACCTGCTTCATTTACACAAACTTTCAAAAGATCCTCTTTATTTTCCTCTAATAATAAAGCAAATTTTCTAATTATTTTTAATTTTTCATCAACTTTTACATCTTTCCATATTTTTTGATATTTTCTAGATACATCTAATGCATCATTAATAATATTTTCATCTGCATAACTTACATAACCAACTGTTTTTTTAATTGATCCAGGTGAAGAAATTTTTATTTTATTTGAACTAATATAATCTTTATTTAATAATAATGAATTAACATTATATTCACTATCTTTTTTATTAAAAAGATTTTCTAAATTTGAAATTATTTTTTCACTAAATAAATTTGTACCTATCGAGTTATCTCTAGTTGGCAAATAAATATGTTTAGGTAATGGAATATGTGGGTTATCGTAATCTTTATAGGATTGTATAATTTTTACAGGATCGGAAATAAGTTCGTTTATATTTATTTTAAGATCATTTAATTTATTAACGAAAGAAGTATTAGCTCCATTTTCAAGCAATCTTCTCATAAGATATGGTAGAAGATCCTCATAATTCCCTACTGGCGCATATATTCTAGATTTATTGTAATTATTATTTGAATTTTTGTTAAAATAATTATTTAATATATCAGCCATTCCATGAATTCTTTGAAATTCAAAATTCTGATTTTTTCCTACCTCCTCGATAAATGCAATTGAGTATGCATTATGAGTTGCAAATGCAGGAAATATATTTTTTTCATAACTTAACATTTTGATAGCACATGCCATCCATGATAAATCAGTTATAGGTTTTCTAGTGAAAACTGGATACCTGTCTAATCCTAATTCTTGTGCAGCTTTAATTTCACTATCCCAATACGCGCCTTTAACTAAACGAACCGGTATGATTTTATTGTTTTCTTTTGCTAAATTATTAATCCAATCGATAATGTAAAATGCTCTTTTTTGATATGCTTGTAACGCTAAACCTAGTCCATTCCAATTATTAAGTTCTTTTGATTCAATTAATTTTTTAAATATTTTCAAAGATAAAATGAATCTTTTATCCTCTTCTGCATCTATACATAATTGAATATTATTTTTCTTAGCTAACAATCCTAGCTCAATTAATTTAGGAATTAATTCAGTTTTTAGATCCTCATACTTATGCCTTTCATATCTTGGATTTAATGCAGATAGTTTTATTGAAACACCATTTGAATATCTAACATCTTCATCATTAGATAAACTTTTGCCAGTGAACTCAATACTTTTTTTATATTCTAGAAAGTATTTTTCTGCATCTACTTCAGTTCTTGCTCCTTCACCCAGCATATCAAAAGAAAAAATATTTTGTTTATATTTTTCTGATTTTGTAAATTGAACAGCTTCTTCCATTTTGGCTTTAAATACAAACTGTTTTGCTAAAACCATTACAGCTTTTCTAATAATCCTCCTAAAAACTGGTTCTGAACTTTTTTTTATGAGGCTTTTATAATTTTCTTCAATTGAACTTTCATCATATTTATTTCTCTTTAAAATATTGCCAGTGATTAAAAAAGCCCATGATGATGCATTTACAAATAAACCTTTGTCAAAACCAGTATGTTTTTTCCAGTCTGTCGATGTAAATTTGTCTTCAAGAAGTCTATCAATAGTTTTTTGATCAGGTATTCTTAATAATGCTTCAGCCAAACATAATAGAACTGTGCCTTCTTCAGTGTTAAGTTTGTATTCTTGTAAAAGATTTTCAATTGGACTTTTAATTAAACTTATAGATTTTCTTGATTCTTTTACAATCTCTAGAGCTCTACTATTAATTTGATCTATTTTTTTTAAATATTCAGGTAATAAATAATCCATCATGTTTTTAACTATGACAGACTCATCAAGATTTAAGATATTATCAATATCTAAAAGTTTATTATTGTTTTGACTCATTTATTATAATTGCTTTATTTAATGAAATAATAAATATGATAATACTATCATAAATTTTTTATAAATATAAAAATAAAAATTTAGGTTTATGAACATAAACGAGGAATTATTAAAAATTAGTAATATATCTATTGAGGCGGGTAGAATCATTTTAGATTTTTATAATAAAAATCTTAACATTACATTGAAGGCTGATGAATCTCCTTTGACTCAAGCAGATTTAGCTTCAAATAAATTGATTACAGATTCTATTAAAAAAATTACACCAAACATACCAATACTTAGTGAAGAAGAGTTTATTGAATGGGATTTAAGAAAAGAATGGAAAAAATATTGGCTTATTGATCCTCTCGATGGAACAAAAGAATTTATTAAAATGAATGGTGAGTTTACAGTTAATATATCCTTAATAGAAAATAACAGACCAACCCTTGGTGTGATTTATGCTCCTGTATCAAATGAATTATATTTTGCTAAAAAAAACTTTGGATCATATAAAATCTTAACTAGCAAAAAATTGAATACACTTGATAATGCAACAAAAATATCAATTAAAATAAACAAAACAAATAAAGTTAAGATTATTGGAAGTCGATCTCATTCAAATCCTATACTTCACAAATGGGTCACTAAGAATTTTAATGACTTCCAAATTCTTCAAAAAGGAAGCTCTTTAAAATTTTGTTTAATTGCTGAAGGTTTTGCTGATATTTATCCAAGATTTGGACCAACTTCTGAATGGGATATAGCTGCAGGGCATATTATACTTGAAGAAGCGGGAGGAAAACTTAAAAGCATTTATAACAAAGAAATTTTATATAATGAAAAAGAAGATATTCTTAATCCCAATTTTTTTGCTTACAACAATATTAATTTTATAATTTAGAATGGCTTTTAATCATCTTAAAAAACTTGAATCTGAAAGTATCCACATAATTAGAGAAGTAGCGTCTGAATTTGCAAACCCTGTTATGCTTTATTCAATTGGAAAAGACTCTTCTGTTATGTTGCATTTAGCAATTAAAGCTTTTGCACCAAATAAAATTCCCTTTAAACTTTTACATGTTGACACCACTTGGAAATTCAAAGAAATGATAAAATTTAGAGATCAAATTTCAAGAGACTATAACTTAGATCTTATTGTTCATATAAATCAGGAAGGGGTTAAAAATAAAGTTGGCCCAATATCTCATGGATCTAAAACTCATACAGATATTATGAAGACACAATCACTTAAACAAGCACTCAATAAATTTAAATTTGATGCTGCATTTGGTGGAGCCAGGAGAGATGAAGAAAAATCTAGAGCTAAAGAAAGGATATTTTCTTTTAGAGATATTAATCATCGCTGGGATCCAAAAAACCAAAAACCAGAATTATGGAATTTATTTAATACTAAGATATCAAAAGATGAAAGTGTAAGAATATTCCCTTTATCAAATTGGACAGAGGTTGATGTCTGGCAATATATTTATCAAGAAAATATTCCTATTGTTCCTCTATATTTTGCAGCAAAAAGACCAGTAATAAAAAGAGATGATATGTTGATAATGGTGGATGATGATCGACTTGAGATAAATAAAAATGAGAAAGTTGAAGAGAAATTAGTTAGATTCAGAACACTTGGTTGCTATCCCTTAACTGCCGCAATAGAGTCAAAAGCTTCAAATATTGAACAAATTATTATTGAATTGCTTGAGTCGAAGAATTCTGAAAGACAAGGAAGATTAATAGACTCAGATCAAATTGGATCAATGGAAATAAAAAAACAAGATGGTTATTTCTAATGGATATTGAAACATTTTTTAAAAAACAAAATTTCAAAAATCAACTTAAGATCTTAACCTGTGGTTCTGTAGATGATGGTAAATCAACATTAATTGGAAGACTATTATTTGACTCTAAAAGTATTTACAGTGACCAGCTTTCACAAACTAAATTTGAAAGCGAAAAATATGGCACACAAGGAAAAGAAATAGATTTAGCATTACTTATTGATGGCTTACAAGCTGAGAGAGAACAAGGTATAACAATTGATGTAGCTTATAGATATTTTGAAACAGATAAATGTAAGTTTATAATTGCCGATACTCCTGGACATCAAGAATATACAAGAAATATGGCAACTGGTGCATCTAATTCTGATGTTGGTATTATTTTAATAGACTCAACAAGAGGTATTTTAGATCAAACAAAGAGACATACATTTATTTTATCACTTTTAGAAGTTAGTCATGTTGTTATTGCAATAAATAAAATGGATTTAGTAAATTATGATAAAAAAGTTTATGATGAAATAATAAAATCATTTGAAATTATTTCTAAAAATTTTAATTTTTCTTCTAAAAAATATATTCCACTGTCAGCACTTGTTGGCGATAACGTTTTTACTAGATCAGATAATATGCCATGGTATAAAAAAGAAACATTAATCAGCACGTTGGAAAACCTTGAAGTTTCTAAATCTTATATTGATGAGAAATTTTCTATGCCTGTGCAATGGGTAAATCGTTCAAGCTCAGATTTTAGAGGATACAGTGGAACGATTTCCTCAGGTAAAATTAATGTAGATGATGAGATCACAGTAGTTCCATCTGGAGAGAAAGCTAAAATTAAAAAGATATTAACTCCTGACGGAAGTTCAGATTCTTCATTTGAAAATCAAGCAGTAACAATCTCTCTCGATAAAGAAATAGATATTTCCAGAGGTGATTTAATTACAACTGATTTAAAAAATATAAAAATAGCTGATCAATTTTCTGCACATATTATATGGATGCATAAAGATGAAATGTTACCTGAAAGAAATTATATATTTAGATTTATTAATTCTTATATAAGTGGGAAAATAACAAAGCTTGAACACAAAATAAATATTAACTCTTACGAAAAAATACCAGCAAAATCTTTAGAATTAAATGATATAGGATATTGTAAAATTGCATTGAGTAAATCAACATTTTTTAAATCTTATTCAATTAATAATCAACTTGGAAGTTTTGTAATAATTGATCAATTTAATAATTTAACTGTTGGTGCAGGAATGGTTGATTATGAGTTAAGAAGGTCAACAAACATTTCATGGCATGAAATGACAATTGATAAGAAAAAAAGATCAAGTATGAATTCACAAAAACCCTGTGCTCTGTGGTTTACAGGTCTTTCAGGTTCTGGAAAATCAACGATTGCAAATATTTTAGAACAAAAATTACATCAATTAAATAAAAGAACTTATTTATTAGATGGTGATAATGTTAGACATGGTCTAAATAAAGATCTAGGTTTCACTGATGCTGATAGAGTAGAAAATATACGAAGAGTTGCAGAAGTATCAAAACTAATGACGGATGCAGGATTAATAACATTAGTTTCATTTATTTCACCTTTTAAATCTGAAAGAAAAATGGCCCGAGATTTATTTGAAAAAGATGAATTTTTAGAAATTTTTGTTGATACACCTTTACAAGAGTGTGAAAAAAGAGATCCAAAAGGATTATATAAAAAGGCAAGATCAGGAAAGCTTAAAAATTTTACTGGTGTTGACTCTGTCTATGAAGTGCCAACTTCACCAGAAATAAAGTTGCAAACTATCTCAAAAAATCCTGAAAAATTAGCAGATGAGATTTTGAATTATATGAAAAAAAATAATATTATCTAATCTTTTATCTTTGAAGCAGGTTTTCCATACTCAACATTTATACCGCCATATCTTCTTACTCTTATGTTACATTGTTCAGTGTGACCAATAAATCCCTCTAAGTGTGATAATCTAGATCCATACTGACCAATTTTACATGCAGCTTCATCAGTTATAATTTTTTGGTAGGTATGTGTTTTTATAAACTTGCCCACCCAAAGCCCACCAGTATAACGACCAGCCCTTTTTGTAGGTAGTGTATGATTAGTTCCTATAACTTTATCACCATTTGCCACATTAGTTCTTGGACCTAAAAATAGAGCACCATAAGAAGTCATTTTTTCTAAAAACCAATCATCCCTATCTGTCATCACTTGCACATGCTCAGAAGCTATTTCGTTAGCCTTGATAAGCATTTCATCATAAGTATCGCATAGAATAATTTCACCATAATCTCTCCAGCTTATGGCTGCAGTGTCTTTTGTAGGTAGTATTTCTAAAAACCTATCAATTTGATTTAATGTGTCTTCAGCAAGTTTTCTGGAGTTTGTAATCAACACTGCAGGAGAATTATAACCATGTTCTGCTTGTCCTAATAGGTCTGTTGCGCATATTTCACCATCAACAGTTTCATCTGCAATGATCATTGTTTCCGTTGGACCAGCAAATAGATCTATACCTACCTTTCCATATAACTGTCTTTTAGCTTCAGCTACGAAAGCATTCCCAGGACCAACTAACATATCAACTGGTTTTATAGTCTCAGTTCCAATTGCCATTGCACCTACTCCTTGCATTCCACCTAAAACATATATTTCATGTGCACCACCTAACTTCATTGCCGTAACTACAGCTGGATTTGGTTTTCCATTGAAGGGAGGAGTCGTTGCAATTATTCTTGGCACTCCAGCAACAGAGGCAGTAACAACTGACATATGCGCGGATGCTACCATAGGAAATTTACCTGCCGGTACATAGCAACCAACTGCTTGCACAGGTATATTTTTATGACCAAGAATTACACCTGGATGTGTTTCTACTTCTAATTCATTTAAAGTTTTTAGTTGTGCTTCAGCAAATGATTTTACTTGTTTTTGAGCAAATTTAATATCTTCTTTATCATTATCAGAGACTTCACTAATTAGTTGATTAATTCGTTCTTCACTTAATCTAAAACTATCTGGTGAATAATTATCAAATTTTTGTGATAACTCCCTAATATATTTATCACCCTCTGATTCAATTTTACTTAATGTTTCCTCCACTATTTTTTTTATTTTATCATTATCTTCAATTCTTTGTTTTTCATCTAAACCTTTTTTTAAATATTCAATTGTCATGATTATTTTTTATGAATTAATTTAAATATATCAATACCTATTTGATATAGTATGTGTGCTATATCAATTGGTACCCAATTTTCTCTAATTAGACCTTCATGATGTAAATAAAAATCCATTACTCTCATTGTTATTTTTTTATGAGTTGGTTCATATCCTAACCAATCACTTGCACCATGAACACACTGGATGCTATGCCAACCCCCAGTCATAGAATAATTTCCATCTCCAATTTCTATGTAATGACCAATTTTCCAATAGTCTCTCTCCTTGAATGTAAGTCTAAATGGGAGTTGGTGATGATCAATAAAACCATTTAAACCCCTAGCTGTACCTATACCACTTGGACCGTACCACATCATTTTTGGGTGCCAAAAATCTTGTTGGGGATGATTAATTAATTTTTCTCTTATTTGATTTTTTGATAGACCTGGCTCAGTCTCAGGTTTAATATTTAAACTTCTTTGCATAGTTAAATCTTGATTTAAAGATTGGAGAGATAATTCCTTATCTAAATTTTGGTTATTTTCTCCATCACCTGTGATTGGACTAGGCCATACCCCTTCTACTCCAAGAGATTTATTTATAGGCCAATGTCCGGCTTGACGTATAAAATCTACAGTATCTATTAATGTATATGATTTTATTATTTTGTTATTTGTTATTTGATGTGCTTCACATGTTCTAAGATAAATTGTTTTGTTAGTTGGCTTTACACCCAACCACTCATTTGTGAAGGTTCCAGTTAAATGACTAATAAATGAAACAAAAACTTTATCTCTAAATGCACCACCAATAACTAGATTATTCCTTCTTTCTAGATCTGGAAATGCTTTCTTAAGAGGTAATAAATATTTATTTTTTATTTCTTCAATTCCCTTAATTTCATTAATTGGATGAAAACCATTAAACTCTGCATCTGTATGATATAAATTTGCAAGATTATCTTCTAAATCTTCAATGGAGCACTCAGCAATTTTATTTAATAAATTTTTAAAATATATTTTGTTATCTATATTGATTTTTGGATCAAGGTCTATGTGAATTATATTTGAGTTATCTTTCTCACCTGTATCAAAATTTTGTATTTTATTTGCCATAATAATTTAATAACACTATTGTTAAATAATAATTGATTTATTCATTATTTTGAATAATATTCAAAAAAAATGAATAAAAGATCATTACAATATGTCAATTAATATTACATCTAGATTAGCCAAATTCGATGAACTTATTCCCAGTAATATACCATTTGTTGAGGGAAAACTAAAAGGTCATCAAGATAGAAAAAATTATTCAGTTATAGGTCCTGGCGTAAGCGAAGATGCTAAACAAAATGTTAAAATAGCTGAAGAACATGGTTTTAATATTGGTGCGGTAAGCGCTGCACCTATGAATGGTTCTGGATTACATAGTCACACAACTGCTGAGGTTTTTATCATTCATTCAGGAGCTTGGCGTTTTTATTGGGGCGTTGATGGCACGGAAGGTGAAGTGATACTAAATAAAGGCGACATTGCCTCTTTTCCCACAAACATGTTCAGAGGTTTTCAAAATGTAAGTGATGAAGAAGCTTTAATGTTTGTTGTGTTAGGTGAAAATGATCCAGGTGTAATTACTTGGACACCTAAACTTTTAAAAGATGCAAAAGAATCTGGCATGGTATTAATGAATGATAATTCTTTAATTGATACAGAGAAACAGAAAATAACAGATGAGACTAAGGTTATTCAACCGCTTGAAGATAATGAATTAGAAAGTTTTGACCACTACTCTTCAGAAGATATAGAAAAATTTGTTATTAGATTTAATGATAAAGATCAACACTTTGTTGATGATGACCATTATCAGTCTAATAAAATTATTAACTATATTGATCAATTTAAAATTCACGATAAATCGTTTACTCCAAAAATACCCCATGTTACAGGATTTAGTCTTTCTCTTATTAATGGAAAAAATGCCCATATACATGAATACAAACTGGAGAAATCAGAAGTCTATCACTGTTTATCTGGTGAATGGGAAATAGATTGTGATGGAGACAAAGTAGTGATTAAAGAAAAGGATACCTTTTCAGTACCAAAAAATTCACTACGTTCAATCAGGCAGATAAGTGATCATGATGGCAATTTATTTATAATACGACAAACTAACTAAATATTAATTATATGAAAGGATTTGATTCACAATTCAAAGATTTTCCTGATTATATTTTAAAGATCACATATCAAATTTGGGAAAACAATGATGTTGAAGCAATAAGAGATTATTATGCTGATACTCCAAATGTAAGCCTTCCCACACCTACAAGATCTCCATCTGGAGTTATTTATGGTGCAGACCCTGTGATTGAAAGTACCTATGCTAGTAAAAAACTATTTCCCGACAGAACACTTTTAGGTGAAGATGTAATTTGGACAGGAAATGATGATGAGGGATATTTTTCATCACATCGCATTTTATCAACCTCTACTCATTCTGTTGATGGGATGTATGGGAAAGCGACAGGAAAAAAACTATATTACCGAACTATTGCTGATTGTGCGTGTATGAATAATCAAGTTTATGATGAGTGGCTTGTAAGAGATCAAGGAGCAATTGTGAGACAAATTGGAATTGACCCCAAGAAATTTGCAAGCAATCTTATTAAAGATGAAGGTGGTCCTGAAAAAGCTAGTAAACCCTTTGATGAAAATACACCTGTTAAATCAATTTATAAATCTCCTACATTAGAATCTGGTAACATTGGAGAATTATATGCAAGTATTTTAACCTCTATAATGAACATTAATTTAGAGAAAACAATAAATGATAGTTATGACAGAGCCATTCAGCAATTTCAACCAGGGGGAAATACTCACCATGGTAGGGATGAGGTAAAAAAATTTTGGAAACAATTAAGAGATGCTTTTCCTAACGCATTGTTCTCAGTCGAGCACATTGCTTTTAATGAAGAAAAATATGAACCTAAAAAAGCTTCACTTCGATGGTCTATGGTAGGTAAACATGAAGGAGATGGTCTTTTTGGTAAAGCCTCTAATTCGAAAATTTATATAATGGGTATTAATCATGTTGAATTTGGAGAAAGAGGTATTAAAAATGAGTGGGTTCTCTATGATGAAACTATGATCTGGAAACAGATTTTATTAAAAACAGGTTAATTTAATGTCTAATATTTTGACAACACATGTTGGAAGCCTTCCTAGATCAAAAGAACTTTCAGAATTTTTATTTGCAAAAGATAAAGGAGAGAAATTTAGTCAAAGTAGTTTTGATGAAGTATTAAAAAACAACGTAGAAAGTGTTGTTAAGAGACAACTTGATGTTGGAATTGATTTTGTCAGTGATGGGGAGATGAGTAAAATTAGCTACGCTACATATATTAAAGACAGAATTGATGGTTTCTCAGGTGAAAGCGAAAGAAGAGCACCTGCTGATCTTGATGATTTTCCAGAATACAAAGAAAAGATAGCTAAAAGTGGTGGCACACCAACTTATACCAGGCCATGTTGTACAAACGAATTAAAAGTAAAAGATGAAACGTCTCTTCAAAAGGATATAAATAATTTTAAAAATTCACTTGATAAACTAAATCATCGACATGCATTTATGAATTCTGCATCACCTGGAGTCATAAATGTTTTTATGCCAAATAAATTTTATAGTACCGAAGATGAATATTTGGATAAATTATCTAATATTATGGCTAAAGAATATGAGCTAATTACAAAATCAGATATCCAAGTTCAATTAGATTGCCCAGACCTTGCTTTAGCAAGACACATGAATTTTAAAAACTTATCTGAGGATGAATTTATTAAACGTGCAGAACTACAAATTGAATGTCTAAACTCAGCATTATCTAATGTTGATATTGAACAAACTAGAATGCATATATGTTGGGGTAATTATGAAGGGCCCCATACACACGATATTGCTCTAGAGAAAATATTACCTATAATTTTGAAATCAAAGATAAAATACTTTCTGATTGAATCTTCTAATCCTAGGCACGCACATGAATGGAAAGTTTTTCAAGATATAAAGTTACCAAAAGATAAAGTCCTAGTTCCTGGCGTAATCGACTCAACCTCTAATTTTGTTGAACATCCAGAAGTTGTTGCAGATAGATTAATTCAGTTTTCTACAGTCATTCCTAAAGATCAATTAATGGCAGGAACAGATTGTGGTTTTAGTACATTTGCTGGTTTTGGAAAAATTGATGAAAAAATTTGTTATGAAAAGCTTCATGCATTAGTTGAGGGTACTAAACTTGCCTCAAAAGTTATCTAATTACTGATTTAAAAATTTTGCTCTTTCTAAAAGATCAACTCCTAGTTTTTTTAAAAAATGTAAATGATCAATAAAGATCCAGTTTTCAGCCAGTTTATCTCCATCTCTTCGATATAAATCTACAACTCTCATTTCTGATTCAGTATCACTTGCACTTGTTAATCCTAAATATTCTCCTTTAGGTTTCATAATTAAATTTGGCCAACCAAACCAACCTCCAAGATCATCTTCAGAGCTACTAAGTACGTGTCCATTGAAACGAACAAACTCTAAACCATCTTGAAATGGTTTTGTGTGTCCTCTTTGATAACCATCAATAGTATATGAAGCTCCTATACCTCCTGGTCCCCACCAAATCATGTCATTATGCCAATCTAATTCTAATTCTTCTTTATAAGATTGCATTTTGGATCCTTTAACAAGTCGATCGCGCATTCTATGAATTAAATCTAATGTTTTTTGACTTTCACTTTCATTGGAAATATCAAATTTTAAACCTTTATGATTCATTGGTCCAGGTGTTACACAAATAAGACCTGTAGATTCAGGAATTATAGAAAGACCTAGTTGCTGCATTAAATTCATTACATCCAAAAAAATAGCTCCTTCAGTAATTTTGTTATTTTCCACTTTGTAAAATTCTGCAAATCTTAATAAAATTGATTTATTATTTGGTTTAAGGCCTACAAACGGCTTATTGAAAACACCCATGAAATGACCCATACTGGAGATCCATTTCCCTTTATTTTTATCTAGTGAATTTATCCCAGCATAAAATATATCTAATCGACGTTGTATAGGCGAAAATGAATCTTTAATTGGTTTCCAAAGATTATTAGCAACAAGATCTATACTACTTAGTTTGTTGAATGGGTGGGTGCATTTCATATTAAAATCATCTGATGCGTATTTGGATATAACTCCAGATAATGAATCAATGTTGCAACTATCTATTTCATTGAAATAATCTAATACTAATTTTTTTTCTGCTTGGAGATCAGTCATTGAATTTTGATTATATTAATAAACTAAAAAAGACAATATTCATTTTTTTGAATAAAATTTCATTGCTTTGAAATATTTTTAAATGTATCTCATTACAAATACAAATTATGAAATTTAATAAAATCACAGACAAAAGACCAGAAGCCCTTCACGATCATCATATGCCTAAGGGTTATGATATTTCATTAAAAGCATATGGTGGGGGAGGAACAGCTAAATCATTAAATCCAAAACCAAAAAAACTTAAATATCAATCAATGAAGGGGTTTGAGGATCAGTATAAAAATATAATCGATTATATTGTAAGGATTACGTATCAAATATGGGAAGAAAAAAATATTGGCTATATCTATGACACCTACAGTAAAGATTGCAGAGTTTGGGATGAATTTGGTTTACAATCTGGATCTGAAAAAATTGTAGCTGATACTGTACATACAAACAACGCTTTTCCAGATATTCGATTATTTGCAGATGAAGTTATTTGGGCAGGAGATGAAAATGCAAGTTTTCATACTTCGCATAGAACAATTATTACTGGAACAAATACTGGATTTAGCAAATTTTCCAAACCAACAGGTAAAAAAGTAAGATTATTTTGTATTGCGAATTGTGTAGCAAAAAATAATGAAATTTATTACGAAAATGTTGTTTATGATACAGCAGGCTTAATTAAACAACTCGGATTGGATTTAAATCAGGTTGCTAAGCAACTTGTCGATGAGGGAGTTGCTGGGCCCTATGCCCCTCATTTTAAAAAATCTAAGCCAACAAGAAATATTACTAAATTAAAACCAATTAGTTTTGATATTCCAGATAAAATCAAAAATGTAAGAGAGTTTGTTCATGCAGTTTATGATACAATTTGGAATAGACGAAACTTTTCTGCAATAAATAAAGCATACTCGAGTAATGTAGAATTTGAAGGTTCAACTGGCCGTAAATTTAAAGGAATTTTGCAATTAAGAAAATTTATAATATCACTTTTAGCTTCATTTCCTGATCTTGCACTCAGTATTGAAGATTTATACTGGATGGGAAATACAAAAGATGGTTACTTAGTATCGGTTCGTTGGGGCGCAGTAGGAACCCATAAAGGTAATGGTTCATATGGCCAACCAACTAATAGAGAAGTGTATTTGTGGGGAATTACTCAATGGGAAATTAAAAATAATAAAATTATTAAAGAGTGGACTGGTTTTAATGAGCTTGCAATTCTAATGCAAATTTTAGGAGATAAAAAATGACTTTAGTTGAAAGTAAAAAATTATTAGCTGATATGTATGATGCACTTAACGCACAAGATCTAGAAGCACAACATAAGTACTGGCATGATAATATGATTTGGCACGGTCCTCCAGGTTTTGGCGATATCCATGGTATAGAAAATTTTAAATATAAAGTTCTCAAACCTTTTTATGAAGCATTTCCAGATTATCATGTAAAAAATGATATCGTGGTTGCTGAAGGTGAGTGGATTAGTGCAACGGGATTTTTAACAGGCACACATAGCGGAATATATCTTGGAGTAGAGCCAACAGGCAAATCTATAAAAATGCAATTTTCAGATTTTTGGACAATTAAAGATGGAAAGTTTTTAGATAATTACGTTATGGTAGATAATCATGGTGTTTTCGAACAGATGGGATTAAAATTTAAATAAATTATTTTGTAGTTTTTCTTTTGATAAGTCTTCCCTGTACTATATGATTTATAGGTTCAAAATCTGGATCCTTAATATATTCATTTATTAATTGAGTTGCCAGTTTTGACATTTGCCTAATAGGCTGTCTGACAGTTGTCAGGTTATATGAATCCCAAGCTGACATTGATATATCGTCATAACCAATAATTTCTAACTGAGAAGGAGTTTTTAATGAAGTATTTTTTTTAATATAATCTAAACATCCGAATGCCATTGTGTCATCAGCACAAAATATTGCACTTACCTTTTTATTGATAATTTTTTCTGTTGCTTGATATCCACCTTCGTATGTAAAAAAACCCTTTTCAATATTTAATTTAATTTTTTTATAATTTTTAAGATAATTTTTAAAACCTTTGCATCGCTCATCACTAACAAAAGATCCTTTTGGTCCTTCAATGAGGCCAATATTTTTATGATTTTTTTTGGCAAAATACTCAGCAACTAATTGCCCTCCATTACGGTGATCACATGCAACGGAACTTATTGTTGGTATATTCCAACTTCTATTATAGGCAATAAATTGTATTCTTTTTTGACTGCAATCTTCAACAAATTTATCAGTAGGTTTTGTTGCTGATATTATTGCAATAAGTTTTTCTTTTAAGTATGGTTGTATTAATTTTTCATCTAATTCTTCTCCGTCATCAGTGGTAATTAATAAGATTCTAAAACCTCCATTCCTAAGCGCTTCATGTAACTCAATTAAAACTTCTGGATAATATCTGCTTGTAACGTAAGGTAAAATGACGGCTACTAATCCACTATCATCATTAGATGCTGAATTAGAAGATACATTAGGCGCCTTATATTTCAATTTCCTGGCTGCTTCCAATACTCTTAACTTTGTTCTACTAGAAATACTGGCTCCTTTAGTAAAACATCTTGAAACTGCTGATTGGGATACCCCTGCCAGTTTTGCTACGTCCTGTGATGTCGCAGTTTTTTTAAAACTCATGAATTTTCCCCCTATTTCAATATTCAAAATCTTGAATATCAATTCATATTATTGCATTATTTCGTAATACCAATATAAAGGATTTATACATAAATGTGAATTTCACACTTTATTAATAAGGGGAAATATATGAAAAAATTATTAATTGCTCTATTGTTCTCATTTGTTAGCACAAGTGTATATGCCGATGGGCACTCACCTTGTGGAGTAACAGATGGATCAATAAAGATTCTAGCAAACGAATTTACAACATACAGAATTTTCATGGATGAAGTAAAAAGTTGTGCAGGACCTGATGCAGATTTTTCTGTAACTCATTCCGTTGATCATAATAAATTACAAGTAGCAGCACTGTCAGCTAACCCAGCTGAATTCTCTGCTAAACTTGTAACTAATGGTTCAATTACAACTTTAATGAATGATAACTTAATTCGTCCACTTGATGATTTAGTTGCTAAATACGGAAGTGCATTACAAGACAATCAAAAAATTGTGATTGATGGAAAGATATACGCAGTAGCTTTCATGGCTAATGCTCAACATCTTTGGTACAGAGAAAGTATTCTTAATGACTTAGGTATTGCTGTTCCTTCAACTTACGAAGAAGTAATTGCAGCTGCAGAAAAAATTAAGGCATCTGGCAAAATGGCTAACCCATATGCTGGAGCTTTCAAATCTGGATGGAACTTAGGTCAAGAGTTTGTAAATATGTACCTTGGTCACGGAGGTGAATTTTTTAAATCTGGAACAGCTGAAGTAAGTGTTAATAATGCTAAAGGTGTAGCTGCTCTTAACATGCTTAAAAGATTAACAGAAGTGAGTAACCCTGATTTCTTAACTCAAGATACAAATGCAGTTAAAGAAGAATGGGAGTCTGGTAATGTAGCATTAATGCATATCTGGAACTCAGGTGCGGCTTCATTGTTAGATGATGAAGGTGATCAAGCGATTAAAGCTGATACTAGATTAGCTCCTTCTCCATCTGTAGGTGGAGGAAGCAAACCAGCAACAACTCTTTGGTGGGATGGATTTGGAATTGCAACGAATACTTCTGATGCAAATGCAGAAGCATCTTTTAGAGCTCTTTTAGGTGCAGCAACTTCAACAGAAATGGCAAATGCTAATCCAAATGCAACAATTTGGTTGATTGATGGTTATTCGCCTGGAGATACAGCAGGACCAGTTGTTGACGCTGCTAACAGAGGTGCAACACCTTACCCAAGCTTACCATACATGAGTTTATTACATGGTGCTCTGAGTACAGAACTTGTTGAATTTCTTCAAGGAAATGAGTCTGCTGAAAAAGCGTTGGCGGATGTAGAAGCTGCTTATGTAGCAAAAGCTACTGAGCAAGGTTTTCTATAAAACGTATAATTTTTTATGATAAAGTGGAACATTATTATGTTCCACTTTTTTTTTAGTAAGAAATAGATGCCCCACAGAACATTTTTTTGGTTCTTCTTTCCAAGTGGATTGGCAATGCTATTATTTATTGGTCTTCCCATTATTTCTAGTTTTTTTCAGTCCCTTCATATTGAGCCTGAACAAATTTTAATGGAAGTAGAAAAATGTGATCCATTTGGATGTAAAACAGAAACAAAAGTAGATATTGAAGCAACAACAAAATTACAAGAAGAACAACCTCTTGGAAGGTTCAATGGTTTGGGGACTTATGGAGATAGAAACCATTTGGCTTTTAGTGAAATTAAAGAGGCTTGGACTAATTCCTTATCCATAGCTGAGTTTATAGATATCTTATTAAATTTACCTTTCTACAAAGCACTTTTGTTCACACTTACATTTTGTTTTGCTGTTACACCACCAGTTGTAGTTTTAGGCTTCATCGTTGCATTAAGTGTAAATACGATTACAAAAAGCTTAAAAGGTCCAACTATTTTTGGTGTTATACTGCCTATGATTGTAACACCATTGATTGGATCTCTCGTTTTATTCTGGATGATAGATGCTAAAGGAATATTAGGTTCATTTATTCAATTTTTATTTGATGATCCAAACTTGTCATTAAAGTCTTCAAGTCAATTAACTTGGATTACTCTAATTATATACGGTATTTGGCACAATACACCTTTTGCTTTTGTGGTGTTTTATGCAGCATTGCAAACTGTCCCTCAAGACCCAATTGAGGCTGCAATTATTGATGGAGCTTCAAGATACGAACGAGTAAGACATATTGTTATCCCACATCTTTATCCAGTAGCAACATTTATAATATTAATTTGTCTAATGGATAATTTTAGAGTTCTTGAACCAATAATTGGTTTTGCTGCTGAAGGAGTTGCCCAATCACTTTCGTGGATGATTTATAACGACTTAAGAAGTGAAAACAAAATGTTATTTGGGTCTGCAGGAGCAACATCTATGTTAACTATCGTTGGGGTGGCAGTCTTACTAACACCAGTTCTTATAAGAACTTGGAGAGAATTTAGAACAGAAAGATAATATGGAATCAAAAATTAATAGATATTCAAAACAACTAATTTTAATAAATAGTTTCTTTATAATTGCTTGGTTAATTGTTTCCGTATTTCCTTTTATATGGACCTTTTGGGGATCATTTAAAGTAAAAGCTGATTTTTTCTCAAGAGCTGATTGGATGTTTGCAGTAACGGGAGTTAACACACTTATTGAAACAGGAGATACTTCTACAGTTAAGGCATATGTAGAGTCTTGGACTGAAGGTGAATTTTGGAAAGCAACAATGAACACAATTATTATTACTGTTTCTGTTGTCACAATCTCTTTGTTTTTAGGAACATTAGGTGCTTATGCATTGTCAAGATCAACATATAAATATACTTTTTGGATTTTGATAGCTGCTCTGATTTTTAGAGCAATGCCACACATTACATTAGTTTCTGGTTATCTCTTTCCTTTCTTCCAATTGAATGTTTGGGGTATACTTCCAACTACCATAATTGTTTTAGTTGCAATCAATCAACCTTTTACATTATGGTTACTTTATTCTTTCTTTAAGACAGTACCTAAAGAGTTAGATGAAAGTGCACTAATTGATGGTTGCTCATATTTCCAAGCATTTCGATTTGTTATAATGCCTGTTATGTGGCCTGGTGTTGTTACAGCAGGTTTATTTAGTATGATGTTAGCCTATAATGATTTTACGGTTACTTCACTTCTCTTAAATCAACAAAATTATACAATGGTCCCTAAAATTAATGCTTATTTAGGTACAATTGAACACAGTGGAAATTATATGTGGGCAGTCTCAAGTGTTGTATCAGCAACTGCACCACTGTTTATGATAATCATGTTCTTTCAAAGACAATTAATTAGTGGTTTAACTGCTGGAGCAGTAAAGGGTTAGTAGAACATAAATTTCTGATACTATGAAATATAAAGCACTTCTATTTGGATCTATCGGAACACTTATTGAGTCTTCTAATATTCAACGTAATTCATTTAATCAAGCTTTTAAAGAAGCTGGTCTTGATTGGTATTGGGATGAGCAAGATTATAAAATTTTGTTAAAAAAATCTGGTGGTACAAAAAGGGTAGAAGATTTTGCTGAAAAAAATAATGTTAATATAAATGCTGAAAAAATAAGAAATAGAAAAACTGAAATATTTAGTTCTTTTATTTCTCAAAATAAACAAGAATTAAGAAAGAGTGTAGATAAAATAATTAAATTTACAAAAAAAAATAATATAAAATTAGGTTTTGCTACTTCCACGACTATAAATAATGTTGATGCAGTTTTTGAAAGTCTAATTGGTCAAATTTCAAAAAATAATTTTGACTTTATTGGTAACAAATCCATGGTAAGAAATGAAAAACCAAATCCTGATATTTATAATGTTGCTATTAAAAGTTTAAATTTACTCCCTGGAGAGTGTTTGGCAATAGAGGATACAGAAGAGAGTAGTAAATCAGCAGTAAATGCAGGAATTAAATGCATTGGTTTTCCAGGGAACTACCACTTAGATGACAATTTCAATATGTGCTTAAAGAAAATGAGTATATTAGATGAAACTATATTTTCATTATAAAGATTATCCAGAATGTATTTTAAGAAAATTAATTTAAAAAATAAAACAGCTCTTGTTACAGGTGCTGGCAAGGGTATTGGTAGGGCATGTGCAATAGCGTTAGCAGAAGTAGGTGCAAATTTAATTATAATTAGTAGAACTGAAAAAGATCTTTTAGAAGTGCAAAAAATAATAAAAAAATTTAATAAAAAATGTAATTATTATGTATGTGATGTAACAAATTTAAAAGAAATAAAACTAATTTTCTCAAATATTACTAAATTAGATATTTTAGTAAATAATGCTGGAACAAACAGACCAGAGTTTTTTACAAAAATAAAAAGAAAAGATATGAGTGAAGTTGTAGACTTAAATATAAAAGCATCATTTGATATTGCACAACTTGCAACAAAAGTAATGCTTAAATCAAAAAATAGAAAAAAAGTTGGCGCATCAATAATTAATATCTCCTCACAACTAGGAAAGGTTGGAGCCCCGTTAAGAAGTGTTTACAACATGACAAAATTTGGGATTGAGGGATTAACAAAGGGTATGGCTATTGATTTAGCTAAGTACAATATTCGAGTAAATTCAGTTTGCCCAACCTTTGTGGAAACACCAATGGTAAAAAAATTTTTCAAAGATAAGAATTTTAAAAAATCAGTAATTAAAAACATACCTCTTGGAAAGGTAGCAACTGAAAGTGATATTGCTACAGCAGTTGTATATCTTGCTTCGGATTCTTCATCAATGATGACAGGATCTTCACTTGTTATTGATGGTGGATGGACTGCTAAATAGATAATAAATAATGAATCGATACTTTATTATACCTGTATCGATATTCTTCTTTATTTTAATTTACTTTGTGCTTTATTTTCAATTTTATGATGATGAATGGAAATATTTTTTTAAACCAGAAAAAAAAATTACTCCCGAATATTGTAAAGATAATTCGCAAGATTTAAAAAAAACAATAATAAATTTAAATATAGATAAGCAGTTAAATAGATACTTTATAGATAACAAAGATAATGATAAAAAACTTGTTCACTTAATATATCTTGTGCCATGTGATCAATTAAGTAGAAACTTCGATATTAATAATAAGATAGAAAAAACCATTTTTAATATTAATGAATGGTTCTTTAAGAATAGTGATAAACAAAAAATAAAATTCGACTATAAAGATGATTTTCTTGATATTACATTTATAAGAGTTAATAAATCATTAAATTGGTTTAATACTTTTAATTCTATTCAAAATAAATCTGATGATAATGCTTCAAGGGTAGAGAAAATTATTTATGCAAATAAAAATATTTTTAACAATTTTGATGATAAAAAATTTATAGTATTTTTTGAGGGATGGGAAAAAAGAAAAAGTTTTTTTCATACAACATGTGGTCGAGCAAGATATGATGGACAAGTTGCAGTTATTTATACTAATTCAGATTTTAAAAATAAAGATACTTGTTCAGTCATAATTGAAAAAGATAGAGATGAGCTTGGAAGTGAAGAACAGCTCATTATTCATGAATTATTACATTTATTAGGTTTTCCTAATAAATGTTCAACAAATAATGTTTCAGAAGATCAGTTTCATGTAAATGATTCTGCAGATGATATTCTATTTAAGTTTTCTGGAGGTAAATATTTAGATTTTAATAACGATGATTATTACAATCATTCAATAGCTAATTGCCTGGATTTAAAAGATAGCAAATACCTAATAACTTATTAATCTTCTCTATTGATTAAAAAAGTTGATACAATAACTATTATTCCACCTAATATTGTAATAAATGTTGGTATTTCATAAAAAATAATGAAGGCAAGAATTACGCCAAATACAGGAAACAATGCGTAAAAAGGAAAAACCTTATTTACTGGATAAAGTTTATATAAATAAAACATAGACATGTGTGCACCTATAGATACAAATATACCTGAGTGTAAAATTAATAACCATGACTGAAGACTAATTTTTTGAATTTCTTTCATAATTTCACCCTCAAAGATTGATGATGAAATAATTAAAAATATAAATCCAATAAATCCCATCACAGCATTTGTTAAGGTCACTTCTAAATTTTTTAGGTATCTAGAAAATACTTGTGCAGCGGCATAAAATAAGGCCATAAAACTAATAAGTATTAATGCAAACATTTCATCTCTAATTAATGGATCAAAACCCAGTAATACGACACCTATGAATGATACAAATATAAGCATCCATTTTTTAAGGCTGACTTTTTCTCTTAAAAAAATTGAACTTAATAATATTGCAAAAGGTATTGCGAGTTGCGATCCAATAATTATTGGTGAAACAATTTTTGCAGTATTTAGAGATAATGTCATGAAAACATTAGCTAAAAAACCCATAGATATAGAAAAACAAAAAAGTGGTAACCAATATTTTTTATCTGGTATTTTAAATTTCCAAAAAGGTACTAAGCATAAAAAAACTACTAACATTCTTAAACTACCCATTAATAATGGTGGAACATTTTCATTAAAAATAACTTTTTGAACCGGGTAGGCACTTCCAAATAAAATAGTTATTACTAATATTAGTACATAATGTTTTAATTTCATTTAAAAAATTTTAATTTTATAATATCAGTTTTTTGAAGCAATAACTGCAGCCATTATTGAAGCTAATTTTGAAATATTATTGTCCGCTCTACTCGGTATAACTACTGGGGTTTTACCACCTATAACAATACCAGCTGCACAGGCACTCATAAAATATACCATCATTTTAGATAAAGAATTTCCAGTTTCTAAATTTGGAACAAGAAGTATGTCCGCATCACCTGCAACTTCATTTTTTATATTTTTTATTTTTGCTGCTTCATTTGATACTGCATTATCAAATCCTAGTGGACCATGGACAAATGCATCAATATTTTCTTTTTTTGCCAATTCCATAACCTGTTTAGCTTCTATTGAACTTGGCATACTTTCTATTGGGTCTTCAGTACCAGATAAAATAGCAATTTTAGGTTTAGAATTATTTAATTTTTTATAAAACTCGACAGAATTTTTCAATATTTGTAATTTAATTTCAACTCTAGGCAAAACATTTAAAGCACCATCAGTTATGAATAAAGGTTTGTTCAGTTTATCACTTGTCATATACCAAATATGACTTAGCCTCTTGCCTTTTAATAAATTAAATTCTTTTTTTAAATAAAAACGCATCAATATATCAGTATGTAGATTTCCTTTAATTATTACTTTAACCTTATTTTCATTCGCAAGTTGACAACTTATTGCTGCAGCATCTTGTTCATCCTTAGAATCAATAATAGTATAATTTTGAATATCTAAATTAATTGAATAAGCCGTTTGTTCAATTAAGTTTTTGTTTCCAATTAAAGTAGGATTAATTAAATTAATTTCATGACCTTTTTTTATAGCTGATAATATACTTTCTTGATTTGGACAGACTACTGCTACTGGAACATTTGTAGTTTCTAAAGCTTTTAATTCAAGATCTTTTGGTATTTCAGTCATTATTTCCCCTTCTCTATACCACTGCTACATTTTTTCCTATGATATTTCTTTAATAAGAAAGAAATATTCTTTGAATTAGCTTGATTTTCATATACTCAATAAATTTCAAAGGAAAAATATGGATTTAGAAAAAAGAACAGAAATACCAAATTCGCTTGAAGAACATTGGATGCCATTTACTTCTAATAGGGATTATAAAAATAGTCCTAGATTAATGGTAAAAGCTGAAGGCGTTTACTATACTGATCATTATGGAAATAAACTAATTGATGCTAGCTCTGGTTTATTTTGTAGTCCAGCTGGTCATTCGCGACCAGAGATACGAGAAGCAGTTTCAAATCAATTAGAGCAACTAGATTACGTTCAACCTTTTCAACAAGGATTCGGTGGCTCATTCGACTTAGCTAGAAAAGTTTCTAAACATACACCAGAAGATTTAAATAAAATATTTTTCACAATATGTGGCTCATCTGCTGTTGAAACTGCGATAAAAACAGCAATCGCATATTTTAAAGCAAAAGGTGAAGGACATCGATCACATATTGTTGGAAGAGAGCGTGGATATCATGGCATGAACATTGGTGGAATCTCTGTTGGAGGAATGATTGCTAACAGAAAAACTTTTTCAAATATTTTGATGCCTAATGTTCATCACTTAAGACATACTCATTTGCCTGATAATCTTTTTGTAAAAGGTGAGCCAGAAACAGGAGCTGATCTCGCTGACGATTTAGAAAGAATAGCAGGTAACATAGGAGCAGAAAATATTGCTGCCTGTATTGTTGAACCTGTAGCTGGTTCAACTGGAACTTTAGTTCCACCAAAAGGATACTTAAAACGCCTAAGAGAAATATGTGATAAACATGGAATACTTTTAATTTTTGATGAAGTTATTACTGGCTGGGGTAGAATGGGAGCACCATTTGGAGCTCAAGCTTTTGATGTTTGTCCTGATATTATGACAATGGCAAAAGCAATAACTAACGGTGTAGTACCATTGGGAGCCGTTGCATCAAGAGATCACATATATGATACGATTGTTGATGCTTCTCCAACAGGGGCAATAGAATTTTTTCATGGATACACTTATTCTGCTATTCCTGTTTCAATGGCTGCAGGTCTTGCTATGCAGGATATTATTGAAAAAGAAAATCTTTTTGAAAGAGCAAAAGATATGTCCCCTTACTTTTTAGATGGATTATTTTCATTAAAAGACCTTGATATAATTACTGATATAAGAGGTTATGGAATGATGGGTGGAATTGATATTAAGATGGATGAGCGCTTAGGTAAAGCTGGTTATGCATGTTTTAAAAAATTATTTGAAGCTGGCTTAAGTCTCAAAGCAACAGGAGATTGTTTAATTGTTGCACCACCTTTTATATGTGAAAAAAAACATATCGATGAGATTATTGAAAAACTAAGAACTGGTATTTCAGATTATATGCATAATAGATAATGAAAGTTGGAGTACCCTCGGAGACTAAAGCCCAAGAATCTAGAGTTGGTCTTACACCAAGAAGTGTACAAGAATTAACTAAAGATGATCATATTGTTTTAATTCAAAATAATGCAGGAATAGGCGCAGGTTTTTCAAATAGTGATTATGAAAATTCTGGGGCAAAAATTGTTAATTCAGCAGATGACATATTTAACGAGTCTGAAATGATTATAAAGGTTAAAGAGCCTCAAATGAATGAAGTGGAAATGTTAAAAGAAAACCAAATTCTATTTACTTATTTACATCTTTCGGCTGCTCCCCAATTAACAAAAGCTCTGATAGATTCAAAATCAATTTGTATCGCTTATGAAACAGTAACTGATCAAAATAATAAACTGCCGTTGTTAGCTCCCATGAGTGCAGTTGCTGGTAGAATGTCAATTCAAGCTGGAGCCTATTCTCTTGAAAAGCATAAAGGAGGAAGTGGCTTATTATTAGGGGGTGCTCCAGGTGTATTACCTGGAACAGTTCTAATTTTAGGAGGTGGTGTTGTTGGCGAAAATGCTGCAATCATTGCAACAGGAATGCAAGCAAAAGTATTCATCACTGACAAGTCTGAACAACGATTAGAAGAATTAAAGGAGAAATTTGGAGATAAAATTGAACCTTTGCACAGTGATAAAATCAATATTCAAGATTATATTTCTGAATGTGATTTGCTTGTTGGAGGAGTTTTAGTTCCTGGTTCTAATGCACCAAAAATTATAACTAAAGAAATGATTAAAGAAATGAAGAGCGGATCTGTAATTGTAGATGTTGCAATCGATCAAGGGGGATGTGTGGAAACAAGTAAACCAACAACTCATGCAAATCCAACATATATCGTTGATGACATTGTTCATTATTGTGTTGCTAATATGCCTGGCGGTGTTCCAAGAACTTCAACTCTTGCTTTAAATACTGTTACATTACCTTTTATTCAAAACTTAGCTGCTAATGGTTTTAATAAAGCACTTAAAAATGATAAAAACTTTATGGATGGTCTAAATATTTATAAAGGCTCAGTGACTTACAAAGCTATTGCCGATGATTTAAGCTATGAATATATAGATCCAGAAACTTTAGTTCATTAGAAACTTTTAGCAGCATTTACCATAATCTTTAATTTAGTTTTTGCTAAATCTCTTGATAAATGTCCTAACCCACAATCGGGCGCTACTATAAGTTGCTGCTTATCAATAAAGTGTAATACATCTTTTATTCTTGTAATGATTTCTTCTTCAGTTTCTATCTCTGAACTTGCAATTTTTATTAATCCAAAAATAATTTTTGTATTTTTAAAATTTTTTAAAAACTTTAGATCATTATATCTGTGCGCATCTTCAATTGAAACTGTGTCTATAATAGAGCTATCTAAACTTTCACTAATTTTTCTATAAGAATCTAAAGGAGCCTTTGGATAATCAATTGCATCTAATTTATCAGGATATCCGCAGCAAATATGTGTTATTTTTTCTACACTATCATCATTTATATCCTTAAAACATCTCTCTAAATTTTTAATACCAAAATTTAATGCATTTTCTGGTTTTCTTGCAAACAACGGTTCGTCCACTTGTATATACTTACATCCGACATTAACTAATCTTTTAATCTCAACATTTATTGCATCTGCTAAATCTTCTCCCATCTTTTCATCAGATTTATAGTAAGTGTTGGCGATAGTATCTGTTATGGTCATTGGGCCCGGAATTGTAATTTTTAGAGGTTTTGAAGTAAGTTTTTGATTACTATTCCATTCATCAACTAAAAAAGGTTCTGTAGCTTTGACTTTTCCTGTTATTGTTGGAAGCCAACATTTGTAATTACCTGTTCTTGCTACTTTTTCAGAGAGTGTTTCAAAATCAATGCCCTCAAGATGTCTACAATGATAATGAATGTAATTTTCTCTTCTAACTTCACCATCAGTTAAAATATCTATTCCACACCCTTCTTGATCTTTTATTATTTCTTTTGTTGCCTTTTGAAATAATTCTTCAGCTTTACTTCCCATTTCCTGTACTTCATTATTATAAAATTTTGTTGGATACTCTGTATCTGTTCCACCTGCTGCATTAAACCAATCAGTAATTTTTATATAATTAGGTTTTGGATAGGCGCCTATTACTGTAGTTAACATAAATTAATTTATATAGATTTTTATTATAATAAAATATAAAAAATATTTATCATTATAATTCTATGGATTTATTACCTCCAAAAAATTCAACAAGTTACTTCAAAGGAAACTTACATGGACACTCTACTCATTCTGATGGAGCATTAAGACCAAATGAAGTTGTTAATGAATACAAAAAATTAGGATATGACTTTACATGTCTCTCTGAACATCTTTGGAGAGGTGAAAAGTTTGCTAACGAATTAGTTTTAAATACAACTAATTTAAATGAAGATAATTTTATTGTGATTCCGTCTGCCGAACTTCATTGTAAAGGAAAAAAATATATCAAAAATGAGCTTTGGCATATAGTTGCCAATGGATTACCAGTAGATTTTAAGTGTGCTAATGATCAAGAAAGAGCACCAGAGTTAATTAAAAGAGCATTAGATGCAGGTGCATTTGTAACAATTGCACATCCAGAATGGTATACTTTAACTTTTGATGAATGCATGTCTGTAAGTCATGCTCATGGCGTAGAAATCTATAACCACTCATGCCACATAGAAGCAGCAAGAGGTTTTGGTACAGCAACGGTAGATTTTTTATTACAAGAAAATAAAAAAATTTTTTTAACAGCTACAGATGACTCACATTTTAGAATGCCTGATGCAGGAGGAGGTTGGGTAATGGTTGCCTCCGATAATTTGAATGAACAATCCATTTTAGATTCCTTGAAGATGGGAAAATATTATTCTTCAACTGGGGTTGAGATTTTTAAATTTGAAATCAACAATAATTTAGTAAAAGTAATTTCATCTCCAGCAGAACATATAACTTTAGTTGGTAAAGGTTCTAAATCTTTAAGTGTAAATGGTAATAATATTACAGAGGCAATTTTTGATTTGAGCATACTTGATACAAATTGGTTTAGAGTTAGTATTATTGATAAATATGGCGGTTTTGCTTGGTCTAATCCTGTTTGGTTGTAAAAAGAAATACACAATTTTCTTAAAAAAAATGCAATATAATTGTCAAATATTTTTGATAAAAATTCAAAAGTGTATACAAAAAAAGTATACGATAAATTTATCTTATAGGAGAAAATATATGTTAAAAAAACTATTCATAATTTTAGTATTTTCTTTCACAACTTTCGTGTGGAGTGGAAGCTCTTTCGCAGATGGTCATTGTCAAGGTTCTACGATGAACGATGGTCAAACTGGCGGAAAGTACCCACAGCAGTATGAATTATCAGAATATGAAAGTGCAGCCGGATGCACTATGAAGTTTTCTGAAAATCCAAATATTGCTAGTATAAATGCTACAATTCAGGGTAACAAAGGTTTGCCAGGTGTTGCGGACCGATTACCTGATGAACCTTTAGTAGTTGTTCCTTACGATTCTGTTGGAGAATATGGTGGAACTATTAATTTCCTTTCAAACGCAACAGAAGCAGGAACATCTGATATGCTTTCAACACGACACGTTAATTTACTTCGTTTTGCTGATGACTTATCTACTATTGTTCCAAACGTTGCTAAAGATTTTGAATGGAATTCCGATTTCACAACTTTAACTTTCACACTTAGAAAAGGTCACAAGTGGTCTAACGGTGAACCATTTGTCGCTAGAGATGTAGAGTTTTGGTATGAGGATTTAATGATGAATCCAAAAATCAGAGAAAAACCATATCCATATTTATTAGTTGGTGGTGAACCAATGACTGTTGATGTAATTGATGATCAAACTGTTAGATTCAATTTACCTTCACCATTCCCTGGTTTAACTGCTACAATCGCATGGTCATATAACCAGTTTTTCATGCCTTCTCATTTCCTAGAACAGTTTCATCCGGAAATTGATTCTAATGCAGATGCAAATGCTCAAGCTTTAGGATTTGCTGATGGTTATGATGCACTTGCTGCATATTATGGAAACTCAGGATGGACTGACACTCCAACTCCACTTCTTGCAAGACCAGATTTAGTAGCTGGTCTACCTTATGCTGCATATCCATCTTTGGAAGCATATATGACTATTGAAGATACGACTGAAGGAAGAGTATATGCTGCTAATCCTTACTTCCACCAAGTTGATACTGCAGGAAATCAGTTACCATATATTGATTATCAAAATGAAAGATACATCAATGAAAACGAAATAAGACTATTAAAACTTGTTAATGGTGAAGTTGATTATAAATCTCAGTCAGTTCAGCTTGAGTCTGCACCTCAACTGTTAGACGGTGCTGATGCAGGTGGATACAGTGTGCAAATCAACCCAGGTTGTGGTGCTGCATTATTTAGTTTTAATGTAACTCACCCTGACCCTGAAAAACGTAAAGTGTATGGTGATATTCGTTTCCGTCAAGCAATGTCAATTGCAATGAACAGAGATGAAATCAATGATGTTGCTTATTACGGTTTAGGTAAAGTTGAACAGTTTGTAGGATTTTCACCTGCACCAGACTTTGTTCCTGAAAGTATTAAAATGCACATGACACAATACGATCCAGATGGTGCAAATGCACTTCTTGATGAAGTGGGATTAAAAGATGTTGATGGTGATGGATTTAGAGAACTTCCAAATGGTGATGCTCTAGCTATTAACATTGATTATGCCACTCAAGGTATTGGTGGTGTTGAAGTTGAACTTGTTGCAAGATATTTCAATGAGGTAGGAGTTAAAACTACTTTCAAAGAAGTAACTCCAGATGAATATCGTGGTTCGCAAGCTGCAAATCAATTAGATGTTCATGTATGGGATAAAGGACAACCACTTGCAATTGTTGCTGGTAACCCAGAAACATTTAAACCTCCATTTGGTAATTATTTTAACCATACACAAGGTTTAGATTGGGCAGCATACATTGACAGTAATGGCTCTGAAGGTACTGAACCACCTCAGTGGGTGTATGACTTAAGTGATGGAATTGATAAATTCCAATCTTATGCTCTTGGTACAGCAGAGTCTAATGAGTGGGGTGAAAAAATTGCTACAATGTTAACTGAGCAAAGCCTCTTGATAGGTACTGTGAAAGCACCTTTCCCAACTTATCATAGAAATGCTCTTAAAAACTTTACGCAATTTAAAACTACTTCTTATGAGTATTACAGAACATACCCATACCTAGCTACTCAATGGTGGTTAGACGAGTAATTTAAATTAATAAAATATACAAAAAGCGGCAATTATTTATTGCCGCTTTTCTTTTTTCAATTATTCTCAATTGCTAATTATTGGATATGATTAATTTTATACAATTTACTCTTACAAGAGCAGGACTAGCAATTATAACTTTACTGCTAGTATGTTTTATTGTTTTTTCTTTAATGGAATTAGTCCCAGGAACTTGTGCAGAGAGATATCTTGCATTTAAAAACACACAAGGATCACAAATAACTTATGAAGATATAGAGAAAGAAAAAATTCGTTTAGGTCTAGATAAACCTTTTTTGTATAGATATGGCAAATGGGTTTCTAATATAGTTTTTAATGGTGATTTTGGCGATAGTTGCATCTTAAGAATGAATATAAATGAATTATTAAGTGGAAGATTTATGCTATCACTTACAATATGTTTGGTAGCACTTATTTTTTCATATTTAATAGCAATACCCGTTGGTATTATTTCAGCCACGACAAAATATGCCTCACTAGACAACACACTTAAATTTATTAGTTATCTTGGAATTGCACTTCCAAATTTTTTAGTTGCACTTTGTATAATGCTTTTTATGACTGTTTATTATGGTGACACAATGACTGGTTTGTTTTCCCAGGATTATGAAAATGAACCATGGTCATCAGCAAAATTATTTGATTTTTTAAGTAGAGCTTGGCTACCAATTTTTGTTTTAGGTTGGAATGCAACTGCTTTTGCTCTTCAGACAGTTAGAGCACTGATGTTAGATGAAAATGATAAATTATATGTCATGGCTGCAAGAGCTAGAGGAATATCAGGTATGAGTTTATTGTGGAGATATCCTGCAAAGCATTCATTAGGCCCAGTCATTAATTCAATAGGTTTTGATCTTAATCGAATATTTAGTGCGCTGCCGATTGTGGCATTGATTTTAATTCTTACCGAAGCTGGTGCATTATTGATTGAGGCTTTAGCAAGATCAAATGATCAGCAATTAGCAGGTGCAATTATTTTTCTTTTAACAGCAACTATTGTTTTCGTTAATTTTATTACTGATATAATTTTAGCTATAATTGATCCAAGAATAAGAAAAGGAGTTATGGGTGGAGGTTAGTAATCAAAAAAAAGAAGCTTATTATACTGCAACACAAATGCAGTTGGTAAGAACACGCTTCTTTGGAAATAGATCTGCAATGATTGCTGGATCTATTTTATTATTTATGATTATTTGTAGTCTCTTTGCAGATTTTTTATCTCCTTATGATCCAACAATCAAAGGAAGAGATAAAGATTATGAAAACGGAGCACCTCAAATTCCAATGTTTTGGGATGAGAATGGTTTTTCATCTAGGCCGTTTTTACACACATTAGAAAAATATAGAGGAGCAGATACTAACTTTAGATGGGTATATAAAGTTGATACTGAAAAAAGAAGATACGTTTATTTCTTTGTTGAAGGATGGGAATATAAAGTTTTTGATTTTAATATAAATCTTCCAGGGAAGATTTTAGATTTTAAAATTCCAGGATTTACATTTAATACTCATTTATTCGGTGTTGAAGAGGGTGGTATTCATATATTTGGAACAGACAAGGCAGGTAAAGATTTATTTAGCAGAACCTTAAGTGCAATTTATATTTCACTAGCTGTTGGAACACTTGGTGTATTTATATCTTTTGTTCTATCCTTAATTATAGGTGGAATATCAGGCTATTATGGCGGATGGATTGATAGTGTATTACAAATGTTTACTGATGCAATTCGAACGGTACCACCTATACCTTTATTCATGTGTCTTGCTGCCTTTGCACCATTAGAGTGGAGTTCTGAATTGCGTTTCTTTTTTATATCTTGCTTACTTGGATTAATTTCGTGGCCAACACTTGCAAGAAGAGTAAGAACCCATCTACTTAGTGAAAGAAGCCAAGAATATATTCTTGCTGCAAAACTTTGTGGTGCGTCATCTACCCATATTATCGTAAGACATTTGTTACCAAGTTTTACGAGTTATATTATTGTCGATTTAGTAATTAGTTTTCCATACATGTTATTATCTGAAACTGCTTTAAGTTTTATAGGATTAGGCTTAAGAGAACCAGTAAACTCTCTTGGTGTTCTTTTGCAAAATGCTACCAAGGCTGATGTACTTTTAAATTATCAATGGTATTTTATCCCAGTATTTTTCTTAGTCGTGTTAATTTTAACATTTGTTTATGTAGGGGATGGATTACGTGATGCAGCAGATCCTCATAAGGTAAAGTAATATGAGTCACTTATTAGAAGTAAAAAACTTAGATGTAAAATTTGATACTGATGAAGGTAGAATAACAGCAGTTGAAAACATTTCTCTTTCTGTAGATCAAGGAGAGGTACTTGGTATAGTTGGTGAATCTGGATCAGGTAAATCTGTTACAGCTAAATCGATTATGAAGTTAAACCCAGGTAATACCTCTTATAATGAAGATGCAGAAATTATTTTAGATAACGAAAACGTTCTTCAATTTACTTCTAAGCAAGACTTAAAAAAAATTAGAGGTGGTAAAGTATCAATGATTTTTCAAGAACCTATGGCAAGCTTTGCTCCAGCAATAAAAATTGGCGCACAAATGGTTGAGCAATTACTAATTCATAAAAATATTAATAAAGATGAAGCAAAATCAATATCTATAAACATGCTTAAAAGAGTAGGTATAGCAGATGCAGAAAAACGGTTTAATCAATATGCATTTGAACTATCTGGAGGAATGCGTCAAAGAGCTATGATAGCTATGGCATTATCAACTATGCCTAAACTTTTATTAGCAGATGAGCCAACAACTGCTTTAGATGTAACAATTCAAGCTCAAGTAATTAACTTAATTAAAGATATTATTAAAGAATATCAAATGGGCGTAATATTTATTACACATGATCTAGGTGTTATTGCTCAGGTCGCTGATCATGTAGCAGTAATGTATTTAGGAAGTGTAGTGGAAAAAGGTCCAGTAAATGAGATTCTTAAAAATCCTAAACATCCTTATACAAAAGGTCTATTACAAGCCTTGCCTGATATAAATAACTTAGATGCACCATTATCTCCAATACCTGGAAATATTCCAAGTCCATTAGATAGACCTTCAGGCTGTGTATTTAGAACTCGATGTCCTCATCATAATCCTGAGGGTAAAGATGGTAAAATAGTAATGAAATTAATTGAAGTTAAACCAGGTCATTGGGTTGATCAGTGTGGAATTCAGTGTGGTCAAAATGGGTGATAATTTAATTTCAGTTAATAATGTTTCAGTGAATTTTGATTATCAAGAAAATTTTATTTCAAAAAAACAAAAAATACATGCAGTTAACAATATTAATATTAAAATTAAGAAAGGATCTTTCTTTGGTTTAGTTGGTGAGTCAGGTTCAGGAAAAACTACTCTTGGTAGAGCAATACTTGGAGCTAATAAAATTAGTTCAGGAAATGTTATTTTTCATGATGATGAAAGAGATTATGATTTAACTAATATGAACAAACAAGATTTAAAAGAATATAGAAAAAAAGCCCAACTAATTTTTCAAGACCCTTATGCTGCTTTAAGCCCAAGAATGACAGTTAGGGATATTATTGCGGAACCTTTAGAGGTCATGAGAATAACAAACTCAAGACAAGAAACTGATGAAAGAGTAAGAGATATCGCAGCTAAATGTAGACTAAATATTGAGCATTTACGACGATTTCCTCATGCATTTTCTGGAGGACAAAGACAAAGAATATCAATTGCAAGAGCCTTAGTAAGTAATCCTAAATTTATTGTAGCAGATGAAAGTGTTGCTGCTTTAGATGTATCAATACAAGCAGATATATTAAATCTTCTAAAACAACTTCAAACTGAACTCAACCTTACCTATTTGTTTATTAGTCATGATTTAAGCGTTGTTGCGCATGTATGTGATGTTGTTGCAGTTATGTATTTAGGACATATAGTTGAAATGGGTCCCTCAAGAGAATTATTTAAGAACCCTAAACATTCTTATACTAAAGCATTATTATCTTCTATTCCTTCAATTGATCCAGAAAAAAGATCTGAAGCTATTGAGCTAAAAGGAGAAATTCCTAGTGCATTAAATCCACCTCCAGGTTGTGTATTTAGAACAAGATGTCCTAATCCTGGAATAGATTGTAAAGGTGGTGAGATAACAATGGGCCTTACTGAAGTTGAACCAGGTCACTGGGTAGACCAGTGTTGTGTTTTATAAAAGCAATATCTTTTTCAAACACATAAAAATTTATGAAAAATAATTTATTTTTAGCTGTTATTCTATCACTTTCAGGTTTGTTCTTATTAGATTGTATGGGAATAGCGATAAAGTTTTTGAGAAACGATTACCCAGCTGCTCAACTTTCTGTTTTTCGAAATTTATTTGGGATGATCCCATGTGTTATTGCTTTATATTTTTCACAAGATTGGCACCGAAACGGTAGACAAATAAAAATCACTCAATGGAAGCTAGGGTTATTTCGTGGAGTTTTTGTAGCCTTGGCTCAATTGTGTCTCTACACTTCTTATGCTTACCTCCCATTTGCTTTAGTCGCTACCATGGAATACACAGGACCTATGATGGTTACTCTTCTTGCAATTCCTATACTAGGTGAAAAATTTGGTTGGTACAAAATGAGCGCAGTAATTTCTGGTTTTGCAGGTATCGTTTTAATTATGCAACCTTGGTCATCAGATTTTAATTATATGTTATTACTACCTATACTTGCTGCATTTGGATATTCACTAGCAAGGGTAACTTCATTAAGTTTTGAAGATCATGTTCCATCACCACTTATTAACTTATATGGTCAAACAGGAACAATCGTAGTTGCATGTATGTTAGTATTATTTTTTGATATGTGGGAAAATTTTAAAAGTATAAATGATTTCTTAGTAGTTTGTGTAATGGGAATAGCAGGAGGGTCTGGAACTTTACTATTAATATATGGTGCTAGAAAAGCTGAACTTAGCAAAATTATGCCATTTGATTACATTGAGATATTTTTTGCACTTATTTTAGGTTGGTTATTTTTTGCAGAATGGCCAGTAGACCAACTTTTTCCAGGTGCTTTTTTCATAGTTTTAGGTGGATTAATCATTTATCTTCGACAAAGAAAAAATAATTTTCAAAGACTTAGGAAAACATAATGGAATACAAAATTACAAAACTTCAAAATGATAAAGGTTTAGATATTGATATAGTTAATATTATTAACTCAAACAATTATAGTTTTAGTTTTTATACGTATGGTGGCTATATCAGTGAAGTTTGTATTCCAACTTCTTCAAATATTTCTGAAACTGAGGATGTGTTATTAGGTTATGGTAATTTAGATGATTGCCTGGAAGCTCATGGATATTTTAATTCAATTATTGGAAGAGTTTGTAACAGAATAGGGCAAAGTAAATTTACTCTTAATGGGTATGAATATAATTTATATCCTAATACAGCACCTGATCATCTACACGGTGGAAAAGTAGGTTTTAACAAAAAGATTTGGAAAATAGCTGATATTAACAAAACAAGTGAAGGCATAAAAGTTGAGCTCAATTATCACTCTAAAGATTTAGAAGAAAATTATCCAGGCAATTTAAATTGCAAAACTATTTATGAGCTTAATAACAATAACGAAATTCTAATTTCATTTAATGCCACTACAGACAAAGATACTATTGTTAATATGACTAATCATAATTATTGGAATTTCCATGGTCATAAAGATAATTACAAAAATATTACCGACCATATTGTCAGAATATCATCAAATCAAATTTGTGAAACTGATGAGGGTTCAATTCCTACTGGAAAGCTATTAGATGTAGTTAATACAAAATATGATCTTAATAATTCATTTGAAATCAATAATACTTTTTTAGAAAGTGGTGGAATTGATCATAATTATGTTCTTAAAGACAACTCATTAGATAAATCCATAGCTTATATTTATAGTAAAATTACTGGTATGGGTGTTGAATACTTTACAGATCAACCTGGAATACAATTTTATACTGGAAATATGATGAAAGATACATATGACGGTAAACACAATAGAAAATATGGATTACAACACGGTATGTGTTTAGAAACTCAAATCTTCCCTGATGCAATTAATCAACAAAACTTTCCTTCAACTATTTTAAAAAAAAGTGAAACGTATAGTTCAAATACCAAAATAAAATTAAGAAATGATTTTATATAAATTTATTTAATGTTTTATTTTTTCTTTATATATGGACATCTAAAAAAATGAAAATTAGTAAAAAAATTGTAGATAATTTAAAAAAAGGTGGTGTAGATTTTTATGTAAGTGTGCCATGTAAGTTACTAGCTAATATGATTGATATTCTTGAAAAAGATAAAGATATTTATTACTCAGCTGTTCCTCGTGAGGAAGAAGGTATGGGTATTTGCGCTGGAGCATATTTAGGAGATAAATTTCCTTGTATAATGATGCAGAATACTGGAATAGGAAATTCAGTAAATGCAATAGTTTCATTACTTCAATTGTATCAGATGCCAGTTATTTTTCTTATCAGTTATAGAGGTACACCTGGAGAGCCTGTAGGCGCTCAAGGTGGAATGGCAAAAGTTACAGAAGATATTTTGCAAACATTAAGAATTCCAATGTTACATTGTTCATCAGTAAAAGATATAGATAAAATTCCAACATTTAGTAATCATGCTAAAGTTGTCGAATCACCAGTAGCTATTTTATGTGATTTCAATCTAATGAAAGATGATAGATGAACCGTTTTGAGTTGTTAAATAATTTACAAAATATACTAAATGATAATTTAGTCATTTGTAATATTGGCCTTCCGTCTCAGGAATTATATAAAATAAATGATCAATCTAATTTTTTTTATATGTTGGGAAGTATGGGCTTATCATCTTCAATAGGTTTGGGTCTGTCATTGTCTCAAACAAAACAAGTCATAAGTATTGATGGCGATGGATCAGTATTAATGAATATGAATACCTTAGCAACAATTGGAAATAGAGCACCTTCAAATTATACTTTATTGATAATTGATAACGGATCGTATGGCTCAACAGGAGATCAAAGAACATTTACAGATGAAAAAACTTCTCTAAAAGATGTAGCTATTGGTGCTGGTTGTAAAAAAGTAATCGAATGTTCAGGAGAAGAAACTGCAAATGAATTATCAAAAGCTATTGATGATAAAAATAATTCTTATGTAATTATTTCAAAGATTAATTCTGGGAATGTTAAAATTGATCCTATACCCCTTAATCCTATAACTATAAGAGACAGGTTTAGAAAATTCATTGGTAGTGTTAAATATCTATAAAAAACATCTTAAAAAAAATTAACTTACAGCTTTTATAATACCTCTTAACTCTGATAATCCCATCATTCTTCCTATAACTGTATAACCAGGATTAATAGATTTTTTATATTGATCATTTAGTAAACAATGTCCATGATCTGGCCTCATTGGAATATCAACTTTTTTATTTTCACTTCTTCTTTCTTCTTCTTTTAAAATCAACTTTATTAATCTAACAAAATCGACGTCTCCATTTAAGTGGTTTGATTCATAGAAGCTTTTTCTATCTTTTTCTTTTTTTACATTTCTAAGATGGATAAAATTAATTCTTTTTTTAAATTTATTAAATATTTGATAAACATCATTATTAAAATTAGATGCCAAGGAGCCTGCACAAAATGTCATACCATTACTTGGAGATTTATAAGAATCTAAAATATATCCATAATCTTCCATAGTGGATACAACTCTTGGAACACCAAAGAGTGGAATAGGAGGGTCATCGGGATGAATTCCCATTTTAACATTATTTTCTTCTGCCACAGGCATTATTTCCTCAATAAATTCTCTTAAATTTTGTTTTATATCTCTGTCATTCATATCTTTATATGCACTGAGCATTTCTTTAAATTCACTCACAGAATATTTTGTTTCTGATGCAGGCAAACCACCCATCACTGCCAACTTTAAATTTTTAATATCGTTTGTTTTCATTAACTTAAAAAGCTTTTCTGCATTTTTGATTTGTTTATTCGTATATCTTTTTTCCAAATTCTTTAATTTGAGAATATACATTTCAAATATAATTATTTGTAAATAATTAAATTTTAAAGCCAATCCATCTGTAGGTACTTTAAAATCTAGTTGAGTTCTTGTCCAATCTACTATTGGCATAAAATTATAACAAATAGTATGAATATTGTTTGAAGCAATATTTGCTATTGTATCTTTGTAATTACTTATTAATTTTTTAAAGTTTTTAGTTCTTAATTTTATATTGTTATGTACTGGAATGCTTTCAACAACATTCCATTTTAAGTTGATATTATAAGAATTATTATTTTTATTAATATAATCTATTCTTTTTTTTATATCATTTTTACTCCACTTTTCACCATAAGGAATTTGATGAAGTGATGTCACAACATATTCTGCGTTAGCTTGCCTTATATCAGTTAATTTAACAGGATCATTAGGGCCATACCATCTAAATGAATTTTGCATTTAATATTTATAATTTAATTTACTTTAGTCATAGTACAAAGCATTTCAAAAGCAATTGTTGCTCCAACAAGTGAAGTCATATTATTAGAGTCAAATGGTGGTGATACTTCTACAACATCACCACCAACAAAATTTAATTTATTTAGAGCTCTTATAATAGTTTGTGCTTCCCTCACATTAAAACCACCAACTTCTGGTGTACCGGTTCCTGGAGCGAAAGTAGGATCAATGCCATCTATATCAAAGGTAAAATAAGTATCTATATTACCTAGAATGGTATAGATTTTTTCAATACATTTATTAAACCCCATTTCATAATATTCATCTATAGTAATGATCGTTACACCTTGTTCTTTAGCCCATGTTAAATCATTTGGATCATATAATGCACCCCTAACCCCAAGTATTACATATTTTTTAGGATCAATAAGATTTTCTTCAATTGCTCTTCTAAAAGGTGTGCCATGAGTATATTTGAATCCTCCAAAATATGTATCCCAAGTATCAGAATGAGAATCAAACTGAAATAAACCCAAAGGTTTTTTTTTCGCAATAGCTCTTAAAATAGGAAGAGAAACTAAATGATCACCACCTATTGACAATGGAATTGTTTTAGATGCAAAAATATTAGCATAAAATTTTTCAATTTTTTCTAAACTATCTTGAAGATCTGCTGGGTTTACTGGGCAATCACCAATATCTGCAATATTAAATTTATCATAAGGGCTCTTCAGTGAAACAGGATGATAGAGTCTTACTAGTGATGATGCATTTCTAATTTCTCTAGGACCATGTCTTGCGCCTGGCCTATTGGTTGTTCCACCATCCCATGGAACTCCAGATATACAATAATCTAACTTATTTAAATCTTTAACTATAGGTAATCGAAAAAATGTTGCAACATCAGCAAAGCGCGGAGTTTGCATGCTAGATAAAGGTTTAATTTGAGTCATTAAAGTATCTTATGATATATAGATTTTGATTATACAAGACAAATTAGTATGGATTACGCAAAATTTCCTAGACCAAAAGATGATGGAAAAGCAAGTCATTTATTAAATAAACATTTGCCTGCTATTTCCCTCAAGAATCAACAAGGAAATCTACTTAACTTAAAAAGGTCAGATACCTTTAGATTAATATTGTATTTTTATCCTATGACAGGAAATCCAAATAAAAGCTTACCTCAAAATTGGGACAAAATTCCAGGAGCTACGGGCTGTACATCAGAAACATGCACTTTCAGAGATAATTATGAAGAGTTTATTAAAATAAACGCCATACCTATTGGTATATCAACTCAAACAGTAGAAGATATTCACGAAATGACGAACAGATTACTTATCCCATATGATGTTTTGAGCGACTCAGATTATTCTTTAATGAATGCTTTAAGTATTCCTAATTTTACGAATGAAAATAAAATTTATTTTAAAAGAATTACACTTATTGTGGAAAAAAATATTGTTAAAAAAGTATTCTACCCTATTTTTCCACCTAACAAACATATAAATGAAGTTTTAGAATGGTTAAGAAAAAACTAACTATCTTTTTATTTTCTATATTTATATTATTTTCTAATCTATCATTTGCCAATCCAAACATTGATCAATGGTTGGAGTCAGAAAAATCATACAAAGATCTTATTAACGAGGGATTTGAAGTAAAGAGTTACGCTATAAGTGATATAGAAGTTGGAAATGGTTTAACGATAATTTTATTTGTTACTGTTCTTCAAAAAGATCAAGAAATATACGAGTGTCAAGAATATCAAACAATTGATGAAAGTGTCGATACTCTTGATATGAATTTAATTTGTAAGCAATTAGTCCAACCATATCAAAGGGGTATTGGAACTTAAGATTTATAAATATTTAGAAAAAACCACTGTAGTGCAATTAATGTAAGGCCATTTAGGATTTCATTATTTTCCATCTTCTTTTTTACTTCTTCAAAACTATAACTTTTTACTAAAATATCTTCATTCTCATTTTCTAGACCTTTTATAATTTCTTTGTTTGGTGCAACAACTTCACCCAAAAAAAGATGATAGAAAGACTCGGAAGAACCTGGTGCTGGGAAGTAACCTTGTATTGGTCTAAGATTTCTAGCTTTACATCCTGTTTCTTCGTAACATTCCCTAATTGCTGTTTCTTCAGGAGTCTCTCCTTTATCTATTATTCCAGCAACTATTTCATCAAGATAATTATTACTTTTTTTAGATATAGTCCCTGGTCGAAACTGTTGAATTAAAACTATTTTTTTATTATCAGGGTCGTAAGGCAAAACAGCAGAGACTTGAGCACCACCAAACAATTCTCTTTTTATTTCATTACTCCACTTTCCATCGTATTTTTGATATTTTAGAGTAATCTCCTTCATTTTGAAAAAACCATTATGAATAATTTTTTTACCTAAAATTTTAAATTTTGAGCTCATAAAAATTGATATATTCTATATTACATATATATTTATCAATATGGAAAAAGCTTTATTTGGGGCTGGTTGTTTTTGGGGTGTGGAAGAAACTTTTCGTAAAACATCTGGTGTTACAAAAACATTAGTTGGTTATTCAGGAGGGAATACAATCAACCCTTCTTATGAAAGTGTTTGCCAAGGAAATACAAATCACACTGAAGTAGTTTTGATTGAATTTGATAATTCCAAAATATCTTTTGAAGAACTTCTTATAGTTTTTTGGAAATGTCATGATCCTACCACACTAAATAGACAAGGTCCTGACATTGGGACTCAATATAGATCAGCAATATATTACTACAATGAAGATCAAAAAATCAAATCCAATAATTCTAAAAATGAATACGCTAAGCGTTCAGGATTAAATATTGTTACAGAAATATCAGAAGCTAAAGAATTCTACAAAGCTGAGGAATATCATCAAAAATATATTCAAAAAACTGGGTTGCATTGCGCAATATAGTTTAATTTAATTATAATAGATGTCAGTTGATTTTTATTATGCATTCTTAACAGGATGGGTAATACTATTATTATTTTGGAGTACTATTGTTTTTTTTATATATTTAAGAAAACCTCCAAAATCTAAATTAACTAAAAGTTTTGTGACAAAATCGTATGTATTTTTTTTGGTAATTTTATTTGTAATTTTATTTTTTAAATAAAACGATTCGTTTTTTCTGAAATTAGATATCAACATATAGTAGGTCAAAAAGATTAAGATACTAACATATTGATAATTAACAACTTTTTTAAATTTGATGTTGAATACTAGTTTTTTCATCAATATAAACTACATCGAAATTAATAAATACGAAAATTATGTCTATATTAAAAAACTATTTTAAACAAAACAGTGTAATGCATAGCTTTTCTACGTGTCAGTGGCCAATTGGCGATCCTCAAGAAAAGGATTTTCATTTTTGCGATGCTGATACAGTTGCTGGTAAACCTTATTGTAAAAGTCACTGCGATGTTGCATATATTGATGAAAAAGAGCTCAAAAAAGAAAAAGAAGCTCAAAAAAATCGTCGAATTGCTGCTTAAGTCTACCTCTAGAATTATTTTATAATCAAATGTTAATAATTTAGAGTTATTGACATAAGTAATGATTTTCTTAAAATAATAATACCATGTTATTCAGTGTACTGAAAAAACTAAATTTTGACGGAACATTAGAAATTGTTGATTCTAATGAAAAAATTTATAAATTTGGAACTTCAAACCCACACGTTCGAATAAGATTAAAAAATAAATCTATTGAGAGGAAACTATTCTTAAACCCAAATCTTCATATAGGGGAAGCTTATATGAATGAGGAGTTAGTGGTTGAAAAAGGAACAATAGAAGAATTTATCAATTTAATAACTAATTGTTATGATGATTTTATTTCAAATAATAAATTTTATAAATTTTACGAATATATTTCTTCCATTTTTATGCCTCTTCAGCAAATTAATCAGCTTGTTAATTCAAAAAAAAATGTTGCACATCATTATGATATCAATGAAGATTTATATAAGCTTTTTTTAGACAAAGATATGCAGTATTCTTGTGCTTATTTTCATAATCCTAACATTGGCTTGGAACAAGCACAGAAAGATAAAAAGCAACATATAATAAGTAAACTTCAAATTGATAAAAATATGAATGTTCTTGATATTGGATGTGGCTGGGGTGGTATGGCAATAGAAATTGCAAAATCTACAGGAGCTAGAGTCAAGGGGATTACACTTTCTGAAAATCAATTTAAAACAGCTTCAGAAAGAGCACAAAAAGAAGGCTTAAGTGATAAAGTCACTTTTGCATTACAAGATTATAGAAATGAAACAGAAAAATATGATCGAATAGTGTCTGTTGGAATGTTTGAACATGTTGGAGTAAAATATTTTAAAACATATCTCAGTAAAGCAAATGATATATTAAAAGAGAATGGAGTTTTTCTTTTGCATACAATTGGTCAAAGGGGCATACCAACTGCTACTAGTCCTTGGATACGAAAATATATTTTTCCAGGTGGCTACATTCCATCTCTATCTGAAATTATGAATGAAACACAAAGACTTAATATAAATGTTACTGATGTTGAAGTATTAAGACTACATTACGCCCATACTCTTTCACGTTGGTATCAAAATGTTATCGAAAATAAAGATAAAATTATTAAAATGTTTGATCAACGGTTTTATAGAATGTGGGAGTTTTATCTTCTTGCAAGTAAATATTCCTTTGTAAATATGGGTAACGTAGTTTTCCAAATACAAATTGCAAAGAATATTAACAGTTTACCTCTAACTAGAAATTATATCTACAACTAAACAATTTATATTTATTGAATTTCCAAGGCAGGTGATATAATCTTTTATTTATGGCGCTATCCCTTAATAACTACATTGTTAGAGCATCAATATTCTTGATTGCTGTCTTTGTTATTGTTGTTTTATTGTACCCAGTTTTACAAAATGCTTTTTTATCAAATATCTTTATCAACATTATAATATTATTAGCTTTAGTGATTGGTATAGTATTTAATTTTTTCCATCTGATTAACTTAAATTACAAATATATATCTTACTCTAACTTTAATATTACAAATTCTATAGAATCATTGTCAAATTTAAGAGGGCAAGATAAAAATATTTCTCTTGAATTAAAGAAATTGGATGGAAAGTTTTTTTTCAAAAGCTCATCAATAAATAGATTAATAGAAAACTCAGATATGACTTTAGTAAGTATAAGAGAGACTTCACGCTACCTGGTTGGTTTATTAGTTTTTTTAGGTCTTTTAGGAACTTTTTGGGGCCTTCTTAAAACAATTGGTTCTGTAGGTAATGTGATTAGTGGTTTGGGTATAGACGATACAAATGTAGCAGGTTTTTTTAACTCGCTCAAAGATGGATTAAATGCCCCACTTGAAGGAATGAGTATTGCATTTAGCAGTTCTTTGTTAGGTTTAGCTGGTTCTTTAATATTAGGATTACTTGATTTAAACTTAGGACAAGCTCAAAATAAATTTAGTCAATATTTTGAAAAAATGCTTAATAGTAATTCTTCTCCAGATTTTTCTAAAGTTGAAGATAAACCTACAGGTGAAGCAATTCAAAAAATCTATGACAATTTAGAAAACCTATTAAGTGCTTTTAAAAAATCATCTGAAAATCAAACAAAGATATCTAATAATTTAGATAAGTTTAATGAAATACTTAACAAAATTAATTCTAATTCCTCAAATCTTGATAAGCAATTGTCAAATTTCTTATCTTCACAATTAAATACGCAGTCTACACTAATGAACTTGACAGACGCTTTAAGCAAAAATGGAATATTAGAAGCAAAAAAAGTTAAAGAGTATTTTCAGAAAATTGAAAAAGAACTAAAGAAAATTAAAAAATAATAATGTCTACTAGGTCTTTAAGAAATAGACTTTCTGATACAGCAAACATTTGGCCTGGCTTTGTAGATGTTTTAGCCACTCTTTTAATTGTTATTATTTTTGTACTAATGGTTTTTACAGTCTCACAAATATATCTGAGTGATGCTATATCCGGGAGAGATAAGGCGCTTCAAGATTTAAGAACACAAATAAATGAATTATCCAAAATACTTATTATCGAAACTAAGGATAAGGAAGAAGCACTTTCAACTCTTACAGCAACAGAGAAAAAACTTGAAGATACTGAATTGAATTTAAAAAGTGAAAAACTATTAAGTGAGCAATTACAAACAGATGTTGCAAAAAAACGATCAGAAATATTTGTTCAGGAACAAAATATAATTGCTTTATCTGAGCAAATTAGCAGTCTTTTAAAAGAACTGAGGTTAGTTGCAAATGCATTAGAAACTTATGAAGGACAAGAAATTACTTTACTTGAAACCGAGGGACTTGGAGAACGAATTAATAAAGCACTTGCAACAAGAATTGATGAACTAAAAATACTTAATCAAGAATTAGATAATACTAATTTGAAACTACTTGAAAGTGAAAAATCTCTAAAATCTTCAATTGCAGAATTAAATGAGAAGAATAAAAATTTAGTGGCAATTAACGAAAGTCTTGGTCTAGAAGAAGGTGGTATTGAAGAGCAATTGCTTGCAATTAAAAATAAAAATGAACTACTCTTAAGTTTAAATGATGAATTAGAAAAGACGAATGTTGAACTTTCATTAAGGGATGAAGAATTACAAAGTCAAATATCCCAATATCAAGAACTAATGAATGATCTTTTAGAAATTAATGATAGTTTGGGCTTAAAAGATGCATCACTTAATGAACAACTTGATGCAATTAGGTTTAAAAATGAAGAATTATCAAGATTAAATAAAGATTTAATTCAGAAAGATAGCACTATTTTTAATCTGCGAGGAAAAATATCAGAACTTAATAATGTACTTTCTTTGTCTGAAGATAAACAAAAACAACAACTTGATAAACTTGAGCTACTTCAAAATCAAATTGCATTATTAGAACAAGAAAATAAAGCACAAAAAGAAACATCACTTGAAGAAATTAAAAATATGGAAATACAATCTTCAAAAACATTAGAACAGGTAGAAATTCTTTCTAACCAAATTGACACTCTGCAAAAAGAAATTGCTTTACTTAATAGTGCTCTAGAAGCTAGTGAAAGTCAGGCTTTGATTAAAGATTTAGAAATAGAGGTACTAGGTGAAAAGTTAAATAAAGCCCTTACATCAAAAGTATTTGAACTTCAAAAATATAGGTCTGAGTTTTTTGGAAAACTACAATCTATTTTAGGTGATAGAAAAGATATTAAAATTGTAGGAGATAGATTTATTTTTGAATCAGAGCTATTATTTGATTCTGCTTCAGCAGATTTACAACTATCTGGTAAAGAAAAATTAAGTGAAATTGGCCTTACTTTAAAAGAGACTACTAACGATATTCCATCAGATATTGATTGGATTATCATGGTAGAAGGACACACTGATAAAAAACCTATACAGACAATCAGATATCCATCTAACTGGGATTTATCTTCAGCGAGAGCTAATACAGTTTTAAAACTTCTTCTTGATCTTGGTTTTCCACCAAATAGATTAGCATCTGCAGGATATGGAGAGTTTTTTCCTATAAGTGATGGAGAAACTGAGAGCGATCTACAGCAAAATAGAAGGATTGAATTAAAACTCACTTCTCGCTAATTTGCCTTAAATTTAACATAAACTGATTTTAAAAATCCATATGAGATTATTAATTTTATTTGTATTTAGTTTATTTAGCTCTTACTCTCTATTTGCTGCTTGTAGTGACCAGCCTGCAAATGAGGTTGATTGGACTAATTGTAATTTTGTAGAAAATCTAGATCTATCTGGTACCGGCTTGGCAAACTCTCAAATGTCAGGAGTTAATTTATCTTTATCTAATTTTGAAAAATCTCAGCTTAACAATTCAAATCTATCAATTGGTAATTTTATTTTCTCAAATTTTAGTAATTCAAATTTATATGCTTCAAACTTACAAGGGGCTAATTGCAATAATGCTAATTTTGATAATGCAAACCTTGCAAAAGTAAATTTTGAGGGATCTAATCTCTTTGGAGCCACTTTTAAAGGTGCAAATTTATTTGAGGCAAATCTACTTGGCGCTAATATTTCAGGTGCAATTTTTGATGAAGCAAATTTGTCAAATGCTGTCTGGATAGATGGAAAAAAATGTGCTCTTGGCTCTATAGGCAGCTGCCAATAATTCTTTTACTTCTTTTTTTTGCAAGTTGTAAAATGTCAACTGTATCTGAAATACAAAAAAATGATGATAATAAAGTCAATTTTAAGATTACAGGAAGTAAGGAAACAGGTATTCAAATAAATAACTAAAATATTAATTTACTTTTATTTAATTTAATGATTTGACCTTAAAACAATGAGTCAAAATTCTTATCTATATGCCTTTTGTGTAGTTTTTCTTGCTGGAATTTTTTGGAGCTTTGGTGCGTTGACTGTTAGATATATGGTGGACGGTCATCAATATGTTTTTCAATATTTATTTTATAGAGGTTTAACTATTTCAATTATACTTCTTATATATTTATTTTTTCGGGAAGGATTTGCTTTTTATAAAAATTTTCTAAAAATAGGACTATCATCAATACTTGGTGGATTATTCCTAGCAACAGCTTTCACAGGTTTTATTTTTTCTATTACTATGACTACGGCAGCCGTTACATTATTTATGTTAGCTGCTATGCCTTTTATTGCAGCTATTGTTGGTTATTTTGTTCTTGGTGAAATTCTTAAAAGATCAACATTAATTGCAATGGTTGTAGCTTTTATAGGCGTTTGTGTGATGATTATTAATGACAGTATTTCAGGAACTGCTTTAGGTGCAATAATAGGATTTATTTCTGCAACTGGTTTTGCTTTGTATACTGTAACAATAAGATGGAAACCTGAGACTCCAAAATTCACAACAGTTGTTTTAGCTGGACTATTTTGTACAATATTTGCATTTTTTGTCTTAGGATTTTCATTCGAACCTTTTATTCTTATGCCTGAAATAAATAGTTATTTAAGTATACTTCATGGACTAATTGTTGCTGCTGGTTTGATACTTTATAGTCTAGGAGCGAAATATTTACCATCAGCTGAACTTGCACTTTTATCTTTAATGGAAGTTGTTGGAGGAGTTCTTTGGGTATGGATCCCAATTTTTGGGATTAATGAGGTACCAAGTACAACTGTAATAATTGGAGGTTTTATTATAACTTTAGCTGTAGTTTATTATGGTTTTGCCGCAAGGCAGATTGATATGAACATTAAAACTTAGATATTTGCTGTAACTTTATTAATATTTTTTCTTGGCAAATTATTTTTAGACCAAACTGTATCAAGAGCCTTAATCATTTTTTCAATATGCTCTTTTCTATGTTTTGGAGTAACAGTTATTCTTAGTCTTTCTAAACCTTTTGGTACAGTTGGATAAAAAATTGGTTGTGCATAGATACCATGATCATCAATTAAATCTTTTGATACTTTTTTACATAAAAAAGGATCATTAATTAAAACTGCCACAATATGAGAATTTGTGTCCAAATAGGGAATTGCTATAGAGTCTAAATTTTCTCTTATTAAACCTGCATTTTCTTTTATTCTTATTCTTAGCTGTTCTGCAAGAGAAACAATATCTATTGCTTTAGATGCTCCTGCAGCAATTGATGGACAGATTGAAGTTGTGAAAATAAAACCTGGCGCAAAACTCCTAATGAAGTCAATTATTTCTGAACTAGCTGATATATAGCCTCCCATTTGACCATATGCTTTTGCTAAAGTTCCATTAATAATATCTATTTTATCTTCAACTCCCATTTCTACTGCAATACCTTTACCTTCTTCACCATAAAGTCCAACTGAATGAACTTCATCTAGATATGTCATACAATTATATTTTTTTGCTAATTCTACTATTTTAACTATTGGCGATCTTATACCTTCCATAGAGTATAAGCTTTCAAAAACTATTAATTTAGGATTATCTAGATTTGACTCTTTTAGTAACTGTTCTAAATGATCAATGTCATTGTGTTTAAATATATGACACCTAGCTCCACTATTCTTAATACCTTGTATTAAAGATGCGTGATTTAATTCATCAGAAAATATCTCAATATCTTTAATTTTTTTTCCTAGAGTCCATAATGTTGATTGATTTGCTGTGTATGCAGAAGCAAAAACTAACGCTGCCTCTTTATTATGAATATTTGCAAGTTTCTTTTCAAGTTCGGAGTGATAAGTTGATGTGCCTGAAATATTTCTTGTTCCACCTGAACCAGATCCATATTCAAGAAGTGTTTTTACTATTTCATTTACCACTTCTGGATGCTGACTCATATTTAAATAGTCATTAGAGCACCAAACCTCAACTATTCTTTCTTTGTTTTTAAAACTTTCATCTGCATTAGGAAAGCTTTTTATGGGTCTGTCTATGTTTCTAAAGTCCCTATAAAGACCTTGAGCTTTAAGATTTTTTAATTCAGATTTAAAGAAATTTTTATAATGCATATTTATTAGATATCTTACCCAATGTTTAATTGTAAGTGTTTAATTGAATGAATTGTCACACCTTATTTTTACTAAAAGACATTCTCTTCCAGACACCATATTTATCTTTAATCATAAATCGATGATACAATGCAGCTGAGATATGAAGTGAAAAAAGAGCTGTTAATATAAGTGCTGAGTAGTAGTGTATAACTAGAGCTTGAGGGTATAAAAAAAAGTTTTCCTCAATTAAAGGAGGTATTTTTATTAATCCCAAGAGATGAACATCTTCTCCTCCAAGCCATGTCATAAAAGTACCTTGAATGGGAATAAGAATAACTAGACCATAAAGAGCAAAATGTACTAAATTCGAAACCAATTTATGAAATAATGGAATATTTTCATATTTAGGATGAGTATTAAATATGTATTTCCAAATTAATCTGAGTACAACTAAACTAAAGACTAATGTGCCAAAAAATTTATGAGTATTAATAAAATCCATTTTAATAGGTGAAAATTCCATATTATGAAGGCTAATCCCTGTTGCAACTTGCCAAAAAAGAAGAAGTGCTAATGACCAATGAAAAAGCTTTGCAACTAAACCCCAAGAAGATTTTGTACCTTTAAATTCAACCATTACTAATTTTATAATATAGTGCTATTTAAAGAAAAGTAATCAATGAAAATTAGAGTTTTATCGAGAAAAAGTGACTTAGCAATAATTCAAGCACGTGAATTTTCTGACTATTTGCAATCAAAACATCCTTTTGTAGAAATAGAATTTTTAACACGAAGTACCTCTGGAGACAAAGATTTAAAAACACCTCTTTCTAAAATGCCAACCGAAGGAGTTTTTACTAATGATTTAAGGGATGAATTAATAAATAATAAATGTGATCTAATTGTACATTCTTGGAAGGATCTTCCTATTGAAGTTGGTGATAAAACTAAAATAGCTGCAACATTAAAACGAGCTGATACAAGAGATATATTATTCCTTAAAAAAAATAAAAGAGTGGATAGTAAGAAAATGACTATTCTTTGCTCATCACCAAGAAGACAATATAATTTAGAAAATTTTATTGAAAATTATCTTCCACATAAGTTTGATGAAATTATTTTTGAAGATATAAGGGGAAACATACCCACTAGATTTAAAAAATTTTTGGAAAATCCTGATAGCGATGGTTTTATTGTAGCTAAAGCTGCAATTGATAGATTACTCTTGAATAACTATTCTGAATTCAATGAATTAAAAAGAACTTTAAAAAAATATATTAACAAATGTCTATGGTCTGTTTTACCATTGTCTATTAACCCTTGTTCTCCTGGCCAAGGTGCTTTAGCAATTGAAACAAGAATTAGAGATAATAAACTTAACGAAATTTTAAATGATATTAATTTTTCTAAAGATTATTCTAATGTTATTAAAGAAAGAAATATTTTAAAAAATTATGGAGGAGGATGTCATCAAAAAATAGGAGTATCTTACATCTCACATAAATTAGGATTAGTTGTATCTAAAAGAGGTGAAGATGAAAATGGAAATCATTTTGAGAGTTGGGATTTCATTGAACCAAAAGATATAAGTTTTCCTCACAATATAATAGATGAGATTTATCCTGAAAATTTGAAAGATTATAAAATATTTTCTAGAAAACAATTAAATGAAAATGTTGATTATATAAATAATTTACAAAATAAATGTATTTATGTTTCACGAATTAGCTCAATCCCAGATAAGTCAAAAATTAAATCAAATAACATTATTTGGACTAGTGGTTTAAGAACATGGAAAAGTTTAGCTGAAAGAGGTATTTGGGTTAATGGAACTTCAGATGGTTTGGGTGAGGATTTTGATAAAGATATTAATTCACTTACAAATAATCCTTGGGTAAAGTTAACCCATTCTCAATCCCCTGAAAGTTCGATAAAAAATAAAATTGAAACGTACCAATTGGAGCCTATTGATTTTAAAATAGATATAGAAAACAAAAAGTACTTTTTTTGGATGAGCAGCTCTGCTTTTAAGGCGAGTATTGATAAATATCCTCAAATTATAGAAAAATATCATTTTTGTGGCCCAGGAAATACCTACAATGAGATTAGTAAAATATTAGGTATTGATAAAAATCTTTTTGTTGAGCTATCTTATGATAGTTGGAAGAAAAAATTATTAAAAGCCAAAAAATGACAAATATTTTATTCGAAAATGCGCTAAAAAGAAATGTTCAAAAAACTCCACCCATTTGGTTCATGAGGCAAGCTGGAAGATACCATTCGCATTATCGTAAACTCAAAGAAAAATATACTTTTGAAGAACTATGTAAAACTCCAGATTTAGCTGCAGATGTTGCTTTTGGTCCAATACAAGAATTTGATTATGATATTGCAATTTTATTTAGTGATATTTTATTTATATTAGAGGGACTTGGTTTAGAATTAAAGTTTGACCCAGGACCTAAATTTAATTCTTATATAAATTCAGAAAACATAAATGATTATAGTAATATTGATCGTGGTATTGAGCATATGCAATTTCAATTTGAAGCTATAAAAATAACAAAAGAGAAATTGCCGAATAATAAAAGTTTAATTGGATTTGTTGGCGGACCTTGGACATTATCGAAATATGCCTTTGGAAATAATAACTCTGATTTAATCGAAACTAAAATGAATTTAGAATTTATTTCAAAAATTCTTTTACCTCTTCTAAAGAAAAATATTCAATTACAATTAGATGCAGGTGTTGAACTTGTTATGGTTTTTGATAGTTCTTTGTATGATTTAGATAAAATAAATTTTCATGAAATTTATTCTAAATTTTTAGAAGAGATTGCAATTTCTTTTCCAAATAAAGTTGGCTATTATTCAAGAGGTAAGAGTTTGCTAGATCTAAATTCTATTGTAAGTTTTCCTTTTGCTGGTTTTGGCTATGATCACACAATAGATCTTAAATCTATGTTTGAAAATCAAAAGCATGGATTCATTCAAGGAAATTTTGATGAACAATTAATGTTAAGTGAAACAGATATATTTCTTAATGATTTAAAAGATTTTATTGAAAAAATGAAATCAATTGAAAATCTTAATGGCTGGATTTGTGGCCTTGGACATGGAATTAACAAAAATACTCCAGAAAAAAATGTTCATTTATTTATAGAAAATATCAGAAAAGAATTTAGCTAATAGATATGGTTAAATATATAGGTGAAAAAGATTACGAACACGGAAGTAAGGAAAAAATTGGTGTTTTAATTACCAACCTAGGTACCCCAGACGCTCCAAATAAAAAAGAACTAAAAGTTTATCTTAATCAATTTTTATCAGATCCAAGAGTAATCGAATTACCTAAAATCTTATGGCAAATTTTATTAAAGTTAGTAATTTTGCAGATAAGACCATCAAAGTCAGCAGAAGCATACAAACAAATTTGGACTGATAAGGGTTCTCCACTTTTAGATATCGCAAACAGGCAACTAAATAAAATCCAATCATCTTTTTCTTCAAAAAATGAAAATATAGTTTTTGAAGTAGGGATGCGTTATGGTAATCCATCTATTCCAGATGCTTTATTAAAACTTCAAAAAAAACAAGTAAGAAGATTATTAGTTTTACCTATGTATCCGCAATATTGTGCTGCAACAACAGGTAGTACATTTGATGAAGTAACAAATGTATTGCAAAAATGGCGTTGGATACCTGAAATGCGTTTTATCAATCAGTACTTTGAAGAAAAAAATTATATTGAAGCGTTGTCAAATTCAATAAAGTCATTTTGGAAAAAAACTTCAAAACCACAAAAAATCATTTTTAGTTATCATGGTATACCAAAACGGTATTTGACTAATGGTGATCCGTATCATTGCTTTTGTCTTAAAACCACAAGACTGGTCAAAGAACATATGGGATTATCCGATGATGAGATAATGACTACTTTCCAAAGTAGATTTGGAAGAGAGGAATGGTTAAAGCCATATACAAGTGAAACATTAAAAGAACTTCCAAAACAAGGGATTAAAAATATACATATAATATCTCCTGGTTTCAGTAGTGATTGTCTTGAAACACTTGAAGAACTTGAAGAAGAAAATAAAGAATATTTTATGGAGTCAGGTGGAGAAAATTATCATTATATACCTTGCTTAAATGATCACGATGATCACATAGACGTTTTTGTAAATCTGATAAAAAAACATACTCAAGGTTGGCCATTATGATTTATGATCCCAAATTTAATACTGCAAAAGAATGGTTCGAAAAATTACGAGATAACTTAGTTGAAACTATTCAAAACATTGATGAAAATCAATTTGAAATAAGTAACTGGGATCACAAAGGTGATGGTGGTGGTAAAATGAGTAAAATTAAGGGTAATATTATTGAAAAAGGTGGAGTAAATATTTCTACAGTCTCTGGAACATTTAACGAAAATATGAGAGATGCTATTCCGGGTGCTAAAGAAGATCCAAATTATAATGCAACCGGCATCAGTGTTGTATTACATCCCGTTTCACCTAAAATTCCTTCTATGCATTTTAATACAAGATATATTAAAACCACTCAGGAATGGTTTGGTGGAGGCATGGATATAACACCTTGTGTAATATTTGAGGATGAGAAAAAATATCATCGTGGTTTAGAAGTTTTGTGTAATAAATATGATAAATCATACTATCCTAAATTTAAAAAATGGTGTGATGACTATTTTTTTCTTAAACATAGAAACGAACCAAGAGGTGTTGGAGGAATATTTTTTGATTACCTTCAAACTGGCGATTGGGGAAAAGATTTTGAATTTGTCCAAGACGTAGGTACTTATTTTCATCAGTTCATCAAAAATACTTTAATTGCACTTAAGGATGAGGAGTGGAATGAAGAGGAAAAAAAGATGCAATTAGTTAAACGTAGTCGCTATGCTGAATTTAACTTATTATATGATAGAGGTACAAAATTTGGTCTAGAGACTGGTGGGAATGTTGATGCTATATTAATGTCAATGCCTCCTCACGCGGTATGGGAATAAATAATGTTATTTAATACTCTGAAAGTTATTCATATTTTTAGTATAATAGCTTGGATGGCTGGACTTTTATATCTGCCGCGTTTGTTTGTAAATCATGCTAATCCTGAAATTACAAAAGAAACCTCAGAAACATTCAAATTAATGGAAGGAAAATTGTACAGAATAATTATGTTTCCAGCTTTTATAGTGACGTGGATATCAGGTTTTACACTTACACATTATGTGGGTATTGATACTTGGTTGCTTTTAAAAATTTTATTTGTAATTTTATTATCTGGCTATCATTTTTTTTGTTTTAAATGTCTTACTGATTTTAAAAATGATAAAAATAAATACTCCACTAAATTTTTTAGAATAACAAATGAAGTGCCAGCAGTAATATTGATTTTTATACTTATACTTGTTGTATTTCAGCCTTTTTAATTACTTTTTTGTTTTGATAGGGGTTTTTCTCTTTGGATTACAAACTCTGCATATTTCACATTCTAAACCATAACAACTTCTTGCCTGACAAAATTCTCTTCCATAAAATATTATTTGTAAATGAAGTTTATTCCAATATTTTTTTGGAAAAAGATATTTTAAATCTTTTTCTGTTTGGATAACATTTTTACCATTTGTTAAACCCCAACGTTGAGCTAAACGATGAATGTGCGTATCAACTGGAAATGCTGGATGACCAAATCCTTGAGACATAACAACACTGGCAGTTTTGTGACCAACACCTGGTAATTTTTCTAATTCCTCAAAACTTTCTGGAACATTACCATTAAATTTTTTTACAAGAATTCTTGATAGTTCAAAAATTGCTTTAGATTTTTGAGGTGCCAAACCACATGGGCGAATAATATTATAAATTGTTTTTTTTGGCACTTTTGTCATTTTTATAGCTGTGTTTGCTTTTTTAAATAATGTTGGTGTAACTTGATTAACTCTTTCATCTGTACATTGAGCACTAAGAAGTACAGCTACAACTAATTCAAATTTATTTTTGTGCTTAAGAGGAATAGGAACTTTGCTGTATATACGATTTAGTATTCTAGAGATCTTTTGTGCCTTCTCTATTTTTTTCACTATATTAAGCCTCCTCTACGGTATACGTCTAATTAATACTAATAATTATGACAAAATATAGCACTTATTAATACTAATAATATTGAATATTTCCATTGAAGTAGTATGGGTTTACCATCAAATTTCTATGGAGGAAATAATATGAAAAAGACTTTAAGCATTGTTTTGTCATTGCTTTTCATGGGTATTTTCTCACCAGCATTTGCTAATACAATTAAATGGTCAATGCCTGGTGACTCTTTAACTCTTGATCCGCACGCACAAAACGAAGGACCAACACACATGGTTTCTCGTCAAGTATACGAAGGTTTGGTAACTCCAGGTATTAACATGGAGATACTTCCTCAGCTTGCAGAGTCATGGAAAACAACCTCAGACAGTACATGGATATTTACAATACGTAAGGGTGTAAAATTCCATGATGGTTCTGATCTGACTGCAAACGATGTTGCATTCAGTATTAATAGAGCAAAAACTGCACCCTCTGATATGGTTGATTTAATTAAAAGTATCAAAACAGCATCTGCTTTATCTGATCATACAGTTCAAATTGTAACTGATGGACCAAACCCAATTCTTTTAAACCAATTAACTCAGATCTTTGTTATGTCTGAAGATTGGGCAAAAGCAAATGGTTGTGAAGTTTCTTATAACTGGGATGCAGGAGAAACTTCTTACTGTGCTTCTAACGCAAATGGAACTGGGCCTTTCAAAATTACTCTGAGAGAACAGGATGTAAGAACTGTTTTTGAAAAAAATGATGATTGGTGGGGAGACGATAGTACTTTTAATGTAGATAAAATTGAATTACTTCCAATTGCAAATGATGCAACAAGAGTTGCAGCACTTCTTTCTGGAGAAATTGACTATACTAACGTTGTACCGGTTCAAGATATTGAAAGAATTAAATCTTCATCTGGTCATGGTGTAAAAATGACACCACAAAATAGAACAATATTTTTTGGAATGGATCAAGGTTCAGCTGAGTTAAACTCATCTAATATTAAAGGAAAAAATCCTTTTGCAGATAAAAGAGTTCGTTTAGCTATGTACCATGCTCTAGATATGGATGCTATTAAAGACAAGGTAATGAGAGGACAAAGTGTACCTGCAGGAATTATTACTGCACCTGGTGTTAATGGGCATACAGCTGAGCGTGATCAAAGATTACCATATGATCCTGAGTTATCAAAAAAACTTTTAGCTGAAGCTGGTTATCCAGATGGCTTTAGTGTTACACTTGATTGTCCAAATGATCGTTACATAAATGATGAGGCAATTTGTGTTGCTGCAATTGGTATGTTTGCAAAAATTGGAGTTAATGTAACTCTTGATGCAAAAACTAAGAGTCAACACTTCTCAGAAGTAAAAGAGGGTGATGCTAATGGTATGACAAGTGATATGTATATGTTAGGTTGGGGTGTTCCAACTTTTGACAGTCACTATGTTTACTCATACTTATTTGATAGCGCTGGTAGTTGGAATAAAGTTAATTTCAGTAACGCTAGAGTTGATGAATTAGTAGCAGCAATGGGTGTTGAAACAGACTTGGATAAAAGAAATGCTATGATTGCAGAAGCTTGGGATATTACTCAAGACGATGTAACATATCTTCCTTTACATCACCAAGTTGTTAACCAAGCATCTAAAAGTAATGTCGATGTTCCAATTAGAATGAACAACGAGCCATTATTTAGATTTGCAAACGTAAACTAATAAATTTTATATTTTCTGGCCAGTAACCTGGCCAGAAATTAAACCATGTTTAGCTATTTCTTTAAAAGACTCTTTCAATCTATTCTTGTAATGATTCTTGTCGCTTTTGTTTCATTTTCCTTATTTAATTTTGTTGGTGATCCAGTAAATAGTATGACTGGAGAAGATGCTTCAGATGAAAGACGTGCTGAGGTTAGAGAAGTATTAGGTTTAAATGATCCTGTTTATGTTCAATTTTCACGTTTTATAGGCAATGTAATTCAGGGTGATTTTGGAATATCATACCAATTAAAAAGAGAGGTTTCAGACTTAATTGCAGAAAGAATGCCTGCTACTTTGGAGTTAGTATTTGTATCTGCTTTAATAGCAATCATTAGTGGTATTATCTTGGGTGTATATACTGGTATCCATAGAGATAGTTTTATTTCTAATATTATTCTTGTGATTTCTTTAGCAGGTGTTTCCCTACCAACATTTATTATAGGAATAATGTTAATTTATTTGTTTTCAGTAATTTTAGGAGTTCTTCCATCCTTTGGAAGAGGTGAAGTCACACAATTAGGTTTTTGGACTACAGGGTTTTTAACTACTTCTGGTTTAAAAGCACTAATACTTCCATCTGTTACGTTAAGTTTGTTTCAAATGACTTATGTTATTAGATTAGTTCGCGCTGAAATGATGGAAATTTTACAAACAGATTATATTAAATTTGCAAAAGCAAGAGGTATAAAAAGTAGTGCTATTAACTATAAGCATGCGCTTAAAAATGGATTAATTCCAGTTATTACTATTACAGGTATCAACATCGGAACTTTAATTGCTTTTTCAATTATTACAGAAACTGTTTTTCAATGGCCAGGCATGGGGTCTTTATTTATCAAAGCAGTATACTTTGTCGATATTCCTATAATGTCAGCATATATGATCATGGTTGCTTTTATATTTGTTATGATAAATTTTATTGTAGATATCACATACTATTTTATTGATCCTAGAATTAGGCTTAAGGAAGAGGGTAGTTAGAAATGCTACTTAAAACGTACAATAAAATATATGATACTGATATTGGATATAGTTTCTTTAATTCTAAATTAGCAGTAATTTCTTCAACAATATTTTTTATTATACTTTTTTGTTCTGTATTTGCTGGGATAGTTGCTCCTTATAATCCTTTTGATCCAGCATCAGTTTCTTTGATGGATGCCTTTACCCCACCTGTATGGTCGGAGGGAGGAAGTTTTAGCTTTATTTTAGGTACTGATCAGCAAGGAAGAGATATGTTTTCAACAATGATCTATGGTTCAAGAATTTCACTTATCGTTGGTTTTGCATCTATAATTTTTGCTATGATCCTAGGAGTATTCCTTGGAATAACAGCTGGATATATTGGTGGTAGATATGAGATTATTGTAATGCGCCTTACAGATGTACAGTTAACTATTCCAAGTATTTTAATGGCTTTACTTGTTGATGGAATTGCAAGGGCAATTATCTCACAATCGATGCATGATGAAATGGCAATTTATGTTTTGATTTTTGCCATTGGTATTTCTGAATGGCCACAGTTTGCAAGAGTATCAAGAGCATCAACTTTAGTAGAAAAAAATAAAGAGTATGTCTCAGCTTCAAGAATTATTGGACTATCAAATATATTAATAATGTTTAAGCATATTTTACCAAATATACTTCGGCCCATCTTAGTAATTGCTACAATTGGATTGGCACTTGCAATTATTACTGAGTCCACCTTAAGTTTTTTAGGTGTTGGTGTTCCACCAACAACACCTTCTCTAGGTACTCTAATAAGGTTTGGAAATAATTTTTTATTTTCAGGTGAGTGGTGGATTACTTTTTTTCCAGCAATTTTCTTAATAGTTTTAGCTTTATCAATTAATTTATTAGGGGATTGGATGAGGGATGCTTTAAATCCAAAATTAAAAAAGAGATGAGTTTTTTACAAGTTAAAAATTTAAATATAAGTTATCCAACAAGAAAAGAGACTATTGTTGCTAGCAAAAATGTAGAATTTTCTTTAGAAAGAGGTGAAATATTAGGAATTGTCGGTGAGTCTGGATCTGGAAAATCTACAATTGCAAATGCAATAATAAACTTGATTGATCCTCCAGGTGAAATCACAGATGGCTCAATCAAAATAGACAATATTGAATTAAGAAGTAATGAAGAAATAATTCAAAATATTAGAGGAAAAAAAATAGGATTTGTCTTTCAAGACCCTCAAACTTCACTAAACCCTCTATTTAAAATAAAAGATCAATTAATTGAAACTATTCAGGCTCATTTAAATTTAAGTTATCAAGATTCACTTAAAAAATCAATTCAACTACTTAAAGAGGTTGGAATAAAGAACGCTGAAAAAAGAATTGAGGACTATCCACACCAATTTAGTGGCGGTATGCGTCAAAGAGTTGTGATAGCTTTAGCCATAAGTTGTGAACCTGACTTAATAATTGCAGATGAACCAACAACAGCTTTAGATGTAAGTATTCAATATCAAATATTAGAACTACTCAAAGATCTTACAAAGAAAAGAAATCTTGGAGTTATAATTATTACTCATGATATGGGAGTCATAGCAGAGACGACTGATAAAGTTATTGTCATGAGATATGGACATATTGTTGAACAAGGTGAGACTAAAGAATTATTAACAAATCCAAAATCAACAGAAGCAAGAAGCTTAGTAATTTCAGTTCCACCAACAAATAAGAAAATTGATAGATTTAAATTGATTAGCCCCGATGGTAAGGAAATAACATCTAGTTCAAAGGATTTGACTAAAAATATTATTAAAACATGGGGAATAAGGGAAAGTAAAAATCAAAAATTATTAAAACTTGAGGAAGTGACAAAAATTTTTGATGATAGTTCTTTAGCTACTGGTTTTTCATTTATTTCCAATAAAAGTTCGAAAGATAAAATAGTTAAAGCTGTCGACAATGTATCTTTTGAATTATTCGAAGGTGAAACACTTGGATTAGTTGGAGAGTCTGGTTCAGGTAAATCAACTATTGCAAAAATTATTACTGGATTAATTGGTCCTAACAAAGGTGATTTAATATATAATAATGAACCTCTCTATAATTCAAATAAAAAATATCAAATTCATAATAGTAGAGGTCAAATTCAAATGATTTTTCAAGACCCTTACTCATCTCTAAATCCTCGTTTCAAAGTTAAGGATATTATTGCAGAACCAATTAAATTTTTTCAAAAAAATATTAGCAATAATGAACTTTTACAAAATATTTACGACCTAATAGATATTGTTGGAATGACCAGACAATCTCTAGATCGATATCCACATGAGTTTTCAGGAGGGCAAAGGCAAAGAATATCTATTGCTCGCGCTTTGGCAACAAGACCAAGATTATTAATATGTGATGAACCAACTTCTGCATTGGATGTTAGTATACAAGCACAAATATTGAATTTATTAAAAGATATACAGGATGAACTTCATCTTACTATGCTATTTATTAGCCACGATCTCCCTGTAATTCGCCAAATGTGTAACCGAATAATTGTACTAAAAAATGGTGCTGTTTGCGAAACAAAAGATACAGAGGAATTATTTAATAATCCTGAGCATGAATATACTAAGGAATTAATTAGACTTATGCCTAAAATTGAATCAATAATTTAACTAATTAATAATAGGTAAATTTTCAGGAGTTCTAGTACTTAAAAGTTTATAACCATTTTCAGTAATTAATAAATTTTCTTCTTGTACTATTATTTTATTATCGTCCATTTCAATTGATGGCTCAAGTGTTATAATCATATTTTTCTCTAGTAACGTTTTGTCATTTTTCATAATACTTGGCGGTTCAGTTAGTTGTAAGCCTAAACCATGACCCATCCTTCCAACTGATACGCTGTGAGTTATTAAACTTTGAGATAATTTAGAATATATTTCTGAACAACTAGTTCCAGGTTTTATAATTTCTAAAGTTCTCTCAGTTGCTTCCCACAATTTATTATATGCATCTAGAGCTTGCTTGTGCATTCTTCCAAAACCAAAATTTCTATCAAAATCTGAAAAATAACCATTTAAAGTTGCACCGGTATCAATAATTAGAATATCACCATCTTTAATTACTCTTTCTGTTGGGTTACAGATAATCTGATTATAACCATTAAGTCCCGAAGCACACGCCATATATTGAATATAATCAGCACCATTCTCAATTAATTCTTTCTTAAATGTTGAAGCAATTTGTTTTTCACTCATTCCTAAATTAATTTTTTCAGGAAAATTATCAAATACCTTACTTGTAATAGAACAAATTTCTTTAATATTATTAATCTCTATTTCAGATTTTATTTTTCTTATACTCCAAAGTATTTTACTAGCATCAACAAAATTATATTCTGATAAATTTTTTAGAATATGCTGATAATCGTTAATACTCATTCGCAAAAAAGTTTCATTTCCCAATTCAAATCCAATATTTGAATTTTTAGGAAAACTTTTAATAGTTTTTTTTAATAAAGATATTCCTTCATCTTTTGGATTTGGAGATTCCCAAGCTTCGATATCATTGACTAATGTTTTTTCCATAGCTGTAACACCAATAGATGGAATAATTGCTTTTATTGGATTTTTCTTTGAAATTACTAAAAACCATGGTCTAGTTGGGCTTTCCCAAAAGTTACTATCTAATCCAGAAAAATACCTAAAATTTGATGGTGATGTAATAACTACTGCATCAATGTTTTCTTTTTCTAAATTTTCTTGAATTTTAGATAACCTATTTGCAAATTCTTCTTTTGGAAAATCGTTCATAAATTGATAAATATCATATCATTAACATTTAATTGAAATAACAAATACTTTGATTTATTTTTCATTATTCATTTTTTGCCTTAGCCTAGGAACATTTTTTCCATTTGCCTCAGAAACATATTTAGCCAGTCTTTTAATATCGGAAAAATATAATGTAATTTTATTATTAGTTTTTGCATCATTAGGTAATATTCTAGGTTCTGTTATAAGCTGGTTATTTGGTTATTTTATAAATTATTTTATTCAAAAACCATGGTTTCCTCTAAATAAATATCTTCTTTTAAAAGCCTCAGATATTTTTAAAAAATATGGGAAATGGTCGTTATTATTATCTTGGGTTCCTATCATTGGAGATCCAATAGCTTTTGCCGCAGGAACTTTTAGATATAATATTTTATTTTTTTTAATCTTTGTATCTATTGGCAAAGTTGTTAGATATCTATTAATATTTATTTATTTTATTAATTGAACTCATAAATGGATAACACATTAATAATAATTTTATTAAGTTTTTTATGTGGCTTTGGTATTTTCTATATTTTATTTATATCTAGAAAGACAAATAATGATACAGTCACAGATAATATTGAAACTATACAAGAAGATATTAAGAGAATTGAAACATCACTTGATAAATTTAATATTGCGCAAAACAAAATCGAAAATACATTGGTTAGAGGTGGAGCTGTTCAACAAGGTCCTTGGGGTGAATTTGTATTGCAAAATATATTAGATGACTTAGGTTTTAGGGAGGGTCATGAATATAGCACACAAAAAAGCTTTTCTAATTCTGATGGTATCTCAAGGCAGCCGGATGTAATTTTGCATATGCCTAGAAACAGGCATATCATTGTTGATTCTAAAACAGTACTCACTTCATGGCATGATTATTGTAATGCTGAAAAAGATGATAAAGCAATACTTCTAAAAAATTTTATAAACTCAATTAAATCTCGTTTGCGTGATTTAGCTAGTAAAAACTATTCTCAGGAATATGGAATAAATACTGTAGATAGAGTTTTTATGTTTATTCCAATAGAAAGTTCATTTTTAACAATTATGAATGATCAATCTATAGTAGATGAAATTAAAAATAGAAAAATAAATATCGTAAGTCCATCTACTTTATTCATGATGCTTAAATTAATAGAAAATCTTTGGGATATAGATAAACAGTCAAAAGATCTTCAAGAAATTAGATTATCAGCAACAAACATATACGATAAGGCAATCAATGTTTATGAATCTTTTGACAGCGCCTATAAAGCATTAAATAATGCAATGACTAAAATGGATCAAGCCAAAGGCAGATTAAAAGATGGTAAGGGTAGTTTAGTTGATAAATTAGATAATTTTAAAAATTTGAATAAATTAAAACCTAATAAATCCTTACCTAATCAAAGTTCTGATGATAAACAGATTGAGAAATAATGCCAAGTTTTGATATTGTAAACAGATTAGATCATCAAGAGATTGACAATGCTCTTGGAAATGCAACTAGAGAAATCACCACTAGGTACGATTTTAAAGGATCAGACACTTCAATAGAAAAAAAAGAAAATACTATAGTTGTTATTACTGATGATGAAATGAAAGCTGGTCAAGTAAATGACATGCTCGTTACTCATTTTGTTAGACGAAAAGTTGATCCTTTATGTTTAAAAAAAAATGATATGGAAAAAGCTGGGGGAAATAAAATTCGTCAGACGTATGAATTAGTAGAAGGAATTGAGCAATCTCTGTGTAAAAAAATTACTTCTGATGTCAAAAGTTCTAAATTAAAAGTTCAAGTAAAGATCAATGGAAATGAACTTCGTGTTGAAGGAAAGAAAAAAGATGATTTACAAAGTGTAATGAAGCTTATTGAGGATGCTAATTTAGGTATACCAGTCCAATTTGTAAATTTTAGAGATTAAATAATGATTACCTGGGAATTAATAGCTGCTTTAGCAGTGTATAATTTTATTATGTACGTAACACCAGGCCCAAACAATAGTATTTTAACTGCATCAGGCATTAAATTTGGATTTATTAGATCTATACCTAATATTTTTGGTATCCCCTCTGGTCATGGTTTGCAATTAGCACTTGTATGTCTAGGTCTTGGATCTTTATTTATTACCTATCCTATACTCTATGATATTTTAAGATATATTGGCGCAGGCTACATTCTTTATTTAGCATATAAAATGTTTGGGTCTTTAAATATTTCAAAGACTGAAGATAGATCAAGGCCATTAAAATATCATGAAGCAATTTTGTTTCAATTTGTAAATCCAAAAGCTTGGGTAATCTGTTCAACTGCAGTAACATTATATTATCCAAAAGATGAAAATATAATAATTGGAACACTATTTATGGTTATTATGTCTACAGTAGTTAATATTCCTTCCATTAGTATATGGGCATATGGAGGAAGTGTTATAAGACAATATCTTAATAATGAAAAATTAAAAAAAATTGTTGAATGGTTTTTAGCAATCCTTTTAATTATAACCGCGGGCTCAGTTTTATTTTACAACGCTTAAGGTTGAGGGATTGCATAAAATTCACCTACAGAATTATATCCTTTAATAACAGCAGGTCTTATTGATATTTGTTTATACCATCTCAACACATTTGGATAATTATGTAAATTTATTTGATGTCTTTCATAACGAGCTGTCCAAGGCCAAATTGAAATATCAGCTATTGAATAGGTATCCGAAAAATATTCTTGTTTAGAAAGTCTTTTGTCTAAAATTGAATATATATGTTGTGCATAGCCTTTTGTTTTATCTTCTGCAAATTTGCTTTTACCAGGATGATAAAATAAATATTGATGTGCCTGACCTAGCATTGGCCCAACATATGCCATTTGAAAAAAAACCCATTGTATTATTTCCCAGTATTTGTCTTTATTTAGAAATTTATTATATTTTTGTGCAAGATAGAGAAGAATAGCCCCGGATTCGAATACTGTTTGGTTGTTATCATTATCCACAATTACAGGAATCTTATTTGCAGGAGATATTTTTGAAAAATCTTCACTAAACTGCTCTTTTTTATCTAAATTTATTAAAATAGGATTGAAATCCACACCTAATTCTTCAAGCATTATGCTAATTTTTCGACCATTAGGGGTAGGTGATGAATACAAATCAATCATTTTTTTTAGAATTTAATTAATAAAGAACTATATTCATAATATGCAGGAGAATATAGATAATATTATTAAATTAGCCTGGTGTGATAAAACTTCTTTCGAAAAAATAAAAAGAATTCACGGTGTAACCGAATCAGAGGTTATAAAAATAATGAGAAAAAATCTGAAACCTAGATCATTTAAGTTATGGAGAACTAGAGTAACAGGGAGAACGAGAAAGCATGAAAAGAAAAGAAATCTATTTGAAAAATCATTTAAATATGAGAGTTATCTTTAAAATATTAATTGTCAGTATAAGTCTTTTGTTTGCTAGTAAGATAGCATTAGCAGATCAAAATGATCCACGGCTAAATAATTTGTTTAAAAAATTAAATGAGACTGAAAATCAGGATGAGATAAGAGATTTGATATCTGATATTTGGAATATATGGTATGAAGTTGATGATCCAAAAGTAATCGAATATTTTGAAAAAGGTATTCAAGCTATGAATTTGAGAAATTATCCACTCGCAATAAGATTTTTTAACAATTTAATTGAAGAGGATCCTAATTTTGCAGAAGGTTGGAATAAAAGAGCAACAGTTCATTTTATGATGGGTAATTTTGATAAATCAATGCAAGACATAATTAAAACTCTTGAATTAGAACCAAGACATTTTGGTGCTCTTGATGGAATGGGTTTAATTTTTATTCATCAAGGCCAGTTTCAACAGGCAATCGATGTATATGATAAGATGTTAGAGATTTTTCCTTTTAGTGTTAAAACTATGGATAAAAAAGAGAGAATACAATCTTTTATTTCTCAATCTACGTAATATCAAAAAATACTAATAATAAAGACAGTGTAAAAAAACTGACAAAAGTACTTAATACTACATTGGAAGAAACAACAGCTTTTAGTGAATTATATCTATATGCAAAATAATATGATTGAGAACCACTTGGTAAAGCTGCAGCCATAGTAACAATAATTACCAAGAGATTATCAAGCTCTAATATAAAATTTGCTAAATAAAATGCAATTATAGGATGAATAAAATTTTTTAAGATAGTTAATAGTATTGCACCATAAATATTTTCTCTAATTTTAAAATTTCCTAATGCAAGACCTAAAGAAATAAGAACCATTGGAAGAGCAAGGTTTACAAAAATATCTAAAGGCTGTTTCATAATAGATGGGACAATAAGATTAGAGTAATTAAGAATGATTCCAATTATCATTCCGAAAAGTACAATATTTTTAATTATACCTAATAATATTTGATAAAAAATTTCGACAATGCTTTTTTGTCTATTTCTATAAACTTCTATTATAATAACAGTGTAACTAAAATGAACAATACCATGAAAAAAAACTAATATCATATAAGGGATTGTATTCATTGGACCCAAAACCGCATACATAAGAGGTATTCCCATTGCCACCGTGTTACCAAAACAAGCAGCTAATCCAAAAAGTGCAGAGTCATCTGTTTTAAAATTTAAAAATTTTTTGCTAATTAAAAATCCTGTTATAGATATAAAAATTCCTGAAGCAAAAAATGAGATGATCAGGCCAATAGAATTAATTTGAGGAAATGAGACTTGCCAAAAATATATAATTAAAGCTAAAGGTAAAAGAATGTTAAAACCTGTAAAATCAAAATAATCAATATATTTTTTTTGGAAGTATTTGTAATTTATTTACAAAAAACCCAAAAAGGATATATCCAAACACACTGCTAACTATATTTAACAAGTCAATCATTGAAATCAAATAAATTATTTAAAAATTGAATGACACTTTCTTCAATTATATTATTTTCATTTGAGTTTGAATTTTGAAAAAATTTTGAATTTTCATCAAAACTTATATTAGGATTTTTTAAGTTTCCTTTTATCAAAGTAGTTAAATATATTTCATTATTTTGAGATAAGTTTAGAATAATATCTATAAAATTATTACTGTAATTGTATTCTCCTTTTATAAGAATTCTATTGTTTTTATTACTAATTTCTATTTTGCTAGTTTCTAAAATATCTTTATTTTTATTTATTGCACCTTTAAAATTAGAACTTTCATTACCAAAAGCATTTATTAATTCAGAAAATGCAAATTTTTGATTTTTTTGATTTTCTAATTTTTCAAAGAATAATTTTAAAAATGAAATAAGAAATTTTTCTTCATTAGTTGTTTCTATAGTTATTTTTCCATTAATCTTATAAATTGAGTCAAATAAATTTTCTAAATTATCACTATATTTAAGATAATTTTCAATATAATTTACTTTTCCATTAATATTTACTTCACTAAAATTAATATTATTAATATTCAAATTATCAATTATAATATTTAAATTTCCTGAAACTTGAAATATGGGCTGAGAAATATCAATTTTAATATTATCAAAGTATAAATTATTTTTGAAATCTTTAATTTCTAAGTTTGTGTTAAGCTTTACAATTGGAAAAATATTGATTTTAGTTTTACTTTTTTCATTAATTTTAATTTCAAATTTCTTCTCGATATCACTAATTATTTTTTCTTTTTCAAAATTATTTAGAACAATATAAATAAAGATAGATAAAATTATTAATATAATTACTACTATAGAAAAAAATAATCTAATTTTTTTCATATATTAGATCGTAAAAAACTATATTTTTGTAAAATTATTATCAGGATCATGCAATGGATTAATTTGAACAGACATAACATATTTATTTTTAGCAACTTCAACTTCAAAATTGCTGCCATTTAATTTTTTTAAATCTATTTCTGAATCTATATATCCAAAGACCATATTTTTATTATAACAAAATGAATAATTGCTAGAAGTTGTTTCTCCCACAATCTTATTTTTATAATAAATCGGCTCATCATGTAATATGAGTGGATTTCCTGGCGTTGATTTCTCTAAAACAAAATTTGTTAGTTGTTTCTTTTTAATTCTATTTTTTGTTTTTAAAGCTTCTTTACCTATAAAATCTGCTTTTTTATTTAATTTAACAGTAAATTCCAATCCAGCCTCAAATGGGTTTTCAGCTGGTGAAATATCATGACCCCAATGTAAAAATCCTTTTTCCATTCTCATAATATCAAGTGCATGAGCGCCAGCATGCGAAAGGTTATAGTTTTCTCCAACTTTAACTAACTTTAAATAAATTTCTCTAGCTATATTTATAGGAACATAAATTTCCCAACCAAGTTCACCAACAAAAGATAATCTTTTGAAAATTAGTTTATTATTTTTCAATGATATTTCTTGGGCAGTTCCAAATTTAAAATTATCTTTTGAAAAATGTTCTCCAAATATTTCCGTTAGAATTTCTCTACTTTTGGGACCAAAAACACCAAAACAAGCTAAACTTTCAGTGATATCAATTAAAGTTGTGTTTTTACTTAGATTTTCTAAAATATGTTTTTTATCATGTTCTCTCACAGATGAACCCGTAACAATACGAAAAGAATCTTTATCAATACAAGTAACTGTTAAATCAGCAACAATGCCACCATTTGTATTAAGCATTTGCGTATAAGTTGTATGACCGGAATTATTTTTAATATCATTACAGCATATTCGTTGGAGATCGCTGAAGGCAGAGACTCCCTTAATTTCAAATTTAGAAAAGGCACTTAAGTCAAATAAACCAGCATTTTTTCTTGTATTTATTGTTTCATACTTTGCTGCATCATACCAATTTTGATAGCCATAACTGTAATCATATTCTGGTTTCTTGCCATTTAGAGCATACCACATTGGTCTTTCAAAACCCGCCACTTGACCAAAACATGCTCCTTTTATTTTCAAATCATCATGAAAAGGAAGCAGTTTAATATTTCTTGAGGATTTATGTTGTTTATAAGGCCAGTGCATTGCATATAAATCTCCTAATGATTCAGTAACTCTTTCAGTTATAAATTTTGTCTCGGAGTGAAATTTTTCAAATCTTGAAATATCTAAGGAGTAAAGATCATCATTAACCTCACCATTCATCATCCATTCTGCAGTTACCTTACCTGCACCACCAGCACTCTGAATACCAATACTATTAAATCCACAACAAACATAAAAGTTTTTTACTTCTGGTGTTTCTCCTAAAAGATAATTTGTATCTGGAGTAAAAGCTTCAGGACCGTTAAAGAATTTTCTTATACCTACATTTTCAAGGGCTGGTATTCTTTTCATAGCATTTTTTAAATATGGTTCAAAATGATCAAAATCTTCAGGTAGTTCTCCAAAAGAAAAATCATTGGGAACTTTATATGTATCAGTAAATGCAGGTTTAGCTTTAGGCTCAAAAATTCCTACTAAAATTTTTCCAGCATCCTCTTTTAGATATAAGCAATTATTGTAATCTCTAAGAACTGGAAGTGATTTAGAAATTTCTTTTAATGGCTCACTTAATATATAGAAATGTTCATTTGGATACAGCGGTATACTAACGTTAATATCATTTGCTATCTGCCTTGACCACATTCCAGATGCTAGAACAATATACTCACATTTAATTTTTCCATGTTTTGTATCTACACTTTCTATTGATCCATTTTTAGTAAGGATTTTATTTACAGAACAATGTTCAAATATTTGAGCACCATACATTTTTGCCGATTTAGCAAGAACATTTGTTATACCAACAGGATCTGCTTGACCATCTTTTGGAATAAATATTCCACCAACAACATCATCAGTATTTATAAGAGAATAAATATCCTTAATCTGATTTTTTTCTAATTCATTAACTTCTATATTAAATCTTTGAGCAAATGTAGCTTGCCTTTTTAATTCTTCTAATCGATCATTAGTTGTTGCAATAGTTAATGAGCCGTTTTGCTTTAAACCTGTTGCCAATCCTGTTTCTTTTTCCAGGTCTTTATATAAATTTAACGAATAATTTCTAAGTTTTGTAATGGTTGCTGATGCACCGATCTGACCAATCAGTCCTGCTGCATGCCAAGTAGTTCCAGAAGTTAATTGATCTCTTTCTAGTAAGATCACATCTTTCCACCCAAATTTTGCTAAATGATAAGCTACAGAACATCCAGCTATACCACCACCTATTACAACTACTTTAGCAGAAGTGGGAATTTTATTACTCATTTGTAATATTATAGATAAAGATTTTCAGTATGAGTTTCAAAATAAAAATCTAGATCTTCTATATTTATTTCATCTATTTTTGATGGTTCCCAAATAGGATTATGATCTTTTGAAATTAGCACAGAATTTACACCATTATCAAAGTCACTACGGTATACTATTTTTTGACTTAATTGAAATTCAGTTTCTAAACATTCTTTTAACGATTTACCTTTTGCATCATCTATAAGTTTAGTACTTATCGCAAGACTCATTGGACATTTAACTAAAAGAATATCTAAAATTTTTTTTGAAAACTCTGAGTTATGATTTTTTAAATTTGATATGATTGTTTGAATATTTCCATTGAATAGTTCATTTATTAAATTCATATTTTTAATTAGATATGTATCATTCTCTACTTCAAAATTATCGTGTAAAATTTCTCCTCTTGTAATAAATTTTTCTTTTACATCTTCAATTTTATTACTTTTAAAGTAGTGAGTTGCTAATCCGAAAAAAATTAATTCATTTAACCTCAAAACCTCACCTGTTAAACCAATATACTTACCAATGTTACCTGGAAGATTTGATAAAAAATAACTTCCACCAACATCTGGAAAAAAACCAATGGCAGATTCTGGCATCGCAAATTTTGAATTGTCTGTTGCCAATCTGTGATCACCATAGATTGATAAACCAACCCCGCCTCCCATCACTACCCCATTCCAAACTGAAAGAAATTCTTTACTAAATTGGCTTATTAAATAATTAAGTTTATACTCAATTTTAAAAAAATCATATTTTAAAGAGTTTTCTTTTCCAGCAAGAACAAGAGATTTTACATCACCTCCTGCACAAAAATGTTTACCTTCTCCAACTAACAATACTCTTAAGATATTATCTTTTTCTTCCCATTCTAATAATTTGTCATGAAATTTTTTTGCCATTTCTAAATTGAGAGCATTTAAAGCTTTAGGACGATTAAGTTTAATGATTCCAGTTTGGTTAGTTTCTGAAAATAAAATATCCATTAATTCTTTTTAAACTGCAAAACTTTATTAGAAAGACCCACTTCTTTTGCCTTTAATCTATTGATTTCATCTCGTAATCTTGCTGCATCTTCAAATTCAAGTTTTGAAGCAAATTCATTCATTTTTTTCTCTAAATTTTTAATATGCTTATCTAAATCTTTTCCAACTAATTCCTTAGCATTATCAATTTCAACAGTAACATGATCTTGTTCAGCTGTATTTTCAATTATTTCTTGAATATTCTTTTTAATACTTATCGGTGTTATTTTATTTATTTTATTATATTCCAGTTGTTTTGATCGCCTCCTATCGGTTTCTTCGATTGCCTCTTTCATACTTGAGGTAACCGTATCTGCATACATTAACACTTTACTATCAACATTCCTTGCAGCCCTACCAATAGTCTGAATTAAACTAGTTCTAGAACGAAGGTAACCTTCCTTATCAGCATCTAATATAGCCATTAAGGCACATTCAGGAATATCTAAACCTTCTCTAAGAAGATTTATTCCAACTAAAACATTAAAGACTCCTAGTCTTAGATCTCTAATAATTTCTATTCTTTCTAATGTTTCTATATCAGAGTGAAGATACCTTACCTTTAATCCTTCTTCATTTATATATTCAGTAAGATCTTCGGCCATTTTTTTTGTAAGTGTTGTGATTAGAACACGATGACCTTTATCTATTGTATTTTTACATTCATCAATTAAGTTATCAATTTGATGTTTCGTTGGCCTTATCTCAATAGGTGGATCAATTAAACCTGTTGGTCTAATTACTTGTTCAACAAAGGTACCACCTGTCTTTTCAAGTTCATAATCCCCTGGTGTTGCGCTTACAAATATAGTTTGTGGACGCATTGCGTCCCATTCTTCTCTTTTTAAAGGTCTGTTATCAACACAACTTGGTAGTCTAAAACCATATTGAGCTAAAGTTGATTTTCTAGAAAAATCACCTTTGTACATTCCTGCTATTTGACCACATGTCTGATGGCTTTCATCTATAAACAATAAAGAGTCTTCTGGAATATATTCATAAAGTGTAGGAGGAGGCTCTCCCGGTTTTCTTCCAGACAAATATCTAGAGTAATTTTCAATACCACTACAACTTCCAGTAGTTTCCATCATTTCTAAGTCAAATGTAGTTCTCTCATCTAACCTTTGTCTTTCTAAGTATTTTTTTTCTTTTTCAAAAATCTCTAATTGTTTTTTTAGATCATTTTTAATCATCGTAATTGCTTTTTTTATTGTTGGCTTTGGGGTTACATAATGAGAGTTCGCAAAAATTCTTATTTGTTCAAGTTCTCCAAGCTTCTCTCCAGTAAGTGGGTCCACTTGCGTTATACTCTCTATCTCATCTCCAAACATAGATATTTTCCAAGAGATATCCTCGTAGTGAGAGGGGAAAATTTCTAAAATATCTCCCTTAGCCCTAAAGCTACCTCTTCTAAAGTCCATGTCACGGCGTTTGTATAAAAGTTCTACCAACTTTCTGATAATTATCTCTCTGCTTATTGATTGATTTTTGTCTAAGGTAAAAGACATTGAAGAATAAGCATCAACTGATCCAATACCATAAATACAAGAAACTGATGCTACTATGATTGTATCCCTTCTTTCCACTAAAGATCTAGTAGCTGAATGCCTTAGACGATCAATTTGTTCGTTTATTGAAGATTCTTTTTCAATATATGTATCAGTTCTTGGTACATATGCTTCTGGTGTATAATAATCATAATAACTAACAAAATATTCAACAGCATTATTTGGAAACAAATTTTTCATTTCGCCATAAAGTTGTGCTGCTAATGTTTTATTTGGCGCCATTATTAAACTAGGTTTCTGTACTTTTTCAATTATTTTAGCCATTGTAAAGGTCTTACCTGATCCAGTAACACCTAAAAGAACTTGTTCTTGTTCTCCTTCATTTAGACTTTTAACAATACTTTTAATCGCCTCAGGCTGATCACCACTTGGATTAAAATCACTGACAATTTTAAAAGGTGTTGTGATTTCGGGAGAGAGATGATGTTTTTTTTCTGCTTTATTCATTAATTTTAATATAATTATTTAAATAATTGTACTTTTCTAAAAAACTACCATCTGCTGTTATTGTTCCATTTAATATTCTTCCATCATCTTCTTTTAATAAAAAAGGAAGAACTTCGTTAATTATACCTTCACTAAATTCTGCACTTGAATCCCGTGGTAATTCAGATGGTAAATTATCAACTGCCATAACAGCAATTCCATCATTATTTTCATCTATTTCTTTTAAACTTTTTCTTTCAATCCAATAATTGGGTTTCCCAATTGTTGTGGATCGTATTGTAGTTGGGACAGAGCCATTAATATCACAAGTAATATCGCCAACAATTTTTAGATTTTGTAAATCTTTTAAGTCTTCATTCTCAAATATTTTTGGAGAAGATGGGTCCCAATAATGTGCACTTATAAGTATATTTGTTTCTTTTAAATATTGTAATGCAGAACTCGAATAATCTTGAGGATTATTAATAAAATGCTCAAGGTTAAAATTAGTGGAAGAATTATTTGTAACATAATCTTTAGTTTCCAAATTACAAAAAATAGGTTGATCAAATTTTTTTTCCAAAAAGTCTTTTTTTGATACGGCCTTAATGTTTGTTTGATTCAAAAGTTCAATTACTCCTTTCGAAACTCTACCATCACCAGTAACTAGAATTTTAGTTTTAGGAAAATATAAATTTTTTAAATTTAATACTAATCTTTCATAATCATTAATTTTATAGGCACTAGCAAGAGATTGTTTTCCAAGGATCCTAAGTAATAAATTTAATGTATTATAACAACCAACAATACCTGCAAATCTTCCAAAACCTAAACATCTAGTACCATTTTTACCTCTGATATTTTCATAATCAATAAATGTAATTTTTTTATTTAAAATTGATAAAAGTAGATCTTTCTTATGTTTTTCAATATTCTTTCGTTTTTTATTAATTTTAAAAGTATGAGAAAAAAAAAGATATGTCCTATTATTAATTAAAATATTTGGATCAATTTCTTTAATACCAAATATGATTGAGCATTCATTTAAATTTTCATTAATTTTAGCACCAGATAATTCATATTCTTTATCAGAAAAGCATCTATTATTTGATGGCTGAACAATGAAATTAATATTCGGGTCACTTTCTTTGTATTTTTTAATATGCTCTGGGACTAGAGGAGTTCTATTTTCATCAGTTCTAGACTCTCTAACAATACCAATATTAGTTAATTGATTATCCATTCTCTTGTTGGATATTAATTTTATAATTTTTTAAAATTTTAAAAAAATACATTATGTCTTCTGTTTTATGTGGTGCAGTTTTAACACCAGAAACAATTTTATTATCCATAATTAGATCAATCGCAGCTGATAAAGTAATAGATACAAGTTTGCCCATTGCGGTATTTTCTCCACTTCCTTTTTCATCTAGAAAATAAGAACTATCGAAAATTTTATTATCATTCTCAAAAGCTTTAAGTTTTACAGAGAGCACAACGCGATCTTCTTCCTCAGGTAAGTATTTATTATCTTTTAACAATTCTTCACTTTTTTCATTGATTTCAGCTTCTATATTATCCGATCTATTTTCAAGCATTGAAAAGATATCTTGCCATGCCTCTTTCCAACCATCAAGTCGTAAAGTTCCTCTTACGAACTCTTTAACTTTCCATTTCTCATCAAACAAGTATTCACTTACATATGGTGTTGAATCTCTGTTAGGATAAGCTTCAAAATTTTCACCAGATATTGAATAAGAACTAATAGATTTGTAAGGAGTTACAGTATTTATTTTTCCTTTTGTTATATATTTTGCATCATTGTTTAAGGCTTTAATTACTCCAGCTGGAGACCAACTAAACTTATATTTGAAATCATTTGGAATTGCTGGAAAACCCCCACAATATGATTCATAAACCACTTCTGTGTTTTCAGTAGAGATTTTTTTAAGATCACTGACAAGTAAATGAGAAAAAAAATGATCTATACCTGGATCTAAGCCAACCTCATTGATAAATACTAAATTTTCTTTTTTTACATCTGCATTTAGCGCATTTATTTCTTGATTAAGATAACTTGTAGATGCAAAATGACATTTATGTTTTAAACAAAGTTCAGCTATTTCTAAATGTTTGTTTGCTGGTAGTTGAGAAATAACAATATCGCCTGGATTTGTTTTGTTAAATAATAAATCTAAATCAAATTGTTTTGCATTCACATTTTCTTTATCTACATGATCAATGCTCTTTAAAGCCTTATCTAATGTTCTATTCCATACTGTAAAATTATCTAAATTTTTAGCTAATCTTCTAATTCCCGGTATAGAAGATAATCCTGTTCCTATCCAATGCACATGTTTCATAGTCTTATTTACTTTTATATTAAATTGTTTACTACATTAATGAAACTTAAAAAACGGTAATTTATTTGACTTCAATAGTATTTATTTTTTTATTAACAGGTCTAGTCTCTGGTTTTATTGCAGGATTATTAGGAGTTGGAGGTGGAATAATAATTGTACCTGTAACTTATTTTATTTTACTTAATCTTGGTTACAGCTCTGAAATTGTTATGCATATTGCTGTAGCATCTTCTCTTGGTGTAATTTGTTTTACTTCAATTTCATCCATAAGATCCCATATTAAGCTTAAAAATACAAATTTTATAATTGTAAAAAAATGGTCAATAGGAATAGTAATAGGATCAATTGTAGGTTCACTTGTAGCTAGTTCTATTTCAGGACAGGGCTTAGTTATTCTTTTTGTAATTCTGGCATTTTTAATTTCATTAAATATGCTGTTTCAACAAAGCCCAATAATTATAAGTAAAGAAATACCATCATCTAATTTAATTAACTTCGTAATAAGCTCTTCTATTGGTTTTTTATCTGCAACAATTGGTATAGGTGGGGGTAGTTTTAGCGTTCCAACTTTAACAATGTTTTCAAAAAAGATTCATGAAGCAGTTGGTACCTCTGCTGTTTTTGGTTTTTTAATTGCTTTTCCAGGCACACTAACATTTATTTATACTGGGTCAAATATTAATGCACTTCCTATTTATTCTCTTGGCTATGTAAATGTTATAATAGTATTTTTTATATCTATAACTAGTATATTTACCGCTGGAATTGGTGCAAAAGTTTCATCAAATATAGATAAGTTAGTATTAAGAAAGATTTTTGCTATTTTTTTGTTGTTAACTTGTGGTAGTCTAATTATTGAACATTTTATAATATAAATGAATTTTGTTGCAGATAGACTGAGTAAAATAAAACCTTCAATGACTGTAGGTATCAATGTCAAAGCCAAAGCTTTGAAGGATGAGGGTAAGGATGTAATTGTTCTTGCAGCAGGTGAGCCAGACTTTAACACACCGAAAAATATTAGAGATGCAGCTTATAAAGCGATGGAGGAGGGTAAAACTAAATATGTACCAGGTAAAGGTACACCAGAATTACAAAAAGCAATTCAGAAAAAATTCAGAGAAGATAATAATATAGATTATGAATTAGATGAAATCATATGTGGTGTTGGAGGAAAACACATTATCTATAATGCTATGATGGCAACTATTAATCCAGGAGATGAAGTCATTATAACAGCTCCCTTTTGGGTTAGCTATCCAGATATTGTTTTATTAGCAGAAGGCAAACCTGTTATAGTTGAGTGTCCTGAATCACAGAATTTTAAAATTACACCAGAACAATTAGAAAAAAACATTAACTCTAAAACAAAATGGTTAATGTTAAATAGTCCTAGCAATCCAACAGGCTCAGTTTACTCAAAAAAAGAGTTAGAAGACTTAGCAATTATTTTAAAAAAATATCCTAATGTTCTTATAATGTGTGATGATATCTACGAAAAAATTGTTTATGATGGAGTAAAATTTCATACTCTTGCCTCCATTGAACCTTTACTAAAAGACAGATGTTTGACACTAAATGGTGTTTCAAAATCATATTGTATGACAGGATGGAGACTTGGGTATTGTGGAGCTCCAAAAGAGATTATTGCTGCTATGAACAAGATACAATCACAAAGCACAACATCAACTTCTTCAATTACAATGGCTGCTGCAGTTGAAGCAATAAGTGGTCCACAAGATTTTATAAACGAGCATAATAAAAAATTTTTGAAGCGTAGAGATTTAGTATTGAAAAAGTTAAACGAAATTGAAGGAATTACATGTCAAAAACCAGAAGGAGCTTTTTATGTTTATCCTAGTTGCAAAGGTATAATCGGAAAAAAAACCCCTGAAGGAAAAATAATTATTAATGATGAAGATTTCATGACATACCTTTTAGAAGATCAAGGTGTAGCTGGTGTTCATGGTGCAGCATTTGGGCTATCACCTTATTTTCGTTTATCCTATGCAACTAGTGATGAAATTTTAGAAGATGCTTGTAATAGAATATATAACGCTTGTAATAAACTTAAGTAAGATCCTTATCTGCTATAATTTCTGCCAATCTTAATAGGTTTGTTGTACCAGCACTTCCGAAGGGAACACCCGCAGAAATTACAACGCTATCACCAGGATTAACTAACTTTTTATTTTTTACGATTGTACATGCAATTTTAACCATTTCCTGGGCATTTTGAGCATCTTCTAAAGAATAGCAGGAGTTAACACCCCAATATAATTGCATTCTTCTAGTTGTGTCTATTTTCGGTGATAGTCCAACTATTTGCACTGGAGCTCTTTCTCTTGCCATCCTTCTTGTAGTTCTACCACTTACTGAAAAAGTTATAATTGCTTTTGCATTAGATTTTTTTGCTATTGAATATGCAGCCATAGTAATCGCATCTGTATTGTCAACATCATCAATATTATCATCTTCAATTCTTAAATCATAATTGTTGCTATCTTTTTCAACATTTTCAATTATGTTATTCATAGTCTTTACAACCTCTATTGGATGAGAACCTACTGCAGATTCTCCAGATAACATTACAGCATCTGTTCCATCGTAAATTGCATTTGCAACGTCTGATGCTTCAGCACGTGTTGGTACTAAATTGTCAATCATACTCTCTAACATTTGTGTTGCTACAACTACAGGTTTTCCAAAGTGTCTACATCTTCTTATTATGTTTTTTTGAACTATTGGAACCTGTGCTGTAGGCATTTCAACTCCTAAATCACCTCTTGCAATCATTATTCCATCTGCTACGTTTATTATTTCATCAATATTTTTTACAGCTGAAGGTTTTTCTATTTTTGCCATCACCAAAGCTTTATCTGAAATAATTTTTTTCAGTTTAATTATATCCTCGGCTTGTTGAACAAATGATAAGGCAACCCAATCAACTCCCATATCAAGAGCTTTCATTAAATCGGATTTATCTTTCTTTGTTAAAGCATCAATTGGAAGTATGATATCTGGTATATTAACACCTTTGTTGTTAGAAATTTCAGCATCATTTAAAATTTCTGTAACTAAATAATCTTTACTTTGTTCAATAACTTGCAATCTAATTCTTCCATCGTCAATAAGAAGTATCGAATTAGGTGTAAGAAAACTATAAATTTCTGGATGAGGAAAATTTACTCTTTCACTATCCCCCTTCTCTGTCGAAAGATCTAATATGAATTTTTCTCCTTTTGCTAAATTCTGTTTATTATTTTTAAATAGACCTACTCTTAATTTTGGTCCCTGCAGATCAGCTAGGATACAAGTGGAGTGATTATATTTTTCTTCAAGAGATCTGATATTTTCATAATTTTTTCTATGAGTTTCTAAATCACCATGTGAAAAATTTAATCTAAAAACATCACATCCAGCCACAAATAAGTCTTCTATTATTTTTTTATTTGATGATGCAGGACCTAGTGTAGCTAAAATTTTAGCTTTTCTGTTACGTTTCATTAATAATATATATATATTATCAAATACATTTTATATATTCTTATTTACGAATTATGACTAAAAAATTTGATAGAGAATTACTTGCTGATGTTGCTGAAAGATTAATTCATCATCTAAATAATAGAACAGATGTCCAAAATATTGATTTAATGAATTTATCAGGTTTTTGCAGAAACTGTCTTTCTAAATGGTATGTTAGTGCTGCAGAAAAGAAAAATATTTCTATTTCATACGATGAAGCAAGAGAAATGATCTATGGTATGCCATACTCAGAATGGAAAACAAAATTTCAAACTAAAATTACTCCTGAACAAAAAGAAAAATTTAATAAAGGAAAAACTTAATATAGTTTCTCTAAATTTTCTCCGTACATCTCTTTTACTTTAAATCTTCTTACTTTCATAGAAGGTGTCATCATATTATTTTCAATTGTAAACTCGTGATCAATTAAAATAAACTTTCTTATTTGTTCTATACTAGAAAGGCTTTTATTAACTTTATCTACTACATCTTTCATTTTTTTATTAAATGAAGAATCTTGAATTATTTTACTTAAATCACCTTCAACATTGTTTTCTTTTGCCCATTCTAAAGCTAAATCTTTATTAGGCACCAAGATTGCAACAAGGTAATTTTTGAAATCTCCATATAACATTGATTGAGTAATTTCAGGTTCAATATCTAGTTTTGCCTCTATTCTTGAAGGAGAAATATTATCTCCTCCAGCATTAACAATAATATCTTTTTTCCTATCCGTAATTTTAAGATAATCTTCTTCATCAAATTCACCAATGTCACCTGTATGTACCCATCCATCAATTATAGTTCTATTAGTTGACTCGGGATCATTCCAATAACCATTCATAATTAGTTCACCACGAGCTAAAATTTCTCCATCTTCAGAAATTTTTACTTCATTTCCTTGAAGAACTTTTCCAACAGTATCTAATTTTATTTTTTCAGGTGGGTTTGCGGAAATAACAGGAGCAGTTTCTGTTTGTCCGTAGCCTTGAAGTAAAGGAAGGCCAAGAGCACTGAGGTATAAACCAACTTCAAAATTTAGAGCGGCACCTCCTGATATCAATGCTCTAAGACTTCCACCAAATCTCTTCTTAACCTTCTTTCTTACAATCCTATCCATCAATCCATTTATAAATCTTTCAGAAAAACTCATGTTCTCACCAAAATATTTTTTCTTTCCTAGATTTAATGTAATTGCAAATAAGCGTTGACTTAATTTACTTTGATTTTTTAGGCCTTGTGAAATACGTGTATGTAATGAGTCATAAAACCTTGGAACTGCTGTCATAAAATGTGGTGCTGCCTCTGCCATATTTAATAATAATTTATCAATACTTTCAGCGTAATAGATTTGTGCACCTTGACCCATTTCTAAAAATTGTAAAGTATGCTCATATGAATGAGATAATGGCAACCAAGATAAATATCTAATTTCTTTTGTTAAATCACTAGTAAGACTCACAAGTAATTTATCACAAGAAGCACAGTTTCTTAGCATGGCTCCATGACTCAACATAACTCCTTTAGGATTTCCTCCAGTACCTGAAGTATAAATAATACATGCTGTGTCTTTTCTTTTAAAATTTTTTGATAACTCTTCTATTTCATTAGAACTTTTACTTTTTTCTAAGTTGTCATTTATAATTTTATTGTATGATAAAATATTTACAACTTCTGCATAAGTTTCATTATCATCATTAATTTTAATTACGTTTTGACAATGTGAAACTTTTTCTATTGCAGGTAGAACTTTTTTCATTAACTCATGTGATGATACTATGGCACATCTAGCCCCAGAATGTTCAATAATATATTTATAGTCATTGGTTGTACTTGTCGTATAAGCAGGTACTGAAATTGCTCCAATAGACATTATTGCTAAATCAGTGATTTGCCATTCAGGTCTATTTTCTGATAAAATTAATACTCTATCTCCTTCTAAGATTCCCAGATCTTTTAAGTATGTTGCTAAACTTTCAACTTGTTCTTTTACCTGCAACCAACTTAAAGAAACATATTTATCATTTTCTTTTTTCCATAAATATGGTTGATCTTTTAGGTCATTTGTTTGATGATAAAATACACTTGGTATGCTATTAAATTCGTCAAAATTAACAATCATGCTTTTATCCTCCCTACAAAGCTAAGATATTAGAACTATATCGAAATAATTGAATATGAAACAAAAAAATTATCAAAAATCAACAAAAAATTTCCTTGGAAAACTCCCAGTTTGGGATTTAAAGGATTTATATGAATCACCAAAAGCTAAGAAACTTAATAATGATTTAAATAGTCTTAGAATAACGACTAAAAAATTTGAAAAAAAATACGCATCCAAAATCGCTAAACTGCGCCCTAATCAACTCTTAAAAGCTATCGTTGAGTTAGAGGATATTGATACCAAAATTCACAAAATCATGTCTTATGCACATTTATTAGTTGCAGAGGATGGTAACAATGAAAAGAACAAAATTTTTTATCAACAAATGCAGGAGCAAATAACAAATATTGCATCCTCAATAGTTTTCTTTAGTCTTGAGATAAATGAAATTTCTGAAAAAAATTTAAAAAAAATTTATGCTGATAAGAAACTAAAAATTTACAAAAACTGGATAAAAAATATTCGAAAATTTAAACCTTATCAATTGGATGTCAAAACAGAAAAATTACTTCAAGAAAAAAGTATTACTTCTAAATCAGCCTGGGTAAGACTATTTGATGATACAATTGCTTCACTTAAATTTCCCTTTAAAGGAAAAAATTTATCTAGTGCTGAAATTTTTAATTTTCTTTCTGATAAAAAAGAATCAAACCGCAAAAAATCAGCTGAGGTAGTATCTTCTGTTTTAAAAGAGAACATTAGTTTGTTTGCATGTATTACTAACAATCTTGCGAAAGACAAATCAATAAATGATAAATGGAGAGGGTTGCCAAATCCAGTCAGTTCAAGAAATTTATCTAATGTGGTTGAAGATGAAGTTGTAGAAGCGTTAACTGAAACAATAAAAGAAAATTATTCAAAAATTGCACATCGTTATTACAAAATTAAATCTAAATGGCTTAAAAAGAAATCTTTAATGTATTGGGATAGAAATGCACCTCTTCCTTTTCAATCAAATAGTATTTATTCTTGGAAAGATGCCAAAAAAATCGTTACTGATGCGTATTCAAATTTTGATAAAAGAGCAGGCAATATTGTAAATAAATTTTTTGATAACTCATGGATACACGCTCCAGTAATTCCAGGAAAATCTCCTGGTGCGTTTGCTGCTTCAACTGTTCCATCAGTTCATCCATTTATACTTGTTAATTATCAGGGTAAAGCAAGAGACATAGCAACTCTTGCACATGAGTTAGGACACGGAATTCATCAATATTTAGCAGGACAAAAACAAACTTATTTTAACTCTTCAACGCCGTTAACTCTTGCTGAAACAGCAAGTGTTTTTGGGGAAATGTTAACTTTTAAATCTCTTTTGTCCATAACCACAAAAGAAAATGAACGTAAGGGGCTTTTAGCAAACAAAGTTGAAGATATGCTAAACACTGTTGTTAGACAGATAGCATTTTTTGAATTCGAAAAACATATTCATCATCAAAGAAAAATCAAAGAACTAAGTGTAGATGAGATTTGTGAAATTTGGATTGATGTTCAAAAGAAAAGCTTAGGACCATCAATAAAATTTAATGATGATTATAAATATTTCTGGAGCTACATACCCCATTTCATTCATTCACCATTTTATGTTTATGCATATGCTTTTGGTGATTGTCTTGTTAATTCTCTTTTTAATGTTTACGAAAGCAAACTCCATAAATTTGAAGATAAATACATTACTTTGTTAGAGAGTGGTGGTAGTGATACATATGATAAACTATTGAAGCCTTTTGGATTAAATCCTAAGAAAAAAGATTTTTGGCAAAAAGGAGTTAATGTCATTGAGAATTTCATTGACCAATTAGAAGAATAAAATTGATGAAAGATAAAGAAGCAAAATCTCTAACAAAACAACTTACAAGATATGCCAAAGTTGGAGGTGTCGTTGGAAAATTAGCCACTAAACTTGCAAGTCAAAGATATTTAGGTGTTAAATTAGATAAAGAAAAACACGCTTCAGAAATAAGAGCAGCTCTAGGAAGTATTAAAGGACCCTTAATGAAAGTGGCACAATTATCAGCAACTATACCTGACTTACTTCCTGATGAGTATGCGCAAGAGCTTATGCATTTACAGTCTAATGCTCCACCGATGGGATGGTTGTTTGTTAAAAGAAGAATGGCTGCAGAATTAAAGCAGGACTGGCAAAAAAATTTTATTGAGTTTGATAAAGAAGCAACAAAAGCAGCCTCTCTTGGACAAGTACATAAAGCTAAAATAAAAAATGATGATACAGTCGCATGCAAACTCCAATACCCAGACATGGCTTCAGCAGTTAGTGCTGATCTTTCACAATTAAAAATGATTTTTTCAATTTATCAGTCTTATAATAAAGCGATCAAAACTGATGAAGTATATAAAGAAATTACTGATAGACTTAAAGAAGAGCTAGATTATGAAAGAGAAAAAAAATTAATGGCTGTATTTAGAAATATATTTTCAAATATAAATTTTGTTCATATTCCAAAAACGTATGATAAATTATCTACAAAGAGATTGCTAACTATGAGTTGGTTAGATGGTGAGCCTATTTTGAATTTTAAAAAATCTCCTAAAGAAACCAGAAATACACTGGCAGCTAACATGTATAAAGCATGGTACAAACCATTCTTTGAATACGGAGTACTTCATGGAGATCCACATTTAGGAAATTATTCCGTTCAAAAAAAAGACCTCAGCATTAATATATATGACTTTGGTTGTATGAGAATTTTTAATGGTAATTTTATTCAAGGTGTAATTGATTTATATTTTGCTCTTCAAGAAAAAGATAATTCAAAGGCAGTTCATGCATATGAGCAATGGGGCTTCACAGATATTACCAAAGAGAAATTAAAAGTACTAAATAAATGGGCAGGATTTTTATATTCACCTTTAATGGAAGATAAAGTTCAAAAAATACAAGAAAGTGATAGTGGTATTTATGGAGCACAAATTGCATCTGAAGTTCATCAAGAACTTAAAAAACTAGGCGGTGTTAAACCTCCAAAAGAATTTGTGTTTATGGATAGAGCAGCAGTAGGATTAGGTTCAGTATTTATGCATTTAAAAGCTGAAGTTAATTGGTACAGAATATTCCATGAGTTAATTGAAGATTTTAACTCAAAAAAATTAATGAAAAATCAACAAAAAGCTTTAAATTTAGCTGACCTATCAATATAAGAACTCATGCTCTTATCTGCTATTAAAGAAAATGATAACAATGAGACAAGAGTCTCTATCTCCCCTGAATCAGTAAAACTTTTTTCTAGACTGGGTTTTGAAGTTATAATTGAAAATGGAGCGGGAGAAACTTCAGGATATCAAAATTCAAATTATGAAGAAGCTGGAGCAAAAATTGTTACTAGATCTGAATGCTTAAAGGCTGATGTTTGCTTATGTGTTAGAATGCCAAGCACTGATGACATAAATAACTTAAAAAGTAATTCATTACTTATTGGAATTTTAAACCCATATGAAAATAAATCTGAATTTTCCAATTTAAACAAAAACAAAATATCTTCATGTTGTATGGAATTAATTCCTAGAATAAGTAGAGCACAAAGTATGGATGTTCTATCATCCCAAGCTAATTTAGCGGGGTATAGAAGTGTAATTGATGCAGCGGAGCAATTTGGAAAGGCTTTTCCAATGATGATGACTGCTGCTGGAAGAGTAAATCCAGCAAAAGTTATGATACTTGGTGTAGGAGTTGCTGGTTTACAAGCAATTGCAACAGCAAAAAGACTTGGCGCAGTAGTGTCTGCCACTGATGTAAGAGCAGCAACTAAGGAACAGGTTGAAAGTCTTGGTGGAAAATTCATAATGGTTGAAGATGATGAAGCTGAAAATGCTGAAACCTCAGGTGGTTATGCAAAGGAAATGAGTGAAGATTATAAGAAAAAACAAGCTCAATTGATAGCTGATACAGTTTCAAAACAAGACATAGTAATTTGTACAGCTCTTATTCCTGGCAAAAAAGCTCCAGTTTTAATCACAGAAGAAATGGTTTCTTCGATGATACCAGGCTCAGTAGTAATTGATTTGGCTGTGGAAGCTGGTGGTAATTGCCCTTTAAGTAAAATGAATGAAATAGTAGTGCATAATGGAGTAAAAATCGTTGGTTATGGAAATGTTCCTGGAAGAGTGGCTAAAGATGCTTCAGCATTGTATGCTAAAAACATCTTTAACTTCTTAAGTTTATTAATAGACAAAGAAAATAAAAAAATAAATTTTGATTTTGACGATGAAATAATTAATTCTGTTTTGCTAACGCATGACGGGGATGTAAGATTGGAGCAATTTAAGTAATATGGAAGCACATTCTTCAGAAGTTTTTGTTATCGGACTAACAGTATTTTTCTTAGCTTGTATTATTGGCTATTATGTAGTTTGGTCTGTTACTCCTGCTTTACATAGTCCATTGATGGGTGTGACAAATGCAATATCAAGCGTAATAATAGTTGGGGCAATATTGGCAGCCGGTCCTCAAGGTTTTGATACTTCAAAAATTTTTGGGTTAATAGGTGTTGTATTAGCTTCAGTTAATATTTTTGGAGGTTTCTTAGTAACATATCGAATGCTCTCGATGTTTAAGAAAAAAACTAAAAAAACAAAGGAAAAAGAATAATGTCTTCTAACATGGTCGCGATATTATATTTAATTTCTGCGTTATTATTTATCTTTGCTCTAAGAGGTTTATCTCACCCTGAATCTTCAAGAATGGGTAACATTTTTGGTGTTATTGGTATGATTATAGCGGTGTTCACAACGCTAATGTTCAAATCAGTTCTTAGTTATTATGAAATTGGTGCCGCGATACTTATTGGTGGTGCCATAGGTTCATTTATTGCTCTAAGAATAGAGATGACAGCATTACCTCAATTAGTGGCAGCTTTTCATAGCTTAGTAGGTTTAGCTGCTGTATTTGTTGCTGCTGCTGCATTCTATGATCCCGTAGCTTTTAGTATTGGAAAAGTTGGTTCGATTAAAACTGCTAGTTTAGTTGAAATGAGTATTGGAACATTTATTGGTGCTATCACTTTCTCTGGTTCAGTTTTAGCTTTCGGAAAATTACAAGGTACAATTTCGGGAAAGCCAATAGTATTTAAGTTCCAGCATCTTATAAATGCAATAATTTTCCTTCTAATTATTTTCTTGATTGTACTATTTGTGATTAATCAATCTCCAACAATCTTTTGGACAATAGTCATTGTTTCAATATTACTTGGATTTCTTGTAGTAATACCTATTGGCGGAGCTGACATGCCAGTTGTCGTTTCTATGTTAAACTCTTATTCAGGTTGGGCAGCTTGCGGTATAGGATTTACCTTAAGTAATAATCTCTTAATCATAACCGGTGCTCTTGTTGGAGCGTCTGGTGCAATATTGAGTTATATAATGAGTAAAGGGATGAATAGATCAATTATTAATGTTGTTCTAGGAGGTTTTGGTGGTGAGCAAGACACTAGTGTTAGTAAGGATAACTCTGACAAAATTGTTAAACAAGGTAATGCAGAGGATGCAGCATATATAATGAAAAACGCTGACTCTGTAATTATTGTACCAGGATATGGAATGGCTGTAGCACAAGCTCAACATGCTTTAAGAGAGATGGGTGATATTCTAAAAAAAGAGGGTATTGAGGTTAGATATGCCATTCATCCAGTTGCTGGAAGAATGCCAGGCCATATGAATGTTCTTCTAGCTGAGGCCAATGTTCCATATGAAGAAGTTTTAGAATTAGATGAAATAAATCATGATTTTCCTATGACAGAAGTATCATTTGTAATTGGAGCAAACGATGTAACTAATCCTGCTGCAAAGACAGACGAAAGTTCACCTATATACGGAATGCCTATACTAGATGTCGAAAAATCACAAAGTGTCTTATTTGTTAAAAGATCAATGGCAACTGGATATTCAGGCGTAGATAATGATTTATTTTACAGAGATAATACCACAATGTTATTTGGTGATGCAAAAAAGATGTGTGAAGATATTGTAAAGAGTTTATCTAATTAGTCGTTAAGCCTTTTAGCAGTTTTCCTTGCTCTCCTAATATTTTCTTCTCTTTCACGGGCTCTTTTGAGACAAGGTTTTTCATAATGTTTTCTTAACTTCATTTCTTTATAGAGACCCTCTCTTTGCATCTTTTTTTTTAAGCTTCTGATTGCTTGCTCTACATTATTATCTTTTACATTAACAAATAGTGTCATTTTACAGGCCTACTAACACAAAGTATATTTTTTTGCAAATAGATATAATTTGCTAATATGATGGTATTAATTAAAAAAGGAATTATATAACAATAACATGTCCATATTAAAAGTAGCTAAAATTGGCCATCCAATTTTATTAAAAAAATGTTCTGAAATAAAAGAATTTTCAACTAATTCTCTTAAAAAAATCATTTATGACATGTCAGAAACTATGATCGATTATAAAGGTATTGGACTTGCAGCCCCACAAGTACACATTTCAAAAAGGATAATTATTTTTAGAAATCCTGATGTCCCAGAGTCAAATAAAATACAGATTACTCCATTAATAAATCCAACTTTTGAACCACTATCAGACGACAAGGAAGATGGTTGGGAAGGATGTTTATCGATACCTGGGATGCAGGGACTTGTAAGACGTTACAAAAAAATTAGTTATCTTGGATTTGATTTAGATGGAAATAAAATTGAAAATACGGTTGATGGTCTACATGCTAGAGTAATACAACATGAGATTGACCATCTTAATGGTAAACTTTATATAGAAAGACTAGCTGATAAAAAGGCTTTTGGTTTTGAGAATGAAATTTTAGAATTTTGGAAAAATGAAAAACAATCAAAATAATCAAATTAAAAATAAATTAAAAATTTTAAACAAAACTAAAAATATAGTTTCTAAAAAAGGTTGGTACCCAGATATAATCAAAGATTTAGTAATTAATGGTGTTGATAAATCAGAATTAGTTCTTTTTTTTCAAAATGACTATAAGAAATTACTTCAGTTTTGTTTGAATGAATTAAATAAATCCCATGAAACTAAAATTAAAAAAATTAAATTAATTAATTTTAGTATTAGTAAAAGAATTAAAAAAATTTTATTAGAACGTTTAAAAATAATTAATGCAGATAAAATTTTTTATAAAAAAACCTTCAACCATTTACTATTGCCTCAAAATAGTAAAATTATGAAAAAAAACTTGTATAAAAGCGTTGATAATATGTGGTATCTAGCTGGAGATAACTCTACTGATTTTAATTTTTATACTAAAAGGTTTTTTCTTTCTATAATTTACACAAACTCTTTGATTATTTTATTTAATAAAGGTATTGAACAATCTGAAACGAGTGTAGAACAAAATTTAAAAAGAATTGCAAAAATTCCTAAACTAAAGGAGAGATTTTCATTTATTAGAGAAAATTTACCAGTCTTTCTTAAAAGTATAATTAATTAAGCAATTATATCTGGCTCAATTTTATTTTTTATCTCAATTATTTTATCTTTTAAAATTAATTTCCTTTTTTTTAATCTCTTAATTTGTAAAAAATCAATAGTATTTTTTTCTTGCAGTTGTATTAGAATTTCATCTAAATCTCTATGCTCTTGTTCGAAGCTTTTTAATACCTCAATTAGTTTATCTGCATCTTCCATTAAAAAAAATAAATAAAATTATAAATATAGTATATAATTAGAGTGTGATAAAAAAAATAGCAATTTTAACCAGTGGTGGTGACTGTGCTGGCTTAAATGCTGTAATTAGAGCAGTTACATTAAGAGCTAATAATAGATACAACTGGGAAGTTTATGGAATTAAGGATGGAACCCTAGGTTTACTAAAAGATCCACTAGATATTCTAAAACTAAAGCCAAATGATTTTGAGGGTAATTTAATGAGAATGGGAGGCACATTTCTCGGATCAAATAACAAAGGAAACCCATTTAAAAAATTTATAAGAAATGGAAAAAAAGTAGATTCTACTGATATCATAATCGAAGGTTTTAAAAAAATTGGAATTGATGCCTTAATTGGAATAGGTGGAGATGGTAGTCTAAAAATACTTCAAAGTTTGACAAAAAAAGGAAATATTAACTTCGTTGGTATTCCAAAAACAATTGATAATGATGTAAAGAATAACGAATTATCTATTGGGTATGATACTGCGGTTGACGTTGCAACAAATGCACTGGATATGTTACAACCAACTGCTGCCAGTCATAGAAGAGTAATGATTTTAGAGGTGATGGGAAGAGATGCTGGTCATATAGCTTTAAATGCAGGTATTGCAGGTGGTGCCGATATCATTCTAATTCCAGAAATACCATATTCTTTAAAATCAATTGCTAAACATATTGAAAATTTAAGATCCAAAGGAAGGAATCATGCGTTAATTGTAGTAGCAGAAGCAGTAAAAAAAGAAAATGGTAAAAAGGCAACAGTTAAATATGTAGATGGTGAAGTAAGACTTGGCGGTATTGGAAATTATCTTGGCGATGAAATTTATAAAATTACAAATTCAGAAACCAGAGTAACTGTTTTAGGTCATGTTCAAAGAGGAGCTCAACCAACACATAGAGATAGATTAATTGCTAGTGCTTTTGGTGTTTATGCAGTTGATTTAATAGCCAAAAAAAAGTTTAATAGAGTAGTTGTATGGAAGGATAGGGGTGTTCAAGATTTACCACTTCATCTAATTGCCGGATATTCTAAGACAATACAAAAAAACGACCCACTGATTAAAGTTGCAAAGGGTCTCAATATATATATTGGTGAATTAAATTAGAATTTGCCTATTTTATTCCAAATATAAAAATAAATCTTATAAGGTAAAATTCTTGTAAATTTAAAAAAATAAACAATTAAATATGGAAAAATAATTTCAAACTCTCTTCCTTTTGTTAATCTATCATAAATTTTTTTTCCTGCGTATTCTGAACTCTTTAAAAAAGGCATTTTAAAACTATTTTTTCTAGTTGCTTCAGTATCGATAAATCCTGGACAAATAACCCTAATGTTAATTTTTAATTTTTTAAAATCAAAATATAAAGTTTCACTAAGACTTAATTGAGCAGCTTTGGAAATTCCATATGCACCAGCAGTAGGCCAGCCTCGATAACCTAATGGAGATGAAATAATAGCTATTGTATTATTTCTATTTTTCATAAAATCTTTTAAAGTATTAATACAATACAGCGTCCCTTTAATATTTACATCTATAAGTAATTCGTAGTTCGATATATCAAAAACTTGATCTTTATTAGGGCTGTATGCAGAAGCATTTAATAAAGCGATGTCTATTTTACCAATATTATTTTCAATATATTTAATTGTATCATTTACATTTTCTTTTGATGAAATATCGCAAGTAATTGAGTATAGTAAATTATTTTTGTTATTTTCAATCAATCTTTCTTTTGCTGATTGAAGTTTTTTTTCATTACTAGAAGAAATTATAACCTGCCAACCATTTCCTAAAAATTCTTTAGCAGTTGCATAACCTATGCCAGATGAACCTCCTGTAATCCAAACTGTCTTCAATTACTGACTCCAGTCATTACGAATAATTTGAATAGTATTTTTTTTATCTTTAGGATTTTTAAATTCCATTTTCATAAGTTCTTTTTCAAAATACCATAGTGTATACTCTGGGAATGGACCTTTATCCTTTGGGTTTTTTGACGCATTAAAAAGATATTTATTAGTTAAAATTTCATTATTATCTATAAAAATTTTTTCATCTTCAAGTTGTTTAACATCAATAGATCTTACTATCCCTTTTTGAGTATCAAATACTTCTGTTTCATTTAACATTTCAATATTCCAATAGTTTAATGGAATAATATTTTTATTTAACTTTAATTCTCCATCCATACCACTGGCAATGAAAAAGTTATCAGTATCATTACCTATTATTTTATATTCTCTATCATCTTCAAAGTCAGTAAATCCATCTATTGATACAAATTCATCATCAATCCATGTTTCTTTAGTTTCTTGAAAAAATTTATATGCAGGAAAAAACAAAATTTTAACATCTATATCTAATACTGAGTGCAATATTAGGTTTTTACCTTCTTGAATAAAATTTGTTTTTAAAGTGCCTATAATTTTATTTTTTCTAACAACATCAAATGTTACCTCATTATCTTCTGGTACTGGAAATGGTTGAGAAAAAATATTAAAAGAAAAAAGGGTAAAAAAAATGATTAAAAAATATTTCACGATTTTATTCTTAAAGATGATCTACCACCATCTATATGAAATATTTGTCCAGTAATCCAACTATTTCTATCACTTAATAAAAAACTGCCAATATCTGAGAAATCTTCACCTGATCCAATTTTAGGCAGAGGATGCATATTTTCTATTGCTTTCTTAATATTCTCATTACTAATTAATTTTTGTGTCATTTTTGCGTTTGTTAGGCTAGGTGCTATGCAATTAACCTTTATATTTGGTGCAAACTCAGCTGCCAAACTTAAAGTTAGTCCCTCAATTGCACCTTTAGCTGTAGAAACTATTGAATGGTTAGTAAAACCCTGTTTAACTGCTATTGTTGAAAAAAGTAAGATACTTCCGTTATTTTTACTAAGATTTTCTTGATTAAATTTTATAGCGTTTATTGCTCCAAGTGTATTTATCTTAAATGAGCTTATAAATTCTTCATCTTTGGTCAATTTAAGAGGTTTTAAGTTGATAGATCCAACACAATAAGCAATTCCATACAACTGATCTTTGTATTGTTCCGAAATATTCTTTACTTTTTCAAAATCTGTAACATCACAAACTCTATATTCACAACCAATTTCTTTTGACAATTGTTTTAATTCCTCCTCGTTTCTAGAAATAATAATAGGATCATAATTATCTTTCTTTAATTTTTTAGATAACGCTTTTCCAATAGAACCTGTTCCACCGAAAACAAATATATTTTTTTTAGTCATTTTTAACCTTTCTTATTTTAATTTGATGATAACTAATTAATAAAGTTGATAATAACAAAATAGAATTAGTTTGATGTAAACTTGCAACTGGTAAATAAACATTGCTTAAGAGAGTGATGATTCCTAAAATAACTTGTAAGGTTAGAAAAAATACTACCAAGTACACAAGATAACTAGAAACTTTTTTATTATCAAATTTAATAAATTTAAAACACACAAATAGTATATAAAAAAAAACAAATATTGATAACCAGCGGTGATTAAAATTTATTGCAACTGTATTTTCAAAAATATTATAAATACCTAAGCCATCAATAACATAATCATCAGGTATAATTTTTCCATTCATAAGTGGAAAAGTATTAAACGATTGTCCAGAGTTGGTTCCTGCCATAAATCCACCCGTTGCAATAGTAATAAATATTAAGATAACAGCAATAAAAATATAAAAATCATTCGTCTTAGGATTAGATAAAAAACTTATATTAGAAGAATATTTATAATCCATTGCAATCCATAAAAGTATAGAGAAAATTATAAGAGCATTTAAAAGATGAAAAGTAAGTCTATAAGGACTGACATAAGGATTTTCTGTCAAACCACTCTTTACCATCCACCATCCAATAACTGCTTGAAATAAACCGAATGCAAAGACAATACCAAGTCTTATATACAAAGAACGTTGAATTTGTTTTTTCAAAGAAAAGTAAATTAAGGGTATTAAAAAGACAATACCAATAGCCCTTGCAAATATTCTATGAAACCACTCCCACCAAAAAATATATTTAAACTCATTTAAAGTCATGTTCTTGTTTACAATTTTGTATTCAGGTGTTTGTTTATACATTTCAAATACAACCAACCAACTTTCTAAACTAAGTGGAGGAATTACACCTAAAATTGGGCGCCAGTCTGTCATAGAAAGTCCGGAGTCAGTTAATCTTGTCAGTCCTCCTATTACAATAATTAATAAAACCATTGCAGTTATAGTTAATAGCCATATATAAATTGCAGGATAATAATATTTCGTGGTATTAGCGTAATTCATTAAGAATATATATAATCTCTAGAAATAATAAAAAAAGTTGTTATTTTTCACATATGACACAAAAAACTGATGTAGTAATTATAGGAGCAGGTCCGGTGGGCCTGTTTGCCGTTTTTGAATTAGGTCTTTTGAATATAAAATGTCATTTAATTGATAATTTAGATAAAGTTGGAGGTCAGTGTGCTGAATTGTACCCAGAAAAACCAATCTATGATATTCCTTCAAGACCAGTTGTAACAGGACAAGAATTAACTGATGAGTTAATTAAACAAATAAACCCGTTTAAACCTAAATTTCATCTTAACCAGCAAGTTGAGAAAATTGCTAAAACAGAATATGGCTGGATTGTAGAAACTAATATTGGAACAAAAGTTGAAGCAAAATGTGTAGTAGTAGCCGCAGGTGCAGGAAGCTTTGTACCTCGAAAACCTCCTATTGAGAATATTGAGAATTTTGAAAGCAAAAATGTTTTTTACGCGATTCGAGACAAATCAATATTTAAGAATAAAAAACTACTAATTGCAGGAGGAGGAGATTCTGCTTTGGATTGGACAAATGAACTATCCAAGTATTCCAATGTAAATCTAATACATAGAAGAAAAGAGTTTAGAGCGGCACCTGATTCTGTTTCAAAAATGCAAGAATTAGAAACAAAAGGAAAAATTAAATTTTTAAAAGGTCAAATTAAAAAGATTTCAAAGATTCAAGATAATAAAATAATGCTAGAATACGAAAACGATGATGAAAGATTTTATATTGAAGTAGATTATTTTTTACCATTTTTTGGATTAAAAATGGAACTAGGCCCAATAGCAGAATGGGGTCTAAACTTACACGAAAACTTAATTAAAGTGGACACTGAAAAATTTGAAACTTCTACACCGTCAATCTTTGCGATTGGTGATATAAATTGGTACCCTGGGAAACTTAAGCTTATTTTATCAGGATTTCACGAGTCTGCCTTAATGGCTCAAGAAGTATTCAAGTATTGCTTTCCTGATAAGAAAAACATTTTTAGATACACAACATCTTCTAAAGAACTTCAGAAAAAACTTGGTGTTTAATGCCGAAGTTAATAGTCACAGATAGATCAGGTAAGAAGTCTGAAATTGAATATGAAAATAATTTTACACTAATGGAAACTCTTAGAGATAATGGTTACGATATAGAAGCTTCATGTGGAGGATGTTGTGCTTGTGCTACCTGTCATGTTTATATTGATGAAAAATGGACAAATAAGCTTAAAAATATGGATGATGATGAAGAATCTATGCTCGATCAAGCTTTTGATGTTAAAAATAATTCCAGATTATCTTGTCAAATTGATCTTTCTGAAGAGCTTGATGGCTTAGAGATAGAAATCGCACCAGAATAGCATTGACATTAATAAATAATTTGTATACAAACAGTTTGTATAAAAACTATGGCAGACACTTCTCTTAATGAGAATAGATTAGCATTATTAATTTGGCAAACATCAAACTTATGGCAATCTAAAGTAAGACATAAATTAAAAGAGAGTGAAATCACATTAAATGAATATCTTATTCTCGAGACAATTTTTTTATTACAGCAAGAAAACATAAATATTACCCAGCAGGATATATGTAAAAATGCATCTATTGATAGATCAGTTGTTAGCTTACGTGTTTCTAAACTAGAAGAAAAGAAGTTAATATTAAAACGTCAACCACAAGATAAAAGATCTGATAGCTTAATTCTAACTACCGCAGGGAATGATTTAATTAATAATATCATTGATAATATTATTGAGCTAGAAAATGAATTATTTAATAAATTAGGATCTGAAATTTTTAATTTCACAAATTCATTAAAGTTGTTATTGGGTAAAAAAATTAGAATTAGAGCAAAATTAAATGATTGATCAAGAATTAGCACAATCCTTAAAAGCTTGGCCTTTTAAAGAAGCATTACAAATCATTAAAAAAAATGGTGGTTTACAAAACTTTAAAATTCCATCTAAGGGATATGTATTACTAGAAACTGGTTATGGTCCCTCTGGTTTACCTCATATTGGAACTTTTGGTGAAGTTGTAAGAACATCAATGGTAAAAAATGCATTTAGCTCTATAATTGATTGCCCAACAAAACTGATCACATTTTCTGATGATATGGATGGATTAAGAAAAGTTCCTGAAAATGTTCCAAATAAAGAAATGTTAGAAAAATTTATAGGTAAGCCACTTACTTCCATACCAGATCCATTTGGTAAATTTGAAAGTTTTGGACATCATAATAATGCAAAACTTAGAAGTTTTTTAGATGAATTTAATTTCGAATATGACTTTGTTAGCTCAACAGAAAAATATCAAAATGGAGATTTTAATGAAACAATTTTAAATATCTTTGAAAATTATTCTAAAATATTAGATATTATTTTACCTACCTTAAGAGCAGAGAGAAAAGAAACTTACAGTCCTTTTCTTCCAATAAGTGAAAGTTCTGGTGAGGTACTTCAGGTAAAGATTGAAGAATATAAAATGGATTCAAAAACAATTATTTACAGAGATCCATCTTTAGACAAATTAGTTGAAACAGAAGTAATTAATGGAAAATGTAAGTTACAGTGGAAAGTTGATTGGGCAATGAGATGGATGTCGTTTGACGTTGATTATGAAATGTGCGGTAAAGATCTTACAGAAAGCGTTGATTTAGGGTTCAAGATTTGTAGAGCATTAAATAAAAAACCACCCATTAATCTAATTTATGAAATGTTTTTAGATGAAAAAGGTGAAAAAATCTCTAAGTCAGTTGGAAATGGTATTAGTGTAGATGAGTGGTTACGTTATGCTTCTCCTGAGAGTCTTGCACTCTATATGTTCCAAAAACCAAAATCTGCAAAGAAGCTTCACTTTGATGTAATTCCTAAAACTGTAGATGATTATCTTTCTCATTATAATTCATACTCAAAATTAGATAAAAATAAACAGTATGATAATCCAATTTGGCATATTCATTCAGGAAAACCGAAAGAATTCAAATCAGAAATAAATTTCAATACTCTAACTAACCTAGTAAATGTTTCTAATTCTAAAGATAAAAAAGTAATATGGTCTTTTATTAATAAATATGATGACAAAATTAATGCAGATAATAATCCAGAGTTTGATCGTCTTATCGATTTTGCACTAAATTATTATGAAGATTTTATTTTGCCTAAAAAGAAATTTTTAGAGATTAATACTAGTAATAAAGAAGTATTTATTGATATTATTAATGTTTTAGAAAATGAGGTTACTGAAAACAGTTCATCTGAAGATATTCAAACGTTATTATACGAAGTAGGAAAAAAGCACGAATTTGAAAACTTAAAAGATTTTTTTAAACTTGTTTATCAAGTAATGCTGGGGCAGGATCAGGGGCCAAGATTAGGATCATTTTTTAAATTATTTGGTTTAAGAGAAACTATTGATTATATTAAAAAATTAATAGATAATTAAATCTTTGTATAATTTTACATTAAATATATTAAGATTGCTACCTCCTGAAATAGCTCACAGTATTACTATTAAAACATTAAAATATCTAAGATTGAAATCAAAAAATTTTGACGATCAAATATTATCTCAACACATTTTAGGATTAGATTTTCCAAACCCAATAGGTTTGGCAGCAGGTTTTGATAAAAACGCTGAAGTTATGAATTCAATGTTTTCATTTGGCTTTGGTTTTGTAGAAGTTGGAACAGTTACACCAATGCCTCAATATGGTAATACTAAACCAAGAGTTTTTAGGCTTACAGAAGATAAAGCAATAATTAATAGTCTTGGATTTAACAATAACGGATCAAAAAAAATTAAAAAAAATCTTAATAATAATCGTAATGCTGAGTTTAATAACAAAATAATTGGAATAAATATTGGAAAAAATAAAAATTCAATAAATGCAATTGATGATTATCTTTATTTAATTCAAGATTTAGGTCATTTAGCAAGTTATATTACTGTAAATATCTCCTCTCCTAACACTGCAGGTTTGAGAGATATGCAATTAAGAGGAAATATAGAAAAATTAATAAAAAAAATTGTTAAAAAAAGAGATGAAATAGATAGTATAAATAATAAACCTATTTTAATTAAATTATCACCAGATTTAAATGAAGATCAATTGAGAGATATTGCTTTAATATCTCTTGCTAACAATATTGATGGGCTAATATTGACTAATACTACAACAAACAGAAATCAAAAACTTTTATCCCAATACAAGAATAAAAATGGTGGTTTGAGTGGTCAGCCTCTTTTTGAAAGATCTAATCAAACATTAAGAAAAATGTTTACTCTTACCAATGGTCAAATTCCTTTAATTGGAGTTGGAGGCATTTTTAGTGGAAGTGACTGTTATGCTAAAATTAAATCTGGAGCATCTTTAGTCCAATTATATACATCCTTAGTATATTCAGGACCTGGATTAATATCAAAAATTAAAAATGAACTTATTGATTTAATTAAAACTGATGGATACAAAAATATATCAGAAGTAATTGGAAAATCAGTTTAAATGAACGAAATATTATCAATTAAAGAAATAGTAAATAGTTATGATAACTTCATAATTGATCAATGGGGTGTAATGCATAATGGATCAATAGGTTATAAATATGCAATTGAAACAATTAATTTATTAAATGAAAAAAATAAAAATTTGTTTATAATATCTAATTCTTCTAAAAGACAAAGTTCTTCATATGAAAAACTTCCTAGTTATGGTTACAGAAAGGAGTCTTTTAAAAATATTTTAACTAGTGGAGAAATGATATGGAATTATCTTCATAATAAGCATTTAAATGATATTAATAAAAAAAAATGTTTTCACATATTTGATGCGTCAAAGGAAGATGGTCTAGATTTTAGAAATGGATTAAATCTTGATTATACTGATGATATTGAAAATGCTGATTTGATACTTGCATGTACTCCATTTATTGAAATGGAACCAATTGACTATATACCAATGTTAAATATAGCTTTACAAAAAAATTTAATTATGTACTGCGCAAATCCTGACTTCGAAACAGTCGAAATGGGCTCGAATAATAATATTTTTTGTATGGGTGCTGTTGCTGAAATATATAACAAAATGGGCGGCAGGGTAATTATTAAAGGAAAGCCAGAAAAAGATATTTATATAGAAACAACAAAATCATTCGATATAGATAAAAAAAGAACTTTAGCAATAGGTGACTCTTTATTTCATGACATTAAAGGCGCTAATAATTTTAGCATTGATAGTGTTTTAGTAAAATCAGGTATACATAAAGAAAATGATATTATTGATAAATTAATTAAAAACCATCAAATTTTACCTACTTATTCTATAAACAAATTTAAAATTTAGAATACTTGACAAAATATAGAATATATTTACATGCATCAAAATATGTCCATGAGATGTGAATTAACCGGTAAAACTTTCCTAACTGGAAATAATGTAAGTCATGCAAAAAATAGAACCAAGAGAAGGTTTAAACCTAATCTTCAAAATATTTCGTTTGCAAGTGATGTTTTAGGTCAAAAATTTCAACTTAAGGTCGCTGTAAGTACAATTAGAACTGTAGAAAAAAAGGGTGGTCTTGACGAATTTTTAAAAAATACACCAAATTCCAAACTTCCTTTAAAAGCAAAAAAATTAAAGAAAATAATATTATCAAAATCTAGCTAAAATTATAGTATGGGTTTTTTCTTCGATTTAACTTTAGTATTAAACTCTTTTGCAACAGAATTTATCTGGGCAATAATGCTATTATTTTGTTTTATCTCAATATTAATTTTTTTAAGACTGTTTGGTTATATCGGTATTTTTATTTATTCTTCTTTAGCAGTAATTGCAGGAAATATTCAAGTTCTTAAAACAGTTGATTTTTTCTATTCCCCCGAGCCGGTTGCATTAGGCACAATACTTTTTGCTTCAACTTTTTTATGTACTGATATTTTATCAGAATACTATGGTAAAGAAAAAGCTAAAATGAATGTTTTAATTGGCTTCTGTGCTTTTCTTTTTATGACTTTATTAATGGTAATTACATTAGGTTTTAAGCCATCTTCAAATGATTGGATTCAAGATAGTTTGTCAAATGTATTTACTCCCATGACAAGGTTTTTCATTGCAAGTATGATAGCCTATCTTATCAGTCAATATTTTGATGTCTGGTTTTTCAGTTATTTAAAAAAAATTACATCTGAAAAGTATTTGTGGTTTAGAAATAACTTATCAACCGTAGTATCTTCTTTAGTAGATAACACTATATTTAGCTTATTTGCTTGGATATTATTAAACCCTGAACCAATTAATCTTTATAATGTTATAATGATATATATATTAGGTACATATTTTTTAAGAATATTTATTGCTTTTCTAGATACTCCGTTCATATATTTTGCTAAGTTTTTTATAAAAAAAACAAATGGCTGAATTCAGTTGGAAGATAAAGAATAAATTAAAACTATCAAGAGCAAGAACAGGTATAATATCAACTCCTCACGGTAATATTGAAACGCCAGCATTTATATTCTGCGCTACTAAAGCAGCTTTGAAATCTTTCAGTACTTTGGATGCAAAAAAAAATAATACTCAAATAATTTTATCTAATACGTATCATTTAATGCTTCAACCAGGAAGTAATCTAATTTCTAAACATGGAGGTCTTCATAAATTTATTGGTTGGGACGGACCAATGTTAACTGATAGTGGAGGTTTCCAAATCTTTTCACTTGGACATGGTTCTGTTGCTGATGAAATTAAGGGAAGAAAGATAAATTCAAATAATAAAAAATCTTTGTTGACCCTTAGCGAAGATGGAGCAATATTTAAATCATATATTGATGGAAAAAACCATTTATTAACTCCTGAAAAGTCAATAAAAGTCCAAAGAGATCTTGGGGCTGATCTTATTGTTGTTTTTGATGAGTGTACACCATTTAATGTAGATAAAGATTACACTTTTCATTCAATGCTCAGGAGTCATAGGTGGGCTAATAGATCAATAAATGCTTTTAATTCTAAGATTGAATATGAGCCGAAAAAAGGTTCAGCAGGCTTTCAAGAAATTTACGGAATAATTCAAGGTGGAATTTACAAAGACTTAAGGGAGGAGAGTATTGATTTTAATCAAAGTAAACTTGATACATTTGGTATTGCCATTGGAGGAAGTCTTGGGTCAAATAAAGAACAAATGAAAGAAATTGTAAAATTTACAGCCTCTAAATTAAATAATAATCATCCAATTCATTTATTGGGAATCGGTGATCCAATCGATATTTGGGAATTTGTAGAATATGGTATAGACACATTTGATTGTGTAAGCCCAACAAGATTAGCTAGGCATGGAGCAGCTTTAGTTAAAGGAAAAAAATCAAAAATTAATTTAAAAAATTTAGAGTTTAAAGAAAGCTTAAGGCCTATTGATGAAAACTGTGATTGTTATACGTGTAAGAATTTTACACTATCCTACTTACATCATTTATTTGCTGCAAAAGAAGTTTTAGGATTACAACTTTTAACAAATCATAATATTTTTTTTATGAATGAACTAATGAGTACTATAAGAAATTCAATTCAAAATAACAATTTTGAAAAAACAAGAAATGAATGGCTTGATAGATAATTATTTATTTGAAAAAATAGAGGATAATTGATTCAATAAAACCTCTCCTAATTGATCTACATCCATTATCGTTACTGCTTTACTATAATATCTTGAAACATCATGACCGATACCTATTGCCAATAATTCAACATTTTTATTTTTCTCTATTTGCGCAATTGTATCTCTCAAATTTTTTTCTAGATAATTTCCTGGATTTACTGATAAAGTTGAGTCATCTACGGGTGCTCCATCACTAATTACAATTAAGATTTTTCTTTTCTCCTGTCTTTTGATTAGCCTATTATATGACCAATTTAATGCTTCTCCATCAACATTTTCTTTTAATATTCCTTCCTTAAGTAATAGTCCCAAATTTATTTTAGATCTTCTCCAAGGGGTATCAGCGGATTTATAGATGATATGTCTTAAATCATTTAATCTTCCAGGGTTTGAGGGTTTTCCATTTTTAATCCAGTTTTCTCTCGACTTTCCACCTTTCCAAGCTTTAGTCGTAAAACCTAATATCTCTGATTTAATTAAACATCTTTCAAGAGTTTTGGCCAGTATATCAGAACATAGAGCAGCAACTGTAATTGGTCTTCCTCTCATTGAGCCTGAATTATCAATTAGTAGAGAAATTATTGTATCTTTAAACTCGATCTCTCTTTCAACCTTATAACTTAATTTATTATCTTGATTTGCTATAATTTTTGCTAATCTTGAAGTGTCTAGATAACCTTCTTCCATATTAAAATCCCAATATCTATTTTGCTGAGCTAATAATTTTCTTTGTAATCTATTTGCAATTTTTATTATTAAAGGTTGAAATGAAAATACTTGTTGATCAAGATTTCTTCTAAGTTTTTCTAATTCTTTATTATCACATAGATCCTCTGCTTTAATAATTTCATCAAATTGTGCATTGTAAACTTTATATGATTCTAATCGATCTAAAGTTTCAATCTTAGGTAAATAATCTAATTCTGTATCACTACTATCATCACCAGCTTCTTCGTTTTCTTCTATAGATAAAGTTTGTTCAACGTTAGTTTCGCTTGATTGCATTTCTATGTTTGAGTCAGATTTTTCATCATTTTTTTGATCTTCATCTTTATTATTTTGATGATTTTCATCTGATTCATCCTCATTATTTTGATCATTCTTAGAATTATTGTTACTATTATTAAACAAACCTAATTCTTTAAGTTGTTCTATAATTTTGTTTGTAAATTTTGTTTGATCGTCGATATGCTCTTTGAGACTATTAAAAAAATTAACATAATTATTTTTCAATTTTTCCCTTATTATTTCTCTGAACTTGTTATTTTTATTACTTAATTTTTGTCCTATTAATTCTTCATATGAAACGTATTTGAATGCTTGTATTAAAATATCATTTGAGTCTTTGTGACTCACATTATTTAAATCCTGAGTATGTTTTTTTATAATATTTTTCTTAATTCCTTTAAATTCATTACCTCCTTTTACCTCTATTCTTATTTGTTCTAAAACATTTACAATACTATTTGTTAATTCATCATGATTTATAAAATTTTTATGTATTTCTTTTGAGTGTAGTCTAAACTCAAGAGCTAATGAGTCTGCTTCAGCTCTGATATAAGCTAAATTATTTTTAATATTATCAATATTTGGTTCTGTTAAGTTAACTATGTTACCACTAATAGATGGTTTCTCCTTTACATAATTAATTTCAAGATTGTCATTTTTACCTATCGATTTAATTGTAATTGATAGTGATTTTTTAAATTCTTCAATTAATTCACTATTCTTTAGCATTAATTATCTTTGCGTCGGCAATATCAATTCCAAATGATCTTTGAAAATATTCCTCGATTATTGATCTTTCTAATTCATCACACCTATTTAAAAATGATAATTTGAAAGCATATTCAATATCCTTAAATAATAAGTAATTTTCAGCCCAGGTAATTACAGTTCTTGGGCTCATTACTGTAGATATGTCGCCATTAATAAAGCCTGATCTTGTGAGTTCAGCTGTAGATACCATACTCTTAACTATATCTTTGCCCTCTTTGTCATTTAAATCCTTAACTTTACTTATTATTATTTTGCATTCTTCTTCATTATCTAAATAATTTAAAGTTGAAACAATATTCCATCTATCCATTTGTCCTTGATTAATTTGCTGCGTTCCATGATATAAACCTGACGTATCACCTAATCCAACAGTATTAGCTGTTGCAAATAATCTAAAATTACTATTTGGTTTTATAACTCTTGATTGATCAAGGAGAGTTAATTTTCCATCTGTTTCAAGTATGCGTTGAATTACAAACATAACATCTGGTCTTCCCGCATCATATTCATCAAAGACAAGAGAAACAGGATTTTTATAAGCCCAAGGCAGAATTCCATCCTGAAATTCAGTTACTTGCTTATTTTCTTTTAGAACAATTGCATCTTTTCCAATTAAATCAATTCGACTAATGTGGCTATCAAGATTTATTCTTATGCAAGGCCAATTTAGTCGAGCGGCAACTTGTTCAATATGTGTAGATTTACCAGTACCATGATACCCCTGAATTAAAACTCTTCTATTACAGGCAAAGCCCGCTAATATTGCTAAGGTTGTTTGAGGATCAAATTTGTATGTTGGATCAATTTCTGGAACATTGTCCGTTTTTTTGTCAAAAGCAAAGACGTTAAAATTACAAGATACACCAAATACTTTTTTTGGATCTATTTTTTTATCTAATTTTATATCAATTTTAGAATTTTTTTCCATTTTTTAATTTTTGTAAAATAATTTTATATGATTTGTTTATTTCCTTAAATTTTTCTTCAGCTTCTTTATTATTTCCATTTACATCAGGATGAAATTTTTTCACTAATTTTTTGTAATTTTTTTTGATTTTTTCTAGGGTTATTGGTAGTTGCAAATTAAGTGTTAATAAAGCCTTATTTTCTTCAATAGTTAAATTTTCATCTATAAGCTTATTCTTAAAGTAATTAGTATTTTGTTGTTCTTGATTGAATTTACCAAAATCATCTGAAAAAAAATTATTTATCTCATTTATAACACTAAAGGGATTACCTTTTAATGGCCAAGTAGGACGGTTCCACAAAATATCCTCTCTCATAGAAGATTCTATTTGATTGACAGAGAGTCCTTTATAAAAATCCCAAGATTTATTATATTCTTTAATATGCTCTAAGCAAAAGAAATAATATTGATTTAACATTACTCGTGATTTAGGAGCTTTAAACTCACCTTTTTCTTTACAGTTTTTTTTGTCACACTTTCTAAAAAGAGGCTTTTCCCATGAAAGATTATTTTTCTGAATATCTAATTTATGTTTATTCACAATATACATTATATAGTATTATATTAATGAATCGTAAGCAAAGAATTCAAATTTTATTGGAAAAAAATTTTAAAGAATTCTCAATACAAATTGTTGATAATTCAAATTTGCACTCCGGACATGGAAAATTTGATGGCTCTAATGAAACACACATTAAAATTTTGCTTGATAGTAAATTTAATCACAAAATTAACAGACTAGAAATTCATAGAAAAATAAATAATTTGCTTAAAAATGAATATCAAATAGGTCTTCATTCCTTGGAAATAAAAATTAATTAATTAATGAAATTTCCACTCTTGAGATTTGTTTTCTTGAATGGGATAAAATCTTATAATTAAAGTATTTATCTTCAACCTTTTCACCATATAATGGTATCTTTTTTGATATTTCTAGTATGTACCCAGCTATAGTTGATGACTCAATATCTGGTGGATCTAAATCAAACTTTTTGTATAGATCACGAATATTTTTCTCACCATTTACGATTACTTTTCCATAGTTATTTAGTTTAAAATCATTTTCTGGAATATCGATTTCATCAACAATATCTCCAACAATTTCTTCAATGATATCTTCTAAAGTAATTAGACCAAGTAATTCTCCAAACTCATCTACAACAAAAGCAAGATGTTCTTTTCTTTTTCTAAATTCAACTAATTGTTCCAATAGATTAGTGGTTTCTGGAATAAACCATGGCTTAGATATTTTATCAAAGATTATTTCTTTCGATTTTTCTTCATTATTTAAATCAATATTTAGAGCTCTTACATTAAGTAAGCCAATTATATTTTCTGGATTATCTTTCCAAAATGGAATTCTTGTAAACCTTGAGCTATTTATTTTTTCAATTATTTCTTTTATTTCTAAATTACTATTTATTGAAAATATATTTTTTCTATGTGTAAAGATTTCCTCAACTGTAATATCATTTAACTGCAGTATACTTTGAAGCATTTCTTTTTCTTGTTCATAATCTGGATTAGAAGTTTTATATAAATCTATAACACCCTTTAATTCCTCTTCAGATTGTTGGTCTTTTATTTTCATGTCGTTATCATTATTTTTATTAAATATTAATTTAACAATCTGATTAATGATAATAACAAATATAAATAAAGACTTGTTAAGATAAAAAATTATAGGTGAAATAATTAATACGGTTCTTGTAGGTTTATTTAATGCATAGGTTTTGGGCAGTACTTCTGCAAATATAACTAAAACTACCGTCATTATTAAAGTTGAATAAAAAATTCCTTTAACACCAAAGATGTCATAAAAGAAAGCTGTAGCTAAAGAAGAAGCTAATATGTTAACCAAATTATTTGAAAGTAGTAGAGATGAGATTACATTATCTTTTTTATCTAAAATTTTTAATACGTATTCAGCTCTTTTATTACCTTGTTTAATTTTATAAATAATCCTTGCTTTTGAAGTTGCGGTGATTGCTGTTTCTGAACCCGATAGAAAACCAGATAATAGAACTAACAAAATTAATATAACTAACAATAATACTGTGATCACTATTTAAATATTTCTTAATATTTTTTTTAAAATTTTTATATCGATATCTCTACAATAAAAAGGCTTACCTATATCATATAGTAAAACCAAATTAATTTGATTATTTGAATTTTTCTTATCATTCTGAAGAATTCTAAATATATTTGGATCTTTTAATTTTTTATCAGTAATTTTTAGACCACTTTTTTTAAAGTGATTTATCAAGGTCTCAACTTTTTCTGATTTTATAAAACCTAATTTTTTAGAAATTATTGCTTCTACAACCATACCAATAGAGATTGCTTCACCATGTTTTATATTTCTGTATTTATAAAGATTTTCTAGAGCATGTCCAATTGAATGACCAAAGTTTAGCATTGCTCTAGATTTTTCATTTTTCAATTTCTCTTTGTAATCTTTTTTTACAAATGACGATTTTATCAAAATTGATTTAAATATTGCCTTTTCTAGAATGTTTTTTTCTAATTTAAAAATTTTACTATAGTTTTTTTCTAGCCATAAAAAAAAATTTGAATCTTTTATAATTGCATGTTTTACAATTTCAGAATATCCAGATTTAATCTCTCTTTTTGGTAAGCTATTCAAAATACCGACATCAATTAAAATTTCATCTGGTTGGTAAAATGATCCAATTAAATTTTTTCCAGATGATGAATTTATACCATTTTTACCTCCTATTGAACTATCAACCTGAGAAAGTAATGTGGTTGGTATTAATTTATAATTCACACCTCTTAAAACACTACTTGCTATAAAGCCAGTTAAGTCACCTAATGTTCCACCCCCTATTGCAACTATTATGGAGTCTCTATCTATTTTATAATTAAGTAGTTTTTCTATAATTGTATTATATGTTGTAATATT
>CACEMP010000001.1 GCA_902560675.1 uncultured Alphaproteobacteria bacterium | reverse complement strand
AATAATTATTGGAAAAAATGGCATACCAGCAATTGTTGGAAAAAAAATTAACCAACTAAATTTAACTTTAAATGAAAGAAAAAACTTTAAAGATGACATATATACAAAGTATCAGGTTAATTAATGTTTACAGGTATTATTCAAGATTTAGGAACAATTAAAATAAAAAAAGAGGGTGTTTATCAAATAATTACAAATCTTAATTTGAGTAAATGTAAAGAAGGATCTTCAATTTCTTGTAATGGGGTTTGCTTAACTGCAAAAAATATAACTCAAATTGATAAAGGCTCATTTAGTTTTGATGTAAATATTGGAGAAGAAACCTTACAAAGAACAAATCTTTCTAATACTATCTCAAAAAATAAAAAAATTAATTTGGAAAAGTCTCTTCAGATTGGAGATGAAATTAGCGGACACTTTGTTTACGGTCATGTTGACACTGTAACTAATGTTAATCAGATATTGAAACTCCAAAATAGTTGGGAATACTATTTCGAAAAAAAATTTAGTAAAAACAATAGATTCATTGTAGAAAAAGGATCTATCTCAATAAATGGTATCTCCTTGACTATTGCTAAAGTAGAAAAAAATTCATTTAAAATATCTGTAATAGATCATACATTTCATAATACTAATTTAAAATTTTTAGATAAAGGTGATCAGGTAAATATTGAATTTGATTATCTTGCTCGATTTATATTTAACAATGAATAAAAATAATATTGAAGAAAATTTATCTTCGATTGAAGAAATTATAGAGGATGCAAGAAATGGTAAAATGTATATTCTTGTCGATGATCCAGACAGAGAAAATGAAGGTGATCTGATAATACCTGCTCAATATGCTAACCCACAAGCAATAAATTTTATGGCAAAAAATGGAAGAGGATTAATTTGTTTAGCTCTCACTAAAGATAGAATAGAAGAGTTGGAGTTACCCTTAATGAACCCAAGCAATATAAAAAATGACTTAACAGCTTTCACTGTTTCTATTGAGGCAAAGGAGGGAGTGACAACTGGAATATCTGCTGCTGATAGAGCTCACACTATATCGGTGGCTGTAAATAATAATAGAAACAAGAATGACCTTGTGTATCCTGGACACGTTTTTCCTCTAATGGCTTGGGATGGCGGAGTCTTAGTGCGTGCTGGTCATACGGAGGCAGCTGTTGATATTTCAAAATTAGCCGATCTCAATCCTTCTGGTGTTATTTGTGAAATCATGAGCGAAGATGGATCTATGGCGAGATTGCCAGAAATTATCAAGTTTGCAAAATTACACAATCTTAAAGTTGGAACAGTTAGAGATTTAATAAAATTTAGACTTAAAAAAACTAAAATTGTTGAACAGATTTCTGAAAGACCCTTTGAAAGTGAGATGGGGTCTCAATTTAATTTAAAAATCTTTCAAAATACTATTTCTGGTGAGAAACATTATGCTCTTGTAAAAAATCTTAATAACGAAAAGAAACCTATGTTTGTTAGAATGCATAGATTGAATGTCACTAAGGATATTTTTGAAGAAAAAAATATTTTTGGAAGTGAAATTAAGTCTGCTTTTCAACTTATCGAGAAGAATGGTTCAGGGGCTATTGTATTGATTAATAGTGACATGTCACCAAATATTCTTAAAACTTTTAATAAAAGAAAAAGTTCAAAAAATAAGCTAGAACTTAAAGAATATGGAGTTGGTGCTCAAATTTTATCATTACTTCAAATAAATAAAATTATATTATTAACAAATACTAAGAAACGAATTATTGCTTTAGATGGATTTAATATTGAAATCGTAGATCAGAAAAAAATATGAATAATAAAATTTTAATAGTTTCAGCAAATTATTATAAAGAAATTTCAAATAATCTTGAGTTAGGTGCAACTAATACCCTTAGGGAAAATGGTTATGATTATGAATTAATTAATGCCCCAGGTTGTTTTGAAATTCCTTATTTGATTAAAAAAAATATTGATAATTACAAAGGTTTTATTTCTTTAGGATGTATCATTAAAGGAGATACTTATCATTTTGAAGTAATTGCTAATGAAACTGCTAGAAAAATTATGGATCTTTCGATTGAACATGATGTCCCAATTGGTTTTGGCATACTAACTTGTTATGATTTAGAACAAGCAATTATTAGAAGTGATGTTAACCAAAAAAATAAAGGTCAAGAAGCTGCATTTGCTTGCATAAAATTATTAAATTAAAATGCAAAATTATATCAAGTCACAAACAAGGCTTGCCTTCATCCAATATATTTTTCAAAATGAATTCTTAAATACTGATACTTTTGAAAATATCGAAGATTTTCAAAGACACTTTTATAATACAAATATTGCTACCATAGATGAAAAAAAAGAATTTAAACTCAAATTTAATAAAAACTTTTTAAATAAACTTTTTTCTAATTATCAAAATAATATTGATAAAAAAATAATTATTGATGATTTGAATAATTTCATTGAAATAAATCGTAAATTTGAAAAATGGGATAATATTTTAAAATCGATAATATTTGCAATTATTACAGAATTTAAAATTACTGAAAACAATAAAATTAAAATTGTACTTAACGATTATTTAAATATTAGTAAAAGTCTTGTATCACAAAAGGAAACTAAGTTAGTTAACGCTATAATACAAAAATACATAGATAAATATGAAATCAATAAATAATAATTTATCTGAAAAATTAATTATAAATAAATATTTTAAAAAATTAAATTTAAAAAAAAAAGGTACTTTTAATTTTGAAAATGATGGTGCTTATTTAACTCTAAATAATAACAATTACAAACTTTCTGTTACAACTGATAGTATTTCTGAAAATATTGATTTTTTTTCAAAAGATGATCCCGAATCTATAGCTCAAAAAATTACAACAGTAAATTTATCAGATATTTTTGCTATGGGTTCGCGGCCACATTCTTATCTTTTGAATTTATTTTTACCAAATTATATTAATGAGAATTGGCTAAATTTATTTTCAAATAAATTAAAGAAAATACAACTTAAATACGGATTTTATCTTATTGGTGGAGATCTATCTAAATCAAATAAACTTATAATTACTTCAACATTTTTTGGATACTTAAATAAGAATTTAGAAATTTTCCAAAATAGATTTAATTTAAATGACGATATTTGGATAACTGGTAACATTGGTGAGTCAAAAATTGGTTTAGAAATTTTAAAAAAAAATATCTTAACTAATTTAAACAATAAAAAATATTTTATTAAAAAATATTTATATCCCCAGCCTTGTAAGCTTGGACCATTAGTTTCAAATCATGTTAATTCTATGAAAGATATTTCAGACGGCTTGATTGGAGATTTAAGTGATATGTTACGCGGTAAATATGGTGCATTAATTAATGTAAATAAAATTCCATTAAGTGCGAATACAAAAAAAATTCTTAATAGTAGAAACAATTTTAGAATAGAAAATCTATTAAATGCTGGTGATGATTATGGACTGATAATTATCTCTAGTCCAAAAAATAGAAATAAAATTTTACGTATTTCCTATAAAAATAATGTTAAAATTTCATGCATTGGAAAAATTATTAGGGATAAAGGAATTCATTTCGATTCACACTTAGATATAAAGAATATCAAGAAATTTGATCATTTCTGCTAAAAACTTGATTTTTACTATAGTTTCTGACATATCACCAAAAATTTTAAGGAGTTTTCAATGACAACACTGCAGATATTAATTGTTTTATGCGGTCTAGCAGCCGTCCTTTATGGTCTAGTAACATCTAGACAAATTTTATCACTTGGTTCTGGCAACGATAAAATGCAAGAAATTGCAAGTGCAATTCAAGAAGGCGCTAGGGCCTATTTAAATAGACAATATATGACAATTGCGATTGTAGGTGTTGTTATTTTTGCTCTTATATGGCTAGTTTTTGATTTGGCCTCTGGTATTGGCTTTTTGATAGGGGCATTCTTCTCCGGTGCTGCAGGCTATGTTGGCATGAATATCTCAGTAAGATCAAACGTTCGCACAACTCATGCTGCAAGCAAAAGCCTTGCTGAAGGTTTATCAGTATCTTTTAAAGCAGGTGCAGTTACAGGTATGTTAGTTGCGGGTTTTGCCTTACTTTCAATTGCAGTTTTTTATTTTGTATTACATAATTCAGGCTCATTTCCTGGAAGAGAAATAGTAGCTCCCTTAGTTTCTCTAGGATTTGGAGCATCTTTGATTTCAATATTTGCAAGACTAGGGGGTGGTATTTTTACTAAAGGTGCCGATGTAGGTGCAGATTTAGTAGGAAAAGTAGAAGCAGGTATTCCTGAAGATGATCCTAGAAATCCTGCAGTTATAGCGGATAATGTTGGAGATAACGTTGGCGATTGTGCAGGTATGGCAGCAGATCTTTTTGAGACCTATGTTGTAACTGTTGTAGCAACAATGGTTTTAGCTTCTATATTTTTTATTGAAAATTCCTATACCATGATGGTATTTCCTTTAGCTATTGCAGGAGTATGTGCACTAACAAGTATAATTGGAACTTATTTTGTAAAACTTGGTAAAAATAACAACATTATGGCTGCTTTATATAGAGGTTTTGCAGTTTCAGCATTTTTATCTGGGGTTCTTTTATATTTTGTAACTGATTATATAGTTGGCCTAAATAACGTTTTAGTTGTTGATGGTACATCAACTGAATTTACTGGAATGTCACTCTTTGTTTGTGGAATATTAGGATTAATAATCACAGGACTAATAATATGGGTAACTGAATATTACACTGGTACCAACTACAGACCCGTTCAAAGTATTGCCGAATCATCTACAACTGGTCATGGAACTAATGTAATACAGGGTCTCGCTATTAGTTTGGAAGCAACAGCTTTACCTGCTTTAATTATTGTTGCTGGTATTATATCAACCTATTCCTTAGCTGGATTGTTTGGTATTGCAATTGCTGTTACAACAATGTTAGCATTAGCTGGCATGGTTGTTGCCTTAGATGCATATGGTCCAGTAACAGATAATGCAGGTGGTATAGCAGAAATGTCAAATCTCGATGAAAATGTAAGAAAAACTACAGATGCACTTGATGCCGTTGGGAATACAACTAAAGCTGTAACAAAAGGTTATGCAATAGGCTCAGCTGGTTTAGGTGCACTAGTTCTGTTTGCAGCATATACTGAAGACCTTGATCATTTTGCAAAAGACTCAAGTAGTCCTTTGTACGGAATTGAAGTTTCATTTGATTTGTCTAACCCTTATGTTGTTGTCGGATTGTTACTAGGTGGATTACTACCTTTCCTATTTGGAGCTTTAAGTATGACTGCAGTTGGAAGAGCTGCTGGTTCAGTTGTATTAGAAGTGAGAAGACAGTTTAAAGAAATTCCAGGAATAATGGAAGGTAAAGGCAAACCCGAATATGGGACTTGCGTAGATATTCTTACAAAATCAGCAATTAAAGAAATGATTATCCCATCTATGTTGCCTGTATTATCTCCAATAGTAGTATACTTTGTTATTTTATTTATTGCAGGTCAATCAGCAGCATTATCATGTTTAGGTGCATTATTGCTTGGTGTCATTATTACTGGTTTATTTGTAGCTATAAGTATGACAGCTGGTGGTGGTGCTTGGGATAATGCAAAAAAATATATTGAAGATGGTAATCATGGAGGTAAGGGTAGTGAGGCACATAAAGCTGCAGTTACAGGAGATACCGTTGGCGATCCCTACAAAGATACTGCAGGTCCTGCCGTAAATCCAATGATTAAAATCACAAATATTGTAGCTCTATTACTTTTAGCAGCTATATCTTTATAAATTTAGGGGGAATTTGGTAATTGATCTTGAGGACCTATTCCCCCAAAAATTCTTTCTAATAAACCTCTTTCAACAATTTGATTTTCTGTTTCATTTTTTATTTTTTGGATATCAGTAGTTTCTTTTAGATCAAATACTTGTGAATTGATTATTCTTTCATTTTCATCAAATTTAAATATAAATACGTAACTATATTCTATATTTTCACTAAAAATTGATTTCTTATTTTTCTTTTGAGTAAAATAAAAAAATTTGTTTTCTATAGGATCAACAAAGCTAGGTTCACCCATATTATTTAACAAATTTTTTTTATTTTTGAAGTTTATATTCTTTAAATTCTCTTGTTTTAAAATTTTACCTGAATAAATTGTCTCATTACTACATGAAAATATTAGTGTAAAAGTAAATAATATAAAAAAATACCTTAGCATTAAATGATATTACATTATTTTAAAAAAAAAGAAAACATTGAGCTGGAAATAGCTAAAAATACATACAAGAAAATTCTAGAAATCAGCACAATTATGCTAAAGGAAAACAATTTTTTTATATATAAAAATTATAATGTATCTTTCGAAATAGTCTCTATATTTTTAATTATATACTTTAATAAAAATATTTATAAAAAAAATGTAAATTCAAAAAAAATTAATCAACATTTAATATCAATATTTATTTCAGATTTAGATGAATCTTTACGAGTGAAGGGTATTGGCGATATGTCAATTGGAAAATATGTAAAAAAATATGTGAAGAAATTTTATTATAGATTAAATAAATTTCCAAAAAATATAGACAAAGATGATAATCAAGATTTTAAAAGCTATATAAAATCTCTTAATTTCATAAAAGAAGAAGATCATGATTTAGCTTTGAAAAAAATTATAGCTGCTTATAATCAAGTAAATCTCTAAATTTTCTCTAAAATAAATATCGAATATAGTTAAATATTTCTTGCAAATGTTAAAATATTAATTATGTGGTTCGAATTATGGCAGTACCAAAAAGAAAAACTAGTCCTTCTAAACGGAATATGAGAAGATCTCATTCTGCTCTAAAAAATATAAATATTATTTTAGATAAAGAATCAGGAGAACCAAGACTTTCTCATCAAATTGACAAATCTACTGGAACCTATAATGGACGCCAAATATTTAAGAAAAAAACTGAAAATAACGCATAAATAAATATGTCTACCAGACAATATACCATTGCTATTGATGCAATGGGAGGTGAAAATAGTCCGAATAAAGTATTAAAAGGTGCTGAATTTTTCCAAAAAAAAAATAATAAAGTCAACTTAAAGTTTTTTGGAAATAAAGAAAAAATTATCAAATCCATAAAAAGCAATAGAATTGATTTAAAAAATTATGACATTATAAATACAAAAAACAATGTTGAAGATGACGATAATGCAAATACTATCTTAAGATCTAGAAAAGATAGTAGTATTTACAAAGGTTTGGAATATGTAAAAAATAATCCAAATACTGGTTTTGTATCTGCTGGCAATACTGCTGCTATAATGATTTTATCTAGATTACATATCGGTATGATAAAAGGAATTGATAGACCTGCAATTTGCTCACTAATTCCTAATAAAAAAAATTATTCAATTTTTTTAGATTTAGGTGCAAATGTAACTGTTACCCCATCAAACTTACTTCAATTTGCAATAATGGGTTATTGTTATTTTTCTATCATAAACAATAAATATAAACCTAAGATTGGTATTTTAAATATTGGAACTGAAAATAATAAAGGCCTTGAGTTTCTCCAAGAAGCCTCTGAATTAATATCTAAAAGTTTTTTAAAGCAAAATTTTATTGGATTTATAGAGCCAAATAATATTTTTTCTGGTGAATGTGATATAATTGTATCTGATGGTTACACTGGTAATATTATGTTAAAGTCTTCAGAAGGATTATCAAACTATATTACTTCTAACCTTAAGCAAGTATTTACTAAATCTATAAAAAATAAATTAGCATATAAACTTATTGAAAAAGATATCATTTTATTTAAAAATCAAGTAAATCCAGACATGTACAATGGTGCTACATTGATTGGATTAAATGGAATATCAATAAAAAGTCATGGAAACGCAAATGCTATTGCTTTTGGCTATGCTTTGAAACAGTGTTATAATTTTATTACAAATGATCTAAATAAAGAAATTGTAAATTCTATAAATAGTTTATGAATTCTAAAAATAATGTAACTAGAGATGGAATAGCGGATACTATTCATAGAGAATTTGGTTTTTCTAGAAATGAATGTTTGGATATTGTAAATGATATTATTGATATTATCGTTAATGGACTTAATGATAATGGAATTGTAAAAATTCACAATTTTGGGACTTTTAAGGTTAGAAAAAAAAATAGTAGAATTGGTAGAAATCCGAAAACAAAAGAAGAGTATATTATAAATAATAGGTCTGTTGTAAGTTTCAAAGCAAGTAAAATTCTACTTAAACAAATAAATTCTAAAAATCTTAATGAAAAAATATCTTAGTATATCTGAAGTATCAAAAATAGTCGGAATAAAAGAGCATGTAATTAGATATTGGGACTCAATAGACCCTAATACAAATAAATTTAGAATTGAAGGAATTTCAACTAAAAGCAGATCAGGTACTAGGTATTTTAATAAGCAAAACATAACTAAGTTAAATAGATTAAAGCAGGTTCTCTATGAAAATGGAAAAAATAATAATTCTTTAAAAATGGCTGAGAGATTATTGACATCATCATTCAAAACTAACAAAATAAAAAAAAATGATGAAAATTTTCAATTTGGTAATTATGTAAAAAACTCCAAAAATATTAATCAGATTCTTCAAAAAATGCGCTTTTTATTAAAAAAAAGTTAATAATATCATTTCTTAAAAAAATAAACGTTATATTTCAATAGTTTAAATCCTTTTTTTATACAAAAAATAATTAAAAATATATTATTTTTAGTGTTTTATTTGTTCGTCAATTCAAATATATGAACCTCATCTTATTGGTAAGGAAACAAACTATAAGGAGTTTTTATGTTAAATAAGACTAGTCTATTCGGTATTATCGCTGCAACAGTAGCTTTTATTGCTGTTCCAGCTTTTGCTGCCGACACTTTTTTATCGGGTAATGATTTTGTAGGTATTACATTCTGGATTGTATCAATCGGAATGTGGGCTTCAACTATCTTCTTTTTCTATGAAGGTATGAGAGTTTCTGCAAAATGGAGAACCTCAATGGTAGTAGCAGGATTAATTACTTTTATTGCTGCTGTTCATTACATGTATATGAGAGACTTTTGGGTAGCTACAGGTACATCTCCAACAGTATATAGATATATTGATTGGGTTTTAACTGTGCCACTTCAAATGGTTGAATTTTTCTTAATTTTAGTTGCTGCTGGAGCTGCTGTTTCTGGAGGTGCTTTCTGGAGACTTCTAGTTGGTACTTTAGTTATGGTAGTAGGTGGTTATTTGGGTGAAGCAGGATATATTTCTGTATTACTTGGATTTATCATTGGTATGATCGGTTGGGCTGTTATTATCTGGGAAATTTTCCGAGGTGAAGCAAGTCAAGCTGCTGCAACAAAAGAATCTGTAGCTTCAGCATTTAATGCAATGAGGCTGATTGTTTTAGTTGGATGGGCTATCTATCCGCTAGGATATATTTTTGGTTTAATGATGGGTTCAGTTGATGCTGACACTTTAAACTGGATTTACAATCTTGCAGATTTTGTAAATAAAATTCTATTTGGTTTAATTATTTGGAATGCTGCTGCTAAAGATACAGCATCTGCTTAATTAATACTTTAAATTAAAAAAAACCCTCTTTTTAGAGGGTTTTTTTTATTAAATGATTGACTTAATTTTTTATAATATGTATTTGCCTGGCAATGAAAACCTTTTCTCTAAAAAAAGAAAATATTAAAAAAAAATGGCTTTTAATTGATGCAAAAGATGCAGTTCTTGGTCGTTTAGCAGTTATATCTGCAAATATATTAAGAGGTAAAAACAAACCTGAATACACCCCTAATCAAGATTGTGGAGATAATCTAATTATTATTAATTCAGATCTTATACATCTAAAAGGTAAAAAAGCTGATAACAAAATTTATTACAGACATACTGGTTTTCCTGGTGGGATTAAAGAAACAACTCCAAATAAAATGATTGAGAAAAATAAGTCTGAAGAAATAATAAAATTAGCAATTAAAAGAATGATACCTTCTGGAACACTTGGAAGAAAACAGTTATCAAATTGTAAAATTTATAAAGATTCTAATCATAGACACGATGCTCAAAACCCAGAAAAAATTGATATTCAGTTACTTAATAGAAAAAATAAAGCATAAATATGGAAGAGCAAGTAGTCAAATCTGAAACCAATCTCGATCTTAAAGAAAGAGCTTATGCTACTGGCAGAAGAAAGAATTCTATAGCTAGAGTTTGGTTAAAACGTGGTAATGGTGAAATTAAAGTAAATGGCAAATCTTTAGAAAATTATTTTACTAGACCTGTTTTACAAATGATTGTTAACCAGCCATTAAGTGTTATTCAATCTGAAAATGGTTATGAAATCATGGCAACAGTAAAAGGAGGCGGCCTTTCTGGTCAAGCTGGCGCGATAAGACACGGAATTAGTAAAGCATTGAGTTTATATAATAATGAAAATCGTCCACCTCTAAAAAAAGTGGGTTTTTTAACTAGAGATCCAAGAGTAGTAGAAAGAAAGAAATCCGGATTAGCAAAAGCAAGAAGAAGTTATCAATTCTCTAAGAGATAATTTTAATGAACAATTTGATTAATGTAGCCGTTTTAGGCTCCTCAGGTTATGTAGGAACAGAGCTTGTAGAAATATTATCAAAACACAAAAAAGTAAATATCAATTTTTTAGGCTCAGACACACTTAAAAATAAATCTATAACAAGTATAGATAATAAAAAAGAGTTTAAATCATTACCTATTTTAAAAAATAATGACTCTTTTGATCCTTTGAAATCAGATTATGTGTTTCTTGCTCTTCCACACAGCATATCTAACAGGTATGTAAAAAAGTATTTTAATAAAGTTAAAATTATTGATTTATCAGCAGATTTTAGATTAGATAATCAAATTATTTATGAAAAATTCTATGGTAAAAAACATGAATGTATTGAGTTACTTTCAAAATTTACTTATGGATTAGTTGAGTTAAATAAAGAATTAATCTCTAAATCAAAAAATATAGCAGTTCCGGGGTGTTATCCTACCTCAATACTTCTTCCATTAATACCTTTGATAAAAAATAAATTGATTGAAACTAATAACATAATTATTGATTCTAAATCAGGTTACAGTGGAGCAGGAAAAAAATTTGATTTAAATAATATAAAGTCAGAAAAAGATTACAATTTTTACAACTACAATACTAACGATCATAGACACATATCTGAAATTGAACAAGAAATTAATAAACACATTTCTAATGATACATTAAATTTATCATTTAATCCTCACATACTTCCAAATTTTAGAGGAATGATATCTACTATTTATTGTGATTTAAAAAAGAATACAAACACACAATCAGTACTAAAAGTACTGGATGAATTCAAAAAAAATAATCAATTTATTGATATAATTAAAGGTAATGAAAGGCTAGACTTTTTCTCTGTACAAAATACAAATTATTGTAAAATTAAGATTTTTAATCATCATAGCGATAGTAAAGTTATTATAGTTAGTGCTATAGATAATTTAGTAAAAGGTGCTGCAGGTCAAGCAGTACAATGTTTAAATATAATGGAAGGTTTTGAAGAAACAGAATCTTTACTATGATTAGATATTTCTTAAGCTTAATTTATTCATTTCTACTTATATCATGTGGTTACCCAGATATCGATAATGTTCCAGATTTCAATAATATTACTCTCTCTGATGAAGAAATTCTTGATTTTTGTTCATCTATAAATACTGATAGAATAAATATAGATAATTGTATCGTTGATTACAAAAATAAAAATTAATTATGAATAATCTTAATATTTGTATTGCTGGACTAGGGAATGTTGGCTCTGAATTAATTAAATCTATTGAAGAAAACTCTTTATATTTTGAAGCCAAATCATCAATTAAGATTAATATAGTAGGAATAACAGCAAAGGATAAAAATAAAAAAAGAGATTTTGATATTAATAATTATAATTGGTTTGATAATCCAAAAGATATGGTTTTATTAGATAATTGTGATGTATTAGTTGAATTAATTGGTCAAGAAAAGGGTATTAGTTACGAACTAATTGAGTTAGCCTTAAATAATAAAAAACATGTAGTTACAGGAAATAAAGCATTAATTGCAAATCATGGTAAAAATTTATTTCAAATTGCAGAAAAAAATTCATTAGCACTATGTTTTGAAGCTGCAGTTGCAGGAGGTATACCTATTATTAAAACCATTAAAAATGATATTAATTTAAATAAAATAAATAAAATATCTGGAATACTCAACGGAACTACAAATTATATTTTAACAAAAATGGACGAGGATAATTTATCTTTTGATAGCGTATTAAAAATTGCTAAGGAAAAGGGATTTACATCTGATCAAGAATCAAAGTTAGATATTGGAGGATATGATGCTGCTCATAAGTTAACAATATTATCAACTTTAGCATTTGGATCAGTTTTAAATTTTGAAAATAATCATATTGAGGGTATTTCAAATATCAAAATTGAGGATATACATTATGCAAAAAAATTAGGTTATAAAATCAAATTAATTTCAGAAACATCAATTATTGATGATCAAATATTAAATGTTACTGGCCCCAAACTTTTAGATGAAATGAATCCATTAGCAAATGTAGGAAATGCACTAAATGCTGTTAATGTTGAAACTGATCACCTTGAAACACTTTTTTTAGAGGGTCAAGGAGCGGGTGGTAAACCAACTGCAAGTTCAGTTTTATCAGATTTATATGATATTTCACAAAATTTAACCTTTAACAATTTGGGTTTTAAAATTAAAAATTTAATTGAATATAAAAAATTTTCTCCAGAAAATATTTTAAATCGATATTATTTAAGAATAATGACAGAAGACAAACCGGGAGTTTTATCTTCAATTACAAATCTTTTTTCTAAAACAGGTATTTCTGTAGAAAAAATATTACAGTTACCTGAAAAAGTTAATTCAAATTTACCTATTCCCATAATAATTACTACTCATAATATTCAAAATGAAATTTTAACCAAAGTTATTAAAAAATTAGAAAAATTAGAATTCGTTAAGGAAAGAATTATACTTTTACCAATTCATAATAACTCTTAATTGTGATACTACATAAATCATTATCAAAAAATATTTGGGAAGAAAAAAAATTTAATGAAAATCAAGTAATAAAATTATCTCAAAAAAAATTAATATCAGAAATTTTTTCAAAATTATTAGTATTAAGAAAGATTAATGAAGTTAATTATGATTTTTTTATTAATCCAGATATTTTATCAAATTTACCTAATCCTTTTGATTTAATTGATATGGAAAAAAGCATAATTAGATGCATACAAGCTTTAAGTAATAATGAAAAAATTGGAATTATTTCAGATTATGATGTTGACGGCTCAACATCAGTTTCAATTTTAGTCAAATTTCTCAATAATTTTACATCTAATATTGTTTATACGGTGCCCAATAGGCTTACGGAGGGATATGGCCCCAATTCTAGAATAATGAATGAAATGTTAAATGATAATGTTACTTTACTCTTTACACTTGACTGTGGAACCTCTGCATTTAATATTTTGGATCATCCTGATTTTAAAAAAATTGATGTGATTGTTATTGATCATCACTTGAGTGAGCAAAAGCTCCCAAAAGTACATTCAATAATTAATCCAAATAGATTTGATGAAAATAATAACTATAGAAATTTTGCTGCAGTTGGCGTCACCTTTCTTTTTTTGATGGGACTAAGAAAAAAAATAAGAGAATTAAATATTTTTAAAAACATTAAAGAGCCTAACCTAACTTCTTTATTAGATTTAGTTGCTCTTGGAACAATTTGCGACGTAGTTGAATTTGATGATTATAATAGGTCTTTTGTAAAAAAAGGTATGGAAATTATTATATCCAGAAAAAATAAAAGTATTTCAAAAATTATTGATAATTCTAAAATAAATTTTACTCCTTCTGCCAAAGATATTGGTTATTTTGTAGGACCGCAAATAAATGCTGCTAGCAGAATAGATGATTCATCATTAGCATCTAAACTTCTAATTTCTAATGATGAGATTGAGATAGAGACTATATCAAGAAAGCTTTTTTTAATTAATGAAAAAAGAAAAATAATTGAAAAAAAAATTTTTGAAGAGGCAATTAATCAAATAAATGAAAACGATAATAATAAATATATTATTGTTTACAATGATAATTGGCATCAAGGTGTACTTGGAATTGTTGCTAGTAAAATTGCATCTATTTATAACAAGCCAACATTAGTAATATCTTTTATTAATGAAATTGGAATTGGATCAGGAAGATCCATACATAATATTGATTTAGCTTCTATAATTATTGAATTAAAAAATAATGATTTAATAGATGATGGCGGTGGTCATAAAATGGCAGTAGGTTTAAAATTAAAAAAAAATAAACTCAATGAAATTATAAATTTTTTAGAAAAAAAATTTTCGTGTTTAAACAATAATCTGTTTAATAAAATAAAATATTATGACTCTGAATTATCTGGAAATCAAATTAATAATGACTTTTTGCAAATGTTAGATTTAATGGAACCATTTGGAAAAGGTAATGAAGAACCAATATTTCTTATTAGAGACCTTATAATTGAAAGTACAAAAATCATAAAAGATCAACATATCTTAGTTTTTTTTAAAAATGATTTAGGATTGTCGTTAAAAGGTATTTTATTCAATTCTGCAAAAACAGAAATCTCAGAATATTTATTAAAATACAAAATATATAAATTTGAATTTTTGTGCTCTATAAAAAAAGATAATTATAACAAAAATGAGATACCACAAATACATATATTGGATTTAAAACTTATAAATTAAATAATTTGAAAAATTCACTTATATCGACTATATACATTTTGATAGACCCCTTCGTCTATCGGTTAGGACATCAGGTTTTCATCCTGAAAAGAGGAGTTCGATTCTCCTAGGGGTCGCCACTAAGGTTTCAATATTATAGAACCAAAAGACTTTCTTGACTGAATAAGTCTGTGAGCTTCGGAAGCCTCGGATAATTTAAAGGCTTTATAAATATTTGGTTTAATTTCTTTATCTCTGATTTTATTAAACAACTTAGCACTAGATTTTTCTAATTCTTCTCTATTTTGTATATAATGCATTAATGTTGGGCGTGTATAATATAAACTTTTAGGATTAAATGTACTGTGTAAGTCAACATTTTCAACCATCCCTGAAGATTGACCATATGAAACCATTAATCCTCTAAAATTCAGACATCTTAAAGAAGTATTAAATGTATCTTTTCCAACACCATCATAAACAACATTAACGAGTTCTTTATTGGTTATATCAATTACATTTTCATAAACGTCCTCTTTTTTATAATTTATAGTATATTCACAGCCATAATTTTTAGCTAATTTAGATTTTTCTTTAGAACTTACTGTACCTATCATTTTTGCACCCAATGATTTTGCCCATTGACACGCTATTAGCCCAACTCCACCTGCGGCAGCATGAAATAAAAATTTTTCATCTTTTTTTAATTTGTATAATCTTTCAAATAAGTATTCTACTGTCATTCCTTGAAGCAAAATTGATGCTCCTTCATCATTTGATACATAGTCTGGCAGCTTTACCAATTTATTAGCATCAAAATCACGTATTTCACAATATGCACCTAATGGAGGACTAAATGAATATGCTACTCTGTCTCCAACATTAAAATTATTTACTTCATTACCTACTTCAATAATATTACCTGCTGCTTCTAATCCTGGACAAAATGGAAAATCCACTGGTAGTGGATAAATCCCTGTACGATGATATGTATCTATAAAATTAATTCCAATTGAAGTTTGCTTAATTCTAACCATTGATTTCGACAATTTTGTAGGAAGTTTATATTCTTCATATTTTAGGACATCAGGTCCACCAAGTTTTGTAACAACTATTCTTTTGGGCATATCAATTTATTGAATTATATATATCTTGATAGTCTTTAAGGCAATGTGGATTAGTTAAAGTTTCAGTATTTAAAATTTTTTCTCCATTTATTATTTTTTTAATAAGTAATTCAACTATTTTGCCACTTCTTGTTTTAGGTATTTCCATTACAGAGAAAATTCTTTTAGGCACATGTTTAGGAGATAAAGATTTTCTTATATTTAATTTAACCTTTTCTTGCAGCTCATTATCTAAAATAAAATTTTTATTTAGTACTATAAATAATATTACCTCTGTATCATCTCTTATTTGACGTTCCACTGCTATACTTTCTGAAATTTCATTCATATTTTCAATCACTCTGTATAATTCAGCTGTCCCAATTCTAACACCACCTGAATTTAATGTTGCATCAGATCTTCCGTATATAATAAAACCATTATTATTTGTTTTTTTGCAGTAATCCCCATGATGCCAAATATTATTGAATTTTTTAAAATATGCCTTTTTGTATTTTATGAATTTTTCATCATTCCAAAAGTATAGAGGTTTTGAGGGAAAACTTGATTTACATACGAGTTCTCCTTTTTTGTTAATTAAACTATTACCTTCTTCACTAAAAACATCAACTTCCATACCTAAACCAGCACATTGAATTTCTCCACTATATACATCTAACGAGGGATTTCCTAAAACGAAACAAGATACTATATCTGTACCACCACTAATAGATGCTAAATGAATATCTTCTTTAATAAATTTATAAACGTAATCAAATGACTCATTAACCAATGGAGATCCAGTTGATGCAATTATTTCTAAATTGGGAAGTTGAAAATTTTCTTTTATGTTAATTTTTTTATTTCTTAATGTATCAATATATTTTGCACCCGTGCCAAAAAAATTAATTTTTTCTTTTTCAGCTATATTAAATAAATGTTCAAAATTTGGAATAAAAGGAGATCCATCATAGAGAATAACTGCAGCCTTAGAAGCTAATGTAGAAATCAACCAATTCCACATCATCCAACCACAAGTTGTAAAATAGAATACTTTATCATTTTCTTTTATATCACAATGTAATTGATGTTCTTTTTTATGTTGGATTAATGATCCACCAGCCCCATGAACTATACACTTTGGAGCTCCAGTTGTTCCACTAGAATAAAGTATATATAATGGGTGATTAAATTCAAATCTTTCAAATATTTCATATTTATTTTTTGATTTTTGAATAAAATTCCACTCAGTGTATTCAAATGTAACATCTAAATTTGCTCTTGTTCTTTCATAAGGTATAACAATTACATTTTTTATACTTGTTATATTTCTTAAAATTTTAGGTATTATATTTATTGTATCTATTTTTTTATTATTATAATAATAATAATCTGTAACTATCAATACTTTTGGCTCAATTTGTTTAAATCTATCAATAATTGCATTCTCTCCAAAGTCCGTTGAACATGCAGTCCAAATCGCACCAATTTGTGCAGTAGCTAGAAAAGAAATGACAGTTTCAGGTATATTTGGAAGTACTGCAGCAACTCTATCAAATTTTTCTATATTGTTTTTTTTAAAAAAATAAGAAAGCTTAAATACTTTCTCATGTAATTGTTTCCATGAATATGATCTTTTTAAATTTTTTTCTGAATAAAAAATTAAGGCCTTTTCATCATCTTTTTTTGATAAACAATTTTCTGTGTAATTAATTTTACTATCTTTAAAGTACTCACATTTAATAAAATCATTATTATGCAAATAAACTTTACCCTTTAGCTCTCCAACTATTTTTGTAAATTTCCAAACTTCTCTCCAAAAATCATCTTTGTATTGAACGCTCCATTTATGCAGTTCAGCATATGATTTAAATTTAAAATTATATTTTAATGAATCTCTAAATTTGATTAAATTGTTTATTTTTTTAGATGAACTCCACAACTTTAAGTTGTGCATTTTGTCTAGCTCTTTTTATTATCTTTAACTGACCTGACCCTAACTATAACATCAATATTGTGTAAATTTAGACAGGCAGGAACAGATGGTAAGTCTAGATTTATATTATTTGTTGGAATGTCATGAACTTTTCCCTCATCTTCAATATATAAGTGGTAGTGAGGTTCATTATTTGTATCATAAAGTGATTTGTTCTTATCAACGACAATTTCCCTTATTAAACCAAGAATGGTAAATTGTTTTAAAGTATTGTATATTGTTGCCATCGATATCTTACGATCTTCTTGTTTTACTTCATCATATAAATCTTCTGCTGAAATATGACGATTACCTTTTTTAAATAAAATTTTAGCAAGAACTCTTCTTTGCTTTGTTGGAATAATTCCGCTTTCTTCTATTTTCTTTAATGCTATGCTATAAGCGTCAAATGGGTCATATACTTTACTGTTATTAACCATATTTACATATATGATTTACATTTTTTCATTTATTTTTCTATATATATTTTCTGGTTTTCTCCTATTTGTTATGCAAAGACGCATAATTTTTAATGTTTCTGGACATCCTGGCGCACCTACTGACTATAATTTAAACTCAGTAGAAGAGATCCGAATTCTTACAGAAGATAATATAAATCTTTTATCATGGTTTCATAAAGGAGAGAAAACGCTTCCAATATTAATTTATTTTCATGGTAATTCTTTTAATATTGGTGATAGGGCGTATAGAATGAAAAGATACATAGATAAGAATTGGAGTATAATATTAGTTTCCTGGAGAGGGTTTGGAGGTAATAAAGGTCAACCTACTGAGTCAAATTTATATAAAGATGGTAAAGCTGTCATAAAATGGGTTATAGAAAACACAAATTATAAGAAAGACCAAATTGTCATTTATGGTGAATCTTTAGGATCAGGGGTGGCAGTAGAATTAGCCACAAAACATAATTTTTTAAGTGTTGTTTTAGAAGCTCCATTTACATCTATTTCTGATATCGCAAAAAAAAGATACAAAATATATCCAACAAAGTATCTTGTTAAGGATAAATTTGATAATTTAAGTAAAATTGAAAAACTTAAATGCCCACTTCTTATAATAAGTGGGAAAAAAGATGAAATTGTACCTCATGAACATGGTTTAAAACTTCTAAAAAATGCAAAAGTATTAAAAAAAGGTGTTTTTATTGACGAAGCAATACATAATAATCTATATGATTTTGGCATTGAAAAAGATGTAATTGCATTTAATTTAAAATTATGGAAATAGATTTAACAACTTCATATGTAGGAATTCTTAGCCTTATAGTGTTCGTAATAGCATATGCTGTTGTTATGGGTGAAGAATTTAGTCACTTAAGAAAATCCAAACCTGTTATTATTTCAGCAGCAGTTATTTGGGCTATTATAGCCTTCCATTTTGCAGGTAATGAAGAATATGCTTATAAAATTGAACACGCTTTAGAACACAATGTATTAGAATTTGCAGAACTATTTTTATTTCTATTAGTCGCAATGTCGTACATTAATGCTCTTGAAGAGAGAAATGTTTTTGATAATGTAAGGTATCAACTAACATCAAGGGGTTTTAGTTTTAGGCAGCTTTTCATATTTACTGGAATAATTACTTTTTTTCTCTCCCCTATTGCAGATAATTTGACAACTGCACTTGTAATGTGCTCTGTTGTAATGGCATGCGGAAAAGGTAATTCAAAATTTATTTCAATTGGTTGTATTAACATAGTTGTTGCAGCAAACGCAGGTGGAGCCTTTAGCCCTTTTGGTGACATAACTACACTAATGGTTTGGCAAGCTGGCATTGTTGAGTTTTTTACTTTCTTTAAAATATTTTTTCCATCTGTTATAAATTATATAATTCCTGCAGCAGTGATGTATTTTTTTATTCCTAAAGAAAAACCAGAAGTTAGTTCAGAAAAAGTGATTATTAAAAGGGGTGGAAAATTTATTATTTTTTTAGGTTTATTCACAATCTTTAGTGCAGTCAATTTTCATAATATTTTACATTTACCTCCAATGCTAGGAATGATGTTTGGTCTAGGTCTTTTAGGTCTTTTTTCTTTTTATTTAAAAATAACATACAACTCTTCAGTTGATGATGAAAAATTTGATTTTTTTAATAATATTTCTCGAGCAGAATGGGATACTTTACTATTTTTCTTTGGAGTTATTTTAAGTGTAGGTGGACTTGGCTTTATTGGCTACCTTACTTTAGTGTCTGAATTTCTATACGTCGGTCTTGGTCCAACAATGGCTAATTCTATTGTAGGTGTTTTATCAGCTATAGTTGATAATATTCCAGTTATGTTTGCCGTTATTACAATGAGACCTGAGATGTCTATAGACCAATGGTTGTTAGTAACCCTTACAACAGGAGTTGGTGGAAGTTTATTATCAATTGGATCAGCTGCTGGAGTAGCATTAATGGGCCAAGCTCGCGGATACTATACTTTTTTTGGTCATTTAAAATGGACTCCAATTATATTTGTTGGCTATGTGGCTAGTATTTATCTTCATGTTTTAATGGCTAACTTGCCTTGGTAATTTAAATTATCAATTAATAAAAAAATAATCATACTTAATAATAGAATAATACCAGCAACAAAGGAAGCTTCATTAAATTTATAAACACTAATTAATTTATATAGATAGGATGGTAGAGTATCAAAATTCTGATCTTTAAAAAATGAAATTATTGTAAAATCACCAAAAGTAATAACTGTTGAAAATGCAAATACAAAAATAATATTTTTTTTAATAAGTGGGTATAAAATAATAAAATAATTCATTATACTTAAACGAAAAGTTTGTTGATAGTTTTCAAAATTTAGAAAATTATTTTTTAGATTGTTGAAAATTATCAATATTGAAAAAGGTAATAAAAATAGAGAATTAATCAAAATTATCACTAAATATTTAACAATTTGTAGATATCGTAATTCACCCAATACAATAAAATAACCAAGACTAAATATAATTGGAGAAATAATTATTATCGAAGAGCTTATTAAAAAAATTGATTGCTGAAAAATTATATTTTTATAATTTACTACTACTATAGATGAAATTATAAATCCAGAAATACTAACAATTATTCCTGTAGTAATAGATATAACTAAAGAATTAAAAAATGATTCCAAAAATTTATTATTAATTGAAGATATATAAAATCCATTATTTACAAAATTATAAATTATAGAAAGGATAGGAGAAAAGAGAAAAATTGAAAAAAAAATAATTATAAAGAAATCTATTATTTTAATAACTCTGTAGTTTTTGTGAGGATGAATTAAATTACTTTGACCTATTTCAAAAAAATTTGAACCTTTTAATTTGTAGAACCCAATAAACAAAAAAAATAGGCAAATAATTATTTGTAAAAAACTAAGTAAAATTGCTTTATTAAAATTTAGATCAAAAAGTGCGTACTGATAAATTGCTACTTCGATAGTTGAATACATAGGCCCACCACCTAAAGCCATTACTATTGCAAAACTTAAAAAACAAAGAGAGAATATTATTGCGAAAACACTAAAAAAATTTTGTTTAATATAGGGTAACTCCAAATTAATAAGATTACCAAAAAAAGTAATATTTAAAGAACTAGATATTTCATAATATTTTAAAGGAATACTATTTAAGGATTGAAAAAATAATCTGGTAGCAAATGGTGCATTAAGAAGTACGTGAGCAATTAATATTGCTTTCATTCCAAAAATTGTCTCTATCGATAAATTTTCATACATATTAAAATATGAGTTATAAAACCCATTATTTCCAAAGAGTTTAATAACTGCAAACACTATTAAGATTGTTGGTATAACAAAGCAAAAACCACAAAGAGAAACGATAAATTTAATAATTTTTAAATTCTTATGTCTATTTAATGCTAGTGCGAATGGAATAGCTAAAAAACAACTTAATAGTGCTGAAATAAAAGCCTGATATAATGAGAAATAAATTAGACGATGTGTATATGAATTTTGAAAAAAATTATAAATAATATCTAAATCAAAGTTAATTTTTGAAAAAATACCTATGAAAGGTAATATAATTATTAATCCAAAAAAAAATAATACTGAATAATTATATTTATAGTACAATTTATTTACGAAGCGTTAAGCCACTCATCAATCCATTTTTCTTTATTCTTATTAATTTCTTTTGGATCCATTTGAATAAAGTTAGGAATATTTAGTTTATCAAATGCTTCAGGCAAATCTTTAATATTTGTAACAGGGTACATAATATTTGTTGATGGTATCACTGATTGAAATTCTTCAGACAACATAAAATTTAGAAATTTATTTGCTAAACCTTTATTTTGTGAATTATTTAAAATGCCTGCAAATTCAATTGTTATATAATTTCCTTCTTCAAAAGTTGTAGCAAGAATATCATATCTTTCTTCAAACATAATATGTGCAGCAGGAGATGTAGTGTAGCTTAAAACCATATCAGCTTCTCCTGCCATAAAAAAATTATAATATGCATCTGTCCATCCTTTGGTAACTGAAATAATTTTCTTATTTAGTTTTTTCCACTCATCTCCAGCTTTATCTCCATATAATGCTTTCATCCAAGTTAATAATCCTAATCCTGGTGTAGAGGTTCTTGGGTCTTGAATTACAATTCTAGCATTAGTAGAATTAATTAACTCATCCATTGATTTTGGAGGAAATTCTAGATTTGCTTCATTATATACAAAAGAGAAGTAGCCATAATTATATGGAACAAACTTATTACTTTCCCATTTTAATGGTAAATTAATTAAGTTGTTTATATCTTTGATGTTATGAGATGAAAAAAGCCCAGATTGTTCAGCTAAATCAAATAAATTCATATCAAGACCTAAAACTATATCTGCCTTGGAAGTATTACCTTCTAAAATAACCTTATTTAATAATGTTGCGGCACTGTCTACAGCAACAAATTCTACATCTGCATTATGTTTTTCTTCAAATATTTTTTCAATTATGGGTCCAGGACCCCATTCTGAAACAAAAGAGTCATAGGTATAAATAGTTAGTTTCTCAGCATAGATTGAGAAAGAGATAAATAAGGTAGTAAAAAAAATTAGTATAGTTTTCATTTTTCCTCCGCTGGCATTATCCAGATCAGGTTAAAAGGGTATAAATCTCAGCATTTAAGCACCCCTAATATTATTATAATAAATATTATTTTAGAAAACAAACATAAAAGAATTGTTTTTAGCTTATTTATGAATATAACAAATTTTTTTCGGGGAGTAGCGCAGCCTGGTAGCGCACCTGGTTTGGGACCAGGGGGTCGAAGGTTCGAATCCTTTCTCCCCGACCATGTTTACTTATATTATAAGTAAACTATTTTAAAATTACCTTATAATGATTAAATCAACAGTAAATCAATTTGCAAATTCTCTAGGTCTAAATAAAGACGAATATATTCCAAAAGGCAGAGCATCTTTTTCACTTTTTAAAATTGAAATTTTATCAGGATTGACCGTTGCAATTGCACTCGTACCAGAAGCCATTGCTTTTGCATTTGTAGCAGGTGTAACCCCACTTTCAGGGTTATATGCGGCTTTTATCGTAGGACTAATAACTGCAATTTTTGGAGGAAGACCAGGAATGATTTCTGGAGCAACGGGAGCATTAGCTGTTGTTATGGTGTCATTGGTATCGGAACATGGAGTGGAATATTTATTTGCCACAGTAATCCTTATGGGAATTTTACAATTTCTGGCAGGTATTTTTAAATTAGGAAAATTTATGCGTATGGTTCCTCAACCTGTAATGTTAGGTTTTGTAAATGGTTTAGCAATCGTAATTGGATTATCCCAATTACATCAATTTCAAATATATAATTTTGATGGAACATTTAAATGGATGTCAGGTGATGTTCTTACATATTCTTTAGTATTAGTTTTTTTAACTATGCTAATTATATGGTACTTACCAAGGGTCACTAAATTCATACCATCTACATTAGCTGCAATTCTTCTTGTCACTTTTCTAGTTTTACTTTTAGATTTACCTGTTCCAAGAGTTGGAGATTTAGCAAGTGTAGCAGGAGGTCTTCCAAACTTTTCTATTCCTACAGTTCCTTTTAATCTTGATACTTTTTTCATAATATTTCCTTACGCAATTATATTAGCGGCTATTGGTTTAATTGAAAGTCTATTAACTCTCAATCTAGTAGGAGAAATAACAAACAAAAAAGGTGGAACAAGACAAGAATGTTTAGCTCAAGGTGTTGCTAATAGTATCACAGGTTTTTTCGGTGGTATGGGTGGTTGTGCAATGATTGGACAATCAATGATAAATGTAAAATCAGGAGGTAGAACAAGAATCGCTGGTATATCAGCAGCAATTTTTTTACTAATTTTTATTCTTTATACATCAAATATAATCGAACTTATTCCTATAGCATCATTAGTAGGAGTAATGTTTATGGTAGTAATAGGAACATTTGCTTGGAATTCACTTAAATTATTATTTGTTGTCCCTCGTTCTGATGCATTGGTAATTGTTTTAGTTACTTTAATAACTGTATTAGAAGATTTGGCCGTTGCTGTAGTTGCTGGTGTTACTATTAATGCATTAGTATTTGCTTGGAAATCTGCTTCAAGAATTAGAGCAATAGAGAGACAATCAAGAACAGAAAAGGGTGCAAAGGTATATGAAATTGAAGGACCTCTTTTTTTTAGTTCAACTAATAGTTTTTTGGAAATTTTTAAGCCTGCTAAAGATCCTAACTTAGTAATAATAGACTTTGCAAATTCAAAAGTTATTGATCAATCAGCTTTAAAAGCAATTGAGGATATTGCAGAAAGATATTCTAAATTAGGTAAACAAGTAAAGTTAAGACATCTTACGAAAGACTGTCACAGTCTTCTAAGAAAAACTGGTCAATTGATAGTTGATAGTGATGATGATCCCGATTATGGTATAGCAGTAGATTATGGTGTTAAACTTGGTATTTTTGGTAAATAAATATTATAAATACAACTTTATTGAATTATAATTAATTATGTCATTAAAATTAATTTATTTTAAAATGAGAGCGCTTGCAGAAGCACCTCAACTACTTCTTCATTATACTAAAACTGAATACGAATACTTAATGTCATGGGAGTACTATAAAAAAAAATGGCCAGAGGTAAAACCAACAATTTCTTTTAAACAATTACCAGTTCTTGTAATAGATGATAATGAGCATCCAACTAGTACTAATCAAACATAATAAAAGATTTATTTAATAAGAAAAATTTATAAAATTATAAACTTCCTTTAATAGAATATTGAAGAATATTTACAATTTCATCAGTATTTTTTGTAACAGCAAGTGCGGCTGCATCAACTTCTTTTAAAGCATGTTGATGTTCATCAATATGCATTATTATAAGGGATTTATTTAATGCAGATGCATACCCCGCATCAAAAGCAGCATTCCATTGTTTATATTTTTCACCAAAACGTACTACAACTATATCTGCTTTTTCTATCGCATTTCTTGTTCGTATGGCATTTATTTTAGCTCCTTTGTTATCGTGCCAAAATTTTTTTTCTTCATTTCCTAGGATCTTTACACCAACATCATCTGATAGTTCGTGATTTGTAGCCGGGCTCATAAATTCAATTTCTAAATTTTTAGATTTACATTTATCAATTATCTCATCTCGCCAATTAGTATGAATTTCACCAGATAAATAAACTTTTAATTTCATAAATAAATTAACCTAAATATGCTGAAGTTAGTACTGGAAAGCTTGTAAATCCAAATTTACCTTCCTTTTCAGTCTTGTTTAACTGTTTTCTCCAATCATCAACTTTATCTTCTGAAACACCTTGGCTTAACGCAAATTTACTTAACATAGTTTCATAAAAAATAGCTGGTGAATTGTTATCTCTATTTGTAATTAAATAGGATAAATTTTGAGAACTTATATTTTTATACCCAAGTTTTTTTAATTTACCAATTAAATCTAGTGGAAGCATTTGGTGAAAACAATGCGCTCTAAATGCTTCATGAATAAGATCATTAATTTCTTTTTCTGGTCCATAAAATCTAAAATAGTCCCAAAGAATTGAGACATTAACAAATTTTGAATTAGTTTTAGAAATTCTTTTTATTTCTTTTAAAGATGTATCTATATCTTCGATATATTCTAATGTTTGTGTAGCTGTAATTTTATCACATGATTCATCATCTATATTTATATCATCAGCTGTAGTACAAATAAGTTCCACATTATTTTGATTTTTGCATTTATCGCTTGCAACATCTAATTGATCTTGGCTTGGATCAATGCCTATTACTTTGCCTTTTTCCCCAACAGATAATGAAATATCTTCGACTAAATGGCCACCACCACAACCTATATCTATAACAGTTTCATTAGTTTCTAAATTTAGAGCATTAATAATAGCAAGTCTGCGTGAAACTCCAGCATAACCATTAGCTATCTTTTGTTGAATAATACTAGTTTCATTATCAAATTTCATTTTCTTATTTTTCTTATATATTTTTTTAGTTATATAAAAAATTTATATAAATGGAATATCAAATAACAAAAATATTAATAATTTCTTTTTTTAGCTCATTATTAATTTTGTTATTTTTAAATACAAAATATATTATTTTTTTTAAAAAATTTTCAAAAAATAAAAAAATCTTGTTAAATTTTTCTGTTTATTCTTTTTTTTCTTTAACATTATTTTTAATTAATTACTGGTTAAGTTCAAATGGATTAACTTCATTAATAATTTTTAATGCTGCAATTATTACACTTATATACTTTGAATTAGCTATATATTTAGAAAAAGTTTTTTGGGATGATTTTTTAGGAAATTCACTCCCTAAATCGATCAATATGCTTATTAGTTTTGTTGTAATGATGAATTTTGGTTATTTTACTCTTATGTTTTACATAAAGATTTTAGATATTGATTATTTTGTCACATAAGTATCATTGTAAATTAATATACAAAATACTTACAATTTTTATGAAATAGTATTTTCATATTAATAAAATATTTATTATTAATAATCTAGTATGAATAAGGTTTTGTTTGTATTACATCAAAAAACTTCACTTCCAGGAGATGTAGGAAATAAATTTAGAGATAGGGGGTATGTTACTGAAATATGTAGACCACCTTTAGGCGAAGAACTTCCTTTAAATATTAATCAATACTCAGCTATAGTTGTATTTGGTGCGCCAGGAAGCATAAACGATGAAGATGAATATATAAATAAAGAATTAGAATGGATAAACAAAGTTATAAAAACTGACGTTCCTTACCTTGGAATTTGTTTTGGTGCACAATTATTAGCTAAATGTTTAGGTTCAGAAATTACAACCAATAAAGATGGTCTTTCAGAAATTGGTTTTTATAAAATTGAACCAACTGAAAATGCAAAAAATCTTTTTAATTCTCAAAAGATTTTCTTTCAATTCCATTCTGAAGGATTTTCTCTTCCTACAGGCTGTGAGTTATTAGCAAGGGGTGATATTTTTAATAATCAAGCTTTTAAATATCAAAATTGTTATGCTCTTCAATTTCATCCTGAAGTAAATTTTAAACTTCATATAAGATGGTTGTATCTGGTATTATTAAAGAATCCTAAAAAATTATTTGTTAAAGGAGCTCAAAATATATTTGTTCAACTTTATTATCGTTACAAATATAATAAAAATATTTCAAATTGGTTAGATTCATTTTTAGATCAGTATTTTTTAAAAAAAACTTAAATGCTAATATAAGTGAAAATTAAAAACCTATATTTTTCACCTGTAAAATCTCTTTCTTTTAACAATGTAGATAACGTAGAGATAATTAAAAATATTGGTATAAAAAATGATCGAATATTTGCTTTCACTAACAATCTTAATTTAAAAGATATAGAATTAATAAAAAACAACCCTTTAAAACGAGAAATTTATAAATTTTTATCATTAAAAAAATATCCTGAATTAAATCAATATAATTTTTTATTAGAAGATAATTTTTTAATATTTGAGTTTGAAAATAAAATAATTTTAAAAATAGATATTGATAATAAACATGAAGTAAAAATCTTATGTAATAAACTTGAGGAAATTTTACCAAATATAAATAATATTAATTTATTAAAGGATAGTATGAATCCTTTTTTTGATACAATGCCAAATAAATCAATATCATTAATAAATTTAAACAGTATTAAAGATTTTGAAAACCTATCTAATCATAAAATTGAATATGAGCGTTTTAGAGGAAATATATATGTAGAAGATTTAGATAAATGGGAAGAAAGGAAGCTAGTAGGTAAAGTTTTATCAATAAATGATATAAAATTTAAAGTAATTAAAGAAATTCCTAGATGTTCAGCAACTAATATTAAACCTAAGACCACTAATATAAATCTTAATATTCCTTTTAATTTAAAAAAAATATACAACCATATAAATTTAGGAATATATTTAGATCCTTTAAATGACGGTAAAATAAATAAAGGTGATCTTATAAAAATTAATGAATAAATTCTTATTAAATCATTCAGAAAAACTTACAGGATATTTATTAATTTTTCCTGCTGTTTTAATAATCAGTCTATTTGGAATTTTTCCTGTTTTCTTTGGCATGTACATGAGTGTACATAAGTGGAAAGTTTTTAAAGGAAGATTTTTAGGATTTGAGAATTACCAAAGAATACTTGGAGACATACCAGCTTTTTGGTTATTTGTTTTAGGATTGTTATTATTGATATTGAGTTATGGATTATGGAGTGAATTTAAAAATAAAGTAAAAAATAAAATCTATTTAGCATTTTTATCTATAGGAATTTTAATTATTGGAATAATATTAATTAATATCAACTGGGAAAAAATGCTTTTAACAGGTGATGAAGACTATCTTTATTCTCTTATTTATACTTTTTATTATTCGTTTTTTACTATAATTTTTGAGGTTGGATTAGGATTAATAATAGCATTTGCTTTGTATCAAAAATTAGCTGGCAAACAATTCTTTCAAATGATTCTACTATTTCCATACATTACTCCAGCTGTTATGGGCGCTGCAGTATTTTTTTTAATATTTGGTAAAGCTGAAAATTCTTTTTTAAATCAGCTTGTAGGCGTATTTGGATTTGAGCCTCAATTGTGGTTGTTTGATAAAAGACCAATTACCGAAGTTTTATTTGGCATAAAAATAGAAGGCCTACTTGCTGGGCCAAGTTTAGCCCTAATGTCGTCAATTATATATGGAATATGGTCTTACACTGGCTATTATGCAATAATATTACTTGCTGGCTTATCAATTATTCCTTCAGATTTATACGAGGCTGCGAAAGCAGAAGGAGCTAGTAGATGGCAAACATTTATTAAAATTACTATACCTCTATTGATGCCCATTATATTTTTTTTAATGTTGACCGGTTTTATTAATACCTTTCAAGCTTTCAATAGTATTTTTGTTATGCAAACTTCATCTGCTGGCGATACAATGGATGTTGTTACAATAGAAATTTTTGATCATTTTTGGGGTAGAGTTAAATATGGTTATGCTGCTGCTGAAGGAGTAATTTTATTTATACTTCTAAATATTTTAGCAATATCTCAATATGTAATTTTTAGAAAAAGATTAAGTTATGACTAGAATTCTTAATGCTGAAACAAGGATACCTTATTTAATTTTATTAATAGTTTTTATTATTTCAATTTACCCATTTTTTTACATGATATCGACATCATTAATGACAGCTGGAGAAGCATCAAATCAATATTTATTTCCTAAAAAATTGATGTTTGAAAATTATTATGAAGTTTGGACATCTAATAGATTCCAACGTTATACATTTAATAGTTTAATTATAAGCTCAATAATTGTCATTGGTGTTTTATTAACTAGTATTCCAGCGGCATACTCTTTCGCTAAAATAGAATTCCCATTTAAAAATATTATATTCTATATGTTGTTACTTTCATTGATGATTCCAGAAATAATTACATTATTACCTCACTTATTAATTATTAGAGGGGAAATTATTCCATTGCCATTTGGCCCTTCTTGGATGAATAGTCTTCAAGGTTTAACAGTTCCATTTATGGGAAATATCTTTGTAATTTTCTTATTAAGACAATATTTTAAAAAGATACCAAATGAACTCTGGGATGCTGCAAGACTTGATGGATCTTCTCATTTAAATTTTTTACTCAAGGTAGTAATACCAATGAGCAAACCTATTATTGTGACAGTCTCTTTATTTACTTTTATCATAGCGTGGAATAGTTTTGCCTGGCCTTTACTTATATTAACTAGAGATGATTGGTATCCTGTAACAGTTTCTATCTATAGTTTTGTCAGAGAGGTCGGGCCTAATTTTAATTTATTGATGGCAGCTTGCTTAATTGCAATTTTCCCAATTTTAGTATTATACTTTTTTACTCAGAAGTTATTCATAGAAAGTATATCAAACTTTGGATTAAAAGAATAAAACATTAAATTTTTTGTAACAAAACTTTAATTTTACCTCTATATTGTTTTATAATTTTACGGGGTGATTATGAAATTTTATAAATATATTTTAAATTTCTTCTTAGCTTCTTTATTTTTTATCTCCTCACAATCATTCGCAATTACTGCACAAGATATTGAAAATGCAGATCCTTCAGGTCAAACTGTTGAATTCTGGGTACAATATTCAGATGAAAGATTAGATGCAATGATGGCAAGAGCTGAAAGATTTGAAGCTGAAACAGGAATAAAAGTAAATGTTGTTCACAAAGGACATTATGGGAAAGTTCAATCCGCTATGATGTCTGCTGCGGGAACAAAAGATATAGCAGACGTTGCAAGAGGTTATGGTAACGCTGCTGCAGATATGTACTTAATTGGCGCTTCAATTGATCAAAATATTTTAGCAAATAGTAAAAAATGGGGTGTCTCTCAAGATGATATAGCAGATTGGGGTGCAAACTGGACTGTTGGCTTTTCACCATATTTTGATGGCAATCCAAAACTATTACATGAAGTTGGAAAATCAATAGAGATCCTTTATTACAATGCAGATTGGTTAAAGGAACTGGGTTTAGATGCTCCTAAAAGTCCTGCTGATTTTGCGGAAGCAGCATGTGCTGCAACCAATCAAGATTATAGTGGTAAAATAGGTGAAGATGTTCCAAGTTATGGATATGAAATAGATACAGATGCAAGTAACTTTGCAGCATGGGTATTTGCGCATGGAGGTGATGTATTTGACTATGATAATGGTCAGTATATTTATAATGGTCCAAAAGCCATTGAAGCTATGGAATTCATTCAAGGAATGGCTAATAAAGGATGCGCAATAGTTGCAAGAGGTAAATACACCGATCAGCAATACTTAGGGCAAGGATCCGTTTTATTTGCTGCAGGATCTACTTCTGGTATAACATATTTCCAGAAAGCTATTGAAGAGGGTTATAATGGTAATTGGGATGTAGCTCCATTATCATACACCACTAGTGAACCAGTGCTTAACTTATATGGCGGTGGTTTAATTATGGGAAATTCAGGCGATGCTAATAGAATGGTGGCAGCATATCAGTGGATGAAATATATTTCTAATACTGAGAACTCAGCAGTTTGGTCAACTGAAAGTGGATATGGTTTTGTTAGAACCTCTTCAGCTGATCATCCATTAATTGCTGAAAAAAGAGCTGAGTTACCTCAATATGACAAATCATTAACAATGGTTCAATACGGAAAAGGTGAACCATCTGTTCCTGGTTATTATTCAGTTAGAGGTGAAGTTGAAAAAGCTTATGCAGCAATCATTAATGGCGATGATATTGTTTCAACATTAGATCAATTAAATGAAGATGCTAATGCTATTTTAGCTGATGCAACTGCAGAGTAGTTTAATTAATTTACTTTTACTAAGGGTGGTTTATACCACCCTTTTTTTATGATCATAGTCTGCTCCCTTAATGATTTATCAAATGTCTGCGAAAGCATACAGCCCAAATATCTTGTATCAGTAATTGATCCAGGATACGCACCAGAAACACCCAGGGGTGTAAAAAATCATTTAAAGTTAGGATTTGATGATATTATTGAAATTAGTAACAATAATAAAATATTTCGATTGAATACTGACAAAATACCACAAATTCTTCCCGGGGAAGAGCATGTAAATTCAATAGCTAATTTTACTTCTAAATATACTTATGATGAAGATATTGTTATTCATTGTTGGTGCGGTGTCTCAAGATCAATGGCAACAGCTACGTATTTACTATGTAGAGAAAACAAAACTAATATTGAAAATACAATTAAATATATTCGTAATCTTGCGCCACATGCAAACCCTAATAAATTATTGATAAATCACTTTGAAAAGAAATTAGATGTTAGCAATCAAATCTCAAACTCATTTTTAAAATTCCCTTATACTAAAACATACGATTGTTCTTCAAATTTTGCACCTGTTACTTTATTTGATATAAAAGACATTAAGAAAAACTAATGAAAGAATACGTTCGAACAATTGCTGACTATCCTGTCGAAGGAATTCAATTCAGAGATATTACAACATTATTGCAAAATGCAGGACACTTTAAACAAGTTATTGATGATATGGTAAAACCGTGGCAAAATAAAAAAATAGATGCAGTTCTAAGTATAGAATCACGTGGTTTTATTATGGCAGGGGCAATAGCATATTTTTTAAATGCAGCATTTGTCCCATTAAGAAAGCCTCATAAACTTCCATTTGATACTTTCAAAGTTTCATATGACTTAGAATATGGATCAACCGAAATGCATATTCATACTGATGCTTTAGAAGATCATAAAGATTTACTTATTATTGATGATCTTTTAGCAACAGGTGGAACCGCACTTGCGGCAGTAGAGCTAATTAAAAAGTTTAAAGACAAAAATATTGTTGGTGCAGGTTTTATAATAAATTTACCAGATTTAAGTGGTGATAAAAAACTAATTGAAAAAGGAATTGAGATACATTCCCTAATGGAGTTTTAAATGAGAAATGCAGTTATTGTGGGTTACAAAAGATCACCATTCACTTTTGCTCGTAAAGGAGAAATGGCAAATATAAGACCTGAAGACATTCTGTCACAAACGATAAATCAATTACTTAAAGAAATACAAATTAATAAAAATGACATAGAGGACATTATTACTGGTTGTGCTTATCCTGAAGGAGCACAAGGTAATAATATTGCTAAAATTGTTTCTTTCATGACAGATATGCCAGAACATGTAGCGGGTATGACAGTTAACAGATGGTGCGGCTCTTCAATGCAAGCTATTCATGATGCAACTGGAGCTATTGCGATTAATTCTGGAGATGTTTTTTTATGTTGTGGAGTAGAAAGTATGACATTTATACCTATGAATGGATTGACATACGATCCTCATCCTCAATTAAGTAAAGATAATCCAAATGTATATATGTCTATGGGTATTACAGCTGAAAATGTTGCAAAAAAATTTGATATTTCTCGAAAAGAACAACAAGAATTTGCTATTAGCAGCCATTACAAAGCTAATTTAGCTAGAGAAACAAATTTGTTCGACAATGAAATAGTTTCGATTTCAAATAATGATGAGAAAATTAATAAAGATGGTGGAATTCGACCTAACACCTCACATGAAATTTTAGATGGGTTAAAACTTGCTTTTGATGAAAATGGAACAGTTACAGCTGGTACAGCATCACCATTAACAGATGGAGCATCAGCAGTAATTGTGTGTGAAGAAGAATATGCAAAAAAAAATAATCTTAATATTTTGGCTCGTATCAAATCTACCGCTGTTGTAGGTTGTCCACCAGAATTAATGGGACTCGGTCCAATTAATGCATCCAAAAAAGCTTTAAAGAGAGCTAATTTATCTATTTCTGATATTGATATTGTGGAACTAAATGAGGCATTTGCATCTCAATCTTTAGCGTGTATTAAAGAATTAAATATGGACATAAATAAAGTAAATATCCATGGTGGAGCAATAGCATTAGGTCACCCTTTAGGTGCTACTGGAGCAAGGATTACTGGTAAAGTTGCAACTTTGTTGCAAAATAATAATAAAAAGTATGGATTAGCGACACAATGTATAGGTTTAGGTCAAGGTATTGCAACTGTGTTAGAAAATATTAATTAAATATTATGCAAATTTATAAAACACCACTACGTGAGTTTAAATTTCTAATTGAAGATTTTTTAAATCTGAAAAAAAGTGAAACATTAAAAAAATTAGATTTAGAAACAAGCGATCTAATGCTCATTATTGAAGAAGCAGCAAAACTATGTGAAGAAACTTTACTCCCACTCAATCAAAGTGGAGATAGTGAAGGATGTTCATTTAATAATGGAGTTGTGACCGCGCCAAAAGGATTTAAAGAAGCTTATAAAACTTTTTCTGAAAATGGCTGGCAGGGACTGAAAGTAAAAGAAGAATTTGGTGGTCAAAATTTACCTTATATTATGAATATGATTTTAGATGAAATGATAAGCTCTACTAATATGTCATTTGGTCTATATCCAGGCCTTACAGCAAACGCTATCGATGCAATTGAAAAAAGTGCTAATAAAGATTTGAAAAATATTTATCTGCCAAATTTAACTAGTGGCAAGTGGACAGGAACAATGAATTTAACTGAACCACAATGCGGAACAGATCTTGGCTTAAGTAAAACAATGGCAACACCGTTAGATGATGGAAGTTATAGTATTACTGGAACCAAAATTTTTATTACCTGTGGTGAGCATGATTTAAGTGATAATATTATTCATCTTGTTTTAGCAAGAACACCTAACGCACCTCCTGGTATAAAGGGCATTAGTTTATTTTTGGTTCCTAAATTTTTACCAAATGAAAGTGGTAATTTTGTAAATAGAAATAAAGTTGAATGTGGGTCGATAGAAAAGAAGATGGGCATTCATGCAAGTCCAACCTGTGTAATGCATTACAATGAAGCTAAGGGCTGGTTAGTAGGTGATATTAATAAAGGAATGAGAGCAATGTTTATAATGATGAATGGAGCTCGTTTGTTTGTAGGCATACAAGGCTTAGGTTTATCAGAAACTGCTTATCAATCAGCACTTTATTATTCGAAAGAGCGTTTACAAGGAAAATTATCTTCTAGTAATCAAGTTGCTGATCCCATAATTGTTCATCCTGAAATAAGAAAAAATTTATTGTATATAAAATCGATTAATGAAGCAGTCAGAGGCTTAACTTTATTGACTGGAAATCATTTTGATAATATTGAAAATTCTTCAGATGACAAAGATAAGAAATTATCTGAAAATTTTATAGCGCTTATGACACCAATTATTAAATCATACGCTTCAGACAAATCTGTAGAAAATACAAATAGAGCTATGCAAATCTATGGAGGTCATGGTTTTATTACTGATCATGGAATGGAACAATTGGTAAGAGATGCTAGAATTACAACAATCTATGAAGGAACAAACGGTATTCAAGCTTTAGATTTGATAGGAAGGAAATTACAAACTGATAATGGTGCATTATTTAATGAATTTTTTACTATGATTGATAGTTATCAAGGTAAAATTAACAATAATCATGATATGAAAAAATATATTGATTTATTCATGCCATCATATGATTCTTACAAAAGTATTTTTGGATATATTAAATCATTAAATGATGAAAACGAGATAAACTCCCACGCTGTAGAATTTTTAAATTTATCATCTTTAATTTCTCTTGGTTATATTTGGTTGCGGTATATAGAAATTTCATTAGCAAAATTAGAAAAGCAAGATGATAGTTTTTATAGATCTAAAATTGAAACTGGTAACTTCTTTTTAACTAAATTATTAACTGAAACACAAGTTCTTTGTCAAAATATAAAATCTGGTGGAAAATACTATAATGATTATAATGATAAATATTTTGAAACAGCAATCTAATGACTATAAAAATTTATAAACCTTCAAAAACTTCTATGCAATCAGGATACAAAAAAACTAAGATGTGGCTTGCTGAATATATATCTGAGGTTGAAAAAACTAAAGATACACTAATGGGATGGAATAGTTCGCTAGACACAAAATCTCAAATTAAACTTTTTTTTGAAACAAAAGAGAAAGCAATTGAATGGGCAAAAAAAAATAATTACCAGTATTTTGTTGAAGAGCCTAAACAACGAAAGATTAAACCAAAAAGTTATGCTTCAAACTTTGATATTAATAGAAAAGAACCTTGGACACATTAAGTATAAATCTTTCATTATTTTTTAGACTATGTTAAATGCAAATTAAGCGCCCGTAGCTCAGTGGATAGAGCAACCGCCTTCTAAGCGGTAGGTCAAATGTTCGAATCATTTCGGGCGCGCCAAAACTTAGTAACTTGCTACATCATCATCAATAAAAGCATTAAATGATATTGATCTTCTTTCTTGATCAGAAAAAAATGGATAAACTGTATGCATCATATAACTTGGAAAAATAAACAAATCACCAACCTTTGGTTGAACTTCATAAACTGAAGAAACTAAAAATTGTGTTGCACCATGTATGAAAGCTATTCTACCATTTCTATTTTCATCTTTGTATGATGAACCAAGATCATCTGGCATTTTTGTATACATGACACCGGAAATGTGTCCATCATGCCAATGAATTGGGTTATAATCACTTTCAAACTGGCAAACAGCCCAACTAGATCTTAAATCAAATTTACTAATTTCTTTTTTAATTGTCGATTTTATAAAATTAAAAACATAACCTCTAAGAATTTCACACATATGTTTATCTAAAAATTCTTTTGTTAATTTAATTTCATATTTGATTTCTCCAGCAAGTTTTTTTCCATGATACAATTCTTCAATTTTTTTTTCATCTTTTAATATTTCATCAATGTGGTTATTTAGAATATCTACTTTGTTATCAGGAATTTTATACTTACCAATTGTTGGTGAGAAGGGCCTGATAATCTGTCCTTGTATTACTAAATTTTCTTTCATATTTTATTATCTTTAATAAATTTAAACATTATAATATATATATTAAAAATGAAATATAGTTTAAATTGCCATTGTGGAGCTGTTCAAATCGAAGTTTTTACAGATTTGAAAATTATAAAACATTGTAATTGCTCAATTTGTAAAAGAAAAAACGCTAAAATGGCAATGGTTCCTAAAGAGGCTATATCATTTATTAAGGGTGAAGAAAATTTATCCTCTTACAAATTTAATACAATGATAGCTGAACATTTTTTTTGTAAAATTTGTGGAATTTATACTCATCATTACAGACGAAGTGATCCAAATGGAGCTGGAATTAATATTGGTTGTATTGATCAAATTGATCCATTTGAATATGAAGCTGATTTAATAGATATGAAAAATAAATAGTTTTTATGTCGTTGGAATTTTTAATTTCAAAAATACAAAAAAATAATTTCTTACTTATAGGTAGAGCAGGTATAGATATATATCCCGAACCTCCTGGAACTAAAACTGAAAATGCTAAATCATTTATAACTCATCTTGGCGGGTCTTCTGCAAATATGGGTGTCCAGTTAACTCTATTTGGAGGCAATTGTAATTTATTGACAAGAATTTCTGATGATGCTTTAGGTAGATTAGCAATCAATCAACTAAATCATTATGGGGTTAAGAACGAATTAGTAAAGTTTGAAAAAAATGAGTCAAGAATTTCTTTTGCTATAGTTGAAACCACAGTTAAAGATCATCAATCAATTATTTACAGACATAAAGCTTCTGATTTATTTTTAAATAAAGGTGATATTGAAAACGCTAATATACAAAACTTTGATTGTGTATTAATTACTGGGACTTGTCTAGCGGCTGAACCTTCAAGGAGTTCTACTTTGTATGCTTTAGATATAGCAAATAAAAATAATATTCCTGTAATTATGGACATTGATTATAGACCATATACCTGGGAGTCATCAAAAAAAGCAAAAGAAGTTTATAATTTAGCAGCAAGTAAATGTAGTGGTGTAATTGGAAATGATGATGAGTTTGGAATATTAGCTGGTGATTACAACAATGGTTTGGATTATGCTAGACAATTAGCTAAAAATTTAAGCTTAATTATTTATAAAAAAGGTGAAAAAGGCTCTATTACTTTTGCAATGAACAAAGAAATTAAAAAGGGAATATTCCCCGTTAAGCCCTTGAAACCAACTGGAGCCGGTGATGCATTTATGGGGTCATTAATTGGATCAATTTTAAAGACTAATGATTTAGAAAAATCTATAGAAATAGGTTCAGCCGCGGCAGCGATTGTAGTAACAAAGGTTGGTTGTGCTCCAGCAATGCCAAATTTAAATGAAATTTTAGAATTTATGAAATATAATAAAATTAATAAAGGAGAATAATATGCATATTCCACCATTTGATAATAAAAACAAGCCAATTGTAGATATTGAAGACATTAGAGTTCCTTTAAATTATTTTAACATAGTAAAATTAAATAAAGATCAATCTTTTGAATATCAAACACCTGGTTATGAAACATGTATAGTGCCAGCTACTGGAACAATTAATGTAGAAATTGAAGGAATAAAAGTTGAGTCATTAGGCACTAGAACAGTTGATGTTTGGGATGGAGAACCAGAAGGTGTTTATGTTCCTTCAAGTACTAAAGCAAAATTTACATCTTCAAGTGAAAATGCTGAAATTTTTATTGCTGGTGCTAAGTATGATAAAACTCTTGAACCTTTTGCTGTTCGAACAAATGAAATTGATGTAGTTCAGTATGGTTCTGACGATACTAAAACTCATAGAAAAATTAAACATATTTTAGGTGCTAAGCATCATGATAAAGTTGGTAGATTACTATGTAATGAACTTTATACTGTGGGTCAGGGTGGATGGTCTGGCTTTCCTCCACATAAACATGATACTGATCGTTTACCTGATGAGACAAGACATGATGAAACTTATAATTATAGATTTAAACCGAATAATGGATTTGGTTTTCAATTATTTCAGCAGGTTGATGATAAAGTTGGCAAAGCAGAACACATAGTTAATGGCTCAACCATAACGATTAGAACTGGCTATCATCCATGTGTTGTAGCACCCGGTTATGAAATGTATTATTTCACTATACTTGGAGGATTATCTCAAAGATCTTTGGTACAATATTTTCAACCTGAACATGCTTATCAGGTAGAAACAATTCCTGGAATTAAGGATATGATTGCTAAATACAAATAAATGACAGCAGTAAATTTAAAAAAAATTTTAAATGATGCAAATAAAAATAATTATGCAGTAGCAGGTTTAGTTGTACTAGGCTGGGATGACGCTTTAGCTTTTACACAAGCTGCTGATGAAACTGGAATTCCGATTATATTACAAGCTGGCCCTTCATGTAGAGCGCATACACCAATTCCAATATTAGGAAAAATGTTTAGATATTTAGCGAGTCAAACAAAAACGAATATTTGTTGTCATGTTGATCATGGATATACTCTAGATGAATGTTATGAGGGGATTGATAGTGGCTTTACATCTGTGATGTTTGATGGTTCTAAATTAACTTTAAAAGAAAATATAAAAATTAGTAAAAAAATTGCTTCAAGAGCTCACAAACATAATATTTCTGTTGAGGGAGAAATAGGTTTTGTAGGTTATGATAATGGCAAAATTTCAGAAGGTACCAATATTGAAGATGCAGTTTCTTTTGCAAACAAAAGTAATATTGATGCAATGGCAATTTCAGTTGGTAATACACATTTACAAACTTCAAAAAAAGCGAGTATTGATTTTAACAAAATTAATTTAATTGAAGCAAAAACAAAAATTCCTTTAGTTCTTCACGGTAGTAGCGGCATTCCTGTAGAGCAAAGAAAAAAACTAGCAAGAAAAACAAAAGTTGCAAAACTAAATATTGGCACTGAAATTAGAATGACATTTGGGGAAGCTTTAAGAAAAAATCTCAAAAATAATCCTAAAACATATGATAGATTGCAATTACTAAAACCTACGATTAAAGATTTAACAAAAGTTACAAAAAAAATTATAAAACAAATTGGTCCTAATTAATGGGACAAATTTTTATTGCAGCACTTAAAGAAGAAACTCCAAATCTTAAAGATTTCCACTACTCAGGTGTGGGAAAAATAAATGCTACAATAAAAATTATGGAATTAATTTCAAAATTTCAACCTAATGAAATAATTAATTATGGAACAGCTGGTTCAATAAAGCAAAACTTATCAGGATTAGTAGAATGCACGAAGTTCGTTCAAAGAGATATGGATGCAAGAGGTCTAATGAACTTTAAATTAGGTGAAACTCCTTTTGATCCTATATCAAAAATTATATATTCTGATGAGGGATATATATGCGCATCAGGAGATAGTTTTGTTCAATCATCAGTAGAAATAGATTGTGATATTGTTGATATGGAAGCTTACTCTTTTGCTAAAGTATGCAAATTACATAATATTAGATTTAAATGTTTTAAATATATTTCTGATTATGCAAATGAAAATTCAAATAATGATTGGATTGATAATTGTTCAAAAGGAGCTAAATTATTTTCTGAAATATATCCTCAATTAAAAATATGATCTTAAAAATACTTGAAAAATTAGGAAGAAAAAAGATTGTATTGGACAGAGGTCCTTCGCATCCAGAATTTCATAAGGCCAAACCATGGATGGAAAGATATTATTTGTTATTTAGAAAAAGACCTAAATGGTTTCCATTTAATATCTTGCTTCATATAATGTTAGATGATGATCATGGTGAGGGAGTTCATAATCATCTTTGTCCTTATATAACAATTATTTTAAAAGGTGGTTATTGGGAAACTACTAATAAAGGTAAATTTTGGAGGGCACCAGGTTACATTGGTTTTAGATCAGCTGATCATTTACATAGAGTTGACTTAAAACCAAATACAAATACCATGACATTATTTATTCCTGGTCCCTTTGGGCTTAGAAAAGCTAAAAGAGCTGATTATAAAACAAAAATTTAACTATCTATGGAATTTAAATTATTCCGTCATATATTAATTTGCATCCAATCAAAAAAAGCAAAACATAAACAATATTAAAAAATAATTTTTCTGGAATTCTTTTTTGTACAAAGTAACCAATTAAAACACTGGTAAAAGCTAGCGGTAGTAAATAAAGAGAAATCATAAGATTTGAAGGTGCTAATAATCCAACGTAATAATAAGGAACCAATTTGACAAGATTTATAACCATAAATGCCAATGTCATTGTTCCAATAAATGAAATTTTATCTAACTTTAGAGGAAGCATATAAAAGTTAATCGGTGGATTTCCTGCATGAATTAAAAAACTAGTATATCCAGCGACAGACGACCAAAAGTAACCTTTAACTGTGGTTGGTTTAAGCAAATAATTATTTTTCTGAATAAATGAAACTAGAACAAAAATAATTGATATAATGCCAACCATTATTCTTATTTGATCTTCATTCGTAAGTTCAAAAGTTAGAGTTCCAATTAAAATTCCAATTATAGATGCCGGGATTATAATTTTTAAAATACTATTTATCCATTTTTTCCAATACAAGTAGATTGCTGAAAAATCCATTATAATTAAAAGTGGCAACAAAATACCAGCAGCTTGTAAAGGACTCATCGCAAAAGACATAACAGGAACAGCTAACATTGCTATTGGACCAGGTACACCACCTTTAGATAAACCAAATACAAAAACTCCCAATGATGCAAAAATATAAAAATATAAATCCATTAATTTAAAATTTTTAATGCATTTTTAATATCTTTTATTTGATCATCAATGTCTTCCAATCCACAATATAATCTAATTAAAGTTCCAGTATTTCTATTTTTAAACTCTCTTTTATCTAATGGAGGAAAGGTAATGAGACTATCAAATCCACCCCAACTGTATCCCAATTTGAAAATTTTAAGTTTATTAAAAAATTTTTCAATTTGATTATTTGAATATTTCTTTTTCAGCATAAATGAAAATAAGCCGGTACTACCAGAGAAATCTCTTTTCCATATTTTATGATTTTTTGTATGTGGTAATGCTGGATGGAAAACATCAGATACAAGATCATGTTCTAATAAATATTTTGCCATTAACAATGCATTTTTTTCAATTTCTCTCATTCGAATTTCAAGTGTTGGCAATCCTCTAATTGCTAAATAAACTTCTTCTGAACCAGGACATATTCCTAAAGTTTTTGAAGATGATCTTATTTTTTTGGAATATTTTTTATTAGACGAGACGAAACCAATTAATACATCTGAGTGACCGTTTATATATTTAGTTCCTGCGTCTATAATAATATCAATTCCTAATTTAATTGGATTACAAAATAAAGGTGAGGCCCAAGTATTATCCATAACAGTTGGTATTTTATTTTTTTTAGCAATTTTTGTAATGAAAGGTATATCAATAATATCAAAAGTTGCTGTTCCTGGTGATTCTAAATAAATTAGTCTTGTTTTACTGTTAATTAATCTCTGAAAATTATTAATATTTTTTGTTGGATGAAAATATTTTATTTTAACATTATATTGCTTAAGGATGTTTTCACAAAAAGTTCTAGTAGGACTATAAACACTATCATTTATTAAAACCTCATCACCAGATTTTAAAAAGGTAAAAAAAGGTATTACTATAGAGGCCAATCCTGATGGTGATAGTACTGTGTCATTGCAGTTATATAAAAATGAAATACTGTCTTCTAACTGTTTATGAAATGGGTTTTTATTTATTCCATAAAATGTTGTTCTATCGTCAAAATTTTTAATATCGTTTAAATAATCTTTAAATGTATTAAAGATCATTGTAGAGCCTTTATAGGTACCAGGGTTGATAAACCCTTTTTGTTTAAGAGGATTCCTACCTATTTTTGTTAATTTTGTTTTTATTTTCATAAAGAACTAAATGTTGTATAAGCCAAAATCTTTATATACAAATTATAGTAGGCAATTTTAAGCTTAATAAATCTATTATTGGGATTAACTTATTAATTTGCTATAGGGAAGCAATCTTTGAAAAAAGATATTTAAATAATTATTTAAACGGAGAAAATAATATGAAAAAACTATTATCTATCTTTGCAGTTGCTGCATTTGCTTTCTCAGCTAATGCTGGAACTCTTGATGATGTAAAAAATAGAGGTTTTCTAAAATGTGGAGTAACAACTGGTCTTGCTGGTTTTGCTGCTCCAGATGATAGCGGTGAATGGGCTGGTCTAGATGCAGATATGTGTCGTGCAGTTGCAGTTGCTGTTTTTGGAGACCGTTCAAAAGTAGAATTTATTACAACTACTGGTAAATCTCGTTTTCCAACATTAGCTTCTGGTGAAGTTGATATGTTAGCGAGAAATACAACTTGGACTATTAGCCGTGATGTTAATCTTGGTTTTGAGTTCGTAGGTGTAAACTTCTATGATGGACAAGGTTTCATGGTTCCATCTGCTCTTGGTGTATCAAGTGCAACTGAACTTGATGGTGCTACTGTATGTATCCAAACTGGTACTACTACAGAGTTAAACCTTGCTGACTTTTTTAGATTAAATGGAATCAGCTACGAAGCGCTTCCAATTGAAACTAATGATGAAGGTAAAGAAAACTTATTTGCTGGAAGATGTGATGTATATACTACTGATGCTTCAGGTCTTTCTTCAACTAGAGCTGCTGCTTCTAATCCAGATAAATGGAAAGTTTTACCAGAAATTATTTCAAAAGAACCACTTGGTCCACTTGTAAGACATGGTGATCACCAGTGGGGTGACGTAGTTCGTTGGTCTTTAAATGCAATGATTATTGCTGAAGAACTAGGTGTTACATCTGAAAATGTTGATGCTCAAATGAGCTCTAATGTTCCTGAAGTACTAAGACTTCTTGGTGTTGAGGGTAACTATGGTGAAATGCTTGAGCTAAGTAATGATTGGGCTTATCAAATTATTAAACAAATTGGTAACTACTCTGAATCTTACGAAGCAAACGTTGGTCCAGACACACCTCTAGAAATTGCAAGAGGTTTAAATGCTCTATGGACTCAAGGTGGTATTTTATACGCACCTCCATTCAGATAAATCGTAATTAAATTTAAACGGGGGGTTTTAAACCCCCCATTTTTTTTGTATATACTAACGATGCGATCTAACTTAGGTTTCTTTTCTGATGAAAAATTTAGATCCATTTTTTTTCAAACTTTAGTTGTAGGTTTATTTGCCTTAGGTTTATTCTTTGTAATTAGTACAACTTCTTACAACTTAGAAAAAAGAAATATTGCAACTGGTTGGAGTTTTCTTCAAAATCCAGCAGGCTTTGATATAAGTTTTTCACCTTTTTTAGAATTTAAATCTACTGATACTCACTTAAAAGTTTATTTTGTTGGTGTTTTAAATACTCTTTTAGTTTCTGTTACAGGATGTATAGCTGCAACAATTTTGGGTTTTATTTTAGGTATAGTAAGGCTGTCTTCAAATTGGCTACTAAGTCGTCTAGTTTATATTTACGTTGAATTTTCAAGAAATGTACCTCTACTTCTTCAAATAATTTTATGGTATAGTATTTTAATTCAACTTCCTCGTGTAAAGCAATCACTTCAAGTTCTAGATGTATTTTATATTTCTAATAGAGGATTATATTCTCCAAGACCAATATTTGAAAGTGGATTCTCATATGTATTAATTGCAATTGTATTAGCTTTAATTTCAAGTTTCTTAATAAATAGATGGGCAAAAAAAAGACAAGATAAAACAGGTCAACAATTTCCAGTATTTTCTAGTTCAATAGGATTAATATTTATTGTTCCCTTAATTTTATTTTTTATTCTTGGCTCACCAATGTCTTTTGAACATCCAGAAATGAAAGGATTTAATTTTAAAGGTGGTTTAGTTATTAGACCAGAATTTATTGCAATGTTTTTAGCCCTATCAATTTACACAGCAGCATTTATTTCTGAAATCGTTAGAGCGGGAATAATGTCTGTATCAAAAGGACAAAGAGAAGCCTCTGCTGCTATAGGTTTAAAACAAACATGGATAATGAGACTAATAATTATCCCTCAAGCTCTAAGAGTTATTGTCCCTCCACTAACAAGTCAGTATCTGAACCTAACTAAAAATTCTTCTTTAGGTATTGCAGTTGGATATGCAGACCTTGTTCATGGTTTTGGAGGAATAAGTTTAAATCAAACTGGTCAAGCTATTGAATGTATGGCAATTGTTATGGCAACTTATTTGTCAATTAGTCTTACAATATCCTTCTTTATGAACATTTATAATAGAAGTATACAATTTAAGGAAAAGTAATGAATGAAATGAATGAAGTTAGAAAACCACCAGTAGCAACAACAGGTATTATTGGTTGGTTACGAATTAATTTATTCTTCAATTGGACAAACTCATTAATAACTTTATTTGTTATTTATTGTTTGTATAAGTTTATTCCTTGGATTTTAGATTGGACAATATTTTCAGCTGACTTTAAATATAATTATCTTGGTGAACAAATTACTAATCAAGAAATGTGCTCACGAAATTTAGATCCTGAAAATGGCGGAGCTTGTTGGGCAGTTATATATGTAAGGTTTTATCAATTTATTTATGGATTTTATCCAAAGGTTGAAGTTTGGAGAGTTAATGTAGCTTATTTTATGTTAGCTTTAGCTCTGCTACCTCTTTTGTATACTAAGCTTCCATATAGAAGGTATTTTTTATACTTTACATATATCTTTCCTGTAATTGCATATTTTTTACTCAATGGCGGATTGGGTTTTACAGAAGTCTCTACTAACAAATGGGGTGGTCTTCTAGTAACACTCGTTTTAGGCTGTACCGGTATTGCATTAGCATTCCCTATTGGAATTATGTTGGCTTTAGGAAGAAGATCTAAATTACCGATTATAAGCATGATGTGTACATTGTTTATTGAATTTATTAGAGGTGTTCCTCTGATAACTTTATTATTCTTTGGAATGGTAATGCTTCCTCTGTTTTTACCAGAAGGAATAGATATGGATGGCTTGGTCAGAGTTCTTGTTGCAGTTACTTTATTTCAATCCGCTTATATGGCTGAAGTTATAAGAGGGGGATTACAGGCTATACCTCCTGGTCAATATGAAGCTGCTAAATCACTTGGAATGTCTTATTGGAGAATGAATTTATTAATTATTCTTCCTCAAGCTATTAGAATTTCCATACCTCCAATTGTCAACACATCTATAGGTTTATTTAAGGATACAACTTTGGTTATTATTGTTGGAATATTAGATTTATTAGGCATTGGAAGAGGTACTTTAGCAGATACTAATTGGTTAGGTTTATCCTATGAAATTTACTTTTTTGTTAGTTTAGTATTTTTTATATTCACATTTGGGATGTCTAGATACAGTTTATATTTGGAAAAGAAATTAAAAACAGGTATTAATATGGGGGCTGATTAAAATGAGTGAAGAATCAATAATTTCATTAAAAAATGTTAACAAATGGTTTGGAGATTTTCATGTATTACAAGATGTAAATCTTGAAGTTAAGAAGAAAGAAAGAATTGTAGTTTGTGGCCCTTCTGGTTCTGGTAAATCTACAATGATCAGATGTATTAATAGATTGGAAGAACATCAAGAGGGCTCAATTGTTGTTGATGGAATTGAGTTAACTGGAAATTTAAAAAATATTGATAATGTTAGGAAAGAAGTTGGAATGGTATTTCAACAATTTAATTTATTTCCCCATTTATCTGTAAAAGAAAATATAACGTTAGCTCCAATCTGGGTTAAAAAAATGCCAAAAGCAGAAGCTGAAGAGCTTGCTATGAGGCAGTTAGAAATAGTAAAAATTCCTGAACAAGCAAACAAGTATCCTGGTCAATTATCTGGTGGTCAACAACAAAGAGTGGCGATTGCTAGATCTCTTGCAATGAACCCTAACATAATGCTTTTTGATGAACCAACTTCAGCTCTAGACCCCGAAATGATTAAAGAAGTTTTAGATGTTATGGTTGATTTGGCAAATGGCGGAATGACCATGATTGTTGTTACTCATGAAATGGGCTTTGCTAAAACAGTTGCTGATAGAATGGTGTTTATGGATGAAGGAAAAATTGTTGAGGAAGCTAGCCCAGATAAATTTTTTAATAATCCAGAGAGTGATCGTACAAAGTTATTTTTAAGTCAAATTCTACATCAGTAATTTAAGAAGATAACAATAAATTAACTCTTCTATTCATTTTACCTTTGTTTTCTATTTTGCCGATTTGAATTTTACCTATCTCATTAGTTGATTTTACATGTGTACCACCACAAGGTTGTAAATCAACATCACCAATTCTAATTAATCTTATTTTACCATCTACTTGTGGAGGTTTTACTGACATTGTTCTTACAAGTTCAGGTTTTTCTTCTAATATACTACTTTCAATTACTTCACTACTAACGGCATGATTATCTTCAACTAACAAATTTATTTTTTCTTCTAATTCTTCTTTATTTATTAATTTATCTGGATCATTAAAATCTAATCGACTTTTTTCATAACCAATTTGACCACCAGTTACTCCTAAAGGGACTATAGAACACAACAAGTGCAGTGCAGTATGCATTCTCATATGCTTATATCGTAAATCCCAATTTATTTTTCCAACTATTTCAACATTCTCTTCAAGGTCTTTGAGATCATCTACAATATTTATGATTTTATTATTTTCTTTAATAGTTTCTAAAACTTGTATTTTTATACTTTCAGCTTCTATTGCTCCTGTATCCCCAGGTTGACCACCACTTTTTGCATAAAATGCTGTCTTATCTAACTCAATACGATTTTCTTCTTTCACAATACCTATAATTTTTGCTTTAAATTCTTTAAGGTATGCATCATTTTCAAATAATTTTGTCATAGCGTTTTTTAACAGTATTTTAAAAATATTATATTGACTTTTTTCTCATTCTGAATAAATTAGAACAAAAGTAGAACAAATAATTTTATAAATAATATAATTATTATTTATCAATTATTTAAATATTTTTTCTAATATTATGTATAAAAAAATAGAAAACTTAATGTTTAAAGCTAAATCCAAAGGAGATCAAATAACACCTTATTTTCTTGATACAGTATCTGCAGGTTTTCCATCTCCAGCTACTGATTATATGGAAAACAAACTTGATCTTAATGAATATTTAGTTCAACGCCCAACAGCAACCTATATCGTTAAAGCTAATGGCCCTTCTATGACCGATGCAGGCATATTATCAGGTGATTTACTTATTGTTGATAGAAGTATTACACCTCGTAACGACAATATTGTTATAGCCTCCATCTTTGGTGACCTAACAGTTAAAAAACTGAAAAAGAAAGATCAGTCACTATTTTTAATTTCTGCCAATAATGAGTATCCCAGTATTCAAGTTAAAGAAGAAATGGAGTGTTTTATATGGGGGGTAGTAACATATGTCATACACAAAACTATTTAATAGAAATCATAGCTCAGTAAATCAATCTATAGCATTGATAGATTGCAATAATTTTTATGCGTCATGTGAAAGAATATTTAATCCAAAACTTATAGGAAAACCAATTGTCGTACTTTCTAATAATGATGGTTGTATCATTGCACGATCAAAAGAAGCAAAAAAATTAGGGATAAAAATGGGTGAGCCTTATTTTAAAGCAAAAAATATTATTGAAAAAAATGGTGTTAAAGTTTTTTCATCTAATTATTCTTTGTATGGTGATATTTCTCAGAGAGTAATGGAGACTTTATCAAGTTTTTCTTCAGAGGTAGAAATCTACTCTATAGATGAAGCATTTCTTGGTTTAAATGGTTTTGAAAACTATGAGCTAAACACTTATTGTAGACATATTAGACAAACAATTAAGAGGTGGGTTGGTATTCCAGTTAGTATTGGAGTGGGCCCAACAAAAACACTATCAAAAATAGCTAATCATCTAGCAAAAAAACAACCAGACTATAAAGGTGTGTGCATACTAAAAAATAAAATAGAAATAAAAAAAGCATTAGAATTAACATCCATTGAAGAAGTATGGGGCATTGGAAGAAGATTATCTCTTTTCCTGAAAAAATATAATATTCATAATGCTTATCAATTTTCACAAATGGACAGAGGATGGATAAGAAAAAATATGGGTGTAGTGGGAGAGAAGACATACCTAGAATTAAATAGTGTATCGTGTTTAGATCTTGATTTGGTTCCAAGTGATAAACAAAGTTGTTGTGTCTCAAGATCATTTAGTCAGCCAATAGAAAAATTATTTGATTTGGAGGAATCAATATCAACTTATGGATCAAGAGTATCAGAGAAGATAAGAGAAGAGGGGTTAGTCGCTGAGTCGATGAGTATTTTTGTTTTGACAAATCATTTTAATAGAAGAGAGAAACAATATTCAAATTCAATAAAACTACACTTACCTTTCCCAACAAATAATAGCATAAAAATTGTTAAAAGAGCTCTTGAAGGAATTAGAAAAATATACCGAACAGGATTTCGTTATAAAAAAGCTGGAATCATACTATATGGTCTTAGCAGGCACAATGTAACTAGAGGATTGCTTGATTATGACCGTGATACATCGGATAGAATAATGAACACTATTGATAATATTAATTCTAGATATGGAAGTTCAACGTTAAAGATAGCTTCTGAAGGTATAGAAAAAATATGGAAGATGAAAAGAGAAAATGTATCCCCATGCTACACAACACGTTTTGAAGAATTGGTGGAAGTTAAAGCTTAAAAAAATGGCTCCCCGGGCCGGGCTCGAACCAGCGACCGATCGGTTAACAGCCGATTGCTCTACCACTGAGCTACCGAGGAACACAATTTTGTTGATAATAAAAAAAAATTAAAAAACAAGAAAAAATTGGAGGCTCGGAGCGGAATCGAACCGCTGTGCAAGGCTTTGCAGGCCCCTACATAACCACTCTGCCACCGAGCCTAAAAAAAACGACAATTATCACTATATTATTTCTAGTCAATTAATGAAAAAAAATTCTAAAGATTAATATAATTGATTATTTAATAGGTTTATATAAAGCATTCTATAAGAAATGAGTGAAACATTTGAAATTGCAAGAAAAAATATGGTTGTTAATCAGTTAAGACCAAACAAAATTAATGAAGAAAATATCTTAAAAATATTTGAAAATACGCCCAAAGAAAAATATCTAGATATTAGTTTAGGTAAAAGTTGTTACCTGGACAAAAATTTAGATATAACTGACAAAAGAGGATATCTTAAAAATTTACACCTAGCTCAAATGATTAAATATTCAAAAATTTTACCTAATGATAAGGTATTGCATATAGGTGGCTTAACGGGATACTTTTCTGCTCTAGTTAGCTCACTATGTAAAGAACTTCATGTTGTAGAAGAAAATAGAGAACTATTTAAATTATTAGAACATAATATTAACAATACTGATAATACTAATATAAGTTTATTTAATAATAATTTATTAGATGGATTATCTGATAAAGCTCCATTTAACTTAATTATTATTGACGGACCTATATTTAAAATAACTAATAGCTTAAAGAAGCAACTAGCAATGAATGGAGGAAGGTTAATATATATTAAAAAAATATATGATAATTTGGGTAAAGCTTATAAAATTATAAGAAATGAAGATTTGTATTCATCTGAGTATTTATTTGATGTAATGAGTAGTTATCAAATTCAAGAACAAGAAGAGGATTTTAAATTTTAAATGAGATTATTTATATTATTGTTATTACTTACTTATTCTAAATCCATATTTGCTCTATCGATTGATGATTCTGTAAAAAGTACGATTGCTAATAATTTGAAGGTAAAAATTGCTTTTGAAAAACTGAATGAAAGCAAAGAAACTATTGAGGTATCTATAGGCAAAAAACTTCCAACAGTTACTGGCACAATTTCTGGTACATATAGTAATAGCGATACAACATCAGCAGCTGGAATATCAACTACACCAGAAACTTTTACAGATAAATATAAAATCAGTATTACCCAAAATTTGTATGATGGCGGTGAAAAAAATTTAGAAATTGAAAGATCAAAAATTATTTATGAAAATGCAGTAATAAATTTTTATAAAACAGTTCAAGATTTATCCTTAACAGCTGTAGAAGGTTATTTAACTGTTATTAATTATGAAAAATCATTACAGGCTTCCGAAAAGAATTTTGATTCAGTTTCAAGATTTTTAGAAGAAGTAAAATTAAAATATGAATTGGGATCAGCAACCATAACTGAACTGAAAAATGCTGAGAGCGCCTTTTCAATTGCTGAAACAAATCTTTTTTCAGCCGAACAAAATTACAAAGTCAGCTTAAAAACATTTAAATCAATTGTTGGTAAAGAAGCCATTAATTTAGAAGATTATGTAAATATAGAAGATGATTTGAATTTTGATAACATACTTTCTGCAGTTTATAAGAATAATTTTAATATTTTAATTTCTCAAAATAATATTAAAATTAAAGAACTTGACCTCTCAAAAGAAAAGGTTTCTAATAGACCTACCTTAGATATAACAGCTTCAACAGAGTATTCAGATAGTTCACGTATAGACGCTGGAAGTGAAAATACCAATGCATCAATAGGCTTAACTTTAACAATTCCTATATTTCAGCAAAATATTGACAAATCAGATATTAGAAAAATAAATTCTCAAATTTTACAAACTGAAATTGAGTTAGAAGATCTTAAAGAAAGTTTAAATATTGAGGTATCAAACTATTATAAAAACTATTTAGTTAGTAAATCAAATTTAAATACATCTTTATTAACTATAGAGTATGCAAATACTCTTCTAGAAAGTACTCAGGAGGAATACAATCTTGGGACAAAATCTATCACTGATCTAATAGAAGCAGAAACTAATCTTTTAAACGTAAATGTTGAATATTTTAATGCAAATAAAAACTATCTGATTAATTATTTTAATTTACTAGCTTTAGATGGCTCACTGATTAAATTATTTGAGGAGTATCTGCCAAGCTATAATTAGAGTTTTATTAATTTAATTAAACATTTATAATAACAATATGAATACAAAAAATTCTATAAATGAATCTCTTGAAGTCATAAGAAGGGCACTAGAAGATGAAAAAAACAATACAAATAAAAATTCTACATCAAATATTTTAATACTTAATCAAAAGGTTAATTATGATGGTACAATAAAATTACTTCAAAAAAACGAAGATATAAATAATGAAATTAATGAAATTATAGACCAAAAACTCTCCTATCTTGTAGAAAATAAAATTGAAAAAATACTTGATGAGAAAATCCCAAAATTATTAAAAAATTATTTCGATACAAAATAGTTACAATGCAGCTTGATAAATTTTTTGATTTTTTAAAAGATGAAAAAAAACTTTATTTGCAATGGGAGCAATCAAATTGTTTTAAACCACAAAAAGGAGGTGAACCTTATTCTATAATGATGCCACCACCTAATATTACAGGCAGCTTACATATGGGTCATGCTTTAACCTTTACAATTCAAGATATACTAATCAGATACCATAGAATGAAGGGTATGGAAGTATTGTGGCAAGCAGGGACAGATCATGCAGGAATAGCTACTCAGATGGTGGTTGAAAGAAAATTAAGTGAGTCAAACCTAGATCGACGATCTCTAGGTAGAGAAAAGTTTATTGAAAAAGTATGGGAATGGAAAAAAGAGTCGGGTGGTCATATAAGTAATCAATTAAGAAGACTTGGTGCTTCTGCAGATTGGTCAAGAGAAAGATTTACTATGGATAAAGGTCTTTCTAGTGCAGTTAAGAAAGTTTTTGTTAATTTATTCAATGATGGAATTATTTATAAAGATAAGAGATTGGTTAATTGGGATCCAAAACTTTTAACTGCTATTTCTGATCTAGAGGTAGAGCAAAGAGATACTGAAGGAAGTTTATGGCATATTAAATATCCTATAGATGAAAATAATCACATCATAGTTGCAACAACAAGACCTGAGACGATGTTAGGAGATACTGCAGTTGCTGTTCATCCAGATGATGAAAAATATAAAAATTTAATTGGCAAATTTTGTAACTTGCCAATTTCAAATAAAAAAATACCAATCATTGCTGATGAATATGCAGATCCAGAAAAAGGTTCTGGAGCTGTAAAAATTACTCCTGCACATGACTTTAATGATTTTGAAGTAGGAAAGAGACATGATTTAGAATTTATTAATATTTTTGATGAAAATGCTAAACTTAACTCAAATGTGCCTGAAGAATTTCAAAAGTTAGATCGATTTGAAGCAAGAAAACTAATTTTAAAAAAATTAGATGAAATGAATTTATTAATTAAAGAAGAAAAACAGCAAATGGTCATACCATATGGTGATAGATCAGGTGTCGTTATTGAGCCATGGCTAACAGATCAATGGTTTTGTGATGCAAAAAAATTATCAGTTGATCCAATATCCGCTGTAAAAGATAATAGCTCTAAATTTATTCCCAAACAATGGGAAAATACTTTTTATAATTGGATGGAAAATATTCAACCGTGGTGTATTTCTAGACAGTTATGGTGGGGGCATCAAATTCCAGCATGGTATGGTCCAGATAATAAATATTTTGTTAGTGAAACTCTAGAAGGGGCACAAAATCAAGCAAAAGAATTTTATGGAAAGGATGTTGAGCTTAGACAGGATGAAGACGTTCTAGATACTTGGTTTTCTTCTGCTTTATGGACATTTTCTACTTTAGATTGGCCAAATAAAACTTATGAATTAGATAAGTTTTATCCTGGCAATGTTTTGGTTACTGGTTTTGATATCATATTTTTTTGGGTTGCGCGGATGATGATGATGGGTTCTTATTTTATGAAGGAAACTCCATTTAAAGATATTTATATTCATCCTTTAATACGTGATGAAAAAGGACAAAAAATGTCTAAATCAAAAGGGAACATAATTGATCCTTTAGAGCTATTAGATAAATATGGTGCTGATACATTAAGATTTACATTAACGGCACTTTTAAATCCTGGACGAGATGTAAAATTATCTGAAGCTAGAGTTAAAGGATATAAATCATTCACAAATAAAATTTGGAATGCTGGAAAATTTTTACAAATGAATAATTCAATTTTTATAGATGATATTTTAGTAGATACAATTATTTTTGATGCAAACAAATGGATAATAAAAGAATTGAATGATTTGAACACTCAACTTGATCAATTAACTAAAAAGTATTTGTTTCATGAAATAGCTAATAAAATTTATCATTTCGTATGGCATACTTATTGTGATTGGTACATTGAAATAATTAAACAAAATTTTGAAAATGAAAAATTTGCTGATGAAATTAAAAAAGTTTCTGGATGGACATTTATTCAAGTTTTAAAGATCATACATCCCACTATGCCATTTATTAGTGAAAAATTATGGAGGTCTTTAGTTGATGATAAATCATATTTAATGAACCAAGTTTTTCAAAATTATGCAACAAATAATTCTTTTAATAATTCTAAAAAAAACTTTGAAATATTTATTGAATTCATTACATCTATAAGAAATTTGAGATCAGAACTAAATATACCCTATAAACAATTAATTAATATATCCATAGAAGCAAAAAATGAAGAACTTTGTAATTTTCTTTTATCCCATAAAAATGAAATAAGTAATTTTTTAAAAACCAAAGATATTAATTTTGGTAAAATTCAACCTAACAAGAACTCAGCATTAATTGTATTAACATCATTGTCGGTTTTGATTCCTTTGGATGGTATTATTGACTCAGAAGTTGAGCTCAAAAAATTAAATAATAAAAAGCAAGTTGAGCAAGAAAAATTTAATAAAGTTAATGAAAAATTAAATAATAATAATTTTATGAATAAAGCATCAGAAGAAATTATTAATAAATTTAAAAATGAGGCAAATATTTATAAATCTTCTATTGAAAAAATTGATCAAATAATAAATACTATAAAATAGAATGGAAGATAAAGGATCAAATAGAAAATCTAATCTACCTAGTAGATATGTTAGTGTAGGGCCTAAAAGTGCGCCTCATAGATCTTATTATTATGCTATGGGTTTGAAAGAACATGAAATTTATCAACCATTTGTTGGTGTTGTTAGCACTTGGAATGAATCAGCTCCTTGCAACATTACTCTTCAAGATCAAGCGCAACATGTCAAGACAGGTGTCAAAGATGCTGGAGGAACACCAAGAGAATTTACAACTATAACAGTAACAGATGGAATTGCCATGGGCCATGAGGCAATGAAATCCTCCCTTATTAGTAGAGAAGTTATCGCGGATTCCATTGAATTATCTGTTAGAGGCCATTGTTATGACGCAATAGTTGGGCTTGCTGGCTGTGATAAATCTCTGCCAGGTTTGATGATGGCTATGGTTAGATTAAATGTACCGTCTGTATTCATTTATGGAGGTTCAATCTTACCAGGAAAATACAAAGGTAAAGATGTTACTGTTATAGATGTTTTTGAAGCAGTTGGTAAACATGCTGCAGGAACTATTTCAGATCAAGATTTAAAAGATATTGAACAAGTTGCTTGTCCATCTGCTGGATCTTGTGGAGGGCAATTTACAGCTAATACAATGGCATGTATTTCTGAAGCAGTTGGTTTAGCTTTAACAAATTCAGCAATGCCACCAGCAGTAAATACTGAAGAAAGAAAAGCTTATGGCGAAAAGAGTGGTAAAGCTATAATGAATTTATTAGAAAAAAATATAAGACCAAGGGATATAGTAACTATTGATTCATTAGTAAATGCTGCAAGGGTAGTTGCAGCCACTGGAGGTTCAACCAATGCAGCACTTCATCTTCCTGCGATAGCTAATGAAGCAGGTTTAAAATTCACATTAAGAGATGTTGTAGAAATTTATAATTCAACTCCTTATATCGGAGATATGCAACCTGGCGGAAAGTACGTTGCTAAAGATTTATATGATGTTGGAGGTGTACCAGTTGTTATTAAATCTTTATTAGATGGTGGTTATATAAACGGAGACTGCATAACTGTTACAGGAAAAACGATAGCTGAAAATCATAAAGAAGTAATATTCCCTACAAATCAAGATGTTGTTTATAAATGCAATAATCCAATTAGTGAAAATAGTTCAGTCGTAGGGTTGTGGGGTAATCTTGCTCCAGATGGATGTATATCAAAAATAGCAGGTTTAAAAAATTTAACTTTCAAAGGAAAAGCTAAATGTTTTGACTCAGAAGAAGATGCTTTAACTGCAGTTTTAAAAAATGAAATTAAAGCAGGAGATGCGGTAATAATTAGATATGAAGGTCCTAAAGGAGGGCCTGGTATGCGTGAAATGCTTTCAACAACAGGTGCAATATATGGGCAAGGACTAGGTGAAACTGTTGCTTTAATTACAGATGGACGGTTTTCAGGTGGTACAAGAGGATTTTGCATTGGTCATGTAGGACCAGAAGCGGCTGTAGGAGGTATGATAGGTTTACTTAAAGATGGCGATGAGATTATTATTGATGCTGTTAAAGGCGAAATCAATGTAATGCTTTCGGATGAAGAAATAGAAAAGAGAAGAAAAGAATGGAAGCCAAGAAAAACTAATCATAATTCTGGATCGATATGGAAATATTCTCAAACTGTTGGGCCAGCTTACGAGGGTGCTGTTACTCAACCAGGAGCAAAAGGCGAAACACATACATACGCTGATATCTAATATTAATTAACTAATTCAATCGTAACTGGTGTGTGATCAGAAGCTTTTTCCCAGCCTCTTGGTTCACGATTAACATTAACTGATTTAATCAAATCAGTTACTTCTGATGTAGTAAGAAAATGATCGATTCTAAGACCATTACCTTTTTGCCAATTTCCACCTCTATAACCCCAAAAAGTCCAGTTTGAGCTTCCATCAACAAAGTATTTAACTGTATCAACAAAACCTAAATTTAAAAGATTTCTAAATTTTTCTCTTGTTAACGGATGAGCACAAGCATCATTTTTAAAATTCTCAGGCGAATAAACATCTTCATCGTTTGGTATTACATTAAAATCACCACCTATAATAATTGGTTGATTATCATCAATTAATTCTTTGATATATTTATTAAAATTTATCATCCAATCAATTTTATAATCAAATTTTTCAGTTTCAATCGGATTTCCATTTGGAAGATAAATATTTATTAATTTAATTTTTCTTTTTATATTTTTTAAAGATATTTCTGTTTCAATAAATCTTGAATTTACATCTTTATAATTAGGAATATTTAAATTTGAAATTTCAATATTTTCTTTGCTAAGTATGGCGACTCCATTCCAAGCTTTTTGCCCATTTACATAACACTTGTAATTAATATTTTCTAATTCCTCTTTAGGAAAACTTTCATTTGTGCATTTTAATTCTTGAATTAAATATAAATCTGATTGATCTTTTTTTATAAACTTGATTAAATGTTCAATTCTTGCATTAACTGAATTGACATTCCAAGTTGTAATTTTCATTTATATAGAAAAAGAGGTTCCACAACCACAAGATGAAGAGGCTAGCGGATTAGAAATTTTAAATGATGACCCTATTAATTCATTGACATAATCAATTTTAGATCCTTTAATTAATTCAATCGAAGTTTTATCAATCAAAACATCTGCGTTCTTATAATTAAAGATTAAATCGTCAGTATTTGGTTTATCAGAAAAATCAAACTTATATTGAAATCCAGCACAACCACCGCCTAATACAGTTATTCTGAAATATTTAGATTTCTCAGATATAAGTATCTTATTAATGTGATTTTGTGCATTTTCAGTGACTTCAATTATATTGTCCATTTATCTAAATATTGTTATTAGTTATTATTTTACAATTATAATATAATTTTTCTTATGTTCAAACATTTAGCTGCTAATCCCAAAAAATCTAATGGAAGATTATATAAAGAATTTAATCAAGATTTACGAAATCCTTTTGAAAGAGACAGAGCTAGAGTTATTCATTCAAATTCCTTCAGAAAACTTAAGCATAAAACACAAGTTTTTATAGAGAGTGAAAGCGATTATTTTAGAACAAGACTAACGCACTCATTAGAGGTTGCTCAAATTTCCAGATCTATTTGTAGACTACTTGAATTAGATGAAGATTTAGGTGAAACAGTTGCTCTTGCACATGATTTGGGACATCCTCCTTTTGGTCATATTGGTGAAGATGCATTAAATGAATCAATGAATAATTATGGTGGTTTTAATCACAATGATCAAACTTTAAGAGTACTAACATTTATTGAAAAAAGACATCCACATTTTAATGGATTAAATCTTACCTGGGAGAGTTTAGAAGGCATAGTTAAACATAACGGAGTTATAAAAAAGAATTTACCTTTTCATCTTATAAATTATTCTAAGTTACATGATTTAAATTTAAATTATCAACCTCATTTAGAGTCTCAAATTGCAAGTATATCCGATGATATAGCTTACAATAATCATGATGTAGAAGATGCAATTAGGGCTAATTTAATAACACTTGATGACATTAGTGAATTGAGTTTTTTTAAAAATATAATTATTAATTTAAAAGAAAATTATAAAGATATTCCAGATAAACTTATGGTTTATCAGGTTTTAAGAAATTCAATATCGACTATGATAAATGATGTATATGAAAATACAAAAAAAAATTTAAATAATAATATTAATTCAATAGAAGATATTCGTATGAGTAAAAGTTTTAAAATTAATTTTTCTAATGAAATGCAAAAAAACTGTTATACAATAAAACAATTCTTATTTGATAAAGTATATAATCATAATAATCTATACGATAAAAGAAATTTCTCAAAAAAAATAATTACTTCTTTATTTATTTATTTTAGTGATAATAATAACAAATTACCAATAGATTGGAGAAATCAAAATATTGAAATTGAAAGACTTATTTGTGATTATATTTCTGGAATGACAGATAGATTTGCTCTTAATTTATATAAGGAAATAAATGAATAATTATATATTAGATTTATCAAATTTTTTAAATACTTTTGCATCATTTTTAGAATCTAAAAAATTTATATCTGAGATAAATAAAAATCAAATCAGTATAGATTATTCGTCAGAAAATAAACTTGGTGATCTGGCTTCAAATTTTTATTTAATAATAAATAGAAAAATTATTGATAAAAATTTTAATTTTGAAAAAGAATTAAATGACAAAATAAATTCTGTTCCATTTATAGATCATTTCATCATTTCTAAAAATGGATTTATTAATTTTTTTTTAAAAGAGGATTTTGTAAATAATAGTTTAAATAATATTTATAACAATAATTTTTTAAAAGATATCAATCATGGTAATGAAAAAAAAATAAATATAGAATTTGTTTCTGCAAATCCAACTGGGCCTCTTCATATTGCTCATATAAGAGGTGCTGTATTTGGAGATGTTCTAAGCTCACTTTATATTAAAATGGGCTTTAGAGTATTAAGAGAATATTATGTTAATGATGCAGGATCTCAAATTGATAAATTATCTAACTCTCTTTTTAAAAGGTATAAACAATTATTTAATATCAACATAGAATTAGCACAAGATGAATATCCTGGAGAATATTTAATTAATATTGCTAAAAAAATAATAAAAATTGATGGAGACAAATGGCTAAATAAAAAAGAAAAAGAAACAATGTTATATTTTAAAAAATTTGCTTTGGATGATATTATTTCATCCATTAAGGTAGATTTAAATCTTATTAATATAAAGTTTGATAAATATACTTATGAAACAGATATAGAAAAAAGTAAAATTATTGATAAACTTTTTGAAATTTTAGACCAAAAAAAACTTTTATACAAAGGTGTTTTGAAAAAACCAAAAGGGGATGATTCAGACTGGGAGCCTAGAGAGCAATTATTATTTAGATCTTCAAAATTATTGGATAATGAAGATAGGGCATTAAAAAAATCAAATGGTGAGTGGACATATTTTGCTAATGACGCTGCGTATCATTTATACAAGTGTAATAGAAATTTTGATAAACTTATTAATATATGGGGTTCTGATCATATCGGATACATTCCCAGAATGATTTCTATAATTAAAGCAATTAAAAATAATGAAGATTATTTAAATATCTTAACCTGTCAAATTGTAAGTATTTTAGAAAATAAAAAAAAATTGAAAATGTCAAAACGTGATGGTAATTTTATAACTTTAGCTGATGTTTTTTCTAAAGTAGGTAATGATCCGATTAGGTACTATATGATTTCAACTAAAAATGAAACTGCCATAGATTTTGATTTAGATGAAGTTATTGAAAAAAATAAAGATAATAAAGTATTTTATTGTCAATATGCTTACGCAAGAGCTTCTTCAGTAATAAATAAAGCCAAACAATTGAATATAGTTATTGATGAAAATTATAAATTTAATTTAAATATTGGAATTTCTTCAGAGGAACTGAGAATAATAAAAAAAATAATTTGTTATCCATACCTCTTATATCAAGCATGCAACTATAATGAACCTCATAGATTAACTATTTATTTAGAAGATATATGTTCTGAATTTCATTCAATTTGGAATAAAGGAAAAGACAATGAATCAATGAGATTTATTGATAAAAATAATATTCAAGGAACAATTTCAAAATTATTTTGGCTAGAATCATTTAGAAATGTTTTATATGATATTTTCTCAATTATAGGTATTGATTCTCCTGAGCAAATGTAATGAAAAGAAATATTTTTTTTTCAAAAAAAAATAATACATTTTATATTTTAATAACCTTAATACTATTAATAATTTTATATTTTATATCATTTTACATAAATATTAATAAATCATATTTTATTATTGAAAATGAAATAGTTAATTATTCTATCATTCCAAAAGATAAGAAGGGTGAGAAAGTAAAATATCTTGATAAAAAAAGTATTAATACTGAAATAAAATTATTTAAAGAACGTTTAAATAATCCACAAAATTTAAAATTTACAATTCAATTATTTAGTAGTACTGACTCCAATAAAGTAGATCATTACATGGCAAATTTTATAAACTTTAAATCTGAAATAATTAACAAAGATGACTTATATTTATTTGGTTTTAAAAGTGATTTTGGTATTGATTATTTTTTGACTTATAAAAATTTTATATCTAAAAATGATGCAATTAATTTTTGCAATAAATCAAATATTTTAAGTGAATGTTTAATTTTAAATTTTCAAAATTAATAATTTTGAAGAATCTCAATTAAATTGATATAAAAAATAATGCTTGATTTATTAGATAAAAACACAAATCCTAATAAATTCCATATCTTACTAAGTAATTTTGAGGGTCCAATTGACTTACTTCTATCTTTAGCAAAGACACAGAAGGTTGATTTATCAGAAATATCAATTTCAGATTTAGCAGATCAATACATTAAATTTATTAATGAATATAAAAATATTCATATTGAAATTGCTGCAGATTATCTTGTTATGGCTTCATGGCTAACATATTTAAAATCAAGATTGTTGCTACCTAAAGATGAAAAATTAGATGAACATTCAGCAGAAGATTTAGAAAAAGCTCTTAGATATCAATTACAAAGACTTGAAGCTTTTCAAAATATTTCTAAACAATTATATTCCAAAGAATTAATTAATAGGGATGTTTTTTATGGTGGCTCAGTTGAAGGTCTAAAACTAAAATACAAAATTAATTATACATCTAGTCTTTATGATTTATTAAAATCTTACAGTCAAATATTAAAATCAAAAGAAAATATTCAAAATTTAACTATTGAATATTCTGAATTATTTTCTGTAGATCAAGCTGTTAAAAGAATGAAAGAAATTTTTGGAACTATTTCAGAATGGACTAATTTTTTAAACATTATTCCTAAGCTCTTAAATAGAAGTAAAGTTATAAATAAATCAATAATTTCATCAAATTTTGTTGCTTCTCTTGAATTGTCAAAAAATGGTTTGATTGATGTAAAGCAAGATAAGACATTTGGAAGTATTTATATAAGAAATAAAATTAATGACTAATAAAGATACTAAAATAATAGAAGCAATATTATTTGCTTCCGGAGCTCCAGTAGATGAGAAAGACTTAAAGGAAAAAATAAAAGATAAAAATAATATTGAAAATTATTTAATAGATTTAAAAGATTTTTATAAAACAAGAGGTATAAATTTATTAAAAACTGGAACTAAATGGTCTTTTAGAACTTCTGAAGAATTATCCTCTGAATTAACGATATTCAAAACTCAAAAAAGAAAATTATCTAGAGCAGCACTAGAGACGTTATCTATTATTGCTTATCAACAACCAATCACTAGATCTGAAATTGAAAATATTAGAGGTGTACAGATGGGAAGAGGTTCAATTGATCATTTGATGGAAATAGGATGGATTAAACCCTCGGGAAGAAAAAATATTCCAGGAAAGCCTACTTTGTGGATCACTACTGATTTATTTATCGAACATTTTGGACTGAATAATTTATCAGATTTACCTAATAAAGAAGAATTAAAAGCTAGTGGTTTTCTAGATAAAAGAGCTGCTATTGCAACTATAAGTGATCTTGCCAATAATGATGAAAATTCACAAAGTAATGATAATTTAGAACAGGATGATGAAAATAATATTGATGATTTTATTCAAGATACTTAATTGATTTTATTTTTAACAATCTAAAGTGTTATCTTTCTCCCATTTGGTGACAGGCTTTTTCTTATCAAATCGCCCGTATTTTTTGAAATCATTTAATTCGTTCGTCTTTAATTTTATATAACTATCAATATTTTTTTTTCCAAACGCTTTATTTAGAACTTGACTATTACTTAACATATTTAATGCTTCAGAAATATCATTTGGTAGTTTTGGTAAATTAGGGTATTTTTTATAATCTGTATACATATTGCAGAATAGAGGTTTGCCTGGATTTATTTTTTTAGTTATCCCCTCTAAACCTGCTGCAATTACACCAGCTTGTAGTAAATATGGATTAGACGAACCATCCATTAATCTAAGTTCGAATCTTCCATATTCAGGAATTCTGATCATATGAGTTCTATTATTTCCCGTATAAGATATACTGCTAGGAGACCAAGTTGCACCTGATTTAGTTGGTGGTGCATTAATTCTTCTGTAACTATTTATGGTTGGGTTAAAAAATGCTGATAAAGGTTGAGCATTTTCTATTAATCCACCTAAAAAGTTATAAGCCAATTTACTAAGGCCTAATTTGTCTTTTTTATCTAGAAATTGATTTTTACCTTTACTCCAAAGAGATATATGTGCGTGACAACCATTACCAGTTAAATAATTGAAAGGCTTTGGCATAAATGTTGCTCTTAAGCCGTGTTTTTCAGCTAAATTTTTAACCATAAATTTAAAAAAAACATGCCTATCTGCAGTAACTAAACAATCTGAATAATCCCAATTCATTTCAAATTGACCATTCGCATCTTCATGATCATTTTGATAAGGTTTCCAACCTAATTCAATCATGCTGTCACATATTTCTTTAATTAAATCATATCTCCTAATTAGTGCTGATTGATCATAGCAAGGCTTTGATTGGATATCTCTTTTGTCTGCAATAGTTGAGCCATCTTCAGAGATTAAAAAGAATTCACATTCAACACCTGACTTCATTTGAAGCTTTTTTTCACTTAATTTTTTTATTTGATTTCTCAACATTACTCTTGGTGAGGCACTTACAGTTTCACCATCCATATACAAATCAGAAGCTAACCATCCTATTTCTTTATTCCATGGTAATTGAATTAAACTGTTAGGATCAGGTATTGCAAACATATCACTGTCAGCTGGTGACATATCTAACCAGGTAGCAAATCCAGCAAAACCGGCTCCATTTTTTTGCATTTCATTAATTGCTTGTGCTGGTACTAACTTTGATCTTAGTACTCCAAACAAATCTACAAAACTTATTAGGAAATATTTTATTTTTTTGGATTTAGCTATTTGAGATAGATTTTTACTCATCACACATAATATTAATTAAATTAAAAAGTAGCAATATTTATTTACTATTTATACCAGGTATCCAATTAGTACCAGATAAAGGGACTCTTGCCATTGCGGCAGCTTCAACTGTTAAGGCACATAAATCTTCAGGCTCTAAATTATGTACGCTATTTTTTCCACACGCCCTAGCTAGAGTTTGAGCTTCTAACGTCATTACTTTAAGATAGTTTGAAAGTTTTTTTCCTGCTTTTATTGGGTCTAATCTTTTCATTAATTTTGGATCTTGAGTAGAAATACCTGCGGGATCATTTCCTTCATGCCAATCGTCATATGCACCGGCAGTAGTTCCAAGTTTATTATAATCTTTTTCCCATTTAGGATCGTTATCTCCAATAGCAATCATTGCTGCACTACCAATTGAAACTGCATCAGCTCCAAGAGCTAATGCTTTAGCTACATCCGCTCCATTTCTTACACCGCCAGATATAATTAATTGAACTTTTCTATGCATATCTAAATCTTGAAGAGCATCAACAGCTGGTCTTATACATCCCAAAGTAGGCTGACCAACATTTTCTATAAATACTTCTTGAGTTGCAGCAGTACCACCTTGCATACCATCTAAAACTACAACATCTGCACCGGCTTTAATTGCTAACGCAGTATCATAATAAGGCCTTGCTCCTGCAATTTTAACAAATATTGGAACTTTCCATTTAGTAATTTCTCTTAATTCTAAAATTTTGATTTTTAAATCATCTGGTCCAGTCCAATCGGGATGTCTGCATGCAGAACGTTGATCTACTCCTTTAGGTAATGTTCTCATTTCTGCAACTCGATCACTAATTTTTTGACCTAAAAGCATTCCACCTCCACCAGGCTTTGCACCTTGTCCAATCACTACTTCTATCGCATCTGCTTTTCTTAAATCATTAGGATTCATTCCATATCTGGAAGGTAAAAGTTGGTAAACTAAATGTTTTGACTGTCCTCTTTCTTCAGGTGTCATACCCCCATCTCCAGTTGTTGTGGATGTACCCGCAATAGAAGCACCACGTCCTAATGCTTCTTTAGCGGAAGCAGATAATGCACCAAAACTCATTCCTGCTATTGTTATTGGTATTTCAAGCTCTAAAGGTTTTTTTGCATACCTCGTTCCTAATGTAACATTTGTTGTACATTTCTCTCTATATCCTTCCAAGGGATATCTGGAAATTGATGCACCTAAAAATAAAAGGTCATCAAAATGAGGAAGTCTTCTTTTTGATCCTCCTCCTCTTATGTCATAAATTCCAGTTTCAGCTGCTCTTCTAATTTCAGTATTTGTATATTCATCGAAAGTCCAAGATTGTCTTGGAAATGTTTTATTTTTTTTCATATTTAATAATTTAATACATTGTCTATGTTAAAATTATAAAGTTTTCTAGCTGAACCATATCTTTTAAAATCTTTAGATTTTAACTTATTTAAATTAGCTTTTTTTAATAGTTTATCTAATTTTTTTAAATGTCTATTGTTCATTTTTTTTTCTATGCAATCAGCTCCTAAAGATTTAACTTTTCCTTTTATGTAAATGTCTGCTTCATATAAACTATCACCAAGTGCTTCACCAGCATTACCACAAACAATTAAATTACCTGACTGGGCCATAAAAGCAGACATATGTCCTACTGAACCTTTTACAACAATATCTATTCCTTTCATTGAAATACCACATCTAGAACTTGCATCTCCATCAATAATTAAAAATCCTCCATGTGCTGTAGCACCAGCAGATTGAGAAGCATTTCCTTTTACATGAATTTTTCCAGACATCATATTTTCAGCAACACCAGTTCCGACATTTCCCTCAATTGTAATATTTGCATTTTGATTCATTCCACCGCAATAATATCCTACGTGACCTTTTATATTTATGTCAATGTCATCAGTTAAACCCACACAAATTGCATGATTTCCATCTGGATTTAAAATTGTATAATTTTTGTTATTTTTTTTTGGATCGATAGATTGTAATGTCTCATTTACTTTTCTAAGTTTCGTTTTTTTTAAATCTAACTTCATTAATTGCCCCAAGAATATACAATACCTGGTTCAGGCTCAAAAATATTAGCTATATTAATACCGGGTAAATGTGCCATTGCTTGAAACTCTGATGCAATAGCAACATAGTCTTTTGTTTCAGAAATAACGGCAGGTTTACATGCAATTTCATCTCTAACTATAGCAAACCCTTTTTTAGTTCCTGCTATAAAAGTGTAAAATCCATCTAAATCACTTAAACTTCTTTTTAGTGTATCTTTTAAATTTTTTTTATTCAACAAATGGTTAGAAATATATCCTGCAGCAACCTCAGTATCATTTTCTGATTTAAAATTTATACCTTGTTTGGTCAAATCTCTACGTAAATTATTGTGATTTGATAATGATCCATTATGTACTAAGCATTCATCAGATCCTGTCGAATAGGGGTGAGATCCGTTAGTTGTAATAGCACTTTCTGTAGCCATTCTTGTGTGACCTATACCATGTGTGCCACTAAATTTTTCTAAATTGAATTTTTTTACTACATCTTTTGGATTTCCAATTTGTTTAAATATTTCAATAGATTTTCCATAACCAACTAAATTAATTCCTTTAAGTTCATTTAGAATAGATAATACTTTTTCAGGTATTTCTTTAGAGCTTAAAATTACATGATCTGAATTTTTTAAGATCGAATTATATTTAATTTTCCTTGAAATTTCTTTTTTAAATTCTTCAAATACTAAATTATTAATACATATTGAATATTTAAACTCCTGTTTTTTTTCTTTTTTATAAATAGCAAAACCAGCACTATCAGGTCCTCTAGACTCCATGTTTATTAACATTCCAGAAAGCATTTTTCCTAAATCTTTTTCAAACTTTTTTGATTTAAGATATATTCCAACTATTCCACACATAAAAATTATTTATTAAAAGTTAACTAACATCTTTATAGTAAATCTCGTTTACTAATTCAATAATGATCATTGCGGCATAGAAACCATACTTTGCTTGGAAATACAAGTTTTAGCATTTTTCTAGGTATTTTATTTTCTTTTTAATTTTTACATGAGATTTTATTTCTTTTTATAATTTAACAGATAATGTTAGGATGATATATTAATGATGTTTTATTAGTTTTTTGATTTAAAATTATAAATATATTTAATAGTGCTCTAAATAGAATACCTAAATTGCACCATTAATTATTCTAATTTATTATAATTTAAACATTTTTATTCCTATTATTTCTTGTTTTTTCTCATTCTTTACGTATAAACGTGTTATGACACCTAGTATTTGGCAATTATTAATTGTACTCGTTATAGTACTACTTCTTTTTGGTAGAGGTAAGATACCTCAACTAATGGGTGATATGGCAAAAGGAATAAAATCATTCAAGAGAGGAATGTCTGACGAAGAAAAAAAAGAAGATAAAAATTTAGAGAATAAAAACGACGAAGAAAAGTAAATATAATGTTTACTTTTGGTTGGAGTGAAATTTTCTTAATTGGGATTATAGTAGTTGTAGTTATTGGTCCAAAAGATCTTCCAAAATTTATTAAACAAGTTGGTTCTTTTACTAAATATATTAAAAAAATGTCTTCTGAATTCAAGTCATCTATAAATGAAATCGCTGAGGAGGAAGAAATTAAAGAATTAGCTAAATCCGTTAAAGAAGTAAAAAAAATCAAAGACGGCATTAATATAAGAAAAAATTTTGAAAATGAGATTAAAGAAGTTCAAGAAACAGTACAAATGACCGATAATGAAATTTCAAAAAAAAATTAATTTATTATTTTAGTAATGGTTAAAGAAAAATTTGAAGAAATGTCTTTAATAGGGCATCTTACCGAGTTACGAAAAAGACTTCTGTGGAGTTTTTTATATATTTTATTAATTTTCGTTGTTTGTTTTTACTTTGCAGATGAATTATTTGCGTTTTTAGCTAGTCCTCTTGTAGAATTATTTGATAAAGATAAAGGCCAGGGTTTTATTTATACTGCTTTACAAGAAGCTTTTTTTACAGAATTAAAAATAGCTTTTTTCTTTGCTTTATTTTTTTCATTCCCATTAATTGCAATACAAATATGGAGATTTATCGCACCAGGATTATACAAAAAAGAGAAGAGAGCCTTTTTACCATACTTAATAGCAACTCCAATTTTATTTTTTGCGGGTGGCTCAATGGTTTATTATATTATTGCACCACTTGCATGGTCTTTTTTCTTATCATATCAAAATCTTGGTTCTAGTGGTGTTCCTATTCGATTAGAAGCTAAAATGGGGGAATATTTATCCCTTATGATGCGATTTATTTTTGCTTTTGGTCTAGCATTTCAGCTTCCTGTTGTTTTATCTTTAATGGCGAGAGTAGGGATGGTTACTTACGAGTCTCTCAAAAAATTTAGAAAATATGCAATTGTATTAGCATTTTTATCGGCTGCATTTTTAACTCCGCCTGATCCATTTAGTCAAATAAGTTTAGCCTTGCCAATTATATTTTTATACGAGGTCTCAATTTATATTGCAAAACTAATTCAAAAAAATAAAGATGAATAATGCATAATATTAATTTTATCAGAGAAAATCCTACTGAGTTTGATAACTATATGAAACAAAGGGGAGAAAAACCAATATCAAATAAAATTTTAGAATTAGATAAAGTTAAAAGAGAGACTCAGACTGTTCTTCAGAACCTTTTAGCTGAAAGAAACTCCATATCCAAAACTATAGGTAAACTTAAAAGTGAAAAAAAAGATGCTTCAGCTGAAATGAAAAAAGTAGATGAAATAAAAAATAAAATAAGTAATCTTAAAGAACTTGAAATTATTAAAAATGAAGAATTGAATACTATATTAACTAGACTTCCAAATATACCTCACAAAAGTGTTCCAATAGGTAGTGATGAAAATAACAATACTAAATATAGAGAATGGGGCACAAAACCAAGTTTTGACTATAAGGCAAAAACTCATTACGAGTTAGGTGAGGATCTTGGTTTAATGGATTTTGAAACAGCATCTAAGTTATCAGGATCAAGATTTGTTATATTAAAAAATCAACTATCAAAACTTGAAAGAGCTATAGCAAATTTTATGCTAGATAAACATACTAATGAAAATGGTTATACAGAGTATAATCTACCTTTTTTAGTAAAAGATGATTCTCTTTTTGGAACAGGACAATTACCTAAATTTGGTGAAGATTTATTTACAGCTGGTGATAACCATTGGCTAATACCTACTGCAGAAGTACCTTTAACAAATATGGTAAGAGAAGAAATACTTAATCAAAATCAACTACCAATGAGATTTACTTCATACACTCCATGTTTTAGATCTGAAGCTGGTGCATCAGGTAAAGATACTAGAGGTATGTTAAGGCAACATCAATTTACTAAAGTAGAATTAGTATCTGTAGTAGAGCCACAAAATTCAGAGCAAGAATTAGAAAGAATGCTAGAAAGTGCGGAAAGCATTCTTAAAGATTTAAATATTCACTATAGAGTTATGACCTTATGTACTGGCGACATGGGTTTTTCTGCATGTAAAACATATGATATCGAAGTTTGGTTACCAGGTGAAAATAATTATCGAGAAATATCTAGCTGTTCAAGTTGTAGTGATTTCCAGGCTAGAAGAATGAACACTAGGTATAAACTCGAAAATAAAAATATTTTTGTTCATACACTTAATGGTTCAGGTTTAGCAGTCGGTAGAACATTAATTGCTATTCTTGAGAATTATCAAATGCCTAATGGAAATATTAAAATACCTGAGGTGTTAAAAAAATATTTAAATAATTCAGATACTTTAATCTAGTGCTTGATGTAAGAAAAATTAGATTAATTCTTGAATTAAGAGAGTCTGGCATTACTAATTCAAAAGTTCTTTCTGCTATAGAAAAAATTCCTAGAGAAAAATTTGTCAGTGATACTTTTAGAAATCAGGCTTATGAAAATATAGCACTGCCAATTGAAAATAATCAGACAATAAGTCAGCCATATGTTGTAGCTAGAATGACTGAATTACTAGATGTAAAAAAAAATCACAAGGTATTAGAAATAGGTACAGGTAGTGGGTATCAATGTGCAGTACTCTCATTATTAGCGAGACGTGTTTATACTATTGAAAGAATTAAAAATTTGCACGAAAGTTCTAATAAAATTTTTGAAAAACTGAAATTTACAAATATAGTTTCTAAATATGATGATGGAAACAATGGTTGGGCTGAACAAATACCATTCGATAGAATTATATTTACAGCAGCATCAAAAATTATGAATAATGAAATTTTTTCTCACATTGATAACGATGGAATTATTGTTTGTCCAATGGTAAAAAAAAATAAACAAATTCTTATTAAATACAAAAAAAAAAATAATAAAATAATCTCAAAAGAATATGATGATGTTTTATTTGTTCCAAATCTTCAAGGTGTTGTATAATTTTATACAATTTTTCTAATTTTATTAGAAGAATAAAAATAATATAAAATACCTATAACCCAATGGACAATAGTCAATCCAACAAATATGTATATATAGTTCTCTTCTATAAAATTATTTATAAATAATATTACAACAATTGGCACTATTACAAATCTTAAAATTGCCATGTACATAACAATTATTGCTTTCTTAAGGCCTTGAAAAGAGGCATTAGAAATAAAAAAAAATGGGAAGGCAGGAAATCCTAGAGCATATATTTTTAAGTAAATTGAACCATAATAAATAACTTCTTTATCATCAGTAAATAGTCTCATTGAATCTTCTGCAGTAAGGAATAAAATTAGTCCAGCTAAAGATAATATTATCACTCCAGTAATCATAGCTTTATTGTAAGTTTCAAAAATTCTATTATAATTTTTTGCACCAAAATTTTGTCCTACAATTGCTGTTACAGCAGTGCTTAATCCTAACAAAGGTAAGAAAAGAAGTTGCTCATATCTACCTGCGGCTGAAAAGCCTGCTATAGCATCATTACCAAAACGACTTACAAAAAATAATAATATATAAGACCCAAGAGCAATCATCATCAATCCTAAAGCAGCTGGTATTGCTTGAAATGACATTTCTTTAATTAAATTAATTTTAGGAATTAAATATTTACTTTTAAAGTTTTCAAAAATATCAGTTTTATAAATTTTATAAAGTAAATATACCATACCAATTACCTGAGAAAATATAGTAGCAACTGCTATGCCTGTAATTCCCATTGGCATAAACAATTCAATATTTATTATTTTTCCTGTTATTAAAATTGGATTTAGAGCAATGTTTAAAAAAAAACTAAATATCAAAACATTTCTATAACTTTTAGTATCTCCTTGAGCAGATAAACAAGAATTACATACCATTAATAATAGAATTATTATTGAGCCAAGATAAATTATATTCATATATAAAGAGGATAGCCTAAGCGTATCTGCATCATCGTTAATAGATTGTAATATATATTTTCCAAAATAGAGTCCTAAAACAGTAATTACCAAACCTACTAAGATTGTAATAATTAATGACTGAGAAAAAGCATAACTGGCCTTTTTGATATTATTTTCACCTAATGAATTAGCAACGATACTAGTTGTTGCAATACTCAGACCTATACCTATTGCAATAATTATGAAGTATACAGGAAATGTTTGACCAATTGCCGCTAAAGCTGTTTCAGAAATCATTCTACCTGCGAAAATAGCATCTACTAAAGAATAAAGATTATTAAAAATTGTTCCAATAGAAGCTGGTAATGCAATTTTCAAAAATAATTTATAAATATCTTCTTCAAGTAAATTTATTTTTTTTACACTCATAAATATCTTAATTTAGGTTTAGTGATATTTTCTTCTTGTTTTAATATCTTTTGAATTTCATTTATTGTCTCTTTAATATTTCTAATAATCGAATTATTATTAAAATTTATTAATAATAAACCACTTCCTTGCATTCCAACATTATCTCCATATTTAATTACTGGAACTTCTATATTGATTATATTACTTATTCCTTTTTTTCTTATACTTTGAATAAAAGTATCATTTTCTAAAATATCTAATACTGGATACCATATTAGAATTTTTGATTTAACAAAAAATTTATCTATATTATCTAAAATATTGTCTATTTTATTAAAATCTTTTTTTATTTCATAAGATGGATCAATAAAAATGAAATAGCTATTTTCATTATTCACTTTATCATAAATAAATTCAAAGCCATCTAAGTTGAGAATTTTTGTATTTGTAAATTTTGTTAAATTAATCTTTAATAAGTCAAATTCTTTATTGTGAAGTTCACAAAAAAATAGCTTATCTTTTTTATTTGATATTGATGATATCAAAATAGGTGAACCAGGATAATAATTATTTTTTTTTGTAATTTTGGATATTGTTGTAAGATAATTTCTAATTAAAATATTACTTCCTTTATAATTTTGTACTTTTTTAATACCATTTTTATATTCTTTATTTTTATCCATATATTTTGATATGTATTTATAAATCGAATTCCCTGAGTGAGTATCAATATAACTTATTGAATTATTTGTCTTTTTTTCAAAATTATACAAATATATCAAAATAATATGTTTTATCACATCTGCGTGATTACCTGCATGATATCCATGTTTATAGCTTAACATAAATTTGTAAAATATATCTTGAAATTAATTACTTATTAGTTATTTAATGAAATTAATTAATCAATATTTATATTATATATACGATAAATTAAAAATTAAACCTCATAAAAATCATTAAAAAAAGGAGAATAAAATATGCCAAGTGGTAAAATTAAGTGGTTTAATCCAACCAAAGGTTATGGATTTATAGAAAACGACGATGGAGGAAAAGATATTTTTCTTCATGTATCTGCCTTAGAAGCTGCAGGAATAGATACCCTAGAAGAAGGTATGCCAGTTGAATTTGAAATCGGTGAAAACCGTGGGAAAGAAAACGCTATTAATATTAAGAAAAAATAATATTTAATTGAATTCAAACAAACTTTTAGAATGGATTGGCGTTTCAACAGCCATCCTTTATTCCCTACTAGTTGCATTTAACATTGGATTAGAATTTATTGGTTTTTCATTATTATTATTATCAGCATTATTAATTGGAGTGTGGGCCTATAAATTAAAACACAATGGAATATTGTTTTTACAATTTTTCTACGCTGGTGCAGGTATTATAGGGATGTACAGATGGTTTGGATAAAAATATTTTTTTTATTTTTACTTTTATATTCTTCAACTACATATTCTTCCGAATTAAATGATCAGGAAGAAATGTATTTTAACTTTGTAGATTTAAATAATGATGGAGATATTTCCTATGAAGAAATTGAACAATCATTAAATCTACTTTTTCAAATTATAGATCTGAATCAAGATAATAAAATTTCTCAAAATGAGTTAAATGAATTAAAAGGTATAATTGAATCTTTAAGATGAGTATTTGGGGAAGAGTTATAGGTGGAGCGGCAGGATTTGCTTTAGGTGGACCTATAGGGGCTATCTTAGGTGTAATGGCTGGTGGTGCTTTTGACAGAAGATCTAAATCAAAATCGTCATTTAACTTCAATCGAATAAATAATAATCAAAAACAACAAATTTTTACATTAAGTTTTATTATTCTAGCTGCAAAATTAGCTAAATCAGATGGCATTGTATCAGATGATGAAATCAGAGCATTTAAAGAAAAATTTAAAGTTCCAAAATCTGAAATTCCTAAAGTTGCAAAAATATTCAATGAGGCAAAAAAAGATACGTATGGTTATAAACAAATAGCAAATCAAGTAGGAGATTTATTTTCAGCTAATAAAATTTTATTGGAAGAATTATTAAATAATTTATTTTATATTGCTGCATCTGATGGAAAGGTATCTGTTAGTGAAATAGATTTTTTAAGATCAATTTCTAAATCGTTTAAATTTAGTGAAAAAGATTTTCAAAGAATTTTTCAATCAAATTTAAAAAATAGTGAATCTGATCCTTACAAAATATTGGGTGTGAATAGATCAAGCACTGATAATGAGATAAGAAAAAAATGGATAAAATTAAATAAAGAACATCACCCAGATAATTTAATTGCCAAAGGTATGCCTAAAGAATTTATTAAACAATCTAATAAAGAATTAGCAGCTATTAATATTGCTTACGATAAAATTAAAGAAATTAGAGGAATTTCTTGATACCTAAAGATTTATCTGTCGATAATATTAGTAAAATTTATAAAAAAATTAGACCATTTATTAATCAAACTCCTTTTTTAAAGTGTCCTGATGATATTGATAATTATTTTTCTACTAATTTATTTTTTAAATGCGAATTTTTACAAAAATCTGGTTCATTTAAGGCAAGAGGCGCTATTAATAATATAATTTCTCAAGATCAGAATAAATTTAATAAAGGAATTACAGCAGTTAGTGCTGGAAATCATGCGATCGCTGCTTCATTTGTGGCCAATCAATTTAAATTGAAAAATAAAATTTTCTTATACGAAAGTGCAAATAAATATAGAGTTCAAACTTGTAAAAATTATGGTGCTAACATTGTTTTTACAAATCCAAAACAAGCTTTTCTTGATGCTGAAAATGCTAAAAATGAAGGTTACTATTTTATTCACCCTTTTGACGGCCCATTGACATTACAAGGTAGTGCTACCTTGGGATTAGAAATTGTAGAATATTTAAAATTAATTAATACTAAAATTGACAATTTACTAATTTCAGTTGGAGGAGGGGGGTTAATAAGTGGTGTTTCATCGTATATAAAACAATTTTATCCTAAGATTAAAATTATTGGTGTTGAGCCTGAAAATGCTAATGGTTTAAATAAAAGTTTAAGAGCTAACAAACCACTAAATAATATTAATGTAAATAGTATTGCTGACAGTCTTTCAGCACCTTTACATATGCAATATTCTTTTGATGTAGCAAAAGAAGTAATTGATGAAATGGTAACTGTTTCTGATGATCAAATGAAAAAATTTATGGTTTTTTGTTATAAAAAATTTAAGTTATTTCTTGAGCCTGCATGTGTTGCTGGACTTGCTGCTTTAAAATATAAAATCAATAATAAGTTTATTGGCAAAAATACAATGGTGATATTGTGTGGCTCAAATATTGATAAAAAAACATGGTCAGATTTAACTAATTAATCTGGAAAATATAAAATACCACCACTTAAATTTTTTTTCACACCTGTGGTATTTTTATTACTTATTTCTAAATTTTTAAATGATCTCATGCCAATATACGCAAACATTTGAGCTTCTACTAAATCACCATTTATTTTATATTTATCAATAAGTTCAATTTTTTTATTCAGTTTATTTATTAATATTTCTTTGAGTAATTTATTTTTTCTTCCGCCTCCAGTAAGTAAGATTCTTTCAATCTTAAATTTTTTATTTTTTAATAATTCTTTAAATCCAATATAAGTCATGTAGTTAGCAGTCATTAGCGCATCATATTTGTTCAATTTAATTAGCTTATTAAAATAATTTCTAAAATAATTTCTATCTAATGATTTTGGGAACTTTTTCTTAAAGAATTTATCTTTTTTGAATTTTTCGATTAATTTATTATCAATCTTACCTTTTCTTGCATAATTTCCATCATTATCAAATTTTTTTTTAAAAAAATAATTACAAAGATCATCACTTAAGCAATTTGCAGGCCCTATGTCCGATGATAATAGTGTTCTTGAAATTACAGTTGAAAAATTTGCTATACCTCCAAGATTTACTATAATCGCTTTTTCTTTAAATTTTTGTATTAAAAACTTATGATAATATGATCCAATGGGTGCTCCCTGACCGCCATTTTTAATATCATTATCTCTTAAATTACTTATAGTTTTAATTTTAAGAGTTTTAGCAATTTTTTTTCCATTACCTAATTGTATAGAGATTTTATTTGATGGGTCGTGGTAAACAGTCTGTCCACTAATTGATATTAAATCAATATTTTTTTTATTAATTTTTTTTTGTTTCAGAAACAAAATTATTTTTTTTTCTAAAATATCTGTAACAAAATCATCTTCTTTTAAAAAATATTCTTTAATTTTATTATTAGTTTTTGGTTTATTTAATATTAGATTGTTTATTGTATTTTGATAATTTTTATCAAATTTATATGTTTTCTCACATTTAATTTTTACAAAATCAGTCCCATTTGTTTTAATCAAACTGATATCAACGCCATCCATTGATGTGCCGGTCATAACTCCTAAGACATTAAGTTTTGAATTTTTACTCATTTTTAATCAAATTTAATTTTGCACATTTTATTAACAAACATATCAACAAAAAAAGATTATTTACTTTTAAAAATACATTTTTTTATTGATTGATAAATAACAAATAGATAAATTATCTTTAATTATTACACGCAAAGGTAATAATCAATTTAATAAAAGGAAACGATTATTAAATTGTATCGGGAGGAAATGCACGATACACAAAAAGGATCTAGCTTGCTGGGTCCTTTTTTTTTGTTTTATGGACAAATCTAATAAATAAAGTATCAGACATTTCATAATGATAACAAATTATGAAAGAATTTTAGATGTTATTTTAGATGATCTCATACCATTAACAAAAATTTCAATAAACGAAGGAAATAAAATATTTGGTGGATTTATTGTTAAAAAATCTGACCTAAGTCTTGTTTGTCTAGGTACAAACCAGGAAATCAAAAATCCTTTATTTCACGGAGAAATTTCAACTCTTTTTAATTTATTTGAAAAAAAACTATTTAATACAAAAGATTATTATTTCATAAGTACCCATCAGCCTTGTTCTATGTGTTTATCAGCTATAACCTGGGCTGGATTTGACAATTTTTACTATTTTTTTTCGTATACCGACACAAAAGAAGGTTTTCATATTCCCCACGATCTTAAAATTTTGACGGAGGTATTTAAGATTAAAGATGGTGAATACAATATTAATAATGATTATTGGGAGAGTTACTCAATTTTATCGGAAATTAAAAGATTAGGAATAGAGGGCTCATTATCAGATAAAATTTATCAGATCAAAGAAGAGTACCAAAAAATGTCAGAAATTTATCAAAAATCAAAAATTGATAATAAAATACCTCTAAATTAATTGTTAAATTATAAAAATAAGTATACAAATAATTAACGGGAGATACTGAAATTTCAGAGCCGAAGGAGCAACGACCCGGAAACTCTCAGGCACAATGGACCGTTAAAAAAAAACTCTGGAAAAGAGCATTTAGCTCTACCGAAGGTGAAAAGCTCTCAGGTAAAAAGACAGAGGGGTAGCTTGGAGAATTTATTTGAACCAGTTACCATTAGACATTCCGCTGAAAAATTTTCATCAAAATAATGGTGCAAAGATATTGCCATTTGCAGGTTTTAATATGCCTATTAATTATAAAACTGGAATAATTAATGAACACAAAAACGTTAGAAATCATTCTGGTATTTTTGATGTTAGTCATATGGGGCAAATTTTAATTGAAAATAATGAATCTTATTTACATAAATTAGAAAAATATATTCCATTACAATTAAAAAAATTAATTAAAAATAGATCGCATTATTCATTTTTGCTCAATAAAGATGGAGGTGTTATTGATGATTTAATTATTTCAAATATTGATATTAAAGATAAGTCATATTTGTATATTGTTTATAATGCATCTCGAAAAAAAGAAGACGAAGAAATATTTATTTCTTGTGCTCCTAATGCAGAAAAAATTTATAAAGAAAATTGCTTATTCGCAATCCAAGGGCCTGATTCTATTAATGTTTTAAAAAATATTATTGATATTCCAAATAATATGAATTTTTTTGACATTTTAATAAGTAAATACAATAACAATGAAATAATAGTAAGTAGATCAGGTTATACTGGTGAAGATGGTTTTGAACTTTCTATTCCAAATGAAAGTGCAGAAAATTTAATTACTCATTTACTTAAAAATGAAAATACAATGCTTTGTGGGTTAGGTTCTAGAGATTCATTAAGACTCGAAGCTGGATTAAGTTTATATGGTCATGAATTAAATGAAAAAATTACACCAATTGAAGCTGGTTTATCATGGGCTTTAGATAAAGAAAGATTAGAAGATGAAAATTTAAATGGAAATAAAATTTTATCTGATCAATTAAAAAATAAACTATCTAATAAAAAAATAGGTTTAATTTCTACAAGTAAATCAATGCTAAGAGATGGAATGACATTATTTGATAATAATAATAATGAAATTGGCAAAATTACAAGTGGATGTTTTTCTCCTAATTTAAAAAAATCTATTGCTATTGGTTATATAATATCTGAATTCAATACTGATAATCCAATTTTTTGTGAAATTAGAAAAAAATTAGAATTAGTAAAAATTAATAATCTACCTTTTGTAAAAAAAAATTATAAAAAAAATGGGAGCAAATATGAGTGAAAAAAAATACACAAAAGATCATGAATGGGTTTCAATTGAAAATGAAATTGCTACAATTGGTATTAGCAATCACGCCCAAGAATCTCTTGGCGATATTGTGTTTATTGAATTACCATCAGTTGGAAATTCAGTAAAAGCAAAAGATGAAATTTGCGTCGTTGAATCTGTAAAAGCAGCCTCTGATATTTATGCTCCAATAGATGGTGAAATAATTGAAGTTAATAATAATCTAGAAAATGATGCTGCTATTATAAATCAAGATGCAGAAAATGAGGGATGGATTTTTAAAATGAAAATTTCTGATTCAAATCAATATTCTGAACTTATGTCAGAAGATGAGTATAAACAATTTTTGGAACAATAGATGATTGAAATAGATAAATTTGTTAGCAGACATATAGGACCTAGAAATGAAGATATTGGAGAAATGCTCAAATTAATAAATTGCTCTTCATTAGATGAATTAATTGAAAAAACTGTACCTAATCATATCATTTTTAAAGATAAACTTAAATTTAGACCTGGTATGTCTGAGGAGTTTAATAAAATTAATACTCAACTTTTATCTTTAAAAAATAATTTTAAAAAAACTTATATTGGAATGGGTTATTATAATACTATTACACCTAGCGTTATTTTAAGAAATATTCTTGAAAATCCAGGATGGTATACTGCTTACACACCTTATCAACCAGAAGTAAGTCAGGGCAGGTTGGAAATGTTAATGAATTTTCAACAAATGATAATTGATTTGACTGGTATGGATATTGCAAATGCATCTTTACTTGATGAAAGTACTGCGGCAGCTGAGGCTATGATGATGGCTTTTAAAATTAAAAAAGGTGAAAAGTTTACTTTTTGTGTTCAAAATAAATGCCATCCACAAACACTATCTGTCTTAAAAACAAGAGCTAAGCCTCTAGGTATAAAAATTATATTTGATAATCCAGATAATGATACATTTGGTTGTTTAATTCAAAATCCAGACACATATGGAGAAATTGCAAATCTCAACGATTTAATAAATATAAATAAAACTCACGATGCGTTATCAATTATAGCAGCTGATATAATGAGTTTGGTAGTTATGAAATCACCAAAAGATTTTGGAGCTGATATAGTTGTTGGGAGTACACAAAGGTTTGGTGTTCCAATGGGTCTAGGAGGCCCTCACGCAGCGTATTTTGCAACATTAGATGAACACAAAAGAATGATACCTGGAAGATTAATTGGCGTGTCAGTTGATCGTACTAATAAAAGATCTTACAGAATGGCTCTTCAAACGCGTGAGCAACATATTAGAAGAGAAAAGGCTACAAGTAATATATGTACTGCACAGGCCTTACTAGCAATTATATCTGCTTCTTATGCAATATATCATGGTCCAACTAGATTAAAAAATATTGCTAATGACATTCACTATAAGTCTAGATATCTAAAAAAATCATTAGAGATATTAAATTTTGAAGTAAAATCTAAAAATTATTTTGATACCTTATTAGTAAAAGATTCAAAATCTAAATACTGGGTAAATAAATCTATAGAAAATGGTATAAATTTTAGATTTGTAAATAATGATCATTTTTCAATTTCCTTAGATGAAACTACATCACTACAAGATGTAGATAATTTAATTAAATTTTTTAATGAAAATAATATTGAAATATATGCTGAAGAGGTCGAGGGTAAAATTGAAAATTCAATTTTCAAAAATGATTTAGAAAGAAAAGACAATATCTTAACTCATCCAGTATTTAATATCTATCATTCTGAAACAGAAATGATGAGATATTTAAAAAAACTAGAAAACAAAGATGTTGCTTTAAATAGATCAATGATACCTCTTGGATCTTGCACTATGAAATTAAATGCTGCATCTGAAATGCTTCCAATTACTTTACCAGGTTTCTCAAATGCACATCCATTCTTAGAGCCCCATCAGCGTGAGGGATATAACGAAATGATGAGTGAATTAATATCGATGTTAAAAGATATTACTGGTTTTGATGCAGTTTCACTTCAACCTAACGCAGGAGCACAGGGTGAGTTTGCTGGATTATTAGCTATTCAAAAATATCATGAAAAAAATTCAGATACTAAAAGAAATATTTGTATAATTCCAAAAAGTGCACATGGAACCAATCCGGCCAGTGCACAGATGTGCGGTATGGATATTTTAATAGTAAACTGCGATGATAAAGGTAACGTTGACTTAAACCACTTAGATAAAAAAATTAAAGAAGCAGGAGATAAATTATCTGCTTTAATGATTACATACCCATCAACACATGGTGTATTTGAAGAGAGTATTGTTGAGATTTGTAAAAAAATTCATGATGCTGGAGGACAAGTTTATCTTGATGGTGCTAATTATAATGCAATGGTTGGTTTAGCTAAACCAGGTAAATTTGGACCTGATGTATGTCATATGAATCTACACAAGACATTTTGTATACCTCATGGAGGAGGTGGACCTGGAGTTGGCGCTATAGGTTTAAAAAAACATTTAGCAGATTTTGCTCCTGGACATCCCATGTTTAAAAATGAAATTGGTTTAACTACTCAAGAGGCAGTTTCTGCAGCTCCTTGGGGCAGCGCATCTATTTTACCTATTTCGTATTCTTATATTTCTATGATGGGTGACGATGGTTTAAAATTAGCAACTCAAGTAGCAATATTAAATGCTAATTATATTAAAGAAAGATTAAAAAATTATTATCCTATTTTATATACTGGTAAAAATAATATGGTAGCACATGAATTTATTATTGATATAAGGCCGTTTAAACAAGAATTAAATATTTCAGATGAAGATATTGCTAAAAGACTAATTGATTATGGATTTCACGCGCCTACAATGTCATTTCCAGTTCCAGGCACACTAATGATTGAACCTACTGAAAGTGAATCAAAAGAGGAATTAGATAGATTTTGTGAAGCAATGATTTCTATTTACAATGAAATCACTATGATTAGAGATGGTAAATTTGATAAAGTAGATAATCCCATAAAAAATGCCCCACACACAATTGAAGAAGTATCTTCTGACAATTGGGATCACAAATATTCACGTAAAGAAGCTGCTTACCCTCATGCTTATTTAATAAATAATAAATACTGGAGTCCAGTTAGTAGAATTGATAATGTATACGGAGATAGAAATTTATTTTGTGTTTGTCCTCCAATTGATGAATACGAAGAGGCCAAAACTGGATAAATACTATTTATCAATAAATTAAAGTATTAATTTAATAACAATTATGATTTATATTAATCTTATTTTAGTTTTTTTAGTCTTAGTCGCAATCCATGAATACGGGCATTATATAGTTGCGAGATGGTTTAAAGCTGAAGTTACTGACTTCTCAATTGGGTTTGGCAAACCACTTTTAAAATTTACTGATAAAAATGGCACTACATGGAAATTATCTCCTATTCCATTGGGTGGATATGTAAAAATCAAGGGGCTTGATAATATATTTTCACCAAACTCTAATGAAGAGGAGGGATCCTTTCAATCTCTTACACTTTTTCAAAAAATATTGGTTCTTTTAGCAGGAAGTATTTTTAATATTTTTAGTGCATGGCTTGCTCTATTCTGCATATTTTTCTTTTTTGGAATTGTTAGTTTAATGCCGATTATTGGATCAGTCAGTCAAAATTCATCTGCTTTTGAAAATGATCTTAGAAAAGGTGATAAAATACTTGAGATAAACAATATTAGTATTGAAGAGTTTTCTGATATACCAAAAGCTATTAGCAACAACCCAAGTATTAATATTTTAATAGAAAGAAATAATCAGATAATTGAAAAAAATTTTGATCTAAAATTTAATGAAGAATTAAATAGGTACATTATTGGAATATCTTCACCTCAAAAACCTATTATTGATAAGTATAATTTAATTGATTCAATTAAAAACTCTTCATTATTCATACCTACATATTATGCTGCTTCTTTTGCATTTCTTCAACAATCTTATAAAGAAAATACATTAGGAGATCAATTAGCAGGGCCAATAGGGATCGTTAAAAATGCAGATCAAATGATGCTAGATCAAATAAGGGGAGTTCTATTTTTATTCATTATTATTTCTTTATTTGTAGGGTTATTTAATTTGCTTCCTATTCCTCTTTTAGATGGTGGTCATATAATGTATTTTATTATTAGAAGAATTTTTTCAAACTCTCTTCCTGAGTTTATTACAAGAGTTTATTTGGCTGTGGGGATAACAATAATATCTTTTCTCTTTATAGTTGTGACTTACAACGATATTTTTTATAAATAAATATTATTGGGAGATAAAATGACAAATTTTGAAAAAGTAAAAGAATTTATGACAACTTTTGGGCAAGAAGTAAAAACTAGTGCTGAATTTCCAGAAAATAAAATTGTTGAATTAAGAAAAAAATTGATTGATGAAGAATTTAATGAATTAAAAGATGCAATTAATGATAATGATATCGTTGAAGTTGCTGATGCATTAACTGATATTTTAGTTGTGACATACGGTGCGGGTGCTGCTTTTGGTATAGATCTAGATAAATGCTTTAACGAAGTTCATCGTAGTAATATGAGTAAACTTTCAGAGGAAGGTAAGCCAATTTATAATGAATTTGGTAAAGTTATGAAGGGTCCTAATTATTCACCTCCAGATTTGAAAAAAATAATTTAAATATTTTTTAGAGCATCATCTAAAGACTTCTTTAAGTCTGAAATATCTTCAATGCCAATTGAAAGTCTGATTAGTGTATCAGAAATTCCTAATTCATCTCTAATTTTTTTATCAATGGATGCATGTGTCATTATAGCTGGATGCTCAATTAAACTTTCAACTCCACCCAAACTTTCTGCTAGTGTAAATAGTTGAATTGTTTCAAGAAATTTTTTTGCTGAATTAATATCACCCATTAATTCAATTGATAATATTCCTCCAAACCCAGTCATTTGTTTTTTTGCAATTTCATAACTTGGGTTATTTTCTAATCCAGGATAAAAAACCTTATTAATTTTAGGATGTTTTAATAAATAATTAGCAATTTCTAAGGCATTATTATTGTGCCTCTCCATTCTTACAGCAAGTGTCTTAATTGATCGAATAAGTAAATAACAATCAAAGGGGCTGGGAACTGCACCAACTGCATTTTGAATATATTTAATTTTATCAGCTAAAATTTTATTATCATTTATAATTAGTGCACCTCCGATTATATCTGAATGACCTCCAAGATACTTGGTTGAGGAATGTATAACAACATCAGCTCCAGTATTTAATGGTTGTTGATTATAGGGTGATGCAAAAGTATTATCACAGACTATAATGATATTATCATCTTTTAAGCTTTCTCTAATTTTCTTTATATCTATAATCTTTAGTAATGGATTAGAGGGTGTCTCAACCCAAATCATTTTTGTATTTTCTTTTAGATGACCTTGCCAATTATTTTCTTTACTAAGATCGGTATATGTTACTTCCACATCTTGATTTACTGTTTTAATTTTATCAAATATTCTTCTTGTTCCACCATAAACATCATCGCTACAAATAATTGAATAATTTTTACCTAAAGCATCTGATAATGCAGAAATTGCAGCCATACCTGAGCTAAAAGCATAAGCAAATTTACCATCTTCCAATTCAACTAATAATTTCTCTAATATATCTCTTGTTGGGTTTCCTGTTCTTGCATATTCATAAGTAAAGTCACCAGGAGAATTTTGTTTGAAAGTTGATGAAAGATGAATAGGGGGCATAACAGCACCCGTAGTTTCATCAGCGCCATGACCTGAATGAATTACTTTAGAATTAAATTTTTTATCTTTATTTTTCATTATTACATCCAATCGGCATAAGGTAATTTTTTGGAAATCAAATATTCTTTATTAAACATTTTATCATAATATTTATTTGCATCATCACAAAGTATTGTCACAATTTTTTTCCCTTTACCCATTGATTTAGCTAGTTTTACTGCACCACATATATTTACCCCAGAACTTAATCCTAGAAATAATCCATCTGTTTTCATAATTTTAAATAGCATTTCCATACATTCTTTATCAGAAATAAAAAATGATTGGTCTACAAGACAATTTTCTAAATTTTTTGTTACTCTGGCTTGTCCAATACCTTCTGTAATTGATTCCTCTCCTTTCTTTTCTGGTTTGCCATTATTAAAATAATTAAACATTGATGATCCTTGTGAGTCTGTACAAGCGATAATAATTTCTTTATTTTTTGATTTTAGCCCAACACTAACACCAGTTAAAGTTCCTCCAGTTCCAATTGCACATGTGAAACCATCTATTTTACCTTCTGTTTGTTTAAAAATTTCTGCAGATGTTGTTTTTTCATGAAATTTGTAGTTTGCTAAATTTTCAAATTGACCAGCCCAAAAAGTTTTTTTACCTGTTTGTTTTTCAATATCTTTAGCTAATTGCTGCGAGACTTTTTGATAGTTACCAGGATCGGAATATGGTTTTGCATCAACTAAATGAAGTTTTGCTCCCATATTTTTGAGTATATCTCTTTTAGATTGAACGGTTATGTTAGGCATTACAATTTCTAGATTATAATTTTTTGCATTACAAACTAACGCTAAGCCTATTCCTGTGTTCCCAAAAGTACCTTCAACGACAGTTCCACCTGGTTCCAATAATTTTTTTTCTTCTGCATCCTCGATAATACCAAGAGCTGTTCTATCTTTCACTGAACCAGCTGGATTCATAAATTCAGCTTTACCGTATATTTCACAACCTGAAATCTCTGAAGGGTATTTTAATTTTATTAGGGGAGTGTTACCAATTAATTGAGTAACATTATTTGTTATCATCAATATCTCTTACACCATATGGATTAAATGATGTATCTTTATTAATATTAATGTTTTTGACTGGATTACCAACCATTGTTGCATAAGGGGGCACATTTTTTAAAACAACAGTATTGGCTCCGACTCTTGCACAATTTCCAATTATAATTGGACCAAGAATACTTGCACCACAACCGATAATGACATTATCTTCAATTGTTGGATGTCTTTTAGTATCTCTTTGATTATTAGAGTTTTCAGCAGGACTGATTCCTCCAAGTGTTACACCATGATAAAGAGTTACATTATCACCAATTTCGCTTGTCTCTCCAATAACTGTACCCATTCCATGATCAATAAATAAATTTTTACCTATTTTTGCAGATGGATGAATTTCTATACCTGTTAAAAAACGACTAAATTGGGAAATAATTCTTGCTAGAGTGTATAAATTTAAATTCCACAATTGATAAGCTATTCTGTGAAAAAACACTGATTTTACACCAGGATATGTTAGTACAATGCTTAATTTACTCCTTGCAGCAGGATCTCTTTTTATAATAGATTCTAAATACTCAGACATTATTTAATATTTAGGTATTATAAGTAATAATTCAATCTGGTTATTTTATTCAAATATCTTTAAATACTCTTTATTATCTCAAAAAATGAATACTAAAATTAAAGTATATTATGAAGATACTGATGCCTCTACTAGAGTTTATTATGCAAATTATTTGAAATACTTAGAAAGAGGGAGAAGTGATTTTTTATATAAACTTGGTTTTAATCACAAAAATTTGTTTAACAAATATAATTTTTATTTTGTTGTTAAATCTTGCAATATTGAATACTTAAAACCTGCATACTTTGAAGATACATTAGAAGTTAAAACTAAAATTTTATATATTTCAAAAGCCAAAATTGAATTTAGTCAAACTATTTTTAGAGAAAATATTCTTTTATTAGATTCGAAAGTTACAATAGTTTCAGTAGATAAATATGGAAAAATATTCAAAATGCCTAATGAAATGCTTGAAATTTTAAATCATATATTAATTCAAGAAACTAATTGATTTTTTTTTTATAAAAATGATAAAATATCGGAATGGGTATTGTAACTGATGTAATCTTACCACTGTCATTAGCTTTTATAATGTTTTCTCTTGGTTTAGGACTTTCTATAAATGATTTTACAAGAGTTTTTTTTAAACCCAGAGACTTTTTAATAGGTCTATTTTTTCAAATAATAGTTTTACCTATTGTTGCAATTATTATTGTTTTATTTTGGCCCCTTACTCCTGAATTGGCAGTAGGTTGTATGATATTAGCGGCAGCACCTGGAGGTGTGACTAGCAATGTTCTAACTTCATATGCTAAAGGTAATATAGCACTTTCTATTTCACTAACGGCTATTAATAGTATCCTTTGTGTAATAACAGTACCATTAATTTTAATAATTTCATTGTCGATATTAGGCTATGGAAGCTTAAGCGAAGGTCAATCTTTGTTTAGCGTAGCAATTCAAATGTTTTTAATTGTAACAGTTCCAGTTATTTTAGGTGTTCTTTTAAGTAGTTTGTTATCGTCTTTTGAAAAAATAGCTAAAAATATCTCAATTATTTTATTTGTATTAGTATTACTTGGTGCAATTTTATCTCAGAGAGAAAATGTTATTAGTTATTTTGCTCAAGCTGGTTTAGTAATGCTTGTTCTTAATATTGTAATGATGATAGTTGTATACTTTTTATCTAAATATTTTAGAGCAAAAAAGGAAACTTTCAGATGTTGGTTAATGGAAGTTGGTCTTCAAAATGGAACATTAGCTATTGTTGTAGCAAACACTTTTTTTGCAAGTACAGTCTATTTAATACCCGCAGCAATTTATAGTTTAATTATGTATGCAACAGCTCTACCACTTATTTATTTCTTAAGAAGAAATTAATACTGGAAAAGTATCACAATCAAGAACTTCGTTATTTTTTAATCTAACTTCAGGGAATGGTGGGGACATCTCTCCTTGCCTTTTTATATATCTAGCATCATCACCGGTTAATCTTAATGAAAATGCTCTTCTTCTATTTTCAGAATTATTTCCATAAGCTGAGTGGATTGTGCCAAAATTAAAAGCAATAGCATCACCGATATCACATTCATAAGAAATAATTTCGTATTTATCTCTATTATTCTCAATATCGGGAATTTTTTCAAACTCTTTATCCTTATGTTCATAATCATAACCTTTAAATTTTGTTGGAAGAAATATTTTATTCCATTTATGAGATCCCTTTATAAACTCCATAGATGAATTTTTATCTACTTTATCTAATGGTATCCAAATACTGACATTATCTTTCCCATTAACACAATAATATCCCTGATCTTGATGCCAAGGTGTTCTCTTTTTTGATCCTTTTTCTTTTACTAAAACATGTTCGTGAAATAAATTAACTTTTTTAGATTTCATCAGCGAAGCTGCAATTTTAGATATATTTGAATTAAAAATAAAAGTTTTATATTCATTTATTCTATTCCAATTACAATAATCATCATAAAATACTTCCTTACCATTATGCTCTTCATAAACACACTTATATTTACTTGGTTTTTTAAAATTATATTCTAATCCTTTTTCAAGTTCTAAAATCCAACTTGACTCAATGATTTGTTTTAACAGAACAACTCCGTTTTCAAGAAATTCATTACTTATCTTGTTATCAATCATCTAATTTTTAATTTTGTAACCTTTAATAAATGTATATGAAATAAAAAGTATACAGCTTATTAAGATTGTAAAAATTGTTATAATGCTTGTAAGAAGAGAAACGTCAGATACTTCATAAAAACTATATCTAAATCCGCTAATCAAATACAAAACCGGATTAAGCAGAGAAATATTTTGCCAGAATTCTGGAAGCATTGTTATTGAATAGAAGGATCCGCCAAGGAAAGTAAGTGGAGTGATTACCAAGATTGGAATTATTTGTAGACCTTCAAAACCATCAGCATAGAGACCAACAATAAAACCAAAAAGAGAAAATGTAATTGATGTTAAAATTAAAAAGAAAATCATTAAAATTGGATGTTGAATTTCAATATCAACAAAAAAACCTGCAGTAATTATAATTATTAAACCAATAATTACGGATTTTATAGCAGCCGCACCTACAAAACCTAATATAATTTCAAATGAGGATAGTGGGGCGGCATGAATTTCATAAATTGTTGAGGTAAATTTTTGAAAGTAAATTGCAAAAGATGCATTAGATAATGCCTGAGTCAAAATTGTTAACATTATCATACCTGGGACAATATATGATCCATAGTTAATGCCATCAATTTCTTTAATTCTAGAACCTATTGCTGTTCCAAATACTATAAAATACAAAGATGTTGTAATTATTGGCGATGCTAAACTTTGTAAAAGAGTTCTTTTAAAACGATCTAATTCATGAATTAGTATTGCTTTAACACCAAAATAGTTCATGATTTTTTATTTTCTTTAATTAATTTTATAAAAATTTCCTCTAAAGAACTTTGTTCAGTAATAAAATCTTTGATTTGATATCCATCATTTTCTATATCGTTTAACATTTCAGTTAAATTAATGCTATCTTCTTTAATATTATATTTAAATGTTAAAATATTTTTATTTATTTTGAGATTGTATTTATTCTTAATATTTTCATTTAAATTAATTATTTCATTTTTTAATTGAATTTTAATTGATTTTTCACCTAATTTTTTAATTAATTTATCTGTTTCATCAACAAGAATTATTTTACCATCATTAATAATTGCTACTCTCGTACTTAATTCTTCAGCCTCCTCAATATAATGAGTCGTTAAAACTATGGTAGTTCCATTTTTATTTAATTTTCTTACAATGTCCCATGTCTCCTTTCTGAGTTCAACATCTATACTTGCTGTTGGTTCATCTAAAAAAAGTAATTTTGGTTGATGTGATAATGCTTTTGCAATAAGAACTCTTCTTTTCATACCACCGGAGAGTTCTTTAATTTTACTATCTTTCTTATCCCATAAAGATAATAATTTTAATAGACTTTCAACATACTTATGGTTTTGTGGTTTTCCAAAAAGACCTCTTGAGTAATTAACATTTTTCCACACTGTCTCAAATGACTCCAAATATAATTCTTGAGGAACAATCCCAGTCATTTGCCTCGCTTTTCTGTACTCTTTAATATTATCATATCCATTTATTTTAATTGTTCCTGAGTTAAAATTTACAATTCCACAGATTGAATTTATTAAAGTTGATTTACCTGCTCCATTTGGACCTAGTAATGAAAAAATTTCTCCTTCCCTAATATTCAATTTAATATTATCTAACGCTTTTAAGGAATTTCTATAAATTTTATTAACATTATTTATTTCTAAAATATTTTTCATTTTTAATTACAAATTTTTTAAGATTTCAGGAATATTTTGCTTAAACTTGAAATAACCTTTTTTTGAATAAATCCAACTATTAATGTCATAATCCCTATTAAATTTAATAAAATTTATATTAGGGTATTTTTTAATTATTTTTTTATAAATTTTTTTCCAATTACCTTGAGTTACATATGGAAGATGAATAACTTTAATCTTATTTTTAATTATCCACTTATCTAAATCTCTATAATAGTTTTCAAAACTAGTTTCAATTTCAATATCTTTGTAAAAATTATCATCTTTATAACAAGATAATACTAAGTTTTTAATATGAAATAGAATATTATAATTAAAATCATGGTCGTCATAATCTTCTTTTGGTAAGCCACTAAATGCATTACATTTCTTTATATTAAGATCTTTTAAAATATTTATTTCATCAGTTGGTATAATTATATTTGAAATATCTGAAATATTAGAGATATTATTAATTCTTAAATTACTTATTGGATAATCTTTATTCTCAATAAGTGACTCTGCATTTTCTTGTAAATATTCATTTGGTTTAAATTTTATATTACTGTATTTCTCTATGTTTGCTTTTCTTGCAATGTAGTTTTTGCCTTTTGTTTGTATACCTGCTGACCATCGCCAACTTAAAGTATTAGATGCAGGATCTCCATCAAGAAGATTTTGCATAAAAAAATCTGCACCTAATTGCCAAGGTAATTTTAATGTAAATATCCAAATTGAAGCAAACCACATTCTTATATGATTGTGAAGATAACCATTATTTTTTAAATCATTTACCCATTTATTAAAAAATGACAGGTTAGTATTTCCATTTACAGCATTTAAATAGTATTTTTTGTTTTCAAAATCCCTATAAAGTCTATTTTTATCATTTATATAATCAAAATATACTTCTGGCCTGTATTCTAACCAACCTTTCCAATAGGTTCTCCAAAAAATTTCTTGAATAAATTTTTCTGCCTTATTTAATCCATGAATTTCTAAAACTTTTTTAAGAATATTTTTTTCTGAAATTGCTCTATACCTAATATATGGAGATAGAAGAGATGTTGTATTTTTATTTGATTCAAAATCAACAGAATAGTTTCTCATTTTTTCGTAGTAACTTCCTGCTTTAGGTAAATACGAAATAAGATTGTTTTCAGCCTCGCTGATACTTGAAGTTAACATTGTGTTGAAGATTAATCGTCTATTTTGTTTTTAGATTTTCTATTTATGATTTCCATGTGCCTTACTCTAAGAACAACTATCGCAATAGCTAAAATTAGAATTGCAGCTGATTCATATAAGTAGGCTGATGGTTCAACATTTTGACGACCCATGATAATGTAACGAGCAAGGGCTGTTATAGCTATGAATATAGGATAACTCATTCTTATTACTTTAGAAACCCAATACTCTTTTATCATGCCAATAACCTCAATGTAGATGAAGAGTAAAAGTATATCTGCGAGTGTAACTTCAAGATTTGTTATCATTCCTTGTATTTCCATACCTATTGCAATCACAGTACAAACTATAAGTATTGAAAGAACAATCTTTTCTAATATTTCAAAGTTACGATTCATTATATAATCTTTCTAGTTTATTTAATTGATTCTTGTTCTTAAAAAATAAAATTATTGCTATAATTTCATAAAAAATCCATGATATTTGATAAATAACTGGTTTTTTTAATAAATTTCCTAAAATTTTATACCTTGGTATTTCAATCCACAACTCAATAAAAGCATCAATACCTGAATACAAAGTATTATTTTTAAATAAATGTAATCTTCTTAGTAAGAATCTTTCATCTAAATTTGTATCTTTTTTTGTATTTTTATTACTAGATATGTCAACCCAATCAATATTACTGGTAATTTTTTTATAATGATTAATTTCAAATCTGCAGATACTGCAAGAATTATTAAAGTACACTTTTGACTTCATAATAAAGAGATATATTTAATTTTTAATTTTTCAATTAATAAGATTTAAATTTTATAAAATATAATTAATTATTATTAATTAAGAAAGGATTATTATGAAAATTTTAAAAGTATTAGAAAATACTGAATTTGTTATCGTAGATTTAGAAGTTAACCTTGGTAAAGAAAAAAGAACAGGTTTGACATTATGTGTTAAATATAATGGCGAGTATTATCCCTTGAATACTGCTCATGATGGAAGACCGATTTTAATGAATGAAGAAAATGTAATTAGAAATTAAAATTATATTTTTTAATAATTATAATAAAAATATAATAAGTAGCACTCGTAGTTAACATTGAAACGATTAATGAAAAAGTAAAGTTTTGTTTTAATTTTAACATTATTGGTAAAACAATAAAAAAAGTAATTGATGGTATTGTCATTACTATAGTGCTTAATGATAAATCTATTACTTTTTGAATATTTTTAGTATCATAGTACAACCATGTAAATGCTAATAATGATGTTAAAGGTAATGAAACAATTAAAGCTGCACTCAATGTATTTTTTTTGGCTACCTCTGATACAATTACAATTATTAAAGCAGAAATTAATGTTTTTAAAAAAATATACATTAGTATCCATCCATAAATGATCCAGGTTTCAATCCTAGCTGACCAGGATTGTTAATTTTTTTAGCCTCTTTTATAAAGGGTTTAAATTTTTCATGAATTGTAATGTAATTAATTAATTTTTTTCTAAGAACTTTTAAAATTGTATCAAATTCTTTTATTCCAATTAAATTATTTAATTCATATGGATCTGCATCTAAATTATATAAAAATTGTTCTACATAATTTTTAGAACCCTGATCATTCCATGGATCTGAATTAGGACTATCCACACAATATTTCCATTTTTTTGTTCTTAATGATCTTCCAACTTGACTTTCACTAATTTGAATAAAAATTTCATCTTTCCAATTTATATTTTTTTTCATAACAAGAGGTACTATTGATTTTCCATCACTATCAAAATTTTTAACTCCAGCAATATCAAGAATTGTTGCATGAATATCTAAAATACTTATTAAATTTTTAATTCTACCACCTTGATCAAAAATATTACCAATGATTGAGCTTGGAACTCTTATAGAGCTTTCATGACAAGATCTTTTATATTCATCATTACGAGTTTTAAAATTATTTCCATGATCTGAAGTAAAGAATAAAACACTATTATCCATTAATTTTAAACTCAACAAACTATCTATTAACCTACCATATGCCTCATCAATTCTTTTAGTCATACCGAAGTAACCAGCTAAATGTTGATGAGCAGAACCTTTTAATGTTTGTAAATCTGGTGGAACCCATCTTCCTGCATATTTTTCTCTATATCCAACAGGAGGAGGATAGTCATCTGTATGATTTTGATGATGTGGTTCAATAAGTGAAATAAATAGATAAAATGGTTTTTTTCTTTTTGTATTTATATATCTTATTGCTGCATCTACTATAGCATCAATTCTATACCCAGGCAGTTTAACTGCTTTATCATTATTATCGTATATCATTGTATCGTATGAGTCAGAAGTGAACTCTAGTAGATTTGATGCAAGCCAATAACTGTATCCACCTCGCTCATTCTTTTTTACTGGATCTGAAGATCCTAAGTGCCACTTTCCAATATATGCTGTTTCATATCCATGCTTATTTAGATATTGAGCGAGAGTTTTTTGATTTTTTTTTAAAGTGATATGATTTCTAAACACTCCTGTTTTAGTCGCATATTTACCAGTTTGCAGAGATGCTCTAGCTGGTCCGCATACTGGTTGACATGTAAATGAATTAAATAAATGAGTTCCTTCTTGCGCATAATGATCAAAATTTTCCATCAAAGATAATGGATTTCCATGTAAACCAGAGGTATCCCATCTTTGTTGGTCAGTAAAAAAAACAATTATGTTAGGTTTATTTTTCAAAATATTTATTTTACCGCCCCAGCAGTTAATCCTTTTACAATATATTTTTGTGCAAAAAAGGTAAGGATTAAAGCAGGAACAAGTGATACTAAAGAACCTGCAGCCATTTCTCCGTATCTAACTTCATATTGTTGAGAAAAAGTTGCTATAGAAACTGGTACCGTTTGAGTTGCCTTTGCTGTTAAATTCATCGCAACCATAAAATCATTCCAACTAAATAAAAATACAATTACTGCAGTAGCAAACAATCCAGGTCCTAATAATGGAAGCATTACTTTTAAGTATACTTGTCTATTAGAACATCCATCTATATATGCAGCCTCTTGTATTTCTGTTGGAACATCTCTCATAAACGAAGAAATAATTAATAAACCTAGAGGAAGATTTACAGTTACATGAGCAAGAATTAAAGCAATCCTAGAATTAAATAATCCAACTGAATTAGCCATTTGAAACCATGAACCTACAAAGGTTATCGGAGGCAACATATGAAAAACTATCACCCAAAGAAAAAGAACTGCTGTAATCCAATTAGATATTTTAGTTCTGATCATAGTAAAAGATGCCATACTGCAGATTACTAATATTATTAATGTCGATATAATTCCTACAAATAAGGAATTAAAAATATCTCTAAAAAAAGTTGCTTCTTTAGAAAAAAATAATTTATCAAAATTAAATAAAGTAGGTTTAAATATAATTTTCATCATCATTATATCTATTTGAGTTTTAAAAGCTATTGTGGCTATCCATAAAAAAGGAGCTAGAACTAATATTGCAAAAAAAGAAAGCATAAAATAATTGATTAATTTTTCAGTACTAGTTCGCATATTTATTTACTCTTCTTATTACATTTAAAACTATTATTATTAACAATGAAACTACAAATAGTGAAACGACAGACATTACTGATCCTAATCCCATATTATCAGACTCAAAGAACGTTTCATAAATTGAAAAACTTATTACTTCGGTTGATGTACCTGGCCCACCTTGAGTTAATAAGTAGATTTCATCAAATACTTTAAAAGACAATATAAATCTAAAAACCATTGTTACTATAATTGTTGGTATCATTAATGGGATAGTAATGTAGATTATTTCATTCCAACCAGATGTACCATCAACTCTTGCTGCTTCATATACATCAGTTGGCAAAGACTCCAAACCTGCAAGTAAAAGTAAAACAACAAATGGAGTCCAATGCCAGATGTCAACAATTACTATCGATGTAAAAGCTAAACTTGAACTACCTAACCAATCTAATGGAAATACACCAAAAAAAGAGAGTAGGTAATTAAAAATACCAAAATCAAATCCATACATTAATCTCCAAATTGAACCAATTACAATTGGAGGCAGTAATATTGGTAATAAAAATAAAGATATAAAAAGACCCTTACCACGTTTTATTTTACTTATGCCTAATGCAATTAAAAAACCAAATAGCATTTGAAAAAATACAGCAAATATAGATAATTTTATAGTATTTATAAGCCCTGGAAGATAAAATTTATTATTTGGAAGTTCGATATAGTTTTCCAAACCGATGTATGTATAATTATATTTTCCATCATCCCAACGAATATCAAAAAAAGAATTATAAAAAATATTTACAAGTGGAATTAAAGTTAGAATTACTAAAACAGCAATTATTGGTATTAATGATAATATTTTCCAACTTTTATCTTTTGTATTCATAATTTTTTAAAAAAAGGTAGCACCTTTATAAATAAAGGTGCTACTCAAATATATTTTACAGATCAGGTAATTTTCCTGTCTTTTTACCAGCTTTAGTTAAAAGTTGATAAAGTTCTTCTGCAGCAGCATTTAATCCTTCTTCAATAGAAACTTCACCTGCAACAATTTTATTTAAGTACAGGTTTGTAATAGAAGTTGATTCAACAGCCTCTACGTTAGGTGCAATAAATTGCGCTACATCTGAGTTCTGCCCTAATGCTTCTAAAAATCTAAATTCATCTTGTTTAGCCATTGGAGAATCAATTAAGTCACATCTCACTGGCACAGCACCATTTTCAATGTATTTAATTTGATTTTCTTTAGTAACTAACCATTTTAGAAAATCTAATGCTTCAACTGCATTTTCATCAGGTATATTTTTAGGAATGTGTGCTTCCCAGTGTCCAAGACTACTAGCACTACCCATCGGTCCGGCAGGATTTAAAGCAGCTCCCATTTTACCAATAACAGCTGATTTATTTGGATCATCCATACCGCCCCATGCAGCAATAACAGCAATTGCATGAGCAGCTTTTCCAGTTCTTAGATACTGTATCATTTCCCCTTGTCCAATAGCGTGTGCATTTGGATGCCCAACTGTATCTCTAACTTTAAGATAAGCTTCCATTGCAGCTTTCACTTCAGGACTATTAAATACTATAGAAAAATCTCCATTAGCTGGATCTTTATATACAGCACCACCATGACTAAACATATACGGTCCGAAGTTATAAGTAACTGATGATCTTTCAGCTCTTTGAATCATACCATACATTTGAGGAGGATTGTGAAACACTGCAGCATTTGCAATTAAATCATCCCATGTTTTAGGCGGAGTTAATCCTTTTTCTTCATAAAGATCTCTTCTGTAGTAAAGAACTTGAACATTTCCATTAACAGGAATACCAATAAATTCTCCATTTACAGGATCATAAGATTGAGTATCATAGTTCCAATAACTAGTATTTTGATAACTACAAATTCCCGGATCTAATTTATAATTAGGATCAATGTCATTAATGTTTCTAAATTCACCACTATCAGAGTAAGTCGACATAAATTCAGTAGAAGTAATAACAATATCGTAAATACCTTCAGGTGCTCTTATAGAATTTCTTATTTTTTCAGACATAGCGGGATATGGGTTAACATCTAACTCAATACTCGCTCCTGTTTCTTCTTCATACATCTCTAATGTTTTTCTAAAACCATCAAACCAAGGAGATTGATTTATTAACATAGTTAATTTTGGACCGGCAAAAACCTCTCCAACAAAAGTTATGCTAAATAGAAAAATAGAAATTGTAGAAATAATTTTTTTCATAATTCCTCCTATTAATTATAGATATATCTAACCATCCATTAAAAATTATGTCAAATTCAAAAAAACAAGTAATTCTCTTAGTTTTTTAATGTTCAGATATATTCATAAGCACTAAAATTAGAAATTAAAAATAAAAATAATTTTTATTTTGATAAATATTAAAAAATTATTTAGGTTTTAATAAGTTTTATTAAATATTAAAATTATATGAAAACAGTTTTTCTACTTTTTGATTCACTTAACAGAAGAATGCTTAATCCGTATGGCGGAACTTTTGTAGACACCCCAAATTTTAACAGATTGGCAAAAAATTCAATAACCTTTGATAATCATTTTATTGGAAGTATGCCTTGCATGCCAGCTAGACGAGATATGCAAAGTGGTAGATTAAGTTTTTTACATAGAAGTTGGGGGCCATTAGAACCATTTGATAATTCTTTTCCTGAAATACTAAGATTAAAAAATACTTATACTCATCTTGTTACAGATCATAATCATTATTTTGAAGATGGTGGATCAACTTATCATAACAGATATAATTCTTTTGATTTTATTCGAGGACAAGAGAGGGATCCTTGGAAAGCAATGGTAGAGCCACCAATTGAAAGATTTAAAGAAATGTATCATAAGAGTCAGTCTGACTTTACAGATAGAGAATCAAGATTTTATTTTTATCCTATAAACAGTGAGTATATAAAAGAAGAAAAAGATTTTCCTTCAGTGCAATGTTTTTCATCTGGTCTTGAATTTTTAAAAACAAATAAATCTGCAAAGGATTGGTTTCTTCAAATTGAAACATTTGATCCTCATGAACCATTTTTTGCTCCTGAAAGATTTAGGAAAAAATTTAAAACTAATTATTCTGGACCACGTTTAGATTGGCCTCAATATGATAGAGTAAAAGAAACACCGGATGAGGTAGCGGAATTAAAAGCTAATTACTTTGCTTTAATAAGTTTATGTGATTTTTTATTGGGTTCAGTTTTAGATTTCTTTGATGAAAATAATTTATGGGAAGATACAACTTTAATTTTAACAACAGATCATGGTTTTATGCTAGGAGAACATGATTGGTGGGCAAAAAATAGAATGCCTCTATACAATGAAATATCTCATATACCTCTTTTTATTTATCATCCTGATTATAAACATAATAATGGTCAAAGAAGAAGTGTTGTGACTCAAAATATTGATTTGATGCCAACATTTTTAGAAAATCATAATATTAACATTCCAAAAGAAGTTCAAGGTAAGTCACTTTTAAGTTTTTTAGATAAAGAAAAATTAACTAATCACTCAGCTTTATTTGGTTATTGGGGTGGCGGAGTTAATATTACCGATGGTAAGTACACTTATTTTAAATATCCTGACAATATGAGTAGAAAAGATCCATTTCAATACACTCTAATGCCTACACATTTAAGGCAATTTTTTACTCTTGACGAATTAAAAACAGCACAAATGGAAAAACCTTTCAGTTTCACAAAGGGCGTCCCAGTTATGAAGATTAAAAATGATGATAAAGGACCATCTATTGGAAATAGTAATGGAGGGGATAATATGGGATTTGTTGATACAGAGTCAGCTTTATACGATATGATAAATGACCCTGGTCAATTGAATAAATTAGATGATGAAAATATTATCTCTAAAATGAATGATTTAATATATGACAAAATGATTGAAAATGATGCTCCTAAAGAGGTGGTTAATCGTTTTTTTAAAAAATAAATAAATCAGTGAGAAACAATAGAGTTTTTTGGGGTGATTTGCATTCACATTGTAATATTAGTTATGGTGATGGAAAACTACATAATGCTGTTTATAGAGCTTCTAAACAATTAGATTTTTGTACAATAACAGGTCATGCATTTTGGCCAGATATATCAGAAATTAATCATTTAAAATCAATTAAAAACTATCATTTAAGAGGATTTCAAAAATTAAAAAAAAAATGGAACAAAATATTAGCAGATTTAAAAAAACTTGAAAAAAAGTATATAATAAATATTTTTCCTAGTTACGAGTGGCATAGTTTAAAATATGGCGATCATAATGTAATAAACAAAAATTTTAATTTAAAATTAATCTCAGCTGATAGTATAGATACTTTAAAGAAAAGTATTTCAAAAGATAGTTTTGTTATCCCGCATCATATTGGTTATGGAAAAAATAAAAGAGGTATAAATTGGGAGTATTTTAATGAAAGTAAATCGCCATTTGTTGAAATATTTTCAATGCATGGTCTTTCTTTAGAAGAAGAAAATTCATTTAAAATGTTACATGACATGGGTACATTATCTGGTGATGGAACTGCTACTTATGGATGGTCTAAAGGTTATAAGTTTGGAATAATAGGCAGTACTGACCATCACGCAGGTTACCCAGGTTCTTATGGATCAGGTTTAATAGGTGTAATCGCAAAAAATAAAAAAAAATCAACTTTGTGGTCATCATTAAAAAATAAAAATGTTTACGCTGTGTCTGGAGATAAGATAGAATTATTTTTTACTATCAATAATAAAATTATGGGAAGTGAAGTAAAAAAACGAAAACTGAATAATATTTCTATTTATGCAAAATCATTAAATGAAATATCACATGGTATTTTATTTAAAAATGATAGAAAATTTGATTTATTTACTCCAGATAACAAAAAAATTAAAAATTCAGGTAGCTTAAATTTTGAATGGGGGTGGGGAGATAAAAACAAAGTATTTGATTGGAATATTGAAATTAAATTTATAAAGGTAGCTATTCAAGAATATCAAACTTGTTTTAAAGGTATTCCTAAACTTTCACCAAATGATTCTAAAATTCTGAAGATTAATAATATTGCCTTACCAAACAATTTAATAAAATTTAGAAATAAATTAGTTATAAAATCTAAAACTATTGGAAATTCCACATTAAAAGATGACAATACACAGGCTGTAAAATTAAGAATTAAGTTTCAAAAAAATTCATACATTATTCTTAAGATAAATAAAAAATCATATAAAATATTTTTAGAGGATATAATTAATGAAGGAAGTAAAACAATATTCACTGATAAATGGTTAAGTCAATTATTTAAAGTTGGCCCTTTTAGCTATGATCATTTAAATTTTTTAAAATATAAAAAAGATAAAATAGAAATGAAAAATAATGACAGATATAGAGTGGAAATTATTCAAAAAAATAATCATAGAGCTTGGTCATCTCCTATATGGATAAAAAATTAATCAATCGATTAATATTTGTTTTTTTGCTTTCAATTGCAATGACTATGATTATGACTTTTGCAGTTACACTAAGTAATATTGGTTTTTCAAATATTTTTTTTTATAAATGGCTTATAGCTTGGTTGATTGCATGTTCTATAGCCATACCTGTCTCTTTATTATTAAGTCCTTTTATTCAGAAAATTGCAGATAAAATAACAAAAAAAATTAATTGATTCATTTATTTCCTTGTAGCAATATAAACACCAAAAGTACATATAGTTAAACCTATAAGATCAATTAAATATAAATCTTCTCCTAGTACGAAATATGCCATGACACCTGTAGTTGGTGGTATCAAGAAAAATAGGTTTGATGTTTTGCTTGCTGTTCCAGTTTTAATTAAATACATTAGAATTGCATATGCCCCAAAAGACACCATAATTATTTGCCACCCCATTGATAAAATAAATCTTTTATCAAAATTTATAAATGAAGCTTCAAATATAAAAGATACAATGATTAAGAACAGTGCTGCAGCAATTGCTTGATAAAAATTATTTACTGATAATGTAATTTCACTTGTAAATTTCTTTTGCCAAATTGTTGCAGTAGTTGCGCCAAGTAAAGCTACTATTGAAGCAATTACACCTAAAACTGGAATAGTTTTACCAATATCATAACCAATGACTAATACTGTCCCAATAAATCCAAGCACTATTCCTATCCACTGAACTAGTGTTACTCTTTCTTTTAATATTGGACCACTAAAAATATTTGTTAGAATAGGTTGTAAACCAACTATTAGAGCAGATAATGTAGCTGATAAACCAATTGAATATGAAAAAAAAACACCGCCGAGATAAAAACCATGAAAAAGAACCCCTGTTATTGATGCCTGTAAAATTAATTTATAATTAACTAAAATTTTTTCTCTAAAGAAAAAAGAAAATAATAAAAAAAAAATAGAAACAATTAAAAATCTAAATGATAATGCAGCAAATGGACTTGCTGATTGAACGATAAATTGACCACTTATAAATGCTGAACTCCAAAAAAAAACAAAAAGGTAAGGAAAATATAAATTCATAACAAAAGTATATTATTATACATCTATAAGTGATAAGGAAATTTCTCTATAGTTTTTTATGCAAAAAGATATAAATTTTAATTGCCCAAACTGTAAATCAGATAAATATAAATCAAAAACAACAATTGGGAAAAAATATAATGAAGGACCATATAAAGATGTTTTTTCAGAAATTCAGTGTGCTGCTTGTTTTATGGATATTCCATCAAATTTATCTGAAAATATTAACATAAAAAATTTAGATAAATTTCACGAATTATGGATTAATATTTATAAACCAGCTCATAAGTTAGATGCTCCAAAATGTTCAAGATGCTATCGTTTTTATTGGGAAATTGAAAAATATTTACATAAAAAAAATATTCAATCTAAAGATATTTTTTATCAAACCTATAATCCTCAAAAAGGAGTAGGTAATTTAGTTTGCAAAATTTGTGATCCTGATGCCTTTTAATTAAATTAATGTTAGCTTATGTTTTAAATATATCTGGTTGGCTTTTATTACCCTTTATGGATGGTATCGCTAAATACCTTTCATCTGAAATGCATTTTATACAAATTATTTGGGGTAGATATTTTTTTATGATTTTAGTAAGTTTTCCTTTAGCTCTTATTTTTTTTAAAAAAGAAATTAAATTTCCTAAAAATATTTCAGTACAATTATTTAGAGGATTTTTTTTATTCCTTTCTACAGTATTTTTCTTTTATGCAATTTCAATTATATCTTTGGCTCAAGCTTTAACTCTTGCTTTTGTCTCTCCAATAATAGTGACAATATTATCAATATTTTATTTAAAAGAAAAAGTTGGTATTCATCGATGGTCTGCAGTTATTTTTGGTTTTATTGGTGTTTTAATAATCATAAGACCAGGATTTTTGGAAATCAATTTTGCTTCTATATCAGCTATAGGTGCGGGAACAGCTTATGCATTCTATATTATATACACACGTAAATTATCATTCATTGATAGTCCTATAGTCACATTGCTTTTTACAGGTGTAGTAGGCTGTATATTAATTTCATTAATTTTACCTTTTTATTGGATAAATATAGATTTGAGACAATTACTATTATTAATTTTATTAGCATCTATTGGAGCTCTGGCACATTTTTTAATTATTTTATCTTTAAGGCTTGGTGAAGCTTCTAAATTAGCACCTTTGGGTTATTTTGAAATATCTACAAATATACTAGTTGGTTATATATTTTTCGGTGATCTACCAGATATTTGGATTTATTTGGGCTTATCTTTAATAGTATTTAGTGGAATTTATATTTTCATTAGAGAGAATAAAAAAAAATAAATTAATTTTATTTTTTAGTTGTTTGATAAATAAATATAGTAACTGATCCTAGTAGCAAAACACCACCAATTATTGTATTCAATGGAGGAACTTCTTTAATAACAAACCACACCCAAGTAGTTCCTAAAACACTTTCTAGTAAAAAAATTAAAGCTACTTCATGTGCTGGAGCAAATTTAGGAGAAATCGTCATAATCATAAATGGTATTGGTAATATTATTAAGCACATAATAAAAATCAAAATAAATTGAACATTATTTAAATTAAAATTGATACCAAACGGAAGGGCATATAGTGCTGAAATTAAACATCCCAATAAGCACGCCGGTACCAAATCTTTATTTTTAAATAACCTTACTAGAACCATACTAAAACCCATACCTATTGCCACAATAAGAGCCATTAGATCTCCATATAAACCTGTGGTTGTAAAACTTCCTACACCAATTATTATCATCGCAAACATTGCTATTAAAATTACTATCCACGTAAAAAGACTAGGAATTTCTTTTAGTATAAAAACAGAAAATAAGGCTGCAAAAATTGGTGCGGATGCAATTAGTACTAATGTATTTGCTACAGCAGTGTTCTGAATTGAGTATACAAAACAAATATGAGTAATAGCATAAAGTATAGCATATATTATACCTGGTAAACCAATTAGATAAAATGATTTAAGAAAAGATTTTTTATAAATATAAATGAGAAAAATTAATATTGTAATAATTGGTAAAGCACTTCTATAAAATATTAAACTAAAATCATCTAAATCGACTAATCTAATTAATAAACTGTCAGGGCTAAGTATTAAAACTCCAATTAATGATAATATAAGACCTTTATTTCTTGTTTTCATAAATATTTGAAAATAAATAGATAGTTAATATATTTATCAGTATCATACTTTAAATAATACTCATTTTATGAAAAAAATACTTTTTTTATGTTTAATTTTTATGTCGTTAAATACTAATGCCATAGATTCTAATAAATTAATAAGTCTTAATGATTTAAATATTCTTTTTGACTTTAAAAAAAATGATTGGAATGAAAATGTTCTTTTTCTAATAAAAAAGAATTCATTTTCCACAGTAGATAATGACTCAGATACATATTATTTAAAAACAATATTTAATGATGGTCAAATAATCACAATGCCAATATTTTCTAATAACATTGTTGAAAAAGTTAAATTTGAATATTTTTTTGATTATAACAAAAGTAATTTAAGAACTATAAATGATCATTTTAATTCATTTAAAAATTTTTGCTTTGAATATTTCCAAAATGAAAAGTCTATACAAGTAGATATTTCAAAATGTAATTAATTAAAAACCATTGATGTAGCTTTAAATATTAAACTATGTCTTTTAGCTAACTCTAATTTATCATTCGAATATCCACCACCTATTACTGTAGCAATAGGAATTGATTTATTTTTAAAAAATTCTAATACAGTAATATCTCTTTTTAATAGTCCTTCTGTTGTTATTTTTAAATTTCCTAATTTATCATTCTTATGAATATCAACTCCAGTATCAAAAATTACTAAGTCAGGATTAAAATTTTTTAAACAATTATTAAGAGTTTTATATAATATTTCTAAATACTTATCATCTTCCAAATTATCATCTAATTCAACATCCATGTCACTTATTGATTTTCTAAAGGGAAAGTTATTTTTACAATGAATAGAACAAGTAAAAATTTTATCATTATTCTTAAGGATTGAAGCTGTACCATCTCCTTGATGTACATCAGTGTCAAAAATTAATATTTTATTTACTAGCTTTGCTTTTATCAAGTGCAATGATGCATAAGCCATATCGTTAAAAACACAATACCCAGATCCAAAATCCCTATGGCTATGATGAGTGCCACCTGCTAAATGATTAGCTATTCCACTCTTTATTGCTTCTTTGCACGTTAATAGAGTTCCATTAACTGCTAAAAAAGAACGGTTAGAAAGAGTGTATGACCATGTAAAACCCAATCTTTTCATTTCTTTATCAGATAAATTTCCATTCTTAATTTTTAATACGTATTCTAAATCATGGCATATAGAAACATCATCAACACTGGCTTTTTGAGGATTTAGTATATTTGCACGATGAAAAAAATTTGAAACTCTTAGTTCATTATATAAATCTGAAAACTTACTAGCAGTAAATTTATGGTTTTTAGGAAGAGGGATGTCATATTGAGGATGTGTAATCCAACTTATTTTTTTCACAATATTTCCTTATTAAAACTTAAATTTAGTCTTATTTTTAAAATATTCAATAAATGTGGTGCCGATCAACCAAAATATTTATTATTTACTAAATATATTCTATCAATAAAAATCTGCACCACAATTCATAAAGTTGGAAAAAATAATTTTATTTTATTTATTTATTATCTATTTATTAGGTTTGATTTTAATCTATTATTATTGATTTATTTATAGACTTTAACTAAAATATATTATTTAAATGAAAGATTTTTATAATAGTAATGGATTTTATTTTCCTTTAAGACTCTTTAGTATTGATCAATCAAATAAATATCGAGAAAAATTAGAATTAGCAGAATTTAAAATAGGACCTTTGCATTATTTTGCAAAAACTTACACAATGATGAAATGGGTTTACGATGTTGCAACAAATAAAACTATGTTAGATTTTGTTGAAGATTTAATTGGAAAAAATATCTTACTCTACAATGCAACTTTTATAATTAAAGAACCAAAATCAAAGACACATGTGAGTTGGCATCAAGACTTAACATATTGGGGTTTTAATAATAATGAAAAACAAGTAAGCGCTTGGATCGCTTTATCAAATGTCAATGATATTAGTGGATGTATGCAAATGATTCCTGGCTCACATAAACAAGGCTTTTTTGATCATAAATCTACAAATGATGAAAACAATGTTTTATCAAGAGGCCAGACTGTTCTTGAAGTTGATACAGAAAAGGCAGTGTCTTGTCCATTATTACCTGGTGAAGCATCTTTTCACCATGGATTAACACTTCATGCATCTCAACCAAATAATAGTAACAACAGAAGAATTGGACTAAATTTGCAATTTATTTCAACCGATATGAAGCAGTTAAAAAGTGATAATGATAGTGCAATACTTGTTCGTGGAATAGATGATTACAATAATTTTAAAAAAGATATAGTGGCAAAAAGTGATTTTGATGATGATGGATATGATAGACTTCTTGAAAGGAATGAACATTATAATAAAACAATCCGAGAAAAATAATTTAGATAAATGAAATATAGAGAATTTAGTGATTTAGGATGGCATGTATCAGAAATAGGGATAGGGTGTTGGGCTATTGGTTCTGAATGGGGAGATGTTTCAGAAATTGATGCTAAAGATGCTCTTTATACATCATTAGATAATGGCATTAATTTCTTTGATACTGCCGATGTATATGGTGATGGAAGAAGTGAAAAAATAATTAGTAAAGTATTAAAAAATACTAAAGAAAAAATATATGTTGCAACAAAAGCCGGTCGAAGATTAAATCCACACAATGCAGATGGATATAATTTAAAAAATATTGAAAGTTTTATTGATAGATCTCTAATTAATTTAGGAGTTGAAGTAATTGATCTTGTTCAACTGCATTGTCCTCCATCAGAGATATGTGGAAAAAAAGAAACATACGAAATGATGGATGAAATAGTTAAAAAAGGAAAGATAAACTATTATGGAGTAAGTGTTGAGAAAGTTTCTGAAGCTTTAGATGCTATTAAGTATCCAAATGTTAAAAGTATACAGATTATATTTAATGTTTTTCGTCAAAAACCAAGTGAAATATTTTTTAAAGAGGCAAAAAAAAATAATGTAGCTATAATTGCTCGAGTTCCATTAGCTAGTGGATTATTAACAGGGAAAATGAATAGTCAATCTTCATTTCCAGAAAATGATCATAGAAATTATAATATAAATGGCGATGCTTTTGATGTTGGGGAAACATTTTCAGGCATAAATTTTGCAAAAGGATTAGAAGCAGTTGAAGAATTAAAAAACATAAAACCTAAAAATTTTTCATTAACCGATTTATCTTTAAAATGGATACTATCTCATCCTGAAGTAACTGTAGTTATACCAGGTGCTAAAAATAAAATTCAAGCTGAATTAAATGTTAAAGCATCAGAACTAAATGAAATAAATTCTATAAAAGATAGTATAAAGGAAATTTATAACAAATATTTTAAAAAAGATATTCATAATAATTGGTAAATATATGATAATAAAAAAATATTTATTATTCAGTTTTTAGGAGGGTGATATGATAGAGAACTTTAATGGTATTTTTAATTTAATTTTAAATATTTTAATTTTACTTCTTTTTGCTGTCTATACTTTTAGAATTTTATTTGCACCTGCAGGTATTGCTAAAGAATTTAATGTAGATAAAAGTGGTATTTTTATTATTAGATATTTAGGATGTTTCTCACTCAGTGCTTTATTAGTAGGGTTATGGATTTTATTTCGTCCTATGGGTCCAACTGGAACATGGTCATATTATAATTTTATATTTCTAACTGCGATGTTTAATTTAATTTATGATTTATCTTATTATTTAAAATTAATTGATAAAGATATTGGCGCAAAGAATTCTCGTTTAGATTTGGTTGTTTCAACTTTTTTAACTGTAGGTTCTGTAATTTTGATCTTAAACTTGTCTGATAAAATATATTTATAAAAAAACGGGTCAAGAAGACCCGTTAAATATTTAAGATTTCTTCCAAGGCCCAAAATCTTTTTGGTCACTTGTAAATTCATATGAAATAAATTCATCATCACTTACAATCCACCCATCATGTCCTGGTGCTAAATAGTATGCATCACCTGCTTTAAAATTATCTTCTGTCCCATCGTCATGCTTTACTTTCATTTCACCCTTAATAACTACACCAACATGTCCTGCTTGACAACTTTCAGTACCAACAATAGGTTTAATACAGGAGCTCCAGCTCCAACCAGGTTGTAATGTAGTTTTGCTCATTGTAACATTACCAAGCTTAACAGTTGATGAATGTGCTTTTTCTGGTGTTTTTATCTCTCCTTTTTCAAAAGAAACTTTCATTACATTTGACATTTTATTTCCTAATATTTAATTTTTATGATTTAAAGTGACATCACCAGTTTTTGTATCAACAACATCAAAAGTATTTTCGTTATTACTCATTCTTTTAGATCTTGCAGCTGATGCTCTTTCCATTGCCTCATTATCAGCATATAGCGAAACCGCCATTACAGTTGTGTCACTAGCACGTATTTGCAATAATTGTTCAGCTTCTGGGAATTCACTAGGTGCATTTTCTGCATAATCTTCAATTGATTTATCAGCATCTTCTTTATTTTTGAAATTAATTGTTGTTATTCTTGCTACAGACATTTTTCCTCCATTTTAAATTATAATATGATTATAATATTAATTTCCTATAAAACTTAAACATATTTTTCTTTTATGAGGATTATATCTATGTTCAAAAAGGTATATACCCTGCCATGTTCCAAGAATAAGTTGTTTATTTTTAATAGGAATTGTTAAAGAAGTCTGGGTCAACATATTTTTTATATGAGCTGGCATATCATCATCGCCTTCATATCCATGAGAATACAAAGATGAATCTTCGGGGACTAATTTAAGAAAAAAATTATTAATATCATCTAATACATCAGAACTAGCATTTTCCATTATAGTAATTGATGCAGATGTATGTTGAATAAATAAATTTAATTGTCCTTGTTCAAAATTATTTTTTTTTATCCATGAATATACTTTATTAGTTATTTCGTACATACCTTTACCTGATGTAGAAAGGCTTAAATTTTCAATTATATTTTTCATTTAAAATATTAATTTAATTTATTAATCCAAATTATGTTGTGGCACCAATAAGGAGAATTATTATAAAAAATAATGAAATAAAAAAAAGAACTATTCTTAAAATTAGTGCCACAATTAAAATGATACATATTAATATTGTTACAATAAAGATAAAAATAAGGAATAATTGTGATATAAATTTTATTATATAATATAATTAAATGTTAAATGTTGATAATTTATCTCTAATTAGTTTACTTAATAAACTATATCCTAAAATATTAAGATGAAGTGGATCATCACTATAAAACTTTTCATATCCTGTTTCTATCATTGGCGTGCATAAATCTATATATGACCACTGAGGTAAATAATGTATTGCATCCTTAATTTTTTTATTTGCCTCAAGAATTATATCCATGTGATTCTTTCTAAATATACTTGGTTTTATGGAAATGAAAAAACATCTTGTATGTGCTAATCTCTCAGATACTTCTGAAGTAAATAACATAAATTCATTAAATAGCTCCTCTGCATTTGTTCCACTTCCAATATCATTATCACCAGCATAAAATATCAATGTATCTGGAGAGTAAGGAGCAACAATCCTGCTAAAGTATGTTCTACAAGCTACCAATGTCGAACCACCAAAACCTAAATTTATAAGATTTTTAATAGACAAATCTTGATCTGCATTATTCCAATCTTTAAAAGTTGAGCTTCCATACAATACTGTTTTTTTATTTTTTAACTCTTTATTATGAATATTAATTTCTAATTCTCTTATATCTGCTTCATATTCTTCTTCTACCGGACTAACTAAATTAATATTTGTTTCTATATTTTTTAAATTTTTACTTTCATTATAGACATTTTTAGAAAGTTCTATAGCTTCCTGAACATAAAGTCTAAATTTTTTTCTATAATTAATTAAAAAACTATTTAGTTCTTTTTTGTTTTTAATATCTTTTACATAATCTTTAATTCTAATAGGTTTTTTTATTACAGCTGCATATATTGTATTAGAAATCGACTGATCAAAATTAGCCAATGCTATTGGAACTAGTAATGGTTCAGGTTCTAGCTGATTAGCTAATAAAAATGCACCTGGTTTCAATGGTCCAGGTGAATTGTTCGTAATATTATCATCTGTTTCACTAGTACCTTCTGGTGCTATTACTAAAGGTCTATTTTGATCAAATATATTTTGAGTATCTACAAATAGTTTTTCTTTTCTTTTCTTTTTTTCCTTTTCGTTTTCATCAAGTGTATCAGACTCTGGTGTGTGAACAAATATGTAGTCTAAATTTTCATAGTAATTATATCTCCAAAATTCTGTATTTCTACTATATCTTGCTATTCTTTGACCCCCATCTCCATATTTTGGAAATAAAATTTTAGCACTTATAAAATGACTATCAATACTAAATGCATGACCATTGGCTAATGTATTTTCTTCAATACTTGTTAAGTGATTATAAATAAATATACTTTTAGGATCATTGGGCAAGTTTTCAATTCCTTTTATAACATAGGGTACTTGGTCGAAAGCTTTTACAAAATCTGAATTTGTAAGTTTTTGAAGGGTCTTTTTATTAATTTCATCTTGTGAGGTCGCTACTCTATTATAAATTTTTGTAAGTTGATTGAAAAATCTATTTTTTCTTTCTAAGCCGGACATTGCATCTATCATAAGACTCGCTATAGATTTTTCATTATCATTTCCAGAAATTACTACTTCATAAATAATATTAAAGGCTAGTGAATGTGTTAAATGGTTTTTAAGTAAATGTGGTATGTTGTACAATTTTGAATTAACTGGTATTCTAGAAGAATTATCCTTTAATAAAAAATTAAAAAATTCTACTTCATCTTTAGCAGGATAAGTAGTAAGTCCGGAAGAAGTTTGTATATATTTTCCAATTTGCCATAATTGGCGTTTTAAAAATTTTATTGCTAATTCAGGATCTTTATTAATTAAATTTTCTATAAACTCATCTGAAAATTTTAATATGGTAGTATCTCTTGTTGCTTTAATTGTGTATGGGGATTTTATTTTATTTATACCAGATGATATTGATAATGCTACACCTGATCTAGCTATAGTTCGTGTATTTTTTTGTATTTTGTTCTCTTTACTGGTTGAAAAAGTTGCATCTACTTTACCTTTTAATAAAATATTAATTCCATCTGGATTATCTCCTTCAGAAGTTATGTATTCATTTGCCGAAAAAAGTTTTATGTTACTGTAATTGATTAATTTTTTTAAATCTTGATCATTTAAAAAAGCAAGAAATGCAGTATCTTTTATTCTTTTAGTATTTACAATTTCACCACCTGTTTTAATTCCATTTGAAATTCTTATATTTTTATCTTCATAACAATCATCAAGATTTCTTGAAGACCACACTAAATTCATTGATTGAAAAACTAAGTATGAATAAAAAAAACTTGCATAAGAGGGGTCAATATTTTCAATTTCTCTTATTTTATTTATATCTAATTCTATATATTCACTATTTGCTTTCACGTAGATATCTGCCATATATCTACTTGGTGGATTTAGCCCTGATACACCCAATGGCACCCCAGTTCCTTTTAATGAAGCTAGTTTGAAAAGTTGGTTATTATGATTTTTTGTTAATTCAGCTTCTCCCGAAATTAATATAAATAGTTTTGTTGCCTTTCCATGCTGTTCTGCAATTAATTTTTCTTCAGACGTTTTTTTAAATATTGATGCTTCATTAATTATTTTCTCTACTTTAAAACTAGGGGAAAATGAAAAGCCCATTTCAATTAACATAAGGGAAATTTTTTCAGAAATATTCATTATCAAACAATTTAAATAAATATAAAATAAATTAAAGAAAAATTATCTTCTTAATAATGATTTAAAAATATTAATAAAAGATAACAATATAATTTTTAACCTGAATATACTAATTATTGATTGGGCTAAATAAGTAAATGCAGCTGCTCTTAAAACAGATTTACATTGATACATATTTTCTTTAGGAACATATTTACTTAATATTGGTAAAGCTCTCTTAAAACTTGCATCAAATTCCACAGGAAGAGTAATTAAATGAATCAATACATTTGTAGATAAACATCCCATTATTATTATCGCAGCAATAAGGGTGATAAATGGACTTTTAGTGAGTGCAAATATTGATGGTAGTCCTATAATTAATAAAAATGAACCAATTCTTTGAAAGATCATTGTTTTTTCAATTAATGATTGTCTAAGGATAAGTGGCTTATATTTTTCTTTATCTTGAATTGCATGACCAATTTCATGAGCAACAACGGCAATGCTTGTTATACTTTTCTTATCAAGTTTATCTGTAGCGATATGTATTTTTTTTTCTTTAGGATTGTAATGATCTAATTGCTTAATAGGATTAATTGATACATTAGTGATTTTTTCTTCTTCAAGTATTTTTTTTCCAAGTTCTCTACCTGTAAAAGGCATATCAGGTAAGATTTTATTATATTTTTTTAAAATATAATTTACCCATAAACTTGGTAGAAAGAGAACAATAAATGGTAAAAAATAGTAAAATAATTTAATCACAATATAAAAATAGTAATAATATTATTAAAAATCAATTTTATTTAAACTAGCATTATTATCAATAATTAATTATTGCTTAAAATGTGAAATCTAAATTTGAAAGAATTAACAGACTTCCCCCATATATATTTGGGGAGATAAATTCATTAAAAATGAAACTGAGATCAGAGAGCAGGGATATTATTGATTTTGGCATGGGCAATCCTGATATGCCAACACCTCTTCATATAAGACAGAAATTGAAAGAAGTTATAGATAAGCCAGGTGTTGGACGTTATTCAGTTTCTAAAGGCATTAATGGACTAAGAAAAGCTCAAGCTAAATATTATAAAAAACGATTTAATGTTGATTTAAATCCATCAAATGAAATTATAGTAACAATCGGTTCAAAGGAAGGTTTAGCAAATTTAGCACAAGCTATAACTTCAAGAGGAGATAGAATATTATGTCCTGATCCATCATATCCTGTTCATCCATATGGCTTTATGATTGCCGGAGCTAAACTAACACCTCTGCAAACATTTTTTAATGGACAGTTCGATAAAAATAAATTTTTATTAAATATAATTAATAATTTAAAAAAATATTCTTCAATAAAAGTTATTATTGTTTCTTTTCCCTCAAATCCAACAGCTCAGATAGTTGATTTAGATTTTTATAAAGAATTAGTAAAAATTGCAAAAAAATATCAAGTTTATATTTTATCCGATTTAGCTTATTCTGAAATTTACTTTGGTAATAATCCACCTCCATCAATATTAGAAGTTAATGGAGCAAAGAACATAGCAGTTGAATTTACGACCTTATCCAAAACTTACGCAATGGCTGGTTGGAGAATAGGTTTTGCAGTTGGAAACAAAACTTTAATTGAAGCATTAACAAAAATTAAATCATACGTAGACTATGGTGCTTTTACACCAGTTCAAGTGGCAGCTACTGCTGCTCTAAATGGATCTCAGAAATGTGTAGAAGAAATAAGGGAGACTTATAAAAAAAGAAGAGATGTTTTAATAGAATCTTTTGAAAGGGCTGGTTGGGATAAAATTCCAGAGCCTGAGGCATCAATGTTTGTATGGGCTCCTTTACCAAAAAAATTTAAAAAAATAGGTTCTATGAAATTTGCCAAAAATTTAATGATAAATGCCGACGTTGCAGTAGCTCCTGGTTTGGCTTTTGGAAAAGGAGGGGAAGGTTTTGTTCGTATTGGTTTAGTAGAAAATACTCAAAGAATAAGACAGGCAGCTAAAAATATTAAAAGATATTTTAATACTTAATATTAAACTGATAAAATCTTAATATAATGTGATAATTTTTCACCTGCATCCCATGCATCGCTTAGACTTTTTCCTAGAACCCAGTCTCCACTTAAAAATATTTTATTATCCTTAGAATTAATCCAATTTTTTTTTGAGACAGTGTTATAATTCAATTTTGTTTGCGCATATAACCATCTGTGTGATTTAATAAAAATTATTTCATTTTTTATATCAAATGTATCTTCAAATATTGATTGAGCATATTTTTCTAGCGCACTCTTGTCTATATCAATATTATTTTTTGTATATTCAGAACTCATATTTAATACCCAACAATCATGGGATAATTCATTAAATTTTATATTTTGATTAATAAAGAAACCAATATCTTTATGAAGATTTAATCCAGCTTTAATATTAATGTTATTATTATTTTTATAGCATAACATTATAGTATGTATTGGATCATAAGATGGCTCGCTAACAATTTGAGTAAAATCAATCAAATCTTTTGAAAGTTCTTTTGATTGATAATAAGGTATACAAATTAATACATAATCAAAATCTTTAAATACTTTCTTTTCAGAAAATAGTGAGAAGAGACCATTACTATTTTTTGAAATTTTAATTATTTTTGAATTAAAATAACTTTTTACTTTAATATTATCAAAAATAGACTTTGGAATAGAATTAATTCCATTTTGACCAATAATAATTTTTTTTCTAGTCTTTTTATTTTTTAAATAATCTGTTGCAAAATCTATTTCTATCACTTGCCCCAAATTATATTTACTTATTACTTCATTTAATTGAACTACAGAATGATTTGTCGATAGATAATGTGCACCATGATCAAAAAGATAATTATCATACTTTCTAGTAGAAACTCTTCCTCCTGGTCTCCATGATTTATCAAAAATTGTAATATTATGTTCTTGAAGATTATAAGCAAGAGATAAGCCAGTCATCCCAGCTCCAATTATTGCAATATTTTTCACTTAATTAATATTAATTATTTGAAAATTTTTTTTACCTGAAGATTTAATTTTTTTTAAACCAAATTTACTGCATAGATTTTTGTATCTTTGTTTTGATGGTAAGTTAATAGTTTTAAAATTTAAATTGTCATGACCAAACATCATTTGTTGACCATTTACTTCATACAATTTTTTATACAGACTTGATTTTCTTCTTATAGGCATTCTAATAGAAAAAAAATATTGTCAAGTTTAACATAATAAAAATAAATAAAATGGCTATTGCTGCATATAGATTTTTTTTGTTCATAAATTTACAAAATAAATATGTTTTATTTAAAGTAATTATATTTTAAATTCTTAAAAAGGCCATAGTTATGTACCATTTATCTTGTTGATTAATTTTTTTGTAATCATTTGATTTACTCCATATTATCATTTTTTTTATAAAATTTGATTTTGCTAAAAAATTATTTATAAATAAGCATGTATTCAAAATTTTGAAGTTTTTATTTTTTCCACTCCAAACTTCTATTCTATCGTAGTTATTTTTTTTCATATAATATAATGAAAATTTAATAAGTTTATTTGAAGATTTATAATCTAAACAAATAATATCCTTAATTAATAAATTTTTTTTATTATCATTAGTTTCACCTAATACTATAAGACCAGATATTTCATTTATATTATTATTAATAATAAAAATCTTATTTTTAGAGTAGGGGTTTTCTAAAAATCTCCAATTTAAAAAATCCCAGTCTCTGTAAATCGTAATCACATCATTATTTTTTTTAATATAGTTTTCAAGAAATGTATTAAGTTTATTTCTATGATTAACATTTAATTCAATAATATTTTCTTTTTTGAATTTATAATTAATTAGTCTAAAATATAAAAATAATTTAGAATAAATTGTGTATATATTTAAAATAATGTTGTTAATTTTATAAATTTTTTTTCTGTTTATTTTATTTAAAAAATAATATTTTGTAATATTAATATTTAGACTTTTGTATCCATTATGAATTTGCTTATCTGAAGCTATTTTATTTGGAAATCCAAAAATTATATTGTTATTATTATTTTTAAGTAATTTTCTTATCAACTTATCAAATATTTTATGGTCATTTTTTTTATATTTTTTTAAAATTATCTTATAATCTACATAAGAACCTTCGGCTTTCGCTCCATCAACTATTTTTGAGAAAAATATAAATTTATAATTTAAGCAAGCATAATGTCCTACAATTTCTCCATTTAAATTTGCTAAAATAATATTTGATTTTCTCTTTGAAGTAAAATATTCCCAATTCCACTTATTATAGTCTATGTCAGGAACAAATTTTTTTAAAAAAATTAATAATTTTAAATTCAGACTTTTGGAAAACTCGTGTTTATTTATAACAATTTCATAATTTGATTTCATTTATATCTCATTTATTAGTGTTTTAAATTTATAAAGGAATTTTTTACTTATTCTTTCAGATAAATTAAATTTTAATCTACTTTTATCTACTTCATATCCCCCAAATTTCATATCTGACACTGATGGGATATAGCAAGTCATTCCATTTGAATACGCAACACCAATAATTTTTTTATCTGCATTCCAATTTAATTTATAACTAGATAAGACTTCACCAGATAAAAAACATATTTTAAAATAACCACAATCCCATATTGTAAAGTTTAATTTTCTATCTGAGTTTTTATTGTTGTTTAAAAGAATTTCTAAATCTTGAGACTCACATTCAATTTTATCAATAAATAATTTTTCTAGATTTTTATGATAAGATTTTTTTATTTGTTTAATAATATCATATGCAATCTTTTTTGAATCATCTTTTTCTGATTTTCTAAATTTATTTCCTATTATAAACTTTAAAATATAATCTTTGAAACTTTTAGGTTTGAATAGTAAATTTGGTCTTACATCACCTGCAAATCCTTGTAAGAAAAAAACAATTGGTTTATCATTTAAGTAATTTGAAAGCTCTCTTTTTAAATATCCAGGAAAATCAGAGCCTTCACAATTCAATGGATCTGCAACTGGATGACAAGTAAACTTAATTATTACTGCTAATAATTTATTATTTTTTTTATTTCTAAAATTTATTGATATCAATTTATTATCTTTATGTTTAAATTTATTTGGAAAGTTTTGAGCCCAAAAACCTATTTTTCCTAAAAAAAATTCTGTTAAATAATTTGGTGAAAGTTTTCTTCTATTTACTGATATACCCACTATATTTTTTGTAATTAATTCCGAATATGTTTCAATTTTTTTATTTTCGTATGCTTTTTTTACTGTATATTTTATTCGATTAATTAAATATTCATTGAATTTTGATGATACTTTAGAGTGTTTAAAATTTTTATCTGTATTCAAAGAACCATGAGTATGACTTGCACAAATTGAAACTCTTTCAAAGCTTGTATTATAAGCTTTAGAAAAATATAACCTTAGATCTCTTGCAATTGAAGAACTAATCCATATTATATCAACGCAGATAATAATATTCTTTTTATTATTCAGTGTGTATAAAAATAAAACATTTATTTTAGAGGCTATTGATTTTGTAGGATTATAGTTTTTATTAAAATTTACAATCTTTTCAATTTCAAGTACTTTTAATTCAGTTTCAAAAAATGAAATCTTCATTGTGAATAATATTAATTATTTATTAATTTAGCATTAAAGATTTTAAGAAATCTAAGTTTTCAATTAATCGTCTTAATTCTTCTGGATCTAGTCCTTTTAAATTTTCTTTAAATAAGTTTTGATAGTCTAATGTATCAATACGATCAGTGTAAATTTCTTTTAAAGAAATTGTATTTGAATTATCATAATCATAATTCCCAATTAAAATTTTTGATAATGCAGGAAATATCAGCGATGTAGTTGTGTAAGTTGCAAATCCTATCTCTCTGTCTTCGTCTTGTCTTTTGTCAATAAAAGTAAAATATATTGCTATTCTTGCTGCACGAGTTAATTCTGCTATAGATAATTCATTATCTTGAGATACATCTAAAAATGCAAATGTTTCATTAATACAATTTGCTGGATTTCTATCATTATTACATGTTTCAATTAATTTAGAATTCATTAAATTAATAATTTCACCATAAATAATTTGGAAGACACTGGGTATTGAATCACATTTTTCATAAACAGAATATTCTGTTGAATTTAAAAAGGAATAATCTATGCCATCCCAATTATCGGGAGCAGTAAGTTCAAGCAAATTATTATTATCTTTTTTTAAAAAATAATAATAGCTTCCATCAAGTTCACCCCATTTATAGGCTGACCAATCTTCTACCTTTGATGTTTTTGATACATTAAATCCAACATATGTCTCGTCAATCCACATACTTGTGTTATTTGATATTATGAACACTTGATATTCTGCATCACAATCTTTACTCCAAATACCTTTCATATCTTTTGGAAAATTATCTTCAAATATTAATTCCGCACTAAGATTAAATGAAAATAAAAAAAAAATACTAAAAATAAATTTTACTAAATTATTCTTCATAAGGCATAATTCTTATTAAATCACCGTAGATAATTACAACTCTCTGACCATTTTGAAGGGCATTTTCATCTCCTTGAACAAAAGCTTTTTCTTGTTCATTTTGGCAATTAGAAATGTCATCACCGCATTCATCAATATTTACTATATATTGGAAGCCATCATGATTCCCAATTTTAGCTTGTATTACTGAACCCATAGCTGCACCACCAATAGTTCCATATACTACAGCAATATCTTGGCATTTAGTTCCTAATATTTCTTTTTCTCCACATATTTGAGATGCTAAAAGACCACCTATCATTGCTCCAGCAGTTGCACCAATCCAGTCGCTTTCGCCTTCTATTTTTATAGGTAGAGAGGTTTTTATTGTTCCATATTCTATATTTGTTACTTTTTGTGCATCAGATTTTTTTACCTTATATGGCGATGTGGTATTACAAGAAATTAGCATAAAGCTTATTAAAGAAGGAATTATTAATAATTTTATCAATTTGAACATTAAATTTCAGTTATTATAAATAAAAATTGTCTAAAATAAGCAATTAAATTTAATAAATCATATAAATTTTCTAATAACTTACTATTTAGGTGTTAATGAAAAGTTTATTTTTAATTTTAGGAAATCAATTATTTCCCCAAAAACATCTAAAAAAACATAAAGACTCAACTATTTTTATGTGTGAAAGCTTTGATCTTTGTACTTTTCAAAAACATCATAAATTAAAACTCATTCTTTTTCTTTCCTCAATGAGATCTTATGCTGATGAACTAAAAAAAAATAAATTTAAAGTAAATTATATTGATTTAAATAAGGATTTTAAAATATCCTACGAAGTTAAATTAGAGAATTTTATAAAAAAAAACAAATACAAAGAATTGATATCTTTTGAAATTGAAGATAAATTTTTTGAAAAAAAAATAATCAACTTATGTAAAAAAAATAAGATTAAATTGACTTTTATACAATCACCTATGTTTTTAAATTCTCGAGATGATTTCAAACAATATCTAAGTAAAACAAAAAAACCATTTATGGCAAATTTTTATAAAATTGTTCGAACTAAGACAGATATTTTGATGGACAACAAAAAACCAAGAGGTGGAAAATGGAGTTTTGATGAGGATAATAGAAAAAAATTACCTAAAGAATTGAAAATTCCTAAAATGATTGTTTCTAATGAAACAAAACATACAAAAATTTTAAAAAATGAAATAAATAAAATATTTAAAAATCATCCAGGGGAAGTTGATAATTTTTGGCTACCCACAACTTATGAAGAATCAATAAAATGGCTAGATTATTTTATTTTAAAAAAATTTCATTTATTTGGTGACTTCGAAGATGCAGTTGATACAAATAATAATATTTTGTTTCATAGTGCTCTAAGCCCAATGATTAACCTTGGATTGTTGACACCAGAAATTATTATTGAAAGAGTAAAAAAAGTAGAAAAAAAAATCAATTTAAATTCTTATGAAGGATACATAAGACAAATTATAGGATGGAGGGAATTTATTAGAGGTATTTATCAAAATTTTGACAAGCAGTTAGAAAATAATAATTTCTTTAATCATAAAAATTCAATGACAAATAACTGGTATAATGGAACAACCGGATTAGAACCATTAGATCATTCTATAAAAAATGCACAAAAATATGCATATACTCATCATATTGAGCGTCTAATGATCTTATCAAATATTATGAATTTATGTGAAATAAAACCAAAAGAAGTTTACAATTGGTTTATGGAAATGTTTGCTGATAGTTCTGATTGGGTTATGGCTCCAAATGTCTATGGTATGGGTTTGTTTAGTGATGGAGGAATTTTTAGTACAAAACCATACATATGTGGCTCAAGTTATTTTATGAAAATGATGAACTTTAAAAAAGGGTCATGGAATGAAATTATGGATGGCCTGTATTGGCGTTTTATAAATAAAAATAGAAAGTTTTTTAAATCAAATCCTCGTTTAAATATGATGGTTAATGTTTATGATAGAATGAATTCTGAAAGAAAAAATCATATAATTAAAAAGGCAAATCAATTTATTAAAGATAATACTCTTATATGAAAAAAATTAATGTTGCTGCAGCCATACTTGTAAAAGATAATAAATATTTTATTGCTAAAAGAAATAAAGATAAACATCTTGGAGGATTTTTTGAATTTCCAGGGGGGAAGCAAGATAATAATGAAACATTGGAACAAACTGTAGTTAGGGAAATTAAAGAGGAGCTCAATATTGATATTGTTGTCAATAAAAAATTGGGAGAAGAACATTACAAAGATGATATAATTAATGTCCATTTACACTATTTTTTTTGCACAATAAAAGGAGGAGAAATAAAATTAAATGAACATGATGATTCTGCATGGGTTTCCAAAGAAGAATTTAAAAATTATGAATTTGCCGAAGGTGACAAAGATATTATATCACTTTTGTAAATAAATTAATTACCATTTCATAAGGAATAATCTCAATTATCTAAACATTATTATAATTTAATGATAAATGGTGTCTTTAAAATGAAAGTTAATAAAGATAAAATTTCAGCTTGGGGAGTTCATGCCTTTACAGGCTCTGGAGCGATACTTGGTTTTTTAGCTCTTGTATCAATATTAAATAATGATCAAGTTGGCAGTTTTCTTTGGTTAGGAATAGCCTTACTTGTAGATGGAGTTGACGGCACACTTGCAAGGAAAGTTGGCGTTGAAGAAAAAGCACCAAACTTAGATGGTATAATTTTAGACTCTATAATTGATTACTTAAATTATGTCATAAATCCTGCCTTAATGATTTATTGGTTTCAAATGGTTCCCGAAGGTTTTGAATTAATTTTACCAGCATTAATTTTTGGTGTGTCACTCTATACATTTATAAATGTAAATATGAAAACTGAGGATTACTATTTTCAAGGGTTTCCAGCAGTATGGAACGTAGTTTGTTTGTATTTTTTTATACTTAATACTAATGAATGGATTAATCTAATTGTTATAATCATCTTATCTATTCTTACTTTTGTTCCTTGGAAATTTGTTCATCCTCTAAGAGTAAAGTCATTTCGAAATTTAACAATTTTCTTTACTGTAATCTGGGCAGCTACAACTTTAAGATTAGTAACAAAATCAGAATTTAATTTGATTATAAATGACACAATAGTCTTGATTATATGGTTAGTTTGCACATGTTATTTTACTTGGATTTGTTTTATTAGATCTATAAAAAATAATTAAAATATCAAATTTATCTAATTTAATTGAAAATAATAATTAAAGTTTATAATAATTGTTTAAATTAAAATATTAATCAATAAATGGAAATAGAAAAAATATTTAAAAATTTAATTTTAGTAGACTTTGCAATTTTAGTTTTAATTGTTATATCAACAATTTATCAATCAAATAATCAAAATGAAATAAATCAATATTTAGAAAAGGGATTACTTACTAATTATGAAAATTTTTCAAAAATTTTATCATTAGTTTTGTTTTTTTTATATCTTTTAACCTTAAATCTGCTTTATCGTTTTATTTCTTATGGTAAGCATTTGTATCTTTTTTTGATCATTGCTGGATTATTATTAAATTTTTTTAATGGTTCTGTTGTTTATACGGCTTTTGGAAGTGTACTTGATCAAATAGGAGGTATAGTTACAGGATCTATTTTAGTTTTACTTTATTTCTCTCCTATAAGAGATAATTTCTAAAAAAAAATTGTATAAAATTCTTACATTACAACGATTTTTCAAAAAACTTTTACAAAATTGTAATATTTTACTATAATAAAATTGTTCAGTCGGTCACTAGCCTGAAAACATTAGTTTAGTAAAAAAAGGCCAAAAAAGGAGTAGCGAGTGGCTCGTATTTTATCTAAAATTATTGTTGGATTGCTAGCTTTATGGGCCACTTCTGCAATTGTTACTCAAATATTAGGAATAACTATTTTTTTTCCATTTAATATTGTTGAAGGGCAAGAATTCATGCCATATCATAGACTAAATTCAATAAGACTATCCATTTTTGTAACTTTTATATACTTTTCAATTCGATATTTATTTTTTCAATCCCAAAAACTTTATCCAATTCAATTTTTAGAAATATATATAAAATCATTTACAATTACATGTTTATTTGTTTTTTATTCAATGAATGTTGAATTTAGAGAATACTATTTTGTATTTTTCTTCTTTATCGTTTCAGTAATTTTACATTTTGCATCTAGAAAAAAAATTAGAAGTTACTTTAATTAAAAAAAGCGGCTATTAAGCCGCTTGTAATTTTTATTAATAATTTTCAAATATTGTTCTTAGAATAATTAAAATAATCCCAACTAATGGAAAAATAACTCCTCTTATATTTAAAGTTATTCCGTAGTTATTAACAAGATTAAAATATCTAATTACAGAGCTAATTAAAGCTATAGCCATAAGGATAAATAAAAATGAATACCAAAACTTATATTGTACTACATTTTCTTCATAAGTATTTCCAGTAACATCAAATGTTAACAAAATAGACATTAACAACATTGCTAAAAAAACTGCTCCTAGAGGACCTCTAAAAACCAATTTAGGTTCTTCATTTGAGAATCCAAGTTCATTAAAAAATTTATTATTAAAATAAAATTGAATAATAATAAATAAATTAAAAAGCATAAACAAAACATGAAAAATGAAGGCAGATGTGCCTCCAGCTTCTAAAATTAATTCAGACATAAAATCTCCTATTTTTTAAAAAATACTTTAATATCAATTTCTGATTCTTGAAAATTATTTTATTAATCACAAGTGAAAAGTAGAATGCTTAAAATTATAATATTAATATTTACTCTAAAAAAAATGCCTATTACCTCTTGGGCTTCTTCACATGAATACAATTTGAAACCAAAATTAGTTACACTTATTTATCTAATTTTAGGTTTAATATTATTTGGTATAGGTGAGACATTATTGATTACTGCAAATATAGGGGTAAGTCCGTGGTTTGTTTTACATCAGGGATTATCATTTGTTAGTGGTTATACGATAGGTATAACTACATTTATAGTTAGTATTATAATACTTTTTTTTTGGATACCAATTAAACAAAAACCTGGTTTAGGTACAATTTTAAACGCAATTTTAATCTCTGTTGTTGTTGATGCCACAATATTTATTCTACCTTATCCAGAAAGTTTATTTTTTAAAATAATACAGATCATAATTGCTATGTTTATAATTGGAATTGGTAGTGGCTTTTATTTAATTGCAAATTTAGGTCCTGGACCTAGAGATGGGCTAATGACTGGTTTGCAAAAAAATACAAAATATTCTTTTACATTGATAAGAACAATCCTTGAGATAAGTGCTGTTTTATTTGGATTTTTTTTAGGTGGAGTTATTGGATTAGGAACAGTTCTTTACGCAATTATGATTGGCCCTTCTGTATCTTTTGGCTTATATTTTGTTGGAAGACTATTTAAATAATATAATAATGGTATAATTACTTCGTGTCTAACTTTCAGTTCTATTTTTATATTAGTGGTTTTATTACTTTTTTAATAGGGTGTTTTTTTTATTATTTATCTAGAAACAATACAATAAGTGAAAAACAAATTATATTTAGAAAAAGAACAATGAATTTTTTTTTAATTATTTCTTTTCTTTGTTTAATTTATTCTTGGTTTTAATTTGAGTGAGTTTATAACTCAGTTAAGTAGGGTAATTCTCTACTAATGTATAACTAAAAGGTCTGAAATTTGTTGAGTACATCATTTTAATAAAAAAAAATTATAGACTTTTACATTAATGAAAACTAATTATAATTTATGAGTTACGAATTGAATAATAATTATTTAGACAAATTAGCATACCTTTCAATTAAAAGAGGTGTTGCATTACAAAAAGGTCAAAATCTTTTAATAACTGCTCCATTAGAATCTCTTCCTTTAGTGAGGAAGATTTGTGAACATGCATATAAAGAGGGTGCTAATATAGTTACCCCAATATTCTCTGATTCAGAAATAACTTTATCTCGTTTTAAATATGCGCATGATGATTCTTTTGATAATGCTGCAGATTGGCTTTACAATGGAATGGGAGAGGCTTTTGATAATAATACTGCTAGAATGGCTATTGCTGGAGACGATCCTATGCTTTTATCAGAAATTGATCCTGAGAAAGTTGCACGGGCAAATAAAGCGAATGCCTTAGCTTACAAACCAGCCAGAGAAAGAATTACGGAGTTTAAAATTAATTGGAATATTGTCTCATGGCCTGGAAAAGCATGGGCTAAAAGAGTTTTTCCTGATTTAGAAGAAAAAGAAGCAGTTAAGAAGCTTGGTGATGCAATATTTCATGCTTCTAGAGTAACGTCAGATGATCCAGTAGCAGAATGGGATGAACATAATAAAAATTTACGTGAAAAAACTGATTGGCTAAACTCAATGAATTTTGAATCATTGCATTACGATGGCCCAGGAACATCCTTAACAATTGGACTTGCAATTGGTCATGCTTGGATGGGAGGAGCATCAGAAGCACAAAATGGTATTGTTTGTAATCCAAACATTCCATCAGAAGAAGTTTTTACAACTCCACATGCATTAAAAGTTAATGGTAAAGTTTGCTCAACTAAACCATTATCTTATCAAGGTACTCTTATTGATAATATTCAAGTTGAATTTAAAGATGGTAAAATAATTAATGCTAAGGCATCAAAAGGTGAAAATGTGCTATTAAAAATGTTAGATTCAGACTCAGGTTCTAGATATCTTGGGGAAGTTGCTCTTGTTCCAAATAGTTCTCCAATATCTCAACTAGGAATAACATTTATGAATACTCTGTATGATGAAAACGCAGCAAGTCATATAGCTCTTGGTCAATGTTATACTAAATGTTTCAAGGACAAAAATCTCAATGCTGACCAAATCAAACGTCAAGGTGGAAATTCATCTGCGATACATGTTGACTGGATGATTGGTAGTGGAGAAATAGATGTGTTAGGTAAAGATCAAAATGGGAATATGATACCTATTTTTAAACAAGGTGAATGGTGTAACTAATATTTTGATAAAATTATAAATTTTTTATTTCAATTAATTTTTTTTCAAATAAATTAATCTGATGCATAAAGTTTTAGAGCGATCAGAGGGTTCTTTAGATATAAACATTATAAATAACAACTTACAGAAGCTATATCAAAGTGGTTGCTGTAAAATTTTAAATCCAAATAGTTATAACGATAATGTTGAATTAGTATTGATAAATACTGCTGGTGGAATTACATGCAATGATAAAATTAATATCAAAGTTTCAATAGAAAATTCAAATTTAAGTATCTGTACTCAAGCGGCAGAAAAAATATATTCTGGTTTTGGCGATCCTGCAAATATGGATATTAATTTAAATTTAAATAATTCTAATCTTTTTTGGTTACCAAAGGAGTTAATTTTGTTTGATAATTCAAAATTAAATAGAAAAATAAATATAAACCTTTTAGGAAATTCTAATTTAGTTTTTTGTGAAAGTGTTATTTTGGGAAGAACAGCAATGTCTGAAAAAATTAAAAATATTAATTTTTCAGATAATTGGAAAGTTTATATAAACTCTTCTCTTAAACATTTTGAGGCAATAAATTTGATTGGATCTTTTAATGATAATTATAAGAATAATTTTACTTTTGCTAATAATTCATCTTTATCAACAATTATGATATTTGGTAAAATCATTTATCAACTTGAACCCGAACTAAAAAAAATAATTAAAAACATAGACAATCATTATTGTGAAATGACAACTTTTGATGATAAGATTATTATTAGGAGTTTAGCAAAAGATAATTATGATTTAAAAAAAACAGTAAATTTTATTATGAAAAACATAATTCATGATAAACTTCCAAAAAGCTGGAATTTATAAATGAAATTAACGCCAAGAGAAAAAGATAAATTAATGGTTAGTATGGCTGCTAATGTTGCTAGAAAACGTTTAGAAAGAGGAGTTAAACTTAATTACCCAGAAGCTATAGCCTTAATAACAGACTTTGTCATTGAAGGTGCAAGAGATGGAAAAATGGTATCAGAATTAATGGAAACAGGAGCTCATGTAGTAAAAAAAGAAGATTGTATGGATGGAATCCCAGATATGATAGCAGAGGTGCAAGTTGAAGCTACTTTTCCTGATGGTACAAAATTAGTAACAGTTCATAAACCGATTAGATAATGATACCTGGAGAAATAATAACAAAACAAAATAGTGATATTAAATTGAATGATGACAGGAATTCAATCACTTTAAAAGTTTCAAATAGTGGAGACCGACCAATACAAGTTGGAAGTCATTATCATTTTGCAGAAACAAACGAATATTTGAAATTTGATAGAGAAAAATCAAATGGTATGCGTTTAGACATACCGTCAGGTACAGCAGTTAGATTTGAACCAGGTCAATCAAAAGATATAGAACTAATTCCAATGTCAGGAAATATGAAAATATACGGTTTTAATAAAAAAGTTATGGGTAAATTATTATGAAAATAATAAAAAGAGATGCTTATGCTGATATGTATGGACCAACTACTGGTGATAAAGTTAGGCTTGCTGACACAGAACTTTTTATTGAAGTAGAAAAAGATTTAACAACTTACGGTGAGGAAGTAAAATTTGGTGGAGGTAAAGTAATTCGAGATGGAATGGGGCAGTCTCAAATGTCTCGTAAAGGTGGTGCAGTCGATACTGCTATAACAAACGCACTAATAGTTGATGTAAAAGGAATTTACAAAGCAGATATTGGTCTTAAAGATGGCTTGATTAATGAAATTGGAAAGGCTGGTAATCCAGACACCCAGCCAAATGTGAATATTATTATTGGCCCTGGAACAGAAATAATTGCAGGTGAAGGAAAAATTATCACAGCAGGAGGTTTTGATAGTCATATTCATTTTATTTGTCCTCAGCAAATTGATGATGCACTGCATTCAGGAATAACAACTATGTTAGGTGGGGGAACTGGTCCTGCACATGGTACTTTAGCGACAACAGTTACACCTGGACCATGGCATATAGAGAAAATGATACAATCTGCTGATGCATTTTCTATGAACTTAGCTTTTGCTGGTAAGGGAAATAGTTCATTGCCTCAAGCTCTAGAAGAACAAGTAATCGGTGGAGCAAGTTCACTTAAATTACATGAGGATTGGGGTACAACCCCAGCAGCAATTGATAATTGTTTAAATGTAGCAGATACCCATGATATCCAAGTCATGATTCACACAGATACATTAAATGAAAGTGGATTTGTCGAGAGTACAATTAAAGCAATTAACGGAAGAACAATTCACGCTTTTCATACTGAAGGAGCTGGTGGAGGTCATGCACCAGACATAATCAAAGTTTGTGGTGAAGAATATGTAATTCCTTCTTCTACTAACCCAACAAGACCTTATACAGTTAACACAGTCGAAGAACATTTAGATATGTTAATGGTTTGTCATCACTTAGATAAATCAATACCTGAGGATGTTGCTTTTGCTGAAAGTCGTATTCGTAAAGAAACAATTGCTGCGGAAGATATACTTCATGACATGGGTGCTTTTTCAATTATTGCTTCTGATAGTCAAGCCATGGGTCGTGTTGGTGAAGTTATTATTAGAACATGGCAAACAGCACATAAAATGAAAGTGCAACGTGGACAATTAAAAGAAGAGAAGGGCGATAATGATAATCTTCGTGTTAAAAGGTATATCGCTAAATATACCATTAATCCTGCAATAGCACATGGTATTTCTGATCATATTGGAAGCATTGAAAAAAATAAACGTGCTGATATTGTTATATGGGATAGAGCTTTTTTCGGTGTTAAACCTGAAATGGTATTACAAGGTGGAAGTATTGCGTGTGCACAAATGGGTGATCCCAATGCATCTATTCCAACACCTCAACCAGTTTACTCAAGACCAATGTTTTCTTCTTTTGGAAAATCATTAGAAAAATCTACTGTCACTTTTGTAAGTAAAGCTTCTTTGGATAAAGATACATTTAAAAATTTTGGAGTTAGTAAATCTTTATTACCAGTAAAAAATATAAGAAAAATTTCTAAAAATAATATGCTATTGAATGATTATTGCCCGAAAATAGAGGTTAATCCAGAAACTTATGAGGTATTTGCTGATGGAGAGCTAATAACTTGTGAACCAGCTATAACATTACCGTTAGCTCAACGCTATTTTATGTACTAAAATGAAAAATTCTTTCAAAATAATTGATCAAAATAAAAATAATAAAAAATTATTAGATGAAATTTCTTTGTCTTATGAAGAGAGGTTTATTCGTCGAAAAAAATTAACTGCAAATAATGGTACTGAATTTTTAGTTAATCTTAAGGAAACGGTTAGTGTTGATGAAAATAATTTTTTTGAATTAGAAAATGGCAATTTAATAAAAGTATTATCTAAAGAAGAAAATTTAATTGAAATAACAGGTAATAATTTAAAACAAATCATATGGCATATAGGAAATAGACATTTACCTTGTCAAATTGAAGATAATAGAATTCTGATTCAAGATGATGCTGTAATTCTAGATATGATTTTAAAATTACATGGAAATGTTAAAAAAGTTATTGAGAAATTTAATCCTGAAGGTGGCGCATATGGGATGGGAAGAACACACAGTCATAAACATTAAAATGAAAAAATTCAAAGATCCTCATCAAATATTACAAATATGGTTTTCATCTTCTTTTCCCATAGGTTCTTATGCATATTCTCATGGTTTAGAAGCTTTGATAGACGATAAAAAAATTAAAAATAAAGTTGACGTAAAAGAATTTTTAGATGCTCTTTTATTTTATGGAACATTGAGAAATGATTATATTTTTATAAAGTCAATTTACAATAGTGAAGAAATTAATGAACTAATCTTAGCAAGTGCTTCAACTAAAGAAAGACAGATTGAAATGATTGATATGGGAAATTCATTTCGTAAAATCATGAAAGATAGTTGGGAGTTATCTTTACCCGAAAATACATCTTTTATATATTGTCTGGCAAAAGCCGGATTACATTTTAATATTTCGTTTGATGACTTAATTAAATTTTATCTACAATCATTTATTTCTAATTCAATCAATGTATGTGTAAAGCATATACCTATGTCTCAAAAAGATGGTCAGAGTCTTAATGTTGTTTTTATTAATCAAATTCAGGATTTTTTAGTTTATTCAGATAAACTAACCCTAAAAGATATAGGTTCATCTTTTTTTATTAGTGATATTTTTTCTATTAAGCATGAAAATTTAGAATCAAGGATTTATTTAACGTGAATAATATAAATGGTCCTTTAAAAGTTGGTATTGGTGGTGGAATTGGTACTGGCAAAACCAGCTTAACAGAAGCATTATGTCGTCATTTAGGTAAAAAAATTTCTATGGCAGTTATTTCAAATGATATTTATACAACTGAAGATGCTGAATACTTGATGAAAGCACAGGTTCTGCCTATAGAAAGAATTAAAGGTGTAGAAACTGGTGGATGCCCACATACAGCTATTAGGGAGGATTGTAGTATTAATTTACTAGCAGTAGATGAAATGAAAAAGAAATTTCCTGATTTAGAATTAATACTTATTGAATCAGGTGGTGATAATTTAGCTGCAACTTTTAGCCCAGAGTTAGTTGATTTAACAATTTATATGATTGATGTTGCACAAGGAGCTGACATACCGAGAAAAAAAGCTCCTGCTATAAAGAAATCTGATTTACTTTTAATAAATAAAATTGATCTTGCTCCTTATGTGAATATTGATTTAGAGCAGATGAAAGAAGATGTAAAAAAAGCAAGAAATGGGTTGCCATATATTTTTGGTGAAATGAAAAATAATAAAGGTATTGAAAAAGTATCTAATTTTTTGTTTAAAGAAGGTGGGTTGAAATAAATTATTTTAACAACGTTATCACGTCCGTCGGGTTTAGCTAACTGCCAAACAATCGACAGAACAGTGATAGGAATTATATAGTTATTAATTTTAAAATTTCAACTATATTTATTTTTCTTCTTTTTTCATTGCTTCTTGCATTGAAACTTTACTTTCATCTATTGATTTTACATCTTTTTTTATTGGCTGAATTTTATCAGATAATTTAATATCACCACTTATTTTACCGCCAAGTTTAATTTGTAAGTTTTGATATTCTATTTTACCAGAAACTTTACCCTGTTCTTGTATAGTTAATGTTCCGGATGCTTTAATATCTCCATCAAAAGTTCCCCAAACATCAGCATTATGTGTTTCAATGTCACCTTTACAATCACCTGTTACTCCAACAACTAGATTATCTGTTTTCATGGTGACATCAGCTTCACCATCTATTTGCACCTCATCAGCTTTTTTAATTTCACCTGTTAATACAACACCGTGACCAATTACAACCTTTGCTGAACCTTTTGCAGGTCTAAATACATCTGGTGTTGAAGTAGTATTATCTTCTTTTTTTTCAAACATTTAATTTATCCCTCCATTTTGTTTTGATAATGCAGGTATTCTACGACTGCAAGATTTTTGATATAGCAGGTTACTACAACTGCATATTAATCTCTAATTAGCATATATTTATATTAAAATATATTAATTTTAATCTTTTTGATGATTTACAACGTCTACCAGTATAGCAATTACTAGATTTAAGATAGTAATTGAACATATTGTAATGAAACTAAAAAAATATATCCAACTCCACCAGTAAATTGCTTGCATTGGAAGCATAACATTTTCCCAACTAGATAATGTCAAAACTTGAAATAGCGTAATAAGTGAAATACCAAGATCTGCCCATCGTGCTGGATCATCTTCACCAAATAAAATTGAGCCCATGGTTGCGTAAATATAGAGTATAATAAAAAGAAGAAGACTTACGTAAAAAACTCTTTTTATTGATGCAAGTATTGCTTCAATTATTTTTTTTAATTCTGGTATTACTGAAATTAATCTTAAAACTCTAAATATACGAAGTAAACGTAAAACAAGGTAGCTAGAATTATTGGGAATAGGAATAAGAGATATTGCAACAATTATTGTATCAAATATATTCCAACCATCTTTAAAGAAGTTTTTTTTCTCTTTTTCACCAATAAATCGAATTAAGATTTCAATTACAAAAAATATTGTGATTGCATAATCAAGAAGATGAATAAAGTTTAAAAATAAAGGTTCTAACTCATATGTAGTTGCCCCAATTAATACGGCATTGAGAATTATTATGATTACAACAGTAAATTGGAAAATTCGATTATCTCGTAATTTAGAAAAAAAATCTATCACCTTTACAATCCATTTTTTGTTTATTCTAAAGCAAAAATAGTATTAATACCTTATTTAATGAATAACAATATTAAAGGATTATTGCTGATTATATTTGGAATGTTATTGTTCATTGTCCACGACACTTTAATAAAGTTAACAGTTAATGATCTGTCATTGCTTCAAATATTAGCTTTTAGAGCAACAGTAGGATCCTTGATATTAATTTTTTATTTACTTTATACAAAACAGAATATTGTCTTTAGTTCTGCATATCCCTATGTTGCAGTCTTTAGAGGTTTATCATTCTTTATAGGTTTTCTATTATTTTTTATTTCATTAAGTAAAATTGGTCTTGCTGAAGCAACAAGCTTATTTTTTGTCAGTCCTTTTTTTATTACAATATTCTCTTATTTTATTTTAAAAAATGAAATAGGGATTAATAGAATTTTTAGTATTATAGTTGGTTTCTCTGGAACACTATTAATTATTAAACCTGATTTTACAAATATAAATATTTATATGACATTTCCTATTATCACGGCGTGTAGTTATGCTTTATCCATGACATTAGCTAAAAAGACTGCTGATAAAGATTCATTATTTCAACAGACTTTTCATATTTATGTGGGTTCATTTATTGGAGGAACATTAATTAGCGCTTTGATATATAACTCAGATATAAATTTTAATATTCTTGATAATTTAAATAATCATTGGATCCTTAATGACATTCAGACTGTTTTCTTTATTTTATTCATTGGAGTTTTAGGAAGTGTAGGCATTATATCTTTAATAGGAGCTTATAGAATTGGATCTCCATTAATAAATGCCCCAGCAGAATATGTTCATTTAATCTTTGCAGTTATACTCGGTTTTTTTATATTTGATGAACTACCAGATTTTTATTCCTTTATTGGTATGTTTATGATTATTGTAAGTGGAATTTATATAGTATTTAGAGAGAACAGAAAAAATATACTTGTAGTAACAAAAACCACTCTTCGATCATAATTCTATTTCTTGAAATAAACATTAATATTATAAAAATGATTAAAAAATAATTGAATTTATTATTTTAAATAAAAAATAATATTAAATTTTAATATTTTTTTTAGTTATGTTAATTTTGCATACTTAAACTTTATCATAAACATTTTACTATTTGTATTAATTTAAATAGTGTGAAAATTCGTTCATTTTGATTAATTTCAAGACGGAAGTAGACTTATGTCGAAGGAACGCGTGCAAAGTTATAAAATCGTTCAATCTGTATTAACAGATCGGAAGTAGGGGAAACCGAAGGAACGCAGACATTATTAAATTCCCATAGCTAAGCATGAAATAACAGAAAGAAAGGTTTGTTATTAATAATGATAGAATGGATTTTAAAAAAAAATTTATTATTATTAATCACATTCCTTAGTTCATTTTAAATATGTTTAACGAAATGTATCAAGCTGATTCTGAAATAAGAAATCATTATAATAATATAAGTTCATGGTTAGAGAATATGAGTTCAAAAGTTATTTTGGAAAAAAATGCAGAAGCAGAAACTCATTTTCGAAATATTGGTATTACATTTTCTACAAACAGTGAAACAGCAAGAGAAAGAATCATACCTTTTGATTTAATTCCTAGAATTTTTACAAACAATGAATGGTCTAAATTAGAAAAAGGAGTTATACAAAGATCTAAAGCAATAAATGCATTTTTATTAGATATTTATAACGATGCTGAAATTGTAAAAGCAAATATAATTCCTAAAGAATTAATTTATAAAAAAATCTCTTTTGAACCCGCGATGGTTGGTTTTAAACCTCCAAGAGGTATTTATAGTCCTATTGTGGGCATAGATTTAGTGCGAACTGACAGCAATAGCTATTTCGTTTTAGAGGATAATTGTAGAACACCATCAGGTGTTTCTTATATGTTAGAAAATAGAGAAATAATGATGAGAATGTTTCCTGATTTATTTTTAAAAAATCGAGTTACACCAATTGATAATTATCCTACGAGATTACTTCAAACACTTATGAGTTTGGCACCTCAAAAATGTGAAAATTCTGAACCCGTTGTAGTATTACTTACTCCTGGACCTTTAAATAGTGCTTATTATGAACATAGTTTTTTGTCAGATCAAATGGGCATAGAAATGGTTGAATCTAATGATTTAATTGTTGAAGGAAAATATCTTTATATGAAAACTGTAGATGGTCTTAAAAAAGTTGATGTGGTTTACAGAAGAATAGATGATGGTTTTTTAGATCCATTATGTTTTAATTCACAATCAGTTATTGGTGTTCCAGGAATCATGGATGTATATAAAACAGGAGGTGTTAATATTTGCTCAGCACCTGGTGCTGGAATAGCGGATGACAAAGCTATATACATATATGTTCCTGAGATGATTAAATTTTATCTAGGTGAAAAACCAATATTAGATAACGTTGAAACTTGGAACTGTGAAAAAAGTGATCATCTTCAATATGTTTTAGAAAATATTTCAAATCTTGTGGTCAAAGAAGTCGATGGTTCTGGAGGTTATGGAATGTTAATTGGTCCAAAATCTTCAAAAACTGAAATAGATATTTTTAAAAACAAATTATATACAAATCCCAATGGCTATATTGCTCAACCATTATTAGATTTATCTTTTACTCCTACACTTATAAAAAACCATGTTGAAGGAAGGCGTGTTGATCTTAGACCGTTTTGTCTAATAGGTAAAGAAGCACAACTAAGTTCTGGTGGTTTAACTCGTGTTGCAATGAATGAAGGATCTTTTGTAGTAAATTCAAGTCAAGGAGGAGGTGTTAAAGATACATGGGTGTTAGCAGAGTAATATGTTAAGCAGAACAGCAGAATATTTATACTGGATAAGTAGATATATGGAGCGTGCTGAAACAACATCACGGTTGCTTGATGTTGGTTATAGAATGTCTCTTTTTCCTAATCCTCGTGGTTATAATAATGAATGGGAGTCAGTATTAGCTGCATCTGGTGCAATCGAAAGTTATAAAAAAAAATATAATGATATTGTTCAAAAGCATGTTGAAGATTACTTATTTTTTGATGAAGAAAATCCATCATCAATTTATAACTGTATTTTAAATGCTAGAAATAATGCATTGGTGGTTAGAACATCATTTACACCTGAGTCTTGGCTTGCAATAAACAAAGCATATCAAGAGATATTAAATTTTAAACAAAACAAATATTCAACATCAGACTTACCAAATTTAACCGAATGGGCAATAGAGCAAGTAAATCTTTTCCGTGGAACTATAAATTCCTTACTTAGAAATGATGGATATAACTTTTTATTACTGGGTTTATTTGTTGAGAGAGCAGATAATTCTGCTAGATTACTTGACGTCAAATATTTTGTTTTATTACCTAAGCCAGAATATATTGGAAGTAATATTGATAATATGCAATGGAGCATATTATTAAGATCACTATCTTCATTTAGGGCATTTAGGTGGGCTTACGATGGTGAAATTACTGCAACAAAAATTGCAGATTTTTTAATACTTAATGATAGTTGTCCTAGGTCATTAAGTTTTTGTATTCAAAATATTGTTAAACACTTAATTGATCTTAAATGCAGTCCACCAAAAGTAAATAAAATATATGATACATTAAAAGATTTGAATACAACAATTCAACAAGAAAAAATTCAAACAATAATTGATTACGGATTGCATGAATTTGTTTCAAAATTTATTAATAAAATATCAAGTGTAGATAAAGATATACATAAGGAATTTTTTAATTAATTATGGAACTCTCTATTAAACATACTACAACTTATGAGTATAATCTGCCAATTGAAAACTTAATTCAAACTACAAAATTATATCCGTCAGAAAATAATGCATTAAAAATAATAAATTGGAATGTAACACGTGATGGATCTAAAAAATCAAAAATGTACATAGATGGAGAAGGAAATATTATACAAAGTTTTTCAAATAAAAATAAACTTAAAAGTGTAAATTTTTTTGTTAATGGCAAAGTAGAAACTTTTGATACAAAGGGAATATATAATAATCCTTTAGATAAAATTAATCCCTTAGTTTATTTAAGATATACATCATTAACTCAATCTGATAATGCAATAATTGAACTTGCACATGATGCTAAAAATGGCACTTCAAATAATTATTTAGATGTGTCACATGAATTATTAAAGCTAGTTTCAGAAAGAGTCGAATATAAACCGCTGACTACTTCAAATGAAACAACAGCAATTGTAGCTTACAAACAAAAAAAAGGTGTGTGTCAAGATCAAGCACACATTATGATTAGTGCTGCCCGCTCAATAGGAATTCCAGCACGATATGTAAATGGATATATGCATAATAATTCCCATAGTTCAGAATATCAATCAACACACGCTTGGGCTGAATTTTATATAGAAAATTTAGGTTGGGTTGGATTTGATCCAACAAATAATTGTAGTCCAGATGAAAGATACATTAGAGTTTCATGTGGACTAGATGCTAATTATGCTGCACCCATAAAAGGTGTTTTTTATGGAAGAGCAAATTCTAATAGTTCGATTGAAAAATTGAAAATATCTGTTCAAACACTTGAGTACAACTCTCAGCAATAATTTTTAAAAATCTTTATCAATATTTTCATTTGTTGATAGATAAATAAATAACTAACTAATTTTTCTTCTTGTAATATCATATTCAAAATGGGGCAAAACTCCCTCAGTGGAGAGGGCTTTATACCCCGTAGTATTTTATCAATTAAATAAGATTGAGCAAATTAATAGTGATTAAATTGTTTTTAAATTATCTATTTTTTTATCCATTACAAAAAACCATAACGGAGGAATTAAAGCCATTATCAACATAATGGAATAGTTGGCTGGCATTTCTATGGCTTTTTCTTCTTGCGATAGAAGAGGGTAGTGCTTTGATGCACTTTGGTGATGTTCGGCATGCAATCCTAAATTAAAAGTCGACCAATTAGCTGAGATGTGACGACTATTCCAAGAATGTAAATCAGTAAATCTTTCATATCTCCCATTTTGTTTTTTTCTCTCTAAACCATAATGCTGAATATAATTTACTAACTCAAGTAAGATGATTGAAACAAATGAGTGGAAAATAACAAATATTAAACCATTAGTTCCTGCAATTAAATAAGCAATTACTAAAAATAAAAATTCCAATACAAAATAATGTAGCATTCTGTTTTGAACGCTAAAAGTTTTTATATTTTTTCTATCAAGAATATCCTTTTCAATATTCCATGAAGAAATCACACTATTAATGACACAGCGAACAAAATAAAAATAAAAATTTTCACCTCTTCTAGCAGTAGCAGGGTCTTCTTTTGTAGCAACATTTCGGTGATGTCCATAGATATGCTCAATACGAAAATGACCATAGCAACACACAATTAATAATAATACTCCAATTCCTCTCATATATTTATTTTGTCTATGAATTAACTCATGGGCTGTTGTAATGCCTATTGAACCACCAGACATACCAACTGCTGCGCCTAAAGCGGCAGCAGTGAAAAATGTTATTCGTGGATCAGATACAACAATTAAACCAAATAAAATTAGAAATAAAATACAAGGAAGAACAATTAAGATTGAAAAATTATGAAATAAATTTTCTTTTAAATCAACATCTTGTTTACTTAGATAGGGTAAAACTAGATCAATAATGGGAACTAGTACAAAAACCCAAACAAAAGGTGAGATAGACCAAGCAGGATCAATTAATAACCCTAAAGAACTAGAGAATATTAATATTAAAGGGGTTACTAAATAAAAAATCATTTTTAGGTTAATATTATATATATCTTACTTTAATTTCTTAAAAGTAAGTTTTTAAATTCTTCAACTGCAACTGTAGCAGGCTTATGAATAGCAAAATCAAATTGATCTTGATTGTTTGATGGTTCGAGATTTAGTTCTACAGTTGGCTTTTGCATATCTTTGAACATCGAAACAAATCCAGCAGCAGGGTAGACCTGTCCAGAAGTCCCAATAGAGACAAACATACTAGATTGCTGAGCTAAATCATGGATTTCTTCCATTTGCATTGGCATTTCTCCAAACCAAACGATATGAGGTCTTAATTGAGAGTTACATTTAGGGCATTTATGGGTCTCATTAAGATCCTCTAGCCACTCAAATACATGATTATCATTCGTTATACATCTAGCTTTATTTAACTCACCATGCATGTGAATTATTGATGATGAGCCTCCAATCTCATGTAAATTATCTATATTTTGAGTAACTATATGAATTTTATAATTTTTTTCTAATTCATGAAGTAAAATATGGGCCCTATTTGGCTTTATTCCTGAATTTAATTCTTTTCTACGCTTATTATAAAAATCATATACAAGAGTAGGGTTTCTATAGAATCCTTCAGGACTGGCGACATCTTCAATCCTATGATTATTCCAAAGCCCATCAGAATCTCTAAATGTTTTAATCCCAGACTCTTTACTTATACCAGCACCCGTTAATACAAAGATCTGGGAATCAGCGGAAATCTGGGGTAATTTTTCCATTTGATACACTATATACAGTATTTTATTACACGTGAAAATCTATATCTAGTTTGTAATTTTATAAATAGATTTAGATAATATATATAAATTATTGATTTATAAATATAATATATTTCATTTGACTTTTATTTACGATAACTGTAATTATCGTAATATATAATATGGTTAAAATATCATTAAATGATAACGTAAATAAATTAAAGGAAAAATCTAAGGCAAAGAATACACAAGATAAATACAATGGAGATTGGCTTAAATTCATCGACTATTGCAAAAATAAATACAATTGTAGCCCATTAGATGTTGATGATTTAGAAAGTGCATATGCTTTAACTGCTAATTATATGGATTGGCTTCATGAAGATCCAGAAGCAAAAATATTAAAAGGAACAAGTAATATTCCAGGAAGAGAAAAGTTAAATAATAACCCCTACTCTTCATCTTCCTATAAAGCTTCAACTATACAAAGAATTTTAGCCTCTATAACTTATAAATATAGAGTTAATGGGTTTCAGTTTGATAGAAAAAATCCAAACATATCAGAAACGATAAGTGCAATTGTAAGAGATGAAAAAAATAACAAATCTGGACAAGCAAAGGAACTTCTAAAAGCAGATATTGAAAAAATAATTAATAAAATTCCAGAGGATAATGACGATTTTAGAAACATAAGAGATAAAGCATTAATATTAATTGGTTTTTATAGTTTTTGTAGAAGGTCAGAACTATTAGGAATGAAATACGAGCATTTAAATTTTGAAGATGATGGAGTTCAGGTTTTAATACCTTTTTCTAAAACAGATCAAAAAGGTGAAGGTAGAATGATTTATTTACCTAAAAATAACTCACCTTATTGTCCCGTAATTGCTTTAAAAAATTGGTTAGAGGTGGCATTAATTGACTCAGGCCCCCTCTTTTATAAAATTAACAAAGCTAACAATATAGAAAAATATATTCTTAATAGTAAAAATCAAAAAGTAAGTTTGACTGACACAAGTTTTGTTTTAATTTTAAAGAAAAGAGCTGCAGAAGCAGGTATAGAAAATTGTGATAAAATTTCTGGTCATAGCCTAAGAATAGGTTCAATTACTCAGGCTAGAATGAATGGTGTACCTACTCATGAAATTATGGCTCAAAGTGGTCATAAGACAACACAAATGATAGACAGATATACAAAGCTAACTAATATCAAAGAAACTAGTGCAGCAAAAAAATTATAAATTAATAAAATGCAATTGCTGCTGCAATTAAAACTATTACTAACAGCCCTCTTCCACTCATTGTAGCTATTTTCATTATAGTTTTATTTGGTGGAAAATTATTTTTAGAAGAATTAAATACATGAAAATTTACAAAAGCAGATAGACCTAAAAGAAAACCTGCTGCAATTATTTTAATTGTAAATGCACTATTAATAATAAAGCCACCATAGAGATTAATTGATAATATAATTCCAGATATCCATAAAACAATTAAAGACATAAGACCAATATAACCAAGTAATTTCATTATCTTTGCTGTAGTTAAATCAGGAATTTGATTTGCTTTAGCATAAGTAGATTGAATTACACCACCACCTACTAAAACGCCTCCAGAAAAAACTATTGCAAGGTAGTGTATAAACTTAAGCATTATTACAATTGTCATTATAATTTAATATTTTCTTTTTTTTTAATACTATTAATATGTAATTATGAAAATAAAACAAGGTGATAAAATAGAAGAAATTACTCTTCCTAAACCTGATGGTTCAATTTTTAATTTATCTGAAACAAAGGGTAAAAAGGTTTTGCTGACTTTTTATAGAATAGCTGGATGCAGTTTTTGTAATTTAAGGTTACACGAATTCAATAGACGTTTCGGAGAGTTTGGAAAGAATTTTACTCATGTAGGCATATTCCATTCACCAGTTGATAATCTAAAACATTTTATGAGTAAACATGGTCCTCTACCCTTTACTGTTTTGGCTGATAATGATTTTAAATATTTTCAAAAATATGAGGTAGAAAGATCTTATTCTAAAATGTTTGCTACATTTCTATTTAAAGCTCATAAAGTATTTCCTGCTTTAATTAGAGGTTATATTCCAACGAGAATAAAAGGGTATTTTGATATTGCTGTAACAGATGTTTTAATCAATGAAGAAGGCATAGTAGAAGAAGTATATTATGCAAAGAAGGATATTGCTGATCATTTCCCTTTTAATAAAATTAAAGAATTTAGCTTAGGATAGATTGCTGGAATTAATCCAGCAATCTAATTTTTATAAACCTATTCTATCTTGTAGTCCTATTATTAGAACAACATTAATAATAACAAAAACAATAGAAATAATTGTATCTTCTGTTTTATTAACGACAGTATAGTTTTTATCTATTATACCCATTCTATTTCCAAGATCATAAAGCAACTGATACACTGTAGTCATTAGGCCTAAAACAAAATATACCCACATATTTTCAATTGAAGTGAACATCAAATAAATTCCAACCAATACTAATGGCAGTATAAAAGATCCTATTAGTCTTATTGGAGCAATTGCCCCTTCACCAACTTGATAATCATTAATAATTTTTTTTGGATTCAAAATAGTTAAATAACAATAAAATGTTAAACCCAATAATTGAATAATAAAAAGTATTAGGTAAATAATACTTCCACCGAAATTCGCGACCATAATAAAAACCTCCGTTTGTAAGTGTATATATATTTATATGAAGATTCTGTGTTAAAAGTTGACGCATGCAGATTTAAATAATTTAAGTGAAACTATTAAAATTATTCGTCTAAATTTGATCTACTACTAAAGAAATCCATTAAAGCAAGTAATAAACCTGATATAATGAAAATAGCATGGATATAGATCATTAAATAAATTTCTTCAGGTGTTTTTTTTGATGTATCAACAAAAGCTTCTAGTAAACCTATTGAACTTATAGCAATTATTGAAGCAATAACTTTAAGTTTAAGATCTTTAAAGCCAACTTTGCCTAAAAATTTTGGAGTATCTACTGAGTCTTCAGCAACTTCAATTCTTGATACAAATGAGCTGTAAGAACTCATAATTAATATTAATACAAGATTAGCAACTAATGCTAAATCAACAATATGTAAGACAAATATTAAAAGATCATTAACAGTCATTTCAAAAATATGTGTAATTTCATATAAAAATTCTTGAACTGTTTTAACGCCAATAATTATTAAAGTTAAGACTAGTACAATATAGATAGGGGTTAGTAACCACCTAGAATTGAAAATAAAATTTTCTAGAAAACCCTCTAATTTTTTTAACATTTTACCTGAATATTTTTTAAATTATATTTGTCAATTAATTAAATTATTTTCCCCAATTCATTGAGACTAAATCATAGTCTTTTGCGATAGATAAAAGTAAATTTTTGGTGTGATCGTCTAACATTTTTATTGGATGTCTACAAAATGCAGAATTAATTACACCTCCCTCTTTCATAATTATTTTTGTTGCTTGAAATCCACATTGTCTATTTTCAAAATTTATTAATGGTAAAATATTATTGTATTTTTCTCCAGCTTCTTTTTTTTTATCATTTAGAAAATCAATAATTACTGGTCTAATTTTATCTGGTAATAAGGCAGAACTCATTGAGCCAGTAATGCCTGCATATAAATCAGCCAATAATGTAATTGATTCTTCGCCATCAAATGGTGCTTCTAAATTATTTTTACAATTTAATATTAATTGTCTTATTTTAGAAGCTGCTTGAGCACTTTCAATTTTAAAACAAGTAAGATTCTCAATCTCATTAATCATTTTCGTAAGAAAAGGAACAGGTAACTCTATGCCCGATAGAGGAGCATCTTGTATCATAATAGGTATATCTATTTCGCTTACTTTAGAAAACTGTTTATAAATTTGATCTTGATTACCTTTTAATAAAGCGCCATGATATGGTGGCATCATCATGACTATATTTGCCCCTAATGATTTAGCTAACCTAGCTCTTTCATAAACAATATCAGTAGCAAAATGAGAAATAGTAACTATAGATTTAATTCTTCCATTAATACGCTCTAAACATAAATTAGTTAATTTAAATCTTTCTTCATCAGAAAGTAAAAATTGTTCTGAAAAATTTGCTAGTATACAAACACCATCAACTTTTTGATCAACTATACAATCAATTACTCTCTTCATTCCTTCATAATCAACTTGGCCATCATCGTGAAATGGTGTTGGAGCAACTGGCCAAATACCAAAATATTTAAATTGACTGGATAGATTAGTGTTCATGATATTATTTTATTTAATTTATATTATCTTTTAAAGGTAAATTTAATAAAATTTAATTTTTGAGTGGTATAGAATTTTTTGCTATATCTTTTTTTAAGTAATTTTCCCTATAAGTAATAATAAGAACAGATGAAAATACTAAAATAGCACCAATCCATGTAAATAAATCTGGTAATGAACCGAATATTATAAAACCGAGCAAAGAAGCAAATATTAATTGGGTAAAATAAACTGGTTGAATAATTGATAAATCTGCTAACTTATAAGAGTTATTAATACAAAGATGCAAAACAGTACCAACAATTGCTGCCAAAAAACTATAAAAAATTGACGTAAAAGTTGGATTAGACCAATAGATAATAGCTAATGGTAAAGTAAATAATGATACAAATGTATATTGATATGTAAGTATTGTCATGGCAGAGTCAGTTTTTGACATAAATTTTGTAATAATAATAACAGTTGACCATAACAGTCCGGAAAGAAGGACCATGTAAACACCAATATTAATTTCAATTATACCTGGTCGTAAGATAATTAGCGTTCCAATAAAACCTAATATCAACGAAAAAGTTCGAATTAAATAAATTCTTTCTTTTAAAAAAATTACACTCAAAATTACGACTAAGATTGGACTTAAAAAACCAATTGCTTTTATCTGCTCTAAAGGAATATACATCAATGCAGCAAATCCTAAAATCATCATAGGAACATTTATTATACTTCGTGAAATATGAAGTTTTAAATTAGCAGTATTATAAATTTTAAATCTTGATTTTATTATAAATGGCAAAATAATTAATAATCCAAAGAAGAATCTCATAAAACCTACAGAGAACACATTTGCATCTTGTTGACCCAATTTAAGAAAAACTGACATTAAGACTGCACAAAATGATGCTATTAAGGCAAGAAGTATTGCTTGAATATTTTTACTCATGGAAAACTATTAAAGAAAAGGTAATTCGCAAATTTTCCCTTTATGAATATTTTTGTTACTTTTATTTATTAGATTTAATTCAAACTCTTGATCAATATTAAAATATGGTTTGTCTATCATGGCTATTCCAATTACCTTATCGAATGTTGGTGAATAGACTGCTGATCTTAATTCTCCAATAACTTTATTGTCAAAAAATAAACTAAGAGATCCAGTCATTTGAATTTCTTTAATATCTATAATTGCTCCCATTAATTTTTTTGATATTCCATTTTCTTTAATTTTTTTTAGTTTTTCTTTACCAAGAAAGTTAAATTCATTATCAAGATCTACAAATTTATCAAATCCACATTCAAATGGATTATCATTTAGATCAATATCATTTCCATAGGATAGTAAACCACTTTCAATTCGTTCAATAAGATGAGGGCAACCAGGTTTTACATTAAATTCTTCTCCTATTTTAAAAAATTCATCATATAGTTTCAAACCAGCATCATCATCTTCAACATATATTTCAAAACCACCCTGTTTTGACCAGCCTGATCTTGCAACTAAATAAGATGATCCATTGAAATTATAATATTTAAAATTATAAAATTTTAGATCTAGAATTTCTTTTCCAAAGACCTTGCTCATTAATGAAAAAGATTTAGGTCCCTGAACAGCCATAATATTAACATTAGGTTCAGAAATATTTACATTAAAATTCTTGCCAATAGCTAAACCTTTTGCAAATAATAACAAATCTGAATCAGCAATTGATACCCACCATTTATTATCATTAAATTTTAATATAACTGGATCATTGATTAGGCATCCATTATCGTCGACTATTGGACAATAGTAACATTTACCTTCAATTGATTTAGAGAGATTTCTTGGTGTCATTAATTGAATTAATTCACTTGCGTCCTCGCCTGTAATTTGTATCTGGCGTTCAGCAGCAACATCCCAAATCTGAACATGCTCTTTAAGATGATAATAAGAATCCTCTAATGAATCTGAAAAACCTGCCGGTAGAAGCATATGATTGTAAACAGTATAAGATTTCAAACCCTGTTTCTCAATACGTGATGAATATATTGTACTTCTTAATCTTCTTGATTTAGCTACAGTGGGAGCGTTCATTTGAAGTATGCGCTATAAATATTAGAACATATCATGTCAAATCATCATATTGGTTATATTAAAATATTTGAATTAAATCTATCAAAAATCTAAATATAGATTGTAAAAGTAATATAAAGAAAATACTACTAAAATAATTGCTACCCATATAGATAAGTTAGTAAAGAATATTTTGAAACTATTATTTGAGTTGATAAAAGCAGGCAAGATTAACAAAAAAACACCTGCCATGTAAATAATTGGTACTAGTTTATCCATTAATATTTTTCTTTATCAATTAATTCACTAATCAATGAATCTCCATGACCTTTCCCAACTGATTCTTCATAAAATGTTTTAGCTATAGATGAAAACTTTTCTGCATTTGGAAAATCTTTTAAAAGATCATTTATATATGTTAAATCTTTCAATGTATTTGATACGGAAAATGTATAGCCTTTATAATCACCTGAAATAGCTTTTTCAGCTATTCTACCTAAAGCACCAGAATTACCTGATCCCAGTTTAGCAACTTCAAATAATTTTCTCCAATCAACATCAAGTTTTTCAGCTGATTTAAAATATTCAATGACAGTTGTAGTTGTTAATAGTGATAAAAAATTTGATAATAGTTTAGCAGCGCAAGCCTTTTCAACAGAGCCAAAATTAAAAACATTTTTACAAAAAGTATCTAAATATATTTTTGATTCTTCAAATTTATTTTGATTGCCACCCCATATTGATCCTAATATTCCTTTTAAACTTTCATTTTTTGAACCCATTACAGGAGACACAACAAAAGAAATTTTAAATTTATCAAATATATCTTTCATTTCTTTAGTACCATTTTTATTATGAGTTGTTAAATCTATGACAAGAGTAGATCTATTTAATAATGGTCCTACTTGCTCAGCAATATTTAAAGCTATTGGAGTATTTGTTACACATAACATCAAACAGTCCAAATTAAGATTAGTTATTTCTTCATAAGATTTAATTTCTATTGCTCCATCTTTTATAAGATTTTCAATATTATTTCTTTGTTTGTTTGCAAGGACATAAAGCTTATTATGTTTTAAAAGATTTAGAGACATGCCATGCCCCATGTATCCATTGGCTCCTATAAATAATATTTTTTTATTCATAATTTAATTATAAATTAAAAGTAATATTTTTTTAAGTTACATTTTTAGATTTTCTTTTTTATTAGTCACATAAACAACATAAAGCACAACAACTAAAAGTGGTATACACATAATATTTAAAAACTGCCAACTTGTAGTATAAAGAAGTATTCCTGCACTCAAACTACCAGTTGCTTGAGTAGCAAAAATAATGAAATCAGCAGAACCTTGAGCAACATATTTATCTTCAATTTTATAAGAAACTACTAATATAGCACTTGAGCACAAAAATAGGAAATTCCAACCTACGCCTAATAGTATTAAACCAACTGCATATCCTATATACGTTTGAAAAAAAATGTTAGTAAAAATACTTGCGGATAATAAAAATACACCTGAAATTATAATTTTGTTATGTCCAAATCTTTTAATTAAATCTCCAGTAAACAAACTCGGAAGGAACATCCCGATAATATGTAGCTGAATTACTATTGAAGTTTCAAATATTGTAAATTCTTTAAATACATGAAGAAATAAACTTGAAGCTGTCATTATACTTGCCATAACGTAGTACCCTACTCCACCAGTAATAATTGATAAAATAATTTTTCTATTTTTTAGTATTGAATTAATTCTACTAAATTCAAATTTAGTTTTTTCTATATTCATTTTTTCATCTTCATAGTAAAAAAGAAATAATATTGGCACTAAAGCTGTTATAGACAAAAAAAGAAATGAACCAGTGAATTGACTATCAGTTAAATCTTTAAACAGATTTGCAAAATTAGATGCTAATAAAGCTGACACAATACCTAGTAGTAAGATATAAGACATAGATCTAGGTACGAATTCCTTTTTAACAGTTTCTGGCACTGCAAATCTATATTGATGAACAAAAGAATGTGCAGCTCCAATTAGTAAGCAACCTATTGAGAATATATAAAAACTAGCAACTGTAATTGAATATGCACAAATCATAGCAGCAAAGCTACTTATAACTGAAGCAGTCATAAAACCTTTTTTTCTTCCAATTAAACTAAAAAATTTAGAAGCAATTGGAGCAAAGATAAATGTTCCGCATATCATTAAAGACATTGGTAATGTACTTGCCCAACCGGTATCAATTAACTGACTTCCAATAATACCACTCAATAATACTGTAATTACAGGGGCAAATGATGCGATTGTAGAGCTTAAAAATATTATTATTAAATTTTTACTAAACATTTATTGATTGCTGTAAGACATACCTTGTATATAGTATTTATTACTAGACCGATAATAATAATTAAATTAATATTTGTTATGGTTTCTAGTCACGATTTTCAAGAAGATAAAAGAAATAAAAAAATTAAAATTTATGTAAATGGAAAATATTATCCTAGAGATAAAGCTAAGATATCTGTTTTTGACTCATCAGTATTATTGGGAGATGGAGTTTGGACAAGTGGTAGAATCTATAACGGTAGATTTATTTTTCTAAAAGAACATTTAGATAGATTATATAAAGACTTAAAACTTATAAGTATAAAACTTCACTTAAATAGAAAAGAGCTTACTCAAATAATAAATAAGACTATTATGATTAATAAAATGCAAAATGATGTCCATATGAGAATTATTATATCTCGTGGATTAAGGAGTACACCATATCAATCTGAAAAAGTTGTTATTTCCAATCCTTCAATAATAATTATACCTGAATATAAAAAACCTAATATTGATATTTATAATAAAGGGTTAAAATTAGTTACTGTAAATACAATTAGAGGTAGTTTAAATGCACAAAATCCTCAAATTAATAGTCTTTCGAAACTAAATTGCATTATCGCTTGTATTGAAGGTCATAAAAAAGGTGGCGATGAATCACTAATGTTTGATATTAATGGAAATATAGCAACCAATAACAGTACACATTTTTTTTATATAAAAAATAAATGTGTTTATACTTCAAAAGGAAAATACCAAGTAACAGGAATTACAAGACAAAAAATTATAGATATTTGTAAAAATAATAAAATAAAAATTTTTATAAAAGATTTTAAGTTAAAAGATGTTATGCAAGCTGATGAAGCATTTGTAACTGGCAGTTTTGGTGGTGTCGTTCCAGTAAACGCAATAAATAATAAAAAATTAAAATTAAATAACAAAAATTTAACTTATCAATTAAGAAATTGGTATGAAAAATTATTAAAATAAATGAGAATATTCATGTGGTCAGGACCTCGTAATATTTCCACAGCATTATTACGTTCATTTAGTAATAGAGATGATACAATTGTATATGATGAACCATTTTATTCCTATTATTTAAAAGAAACTGGACTTAATCATCCCATGAGAGATGAAATAATAGATTTTTATCCTACTAAGGAAAGTGAAGTAATCAAAACAATTCTTAAGGATAAAAAGGGAATTTATTACCAAAAACACATGACGCATCATATTTTAGATAAAACAAATATTGAATGGTTGGAAAAAGGTACAAATTGTTTCTTAATTAGACATCCATCAAAAGTTATTAATTCATATATTAAAAAAAATAGACTTTATAATATAACTGATATTGGCTTTGAGCAGATGTTTAAGCTATTTGAATATGTTAGAAATTATATTTCAAAAAAAATTATAGTAGTTAATGCTGATATTTTATTACAAAATCCAGAAGCATATCTTAAAGAACTTTGTAATAAATTAGAAATAGATTTTTCAATAAAGATGATAAAATGGCCAAAGGGTATTACAAATGATTATGGCATATGGCACAAACATTGGTATCGTGACATAATAAATTCAAATGGATTTATAAAAACTAAAAATAAAATTAATAAAGTTCCTGATCATTACCAAAAAATTTATGAAGAAAGTATTGAGATTTATAATAAAATGAAAAAACACTCAATTGAATTGTGAGTAATCATATATTTTGGTTAGCATCGTATCCAAAAAGTGGAAACACTCTTTTAAGAAGCATTATTATTGCTTTGATTTTCAAAAAAGATGGTAGCTTTAATCTTAAAGATTTTAACAAAATTGGACAATTTGATATTACTGAGCTTATTAATAGAGATAGGAAAATATTTGGTAAAGATATTTCTAATCTTTCAAATTTAGAAATTTTTTACAAGTATATTTTAAAACTTCAGACAAAAAAAATGCTAAAATTAAATACAGATAGAATTTTTTTAAAAACTCATTCAGGTTTATTTAAAATATTTGAATTCCCATTTACTACTGAAAAAAATACTTGTGGTACAATTTATATGATCCGTGATCCTAGAGATATTTGTATATCATGGAGTAAACATTTAGATGTGAGTATAGATGAAACTATAGAAATAATGACTAATGAACATCAAAAATTACATTGGACAGAAAATAAACTGGCAGATAAGATATTTAATGATGAAAATAGACCAAGATCATATTTATCAAGTTGGAATAGACATGTGCTGTCTTGGTGCTCAAATAAATGGAATAAACCATTAAAAATTATTAAATTTGAGGACTTAGTTTATAGAAAAAAAGAAATAATTTTAGAAATTATGAATTTTTTTGAGAATAATTATAATTTTAATTTTAAAAATAAAGATGAAAAAATTATTAATATAGTATCTTCAACTACTTTTGAAAATTTTAAGAAAGAAGAAAATACCAAGGGTTTTATTGAATCAACTCCTTTCAATAATTTTTTTTCTGTAGGTAAAAAAAATCAATGGAAAAATATTTTAAATAAATATCAAATAGAGAAATTAGAAAATTCATTTGGAAAAGTTATGAAAATGTATGGATATGAATTGAGTAATTTATGAATAATAAAGAAATTGAAAAAGCTGCCAGTATTTTATTTAAAAGTAAATTAAATAAAACAGGTATAGATTCACTTTATCACTTAGAGCCAAAAAATATAAAGGATGCTTATAAAATACAGGATGAGTTAAAAGTAAATTATTTAAGTTTAAAAAATAATATATGTATTGGAAAAAAAATTGGATGTACCTCTAAGGCAGCTCAGACTCAGATGAATATCTCTGAACCTTTTTATGGAAATTTATTTAGCAAATATTCATCTAAAAATGTAAAAAAATTAAATTCAAAAAATTTCTTTCAAACATTTGTTGAGCCAGAAATAAGTTTTAGAATAAAAGATGACGTAGATATTTCAAAAGCTCCATTTACAATAAAAAATGTTAGAAATTTATTAGATGGAATATTATGTTCAGTAGAACTTGTTGATTTTAGATTTCAAAAAGAAATATCTAATATAGGTGCTATGAATTTAATATCAACAAATGGTGCATCTGATTTTTGGATATACAATGAAAAAATATTTGATGTTAATGAAATTGATCTCACTAATTTTAATGTTTCTCTTTTTATTAATAATGAGATTCAAGAAACAGGTAATACAAAAAATGTTCTTAATAATCCTTTAAACGCTGTTTTATGGCTAATTAATACATTATCTCTAAAAGGAGAAGCTATGTTAAAAGGTCAATATATTTCTTCGGGATCATGTACAAAAGCTTTTAAAATACATTCTGGAAATTTAATTAAAGCTGATTTTGGGAAGCTTGGAAAAATTGAATTTGAATATATTTAAATAAACAAATTTAAATTATGAATAAAATATTAATTATAATAATTTTTCTATTTTCATTTAATATTGCTTATTCCAAAGAAAATATAATTAATATTGCAAGCACTACATCTACCCATGATTCAGGACTACTAAAATATTTAAATAAATACTTTTACGATAAGTTTAAAATAAAAATTAATGTTCTATCACTAGGTACTGGACAAGCTATTAGAATTGCAAAAGATGGAAATGTTGAAATTTTATTAGTTCATCACACACCATCTGAATTAGAATTTATGAATAGTGGTTATGGTACTTTAAGATTTGACTTAATGTACAATGATTTTGTCTTAGTAGGTCCTAAAAGTGATAATAACAAATGTAATTCAATAGAAAATAAATTGATTGAAATAAAAAATAATAAATTAAATTTTATTTCGCGAGGTGATGAAAGTGGAACCCATAAAAAAGAAATGGAATTATGGGAACTAATCTCTACAAAACCTGAAAATGATACAAATTGGTATTTTAGTGTAGGGCAAGGTATGGGGCAAACTTTATTAATAGCTAATAATAATAATGCTTATACATTAAGTGACCGAAGTACATGGATATCTTTTAATATGAAATATAATCTTAAAATTGTATGTGAAAATTTTCCTCCTTTATTTAATCAATACGGAATAATTTTAGTAAATAATAATTTGAATACAAAACTAAATATCGAAGATGCAAAAATATATATAGATTGGATAATTTCAGATGAAGCTAAATATTTAATAAATAATTTTAAAATAAATGGAGAGCAATTATTTTTCTTTAATAATCATTAATTTATTCTACCAAAAAAAGTTAATCTTGCATTCTCAGATAATAGTGTACCCTCTTCTTCGTTATAATTTAATGTGACTAAAATTCTAGGTTTTTTAGATGTAACTGGCGTTACACGATGAAGATAATTTCTCCCATAAAACAAAATAAGTGTACCTGGTTTGGATTTAATTGTTTTAGGATTTATAGAATTATCTAGTATTTTTTTTATGTAATTTTTATCAATATAACTCTTATTATAATTTCTTCCTTTATTAACATATTGAAACTCACCACCAGTATCTGATGCTTGTATCATTAAGGTTATTGCAAAAGATGCATTATCAAAATGCCAACCTAGTTGCTGTTTGTTTTGATAGTAGTTATAATTTATTGATGATAATGAATCAGCATATGGGAAAAGATTATTTAAATTAAGTATTTCTTTTAAAAAATTTTTAAATATTTGTGAATCATAAAGAATATTTAATTTTGATTTTGCATCTAAATAATCATGAGGAACACAACCTTTATCACTTTTTACTTCAATATTTAAAGGATCTTTATCTCCTATATTTTTATCGTATTTATCTAAAAAAATTGTGTGATTTTGAGAGCAATAAAATGCCTTATCTTGTAGTTTTAAGGCCTCAGCAATTAACTCATTTAAGCATTCATCAGTTAGAAAATTTTCTAAAACTAATACTGACTCATGTGAAATTTTATATTTACATTTATTAATATAATCAAAATTATCAATTGGATGATCTTTAAAATTAATTATTTCATTTATCTTTACCATGTTTATTAATTGATACCTTAAAGTCCTTTATGTTAATTTAAAATAAATAATATATATTTAATTCGAAAATATGAATTGGAACTTTCAAAATAGCTACACTGATCTTCCAAATATTTATTATAGCAACGTAAAACCTCAAAATTTTCAAAATCCCAAATTATTGTTATTCAATAATGAGCTAGCTGATGAATTAAATTTGGAAGTTAACAATAACGAAAAGGCAATTTGTAATTTTTTATTAGGAAAAAATATTGATAAAAAAAATTTTTTTTCACAAGCTTATGCTGGTCATCAATTTGGACAATTTACTATACTTGGTGACGGAAGAGCAATTTTACTAGGGGAGCATATAAATAAAAATAATATAAGATTTGATATTCAATTAAAAGGATCAGGTCAAACGCCCTATTCTAGGAATGGGGATGGAAAAGCCACATTGGGCCCAATGATAAGAGAATATATTGTAAGTGAAGCAATGAACTATTTAGGTATTCCATCAACAAGAGCATTAGCTATTATTATTACTGGTGAAAAGATATTAAGAGAAAAATATGAACCAGGAGCTATATTAGTTAGAGTAGCTAAATCTCATATAAGAGTTGGAACATTTCAATTTGGAAGTCTTCTAAGAAACATAAAAGAATTTAATAACTTAATAAATTATACAATTAAAAGATTGTTTCCAGAAATTGATAATAATGAGAAAAAATATTTAAACTTCTTTAAAAAAATTTGTGAATTACAGATGAACTTAATTATTGAATGGATGAGAGTTGGATTTATACATGGGGTAATGAACACTGATAATATGAGTATATCAGGAGAAACAATTGATTATGGTCCATGTGCATATATGGATAACTATAATCCAAAAACAGTTTTTAGTTCAATTGATCAAATGGGTAGATATTCATTCGAAAATCAATCTAAAATAGCTTTATGGAATTTAGCTCGATTTGCAGAAACATTTCTTCACTTAATTGATAATAATGAAAATAAAGCAATAAAATTGGTAGAAAATATCCTAATTGAAAATAAAGAAAAATTTGAAAATTGCTGGTTAGAGATGATGTGCAAAAAACTAAACCTAAGCACTCATGAAAATAATCAAAAATTAATTTATGATTTTCTAGATATAATGCATATTTATAAATTAGATTATACAAATACATTTATAAATTTAGAAAAGAATAATTTAGATGAAAATATATTTGGAGATTGGTTACAAAAATATAATTTAAAAACAAAAAAAAAATATTTTAAAATTAATCCAGTAATAATTCCAAGAAATCACATAATAGAAAATATAATTAAAGAATCATACAAGGAGAATTATTCAAAACTATTTACATTTAATGAAATACTTAAGTTTCCATATGTAGAAAATAAAAATAATAAAAAATATAGAAAATTACCAAAAGATCATGAAAAAGTTTTTCAAACTTATTGCGGAACTTAAATTTTATTTAACCGCACCTTCGGTTAATCCAGAAACAAAATACTTACCAATAAATACAAATAGTATGATAACTGGTAAACTAGCTAAAACTGCACCAGATAGTAAAAAACCCCAATCAATTTGATATTGACCGACAATTCCTGCTAAGCCTACTGGCAAAGTTTTCAAATCATCACCACTAATTAGAATTGAAGCAAATAAATATTCTGTCCATGAAATAATAAAGCAAAAAATTGCAACACTTGCTATACCTGGAGAAGCTAATGGTACAATAATTCTAGATATGACAATATATCTTGATGCCCCATCAATATAAGCCGCCTCTTCTATTTCATTTGGTATTAATTTAAAAAAAGCCTTCAACATCCAAACAGCAAAAGGAGACGCAAATAAAACATTAACAATAATTAGTGAAAAGTAACTATTTAATAAATTTAACTTTGCAAAAAGAAGATAGATAGGAACTAATAAAATTACACCAGGAAAGGCATAAGTTACAAGAAGAGAATATTCAACAAACTTATTCCCATAAAATTTAAGTTTATGTAAACCATACGCAGCTGAAACAGATAAAATAATTGATATAAACATTGAAAAAAAAGAAACAATCAAACTATTTTTTAAATAAATAAAAAAATCAGAATAAAATAAAATTTTATAATAATGTTCTAAAGTAAAAGATCTTGGAATAATAGTTGTAGATGTTGCAATAATTTCTTCAGGATTTTTAAATGATGATGTTATTATCCAAAAAAAAGGTAAGAAAAAAATTAATAATATTAATATCAATGATAAACTTATAAAAATTAATTTTATATTTTTTTCTTTAATCATCTTCTTTTGGTGCCATTGATTTAATAAAAATAATAGAAAATAATAATAACATAAAGCTTGTTATTATTGATAATGTTGCTGCTTGACTTATTCTAAATTTAGTAAAAGCAGTTTCATAAATTAATAAAGGTATTGTTGAAGTTGCGTTAGATGGTCCACCTTTTGTAATTAACCAAATAATATCAAATATGTTAAATGATAATAAAGTACCAACTAAACCCAAAACAAACAAAACATTTTTAAGATTCGGAAAAGTAATAAATATAAATTGTTGAATAAAATTTGCTCCATCAACTCTTGATGCATCATACATTTCTCTATTTATGGAGTTAAGGCCAGAAAGTATTATTAATGCTAAAAAAGGACTCCATCTCCATGAGTTAATAAAAATTAAGGTTATAAAAGCTTTATTTGGAGAACTAAAAAAACCTGTTGCTTCGTTTAATATTCCTAAATCAACTAAAACTGAATTAATAATTCCACTACTACTACTTAACATTAATTTCCAAATTACAACAACAACTACAGTTGGTATAATAAATGCTAATATAATCCAATTTGCCATGATTTTTTTTCCTGGAAATTTATAATTTATAGTTAATGCAATAATAAATGCAAAAAAAGTCTGACAGACTGCATTACCAATTATCCAATATAAGCTATTTAAAGAAGCATTTAAGAATTTAGATTTTCCAAATAATTTTATGTAATTATCTATACCAACAAATTTACCAGAAGTGCCTATTATCTTAATATTAAATAAACTTAATTCAAAGGCAATATAAATAGGAATTATAATTATTAAAAATATCCAAAGAACTAATGGAGATACAAATAACCAACCTTCAATATTATTTTTTTTCACTGAAACAACAGCACCTCTTAAAAGGTGCTGTATAAAGATTAATTATTTACTCAATAGCTTCATTCATTATTTCCATACCTTCACTAACTGCATCTTTAGGAGTTTTTCCATCAATTAAAGTTAGTTGAAGAGTTTGAGCTAATAAATTTTGAGCCGATATAGAAGATATACTAGTGAAAGTATTACCATCAGTAAAACCAAATAAACTGCCTCTAGTAGAATTATCTAACATAGTTTCAACTTGAGATTTATATTTAACAACAACCGGGTCATCCCAATAAGTCGAATCTTGACTTCCAGCCTCTGTGATAGGTAAAAATAAACCTGGTTCCATATTAATGAAACGACCGTAATTACCCGGCTCCATTAAAAAGCTTAGAAATTTTTTTGATGCTTCTTTTTTTGCTTCATCATCTGTCATTATCATTGCTGAGTTAACATATGAAACAGTTCCAGCTCTGTGTGCTTTACCGTTAGCGTAAGGTATTTGTATGACTCCCAAATCACTAGCATCTCCACCTGCTTGAGAATCATAAGTAGAAATAACAGTAAATTGTAAAATCATAGCACAACCTTTACTTGCAAAACAAGCTTCTGCCTCTCCCCAAGTCCAGTTAGCAGCATCTGGTGCGGAATATTGATACAATTCTTTATAAACATCATAAGCTGCTACAGTTTCTGGATTATCAAATCTTAATGAACCATCAGAATTATAAATTTCTTTAGCACCTGAGTTAACCATAAAACTATAAATTGTTTGATCTGTATAAAGTTGTTTATTTCCAGGAAGTCCTATTCCATAAACACCATCTTTAGTAAGTGCTTTCGCAGCCTTTTTTAAATCAGACCATGTTTCAGGAGGTTTAATTCCAGCTTCTTCAAAATCACTTTTTCTATACCACAACGATAAAGCCATATTCCAAAGTGGAACTGCCCAAGTATGACCATTATAAGTATATTGATCAAGAGCTTTTTGATAAAAGCCATATTGAGCGTCTAATTCAGCTACAAAGTCTTCAACAGGTTGAGCTGCACCCATATCTGCAAGTATTGGTGTAAAATCTGGAATACCTACTAATATTTCAGGTGCTGTTCCAGCTGCTACAGAAGCAGGAGCCTTGGCATATATTTCTCCCCAATTTTGAACCTCCTGAGTCACATTGATGTCAGGATTAGCAGCGTTAAATTCATCAATTAGTGTTTGAATTCTATCAACCCTATGTGGAACTCCTTCCATATGCCAAAAAGTAACATTAGTTACTGCAAGGGCATTAAAAGAAAATAATATTGAAATCGTAAAAAGTATTATTTTTTTCATTTTTCCTCACTTATTAAATTTATGAAATTATTTTAATATTAATTAACTGAATATTACAATAGAAAAAATGTCACCAAATATAATTCAAAGATTCTCTTAGTTTTTTATATTTAATATACTTTTCATTAAGATATTTAGAACTAGGTTTATTTGGATAATAAGTTTTTTTAATCTTTGTATGTGTGTTAATTATTTTTTTTAAACTATCTTTTTTTAAATAACTTGAAATTAAATAAGCTACTCCCAGAGAACCAAGTTCATCATTATTTAAAATTTTAACTTTAATATTTAATGAATTAGAAATTAATTGTGGCAAAATTTTACTTTTGGAACCTCCTCCTGATAAGAAAAGTACATCATTTTTTTTTATATTACTGCCAAAACAATCCTTTATAGAAATTGCTATTCCTTCATAACATGCAGACATTATGTCAAATTTATTATGATGTGGTAAAATTCCAAATATTTCAGCTTTTGAATTTAAATTAACAAATGGTGATATTGACCCTCCATAATTTAAATATGGCAAAAATATAAGAGAATTTTGAGGATATTTTTTTTTTATATAATCATTTTCAAATTTCTTAATTAAATTTATTTTAGATAAATAATTTAAATTATTAAAATAAAAGTTTTTTATTACCCAATCAATATTGGTTGTTCCTGCTACATTAATTGATGTCTCTAACCAAGTATCATTTAAAGATGAAAAAAATAATCCTGCGTTATTATTAGGTATTTTTGAATTGTCTCTAACTACGATATTGTGGCAAGTAGTTCCTATAATTGTTAATTTTTGATTTTTATTTATACCACCTGAACCTAATATTGATGCAATTACATCTCCACATCCTATAATTACAGGGGTGCCAATCTTTAATAATGTTTTTTTGGATGCTTTTTTAGTAACATATCCACCTAACTCATTAGATTTTTTAATATTAGGAAATAATTTAAAATACTTAGTACTTAATTTAAATATCTTAAAAATTTTTTCTGATAATTTTTTATTTTTTATATCGCCAGGAAAAACAGAAACTTCAGTTTCATCATTATAGATTTCATTTGTTAAATTAAATCTAATCCAATCTTTACAAGTCAGAATAAATTTAATTTTATTTAAATTTTTATATTCATTTAGAGTTATCCATTTTAAAATAGGTATTGTGCACCCATATTGTGTAATTGATCCTGTAATTTTATAAATTTTTGAAAAAATCTTGTTGTTTTTAAAAATTACTGAACTTCTAGTATCATTCCATAAAATTGCATTTCTTACAGGCTTATTTTTTTTGTCAATTGGCCACAAACCAACCATATTTCCGGTTACCCCAACACCAGCAATATTTTTAGGGTTAATTTTTGATCTTTTAATTGTATCATAAATACAACTAGCTGTTAATTCCCAGAATTTAGTCATTAATAATTCAGACTTTCCTGATGAATTAGTAACTACCGGAGTTTTTATAATTGAACTAATAATTTTATTAAAGTTAATATTAAAAATAACTACTTTTATTACAGATGTACCAGCATCTATTGATAGATAGTATTTCATTTTTATTATAAATTTATTAAATCAATTTTAGATGCAAGAATAAAATCATTAATTGATAATCCTTTAATTGCATGTGTGTGTATCATAATAAGACAATAACCCCAGCCAATTGATATATCAGGATGGTGCCCCTCCTTTTCTGAAAGTTCCCCTACAATATTAGCAAAAGATATTGCATTTTTAAAATTTTTAAATTTAAATTTTTTAAATATCATTTCTTGGTTATCATTAACTGACCAATCATTTAATTCAGAAAGAAATTTACTTATTTCATCATAATCTAATTTGTGTGTCTTTCCATTACATGGTTCACATTTACTTGTATTTAAAGTGTTATTCATAAAATCTTGCACCTTGTTGATTTAATTCAATTGAATACAAACTAGTAGTTGCTGTAACGTATAAAATATTACCATATTTTCCTCCAAATTCTAAGTTAGATACTAATTCTGGAAGTATGAGTTGTCCAATTAGTTTATTTTCAGGATTGAAACATTTAATTGCTTTTCCAGCACTCGTCCAAACATTACCATCTTTATCGCATCTAAAGCCATCAGAAAAAAAAGGTTTAAAATCGTAAACTAACTTTCTATTTTTTGGTGTTCCATTTATCATATCATACACATAAAGATGTTTTATATTATCACCAGTATCAGCAACATATAGTTTTTTTTCATTTGGTGATATTGTAATACCATTAGGTCTATTAAGATCTTTAATAATTGGATCTAATTTTTTTAGAATTGGATCAAAAGAAAAAACATAGCAACCTCCATATTCTTGTTTTCCAGGATATCCTTCATAATCTGATAAGATACCATATGGTGGATCAGTAAACCAAATTGTACCATCAGATTTAACAAAAAGATCATTTGGAGAGTTAAGCTTCTTTCCATTATAGTTATCAACAAGTGTTTCAACTTCTAAATTATCATTAGTTTTGTATATACATCTGCCACCATGAGAACATGATATAAGATTTTCATTTTTATCTATTGCATTTCCATTGCAATAATTTGATGGGTTTTTATATTCATCAATGATATGGTTACAAAGTTTTAACATTCTATTATTTGGTATATCACTAAAAACTAATGTATCTAAATGAGGAATATATGCTGGTCCTTCACCCCATAACATTCCAGTAAAAACTTTTTTGAAGTTTTGATCTTTAAGATATTTATTAAATTCACTTGTATTTTCAAAATAATCATTTTGTATATCTTTATAAAAGTAGCTTGGATTTCTTTTATCTAATTCTGCTGGTAATAATTTTTTTTTAGACATTAATTTATAATTTTATAGCTTTTTGTTTTTTTTGTTCATCAACTAATTGTTTTGGGAAATTTTTGGCTCTTAATTTTATATTATTATCTTTTTCAATTAATTTAATAATACTTGTACTAAATGATCTTTCTCCTAATAAATTCATTCCTAATTTGAATTTTTTCCTTAAATAATTTGATAATTCTAAATTAGATTTATTTCCAAGTTTACTAAATAATTTTAAATCTTTATTTACTAAATCCATAGTAAAACCCACATCATAACTTCCAGCAAGAATTACTTTTGTTTCAGTTTCATTTACAAAACTGTTACCAGAGCTCACTTTTATTGCTTCATATGCTAAGCCTAGATTTATATTGTTTTTCTTTACGACTGTTAAAGCTTCCCCAATACCCAATAGATGCAAAGAGGCTAAATAATTAGTAATTACTTTTAATGTAGAGGCATTTCCAATTTTACCACAATATAAAATTTGATGACCAAGTAATGATAATATTTCAAAGTTACTATTAAATGTTTTTTTGCTCCCTGATACTAATATGGATATATTTCCTGATTTTGCTCTATGTTCTCCACCTGTTATTGGACATTCTAAAACTTTAGCACCCTTAGATTTTACAATTTTTGTTAATTTAATCATTTCATTTTTATCGGTCGTACTCATCTCAATCCAAACATGTTTATTTGTTAAATATTTTGAAATATTTTTTATCACATTTTTAACAATTTTAGGTGACGGTAAACAAGTGATTATAACTTCACACTGATTTGCAATTTCCTTCAAATTTTTACAGGGTTTATTTTTTAAGTTTTTTAATTTAGAGTATGAGTTAAAATTTTTATCATAAACAAATATACTATTATGTGATTTTAATAAATTATTAGCTAAATTAGAACCAACATTACCAATTCCAATACAGCCAATAGATTTCAATTTCATAAATCAATAATCATACCATCATATCCAGGTATTACATTATTTGGACATTTTTCTTTAAGTAAATTTTCATCCAGTAATGCTGTCATATGAGTAAATACAGTTTTTTTTGGTTTAATATAATTTACAAATTCCATAACTTGATCAAAACCTGCATGAGCCGGATGTGGATCTTCTCTTAATAGACCAACTATCCACAAATCTAAGTTTTTTAACTTATTGATATCATTGTTATAAAATTTTTTTAAATCAGTAGAGTATGCAAACTTACCAAATTTATAAGTTTGAACATCTATTGAACCATGATTATGTTTAAATGTTTCAATATTTGTTCCTTGAAAAGAAAAAGAATCTTCAATTTTCTTAATTTTCATAAAAGGTAAATAATCCTTTTCTCCTTTAAATATATATTTGTAAAATGTTTCCATTTTTAAAATCATTTCTTCTGGCATATATGCAGGAATGATTTTTTGATTTATAAGTGACATAGCACGCATATCTGGGAGACCTGATGTATGATCTGAGTGCTCGTGAGTATATAATACTGCATCTATATTTGTGCATTTGGCATCATAAAGTTGCTGTCTTAAATCAGGACTTGTGTCAATTAATATGCAATTATTTTGTTCTTCAACAAGAATTGATGATCTAGTTCTGAAATTTCTTTTATTATTTAAATCAATATTTCCATGCCTATTCCAGGCCAAAGGTGATCCAAATGATCCACCACATCCTAATATAGTTATTTTCATTATAAATAATTATCTCTTTTAGCCTTAGTAAACAAATTAAAAAAATTATTATCAGTTATTTTTTCAAATTCTTCAAAAGATACATTAAAAAAATTTGATAAATATTCACCTGTATATTTAACAAAAGAAGGCTCATTTACTTTACCTCTCATAGGTTCGGGAGCTAAATATGGACTATCTGTTTCTACAAGAATTGATTTTAATGGTATATTTTTAACTATATCTCTTAATTCAGATGCATTTTTAAATGTTATTATGCCTGATATAGAAATATAATAATCATTATCTAGACAAAAATTTAACAATTTATTTGAACCTGTAAAACAATGAAATACAATTTTAAGCGAATTTGATTTATAATTTTTTAAAATATCCATTATTTCATTTTCAGAATTTCTTTGATGGATAATTAATGGTAAGGAATGCTTAATTGAAGCTTCAATATGAGTCTCAAATACTAGTGTTTGTTCTTTAAGATATTTGTCATTTTGATACAAATCAATACCAGTCTCACCTATGCCTATTACTTTTTCATTATTACAATATTCATCAAAATTATAATTCTTAATTTGGTTTAAAGATTTAACATTACTAGGATGAAGACCATATGAAAGATAAATAGAATTATAATCTTTTATTAAGTTTAAATGGTCCACAAAATCTTCAGGTTTTGTATTTATTGATAGTATTGAAGTTATATTGTTTTTTTTTGAATTAATAATTATATTCTTAAAATTTTCAGATAATTTTTTAAAATTTAAATGACAATGTGAGTCAATCATTCAATATTCTTGGAAATATTGGTTCCGGATGATTAATTTTTATATTTTGATTTATTAGTTTAGTAAAATTATCAAATTTATAGTTATGAATACTATAATTAAATATATCAAGAATTTTTTTAGAACTGGTTGGTATTATTGGATAAAGCATTATTGCTGATTTAATAATAATATTTGTCACTATATATAGAACTTCTTCCATTCTTACTGTATTTGTTTTTTTAAGTGACCAAGGTGCCTGAGTATCTACATATGCATTACCAGCAGATATTAACTCCAGCACTGACTTAATAGCTTTGTCAATTTGTTGATTATTCATATAATTGCAATATTCATTGTATTTAATTTGAAGAAGGTTGATTAAATCTTGATCATTCTTATTTAAATTTTCATGTGGTTTAAGTAAAGAATCATTATTTTTAATTATAAAAGATGATATTCGTTGAACTAAATTACCAAAATTATTTGATAAATCTGCATTAATTCTGTTTGCGATAGCTTTTTTTGAAAAATCTCCATCATTCCCAAATGGTACTTCTCTAAATAAGAAAAATCTTATTTGATCCAAACCATATTCATTAATTATCTCATAAGGGTCAATTACATTACCAACAGATTTAGAAATTTTTTGTCCTTCATTAGTCCACCAGCCGTGTGCAAAAATTCTTTTTGGAGGCTCTATACCTGCTGCCATTAAAAAAGCTGGCCAATATACAGCATGAAATCTTAATATATCTTTTCCTACGATATGAGTTGCAGGCCAAAATTGCTTATAGTTTTTACTATTAATATCTGGATAACCAATTGCAGTTAAATAATTACATAATGCATCAATCCATACATACATAACATGTTTAGAATTATTAGGTACTGGCACACCCCAATTAAAAGTTGTTCTTGAAATAGATAAATCTTTTAAACCACCCTTAATAAAGCTTAATACTTCATTATATCTAGTTTTTGGTAATATTGACTCTGGATTTTTTTCATAATAATCGATTAATCTTTCTTGCCATTCAGAAAGTTTAAAAAAATAACTCTCTTCTTTAACCCACTCTACAGGTGATCCATTATCAGTAACATATTTGCCATTAATATTTTTTAATTCAGATTCTAAATAATAGGCCTCATCTCTTACTGAATACCATCCCTCATAATTTGAGAGATATATTTGATCATTTTTTTCCAATTTTTTCCATAATTCTTGAGAAGCTTTAATATGTCTTTTTTCAGTAGTTCGAATAAAATCATCTATTTCGCAACCTAAAAAAGGTATTAATTTAATAAAATTCACAGAAAGGTTATCAACAAACTCTTTTGGTTTTTGATTTGAACTAATTGCTGCTTTTTCTACTTTTTGCCCATGTTCATCAGTGCCAGTTAAAAAGAATACATTGTTACCTAAAAGTTTATTATATCTAGCAATGATATCGCAAGCTATACTAGTATAAGCATGACCAATATGTGGTAAATCATTTGTGTAATAAATTGGTGTAGTTATATAAAAATTCATACTATTGGGTTAAAAAATTTAATATAAATATTTTCTTATCTAGATTTAAACTAAATAATTCATTTTGATTATTAATTAAATAATTGAATCTATCAATAATATTCTTTTTTGATAAGTTTTTTGAAACATTAACTAGGATATTATAATTTGGAATATTATTTATACTTAGTTTATTTTCATTTATCTGAATTTTATTAATTATAATTAGTAAAAACTTTAAAATTGAAAGATAATTAATAAATTCATCATCGTTGTATTTAGATAAAATATTCGATAAATCTATTTTATCTTGATTGATTGAGTTAGATGCAAAACATTTAATTGTCATATTTATGATTTTTTGAAAATCATTTGTGTGATAGGCAATGGCTAGGCCTGGTGAGCCAAAAGTTAGTTCAAATAGTAAATATAATTCTTCATTACTAATACTTTCAATATTATTTTTTAATATTTTTGTAAAATCTTCAAAAGTATGATTATTTAATTTAATTTTTAAACATCTTGATCTTATTGTCGGCAGTAAACTAGAAATTTGATTTGATAATAAAAAAATATAAGTATTTTCTTTTGGTTCTTCTAAAATTTTTAGGATACTATTTGCAGAATTAATATTTAAATCATCTGCTGTATCAATAATAATTATTTTAGAAGTATTCTCAAGAATAGAAGTGGAATTTAAAAAAGGTTTAATCTTTCTAATTTGATCAATAGTAATGTAAGATTTAATCTTATTAGTTTTATTATCGATTTCTTTTTCTATTAATTTAATATTAGGATGAGAATTATTTTTAAATAAATTAATATGATGATCTAGGTTTTGGTTTTTACATTCATTATTTAAAACATCTCTAATTAAATTATCAACAAATGTTCTTTTACCAATACCTTTTAGTCCGTGAATTAAAATAGAATTTGATAAATTATTAGATTTATAACGATTATAAATTTCATTATATTTATCATAAAAACCAATTAAATTATTCATAAATTATATATTTAATTTATTAATTATATTTTTGTGAATTTTTTCCATCGATAATGTTGCATCAATAAATATATATCTTTTTGAATTTGCTATTTTTTTATACCCTTTAATTACCTTCCTATGAAAATATAAATCTGTTTTGTCATATTTGTTTTTATTTTTTCTTTTTCTAATTCTTTTAATTATTTCATTTGAAGATATTTTAAAAATAAAGGTAAAATTTGGGTAAAAATTATTTAATAATTCCTTATGTAATTTTTGTGATCTTTCAATTCCAAATTTATTTACAAATCCCTGATAAACAAAAGAAGAATCTGCATATCTATCAGAAATAACTATTTTTCCTTTATTCAAATTTGGTATTATAACTTCATTAATATGATTTGATCTTGCGGCCATTAAAAGCAATAATTCTTCTAAATTACTAATTTTAGATTTTTGATCTAATATTAATTTCCTTAACTTTTCTGCTAATATTGTCCCGCCAGGTTCACGAGAAATTATAAAAGGTATTTTATTTTTTTTTAAATACTTCGATAATAATAAAATCTGAGATGATTTTCCACTAGCTTCAGGTCCTTCAAAAGTAATAAATACACCTTTATTTGATTTCATCTAAACTTCTTCCAAAAATAAGGTATTTAACAGCTGCAAAAATTTTAAATACTGGATTTACTTTTGATATATTTTTTTCTGCTATTATCGGAACTATTATTTCAGGTTTTCCGTCTATGCTAATTATTAATTTACCATATTGATTTCCTTTAATTATTGGTGCAGAAATAGGTCTTGTATATTCTATTCTACTCTTCATCAATTGAATTTGATCAAAAGATAAAGTAGAAATTATTTTCTTTGAACTTATAAGTTTAACTGTACTCTCATTACCCAGCCAAACATCTACCTCTTTAATAAATTGATTTTCTTTTAATAAAGTTTTTTGTGAAGTTTGATTAAAAGCCCAGTTGATTAAGTTGGATGATTCATTTAATCTTGATCTTGAACTATTTGTTCCATTAATTACCACAGTAACTCTTCTATTATTTCTCAATGCTGTCGCAGCTATCCCCCAACCTGACTCTTTAGTGAATCCAGTTTTCAAACCATCAGCGCCCTGAACTTGATATAACAATTTATTTCTATTTGGTTGACTAATATCATTGTAAGTAAATTCTTCCATTTTAAAATATGAATAAAGGTTTGGAAAATCTTTTATTATTGCATTTGAAAGAATTGCAAGATCATATACTGTAGAGTAATGATTTTCATGCGGCCACCCAGATGAATTAGTAAAATTTGTATTGGACATGCCCAAGCGTTCGGCATAAATATTCATAACTTTAACAAAATCTTCTTCAGTTCCTCCTAAACATTCTGCAAGAGCAATTGAGGCATCATTTCCAGATTGAACAATGATGCCTTTCAATAAATCATTCACTGATACATTGTCATCTATTTCTAAAAATGTTCTTGAACCTCCCATTTTATATGCTTTTGCTGATACATTACATTCATTTGAAACTGAAAAATTTGTATTTTTTATCCTATCAAAAGCTACATAAACAGTCATAATTTTGGTCATGGAAGCAGGAATGATTTTAACATTAGAATTTTTTTCAAAAAGAACTTCATTTGTATTGAAATCTATTACAACTGCTTGTTCAGCCTTAGTATCTACAGCGTAAAGATTTGAAGAAAAAAGAAAAAATAATAATAAATAAAAAATTTTTACCATATGTATCAATATTTAATAATTGTGACCACTATTTGTTATTCAATAAGAATTTCAGTTTCTTTATAACCTTTTGAGATAAAGTATGAAACCAAATTATTTGCTTCTGTATTTTGTATAGGTCCAATGATTACGTCATATTTAGAATTATTTTTTTCAGAAGTATATTTTAGATTATTTTCATAATTATCTAATACAGATCTTATACTCTCATAATTTTCAAATCCTATTACTCTTAAATATAATTTAAAATCAGTTATTTTCTCTGATTTTAACTCAATTGGCTCCTCTATGATTATATTTGTGTCTGCATCAGTTTCTAAAATTTCATCTATTTCTTCAATAGATACAATATCTGTTGGTGCAGAAGAGATAGTTTCATCAAAATTTTCTTCATTCAATGAATTTGCAACACTCTTCCATTGCTTACTAGCATCAGAAAGTACTTCCACTTTAACAGTAGCTAATTTAGATTTATAAAAACCAAGAAGTTGAGCTACTTTTCTTGATACTTGAATAATAACAGCATTATCATCATGTCTATCTATAATTTTTACATTTATAGATAAGCCATTATCCAAGTTAGTGACCTTGACCATACTTGGAATAGGTAGAGTTTTATGCCTACCAAGTAGTTCTGTAACTTTATTTAAATCATTATTTACAGTCTTAATATTATGTAATTCCTTACCATAAAAAGAAGAAAGTCCAATTTCAGAATAATTATAATTTTCCTCTGGAGTATAACTAACTCCCTCAATAAAATAAGGTTCACCAACATAATAAAAAATATTATCTTTTGTTTGTTTATTTTTTGATAGACTTTTTTCTTTTTTATCTTCTTTTGTATTATCAATTATTTCTTCTATTTTGTTTGTGCTATTTTCTACAACATCAGAAACATTATTAAAATCTAATTCATTACAAGAAAATATAAATAAAATAAGTATTAAACTAATTAGATATTTTATCACTTAGGAGACCTACTGATACAGCATAATATGATGAGCAATTATAATAAAGAATATTTTTGTAATTAGAATAAACTATAAACATCCTTCCGTCTATCCCATCTGGTGTTATTAATCTAGCCTCTAAATCATCCCTTATTGGTAAAGGATCTCCATTGATTTTTGTAAATCCTAATTCTGACCATTCAGATAGAGTTTTTGGCATTGATCTACGTTTTACTGCTCCACAACCTTTCGGATTAATTTGTTTTATAGAATCAAAAAAAGATGAAGAAATATTTTTTGGCGGAAGTACCTCCCTTCCCCAAGTGCTATCATTTGACCATGGGTTTTTATCTAATGAAGTTAAATAATTTGCAGTACTTGCAAAAGCATCTGCATAGCTATTCCATATATCAATACCATTACCATCCCAGTCATATGCTGTTTCTAAAAATGTTGTAGGTATCATTTGGGTCATGCCAACTGCACCACCCCAACTGCCTTTTAATTCTCCACTAGGAACAAGATTTTTATCTAAAATTTCAAGAGCTGCAAATAATTGTTTTTTATAAAAATCACTTCTTCTTCTATCAAATGCAAGAGTTGTTATTGCAATTATAGAATTTATTTTTCCTTGATTTCTTCCATAATAACTTTCCATACCTAATACAGCAACTATAAATCTGGGTTGTATTTTAAAATAATCTCCGATTTCCTCTAATAAATCTTCATATTTTTTTAAAAAATTTTTTCCAGCAAATATTTTATCTTTTGTAATTGTATAAAATAAATACTCATCTAAAGTCATTGTTGAAGCTGGCTGGCATCTATCGCGCATAATAATTTTACTTTGCGGCTTAACATTATTTAAATGTTTTGAGATAGTATTTTGACTTATACCTATATCTAAAGCTTCTTTTTTAATAGTTGATAGCCAGCTACTCCACTCATCATCGGTTGGCATTTTTGGTTTTTTACAATCAGTTGAGTAGGCGTTAAATGATATAAATAAAAATATTAATACAAACCTAATAATCATTATATAAAATTACCAAAACTATCGTTAATTAGGAAACGATATATACTTAATATTTTGACTTTTTTATGTTGAAACTATAGTAAGCATTTAAACGGAGAGATGGCTGAGCGGTTGAAAGCACCGGTCTTGAAAACCGGCAACGGGGCAACTCGTTCGTGAGTTCGAATCTCACTCTCTCCGCCAAAATTACTTTAAAATCTTAAAACTAATAAAAATTAATTTTTATCTTCCAGCTTATCAACTCTTTTTTTTAAATCTTGAACTAAAAAATAAATGTATACGATTGGTCCCATTATCATGACACCAACTAAAAAAGCTAAAAATTCAAACATATAATTACTATAAATCAAAAAGAATATTTCTCAAATACATGAAAATGTTATTTTTTTTCAAATTTCCATAATTTATCTTGAGCTAAAAAGAAAATTTTACCACTTTCTGGATGAATTTTAATATCTCTTATTCTTCCTATTTCATTCTTAAAAATAATATCTTCTTCTACATTATCCAAATTTGAAAAATCTAATGAGCGTAAAGATTGATCTTTTAATGATGTTACAAGTGCTAATCCTTTAAATTCTGGAAATTCTTCTCCATCGTATATTGTGATTGCACTAACAGCAATTGAAGGTACCCAGTAATGAATTGCCTTTGTATAACCTGGTAACCATTTAGGTCCTATTTTTGTATTATTATAATTTGTTCCACCCCAACCAAGTATTTTCCATCCATAGTTTTCACCTTTCTTCACTTCACCAAACCAATCACCACCTTTAGCACCGTGATTACTAATGTATAATTTATTATCAAAAGAAGAGATTGCCATTCCTTGAGGATTTCTGACACCAATTTGAAAAATTTCAGGAAGCCATAAAGGCTGGTCTTTAAAATGTGGATTATCTTTTGGTATTGAGCCATCTAAATTAATTCTAATAATACTACCTGGATGTTTATCTACTTCTTGAGCAATCATTCCTTTACCTCTTTCACCTAAAGTAGCAAATAAATAATTATCTTTAATTACTATTCTAGAACCAAAGTGATAAGGCGATCTAATTGGGGGCTCAGATCTAAATATATTATTAAAATTTAGTTTTTCTCTATTGAATTTAGCTTTTGCAATTGACGTAGATGATGGTCCATATAATTTAAATTCACCTCTTTTCTCAGAGTAGCTAATATAAACATAATTATCATGATATAAAATTTCTAGCAAACCACCTTGGGAGTTTATGTCTTCAATAAAACTTAAATTATGTTTTATCTCAATAATACTTTCGTCAATTTGATTAAATAATTTTATTTTACCTGTTTTCTCACTAATTAATATTTCATTTTTATTAATAAATGAAATACTCCAAGGTTGATCTAGATTTTTATTTAATATTGATAATTTATAATCATTACTTAAAGAGAAAACATTTTTATTTAATGTTAAGAAAATAATTAAAATAAATAAATATACAAATAGTCTCATTTTAATAAATTAATAATTTTTTTTGATAATTCAAATCTATCACCAATTAAATTACCTCCAAAATCATAAAATATTTTTTGATCCGGTCTTAATATTAGAGAATTTTTATTAGATAATGAAAGTTGTAATAATTTTTCTGGATTTTTTGGTTTATTTTGAAAAAAACTGATTAATATACCTTTTCTGCTAAACTCAAACTTTTCAATGTTATTTTTTAAACAAATGATTTTAATTTCTACTAATTTTAATAAATTAATTAATTGAATAGGCAATTTGCCAAATCTGTCTATTAATTCTATTTTTATATCTTCAATTTCTTTATTATTATTTATATTTGAGATTCTTTTGTAAATGGACAATCTTAGATCAACATCATTTATAAAATCTTCAGGTATATAAATTTCAACAGGGATTTTTATAATTGGTTGAAAATTATCTTTTTTTACAAAGTCAGAATTAATTTTACTTTTTTGTAAATTTATCTCTTCTTCAAGCATCTGATGATAAAGCTCTGTTCCTATTTCTTTTATGAAACCACTTTGTTCTTCTCCAATTATAGAACCGCCACCGCGAAGATCAAGATCTTGAGATGCTATATTAAAACCTGCGCCAAGATGATCGGAAGAGTTTATTATTGATAATCTTTTTCTACCATTATCTTTTAGCTCACTCTCTTTGTATGTAATGTATGCGTACCCTCGTTTGGAAGATCGACCTACCCTTCCTTTTAATTGATATAATGCAGCTAAAGAAAATATATTTGCTCGGTATACAATAATTGTATTTACATGAGGCAAATCTAAACCATTTTCAATAATATTTGTACTTAACATTAAAGGTACTTCTTGATTGTAAAATTTTGATATTCTAATTTCTAATAATTTAGGACTAAGTTGGCCGTGAGTAATTACATATTTAATTTCTGGTAAATTATCATTTAAAAATTGCTCAACAAAAGGTAAATCTTTTTTTCTTGGAACAACAAAATAAACACCATTTTTTCTTCCATATATCTCTCTTTTTATAGCTTCTGTAATAGTTAAAGAATCAAAAGGTGAAACGTAAGTCCTAACTGACATTCTTTCAAATGGTGCTGTAAGAATTAGACTTAAATCTCTTATGCCTGAAAGAGACATACTTAAAGTTCTTGGAATAGGTGTTGCACTAAGTGAAATACAATGAGCTTTTGGTGCAATTTCTTTAAATTTTTCCTTTTGAATTGTTCCTAGTTTTTGCTCTTCATCGTAAACTATTAGACCGAGTCTGTTAAATTTTAATTTATCGTTTAATAAAGCATGAGTACCAACTAAAACATCTATATTACCATTATTGCATTTTTCAAAAATTTCTTTTTTATCTTTTAAAGGTACTAATCTAGAAATTTCTGCAATGTTAATACCAAAAATAGATAATCTTTTTTTGAAATTAATAAAATGCTGTCTAGATAAAATTGTAGTTGGAACTAAAACAACAGATTGTAAATTTGATTTTGCAGCTAGAAAAATAGCTCTTAAAATTACTTCTGTTTTTCCAAATGCAACATCTCCTACAATTAATCTATCAGATGGTATCATCTTAGAAAAATCATTAATTACATCTTGAATTGCATTTAATTGATCATCAGTTTCAACATATGGGAAAGTACTTACAAATTTATCGTATTCAGGTATATTTGTATTAATTTCATAAGATTGAGATTGAAGTCTCTTAGAAGCTATGGAAATAAGTTTTTTTGCAGCATCTCTAATTTTCTTTTTTGCATCTGCTTTCCTTTTTTGCCAATGTGAAGCACCAAGTTTATCTAAAATAATGTTTCCATCAGTATCATCACTATATTTTGATACATAACTTAAATTTTCAACTGGTAAAAAAAGTTTTTGATTTTCAAAAAATTCTAGTTCTAAACACTCATGAATTGAGTCATTTAATTCGATTTTTCTTATATTATTAAACTTACAAAGACCATACTCAGAATGTACCAGAATAGAATTAATTGATAACTTGTTTAATTCTTCAAAAAAAATAGTTTGTTTTCGTGATTTAGATATTTGTGTATTAAAAAAATAACCAAACAAGGATTTTTCATTAATAAAAATATATTTATTAAATTTAAATGACTCTTCAATATCCAGAATAGTTAAAAGAATACTATCTGAAAGTGTATGATTAAAGTTTGTTACATTATTTAAATTTAAACCTAAATTATTCAGTAATATTTTAGATACCCTTTCTAAACTTCCTTTACTGCGGCAGCATATATAAATTATATTATCTTTAGAGTTAGTAACAAAAAATTGATTTATAAAATTAAAATCTATTTCTTTTTTAATAGATGATAAATTATGAACAATATTTACATCAATGTTAATATGATTATTTTTATCAAATGTGTTAAAATAATAATGTTCATTGATATCTAAATATTTTTCTAAATTTTCTTTTTTCAAGTAAAAATATTCAGGTGAAAGAAAAAAACTTTCTTTATTATTTTTTCTAGCTAAATAAAAATCATTTATATTTTCTAGTCTATTTTCAAATATGTTTTTAAATTCGTCATTTAATAATATTTTATAGTCTTCAACATAATCAAACAATGTTTCGAGATTATCATAAAATAAAGGCATAAATTGTTCGCCACCAGATGGAATAATATTTTCAGAAAAAAAATTATAAACTTGACTATTTCTATACTCTGGAAAAATTTCCCTAAAATTTTTTCTAAATAATTTCAGATTATCTTCATTAAGAATTAATTCATTAACAATATTAAACTCCAAGTCACTATTTATTTCTTTTAATCTTTTTTGAGTAATTGGATCAAATTCAAAAATTGACTCTATTTCTTCATCAAAAAAATCTATTCTTATTGGCTTAAATCTTTCATTTGGAAAAATATCTAAAATTGAACCTCTGACAGAAAATTCTGATTTATCACGCACTAACGAAGTTCTTTGGAAGCCTAAAAGCACAAGGTTATTTATAAAATCTTCTAATTTAAATTTTTGTTTTTTTGAAATTTTAAAAAATTGTGAATTAATAATTGATCTAGGGATTATTTTTTGCGTTATTGAATTAATTGTAGTGAGTATTATTCTCTTTGTTTTGGAATTTGATAAAATTTTAAGTGTTTTTAATCTTTCGATTTGGACTTCTTTTGAAGGAGAGACATTGTCGTAGGGTATTTGATCCCAAGATTTAAATAATAAAATTTCAACATCAGGTAATAACCATTTAATTTTTTGTTCCATAAATGAGATTTCCCTCTCATCTTTTCCAATGTATAAAATTGATTTATTGGAATTTTGATAGAAATATGAAATGAAGAAAGGTTCAACATTGTGAATTGATGGACCGATAGTATTTTTATTCTTCATTAAGTATTTTATTAAATATTGTCTTAAAACCTGATGGAATGGTTACCTTAGAAGTAAGAAAATCATAAATCTCATTATCTGAGAATTGATTAAATATCGATTTTATATCCTCAAGATCTTTTTCACTAAATTTATCTAACTGATTTATAAAATATCTTTTGTATAAAATATCTGTCTCTTTTGTTCCGGAGTAAGAAACCCTATATTTTATCGTTTTTTTTAGTGAATTGAATGACATAAAAATTGAATATAGAATATAGTTTATAATTTTAAAAAAATCTATGAGACCAGAAAAATTAAATTACATATTATCTTCAATATCTTCTCTCAAAGGAGTTGGGCCAAAGTTAGAACGAATTATTAATAAATTAGGTATATATAAGAATATTCATTTTGTTTGGAACATACCAAATAACATTCTTGAAAGAAAATTCTATGAAAATATTCATGATGCTGAGATTAATACTTTAGTAACTTTAAATTTAAAAATTATTAAACATGATCCTTCAAGATTTAAAAGACAACCCTACAAAATTAAATGTATCTGCGGAGATACAAATATTGATTTAGTATATTTTAATGCAAGACATCCTATGTTGAGACAAATGCTTCCAACAAATGAAAATAGATTAATTTCTGGAAAATTAGAATATTTTAGAAACACATTTCAAATAACGCACCCTAGTCATGTAAGTGTTTTAAACAATAATAAAATAATCAAAAGTAAAGAGGCAGTTTACAGTTTAACTAGTGGTCTCAATCAAAAAATAATGAATAAATTAACCGATCAAATATTAAATAATTTACCAAATTTTAATGAATGGATAGAAACATCAATATTAAATAAATATAAATTTAAAGGATGGAATGAAGTAGTTAAAAATCTACATAATCCAAGTGATAATAATATAAAAAATAAAAATTTGCTCAGAAGAAGACTAGCATTTGATGAATTATTATCTCATCAATTAGCTATAGGCATTATGAGAAATTTTAATCAAAAGAAAAAAGGTCTTAAAATTACTAGTGAAAATAAAACATTAAATAAATTTTATAGTAATTTAGATTTTCAACTCACAAATTCACAAAATTATGTAATCAAAGAAATACTTCAGGATCTAGCAAGTTCTAATCAAATGATCAGATTGTTGCAAGGAGATGTTGGGTCTGGAAAAACTATTGTAGCTTTAATATCAATGATAAAAGTATTTGAAAGTAATTTTCAATCTGCTTTAATGGTGCCTACTACAATTCTTGCATTTCAGCATTATGAAAATATTTTAAATTTATTAAAAGATTCAAAAATAAATGTACTTGTTCTTACAGGAAAGGATAAAGGCAAGGAAAGGAAAGAAAAATTAGATGAAATTGCAAAAGGAAAAGCAGATATTATAATTGGGACACATGCTTTAATACAAGATACTGTAAAATTTAATAATTTAGGTTTAGCAGTTATTGATGAACAGCATAGATTTGGAGTTTATCAAAGAATGGTATTTAATCATAAAAATCATAAACCAAATATTTTAGTAATGAGTGCGACTCCCATTCCAAGAACATTAACTTTAGCGGCATATGGAGATATGAAAGAGAGTAAATTAATTGAAAAACCTTTAGGTCGTAAACCAATTATAACTAGCTCTTTGCCATTAAATAAAGAAAATCAACTTATTGATAGAATAAAAGAAAAAATTAAAAATTCATCTTCTAAATTTTACTGGGTATGCCCTTTAATAGAAGAATCTGAAGAATTAGATCTAAAAGCTGCAGAGGAAAGATTCAAAATTTTAAAAAAATATTTCAAAAATAAAGTTCTTTTGATGCATGGACGTTTAAATGAAATAGAAAAAGAAGAAATAATGACAAAGTTTAAAAATGAGGATTATAAAATTCTAGTTTCAACAACTGTTATTGAAGTTGGAGTAGATATTCCTTCTGCAACAACAATTGTAATTGAACATGCGGAAAGATTCGGTTTAGCTCAACTTCATCAATTGAGAGGTCGTGTTGGTAGAAATGATATTCAATCATATTGTATACTTTTACATAAAGATAATATTGGGGAAATTTCAAAACAAAGAATTGATATAATGAAGCACACAAATGATGGTTTTAAAATCGCTGAAGAGGATCTAAAAATAAGAGGTCCAGGAGAAATTTTAGGAAAAAAACAATCTGGTAGCCCATCTTTTTATGTAGCTGATCTTAGTTTTGATTACGATCTATTAGAAGATGCTAAAATTATGGTAGAAGATATATTATCCAAAAATCCAAAATTAGAAAACACAGAAGGAGAAAATCTTCGAAACTTATTGTATCTTCAAGAAAGAGATGCAGCAATTTTAACACTGACTGCTGGATAATAGTTATGGATATTGAAAAAGGTATTAGATTTGAATGCCAGGGTTCTGGAAATTGTTGTGTTTCAAGAGGTGCCTATGGTTTTGTTTATTTAAGTAAAAAAGATATTAAAAAATTGTCAGATGGATTTAAAATAACAGAACAAAACTTTGTAAAAAACTATTGTCAAAAAACTGATGGTTTCATTCACTTAAAGGAGCTAAAAAAAAATAATGGAAATTGCATTTTTTTGAAAGATAACAAATGCACTGTATATAAATCGAGACCCATACAATGTAGAACTTGGCCTTTTTGGCCTGAAAATATGAATACAAAAACTTGGAATAACGATATTGCTAAAAATTGCCCTGGTGTAGGTAAAGGTAAAGTAAAAACAAAGAAAGAAATTATAAAGCAAGTACAAATTGATTATGAAAACGAATTAAATATTAGGAATAAAAATTAACCGTCAGACTCAAATTCCATTTCTTTAAAATACCCAATATATTTATTAGTCTTTTTCTTAAGTAATATCTTTATTGTAGTTCCTTCAAGAACTACTTCAAGAATGCTTTCGTTTTTTCTTAAAATATCACAGTTTTTCTCAATACCAGATGAAATATTTTTTATTTTTGTTTTTTTCATTTTGGATGGTGAGCCCTGCAGGATTCGAACCTGCGACCCATTCCTTAAAAGGGAATTGCTCTACCAACTGAGCTAAGGGCCCATCGAATGTGTATTCTATATAGTTCAAATATTGTAAGCGCAAGTGATTAACTAAGAGTTTTTTTTATTAAGTTGTTCTAAAGTATTTTTAGAAACAAATTTTGAAACATCTCCACCTAGTTTGTGGACTTCTTTAACAAAATTTGATGAAATGAATGAGTTTTTTTCAGAAGTCATAAGAAATATTGTCTCAATATCAGGATTAAGTTGGTAGTTCATACCTGTCATTTGAAATTCGTACTCAAAATCTGATACTGCTCTTAAACCACGTATTATACATGTGGCATTTTGATCTTTAGCAAATGTTGTAAGCAATCCTGATAATTCCATTACATTAATTTTTGAATTAAATTCATTTAGATTACTAATATCACTTTTGATGATATTAATTCTTTCTTCAACACTAAACAATGAATCTTTATTAATATTGTTAGCAACTGCTATTACTAAATTATCTACTATTCTTAATGATCTTTTAATTATGTCCATATGACCTGCAGTCATGGGGTCAAAAGTGCCTGGATATATTCCAATTTTATTCATCATTTTCAAATTCTTGTATTCTAGAAACAGAAACAATTCTATCACTTTCAGGAATCTTAAAAATACTTACACCTTTTGTGGATCTTCCAGCTATTCTAATTTGGTTTACATTAACTCTAATTATTTGACCCTTATCACTAACAAGAATAATTTCATCATTGTCCTGAACAACAAAACAATCAACAACTTCACCATTTTTTTCAGATGTCATTATTCCAGTTATACCCTTTCCTCCTCTGTTTGAAATTCTATATTCATAAGCGGATGATCTTTTTCCAAAACCCTTTGATGTTATAGCTAAAAGAAATTCCTCATTATTATTTAATTCTTCAAATCCATTTTTAAGTGATGAAGTTTCTTTTCTACTTTCAGATGCTGCTCTTAAGTATTCTTGACGAATGTTCATATCAATTACTGAATGTTTTAAAATTGCTAAAGATATAATTTTATTACCCTTATCTAATTTTATACCCCTTACACCTGATGAATTTAAACCAGAAAATAATCTTAATTTTTCAACTGGAAAACGTAAACATTTTCCATTTGATGAAGAAAGCAAAATATCATCATCTATAGTACAAAGCTTAACACCAATTAATTCATCTTTTTCATCAAGCTTAATTGATACTTTTCCTGAGTCCCTCAATTCTCTTTTTCCACTCTTTGCAACATCGATTAGTTTATTTTTTCTTACCATTCCATTTTTTGTTGCAAAAATAACAAAGAACTTATCCCATTGATTTTCATCCAGAGGTAATGGAAGGAAAGTAGAAATCTTTTCAGACGATTTAAACGGTAGTAAATTTACTATTGGCTTTCCCCTAGCCTTTAGACTGGCTTCAGGAACATCGTGGGATTTGAGTGAATAAACTTTACCTAATGATGAAAAGACCAAAAGTTTAGTATGAGTATCTGCAAAGTGAATTTCTTTAACAAAATCTTCTTCTCTTGTTGACATACCAGTTTTACCTTTACCCCCTCTATTTTGAGAACGATAATTAGATAATAATGATCTTTTTATGTATCCATTATTAGAAATGGTTAAAACTATATCTTCTTGTTGAATATACCTTAAATCATCTACTTGCTCATATTCTTGATCAATAATTTCACTGCGTCTTTCAGTTGCAAATTCTTTTTTTATTTCAGTTAATTCATTTTCTATTTCTTTTAGAAGAATATCCCTTGAATTAAGTATAGATAAGTAATTTTTAATCTCTAAAATTAAACTTTCTAAGTCTTTTTGTATATCTTCTCTTTCTAAAGCAGTTAATTTTTGTAGTCTTAATTCTAAAATAGCTTTAGCCTGTGCATCAGAAAAATTGAAAGTGTTGTTTTTTAACTCTACAGTATCATCATCAACTAATTTAATAAAATTAAGATTTTGTTTAGATACTTTCCATTTTTTTTTAATTAATTTATCCTTTGCTTCTTTTGTATCTTTTGAACTTTTTATTAGTTCTATAATTTCATCAATATGCTCATTAGTAACAACTAACCCTACTAAAATATGAGCTTTTTCTCTAGCTCTATTAAGGTCGTATAAAGTTTTTTTAGTAATTACTTCTTCTCTAAATTCTAAAAATGAAGATAAAATTTCCTTTAAATTCATTTGTTCAGGCTTACCCTTGTTTAGAGCAAGCATATTAGAATTAAATGTTGTTTGGATAAGTGTATGTTTGTATAATTGGTTTAGTATAATATTAGAATCTACATCTTTTTTTAACTCAATTACTACTCTAACTCCATTTCTATCTGACTCATCTCTTAAATCTGATATACCTTCTACAGTTCCATTTTTTACAATTTCTGCAATTCTTTCTAGTAATTTTGATTTATTAACTTGGTAGGGTATTTGATGAAGAATTATTGCCTCTCTATCTTTCTTAAAATTCTCAATACTAGTCTTTGATCTTACTACACAGCCACCTTTTCCAGTTTCAAAAGTCTCAGAAATACCTTTTTTACCAATTATCTGACCGCCAGTTGGAAAATCTGGACCAAAAATATATTTTTGAAGATCTGATACAGTGCAATTAGGATTTTTAATAAAATACAATGATGCATCTATAACTTCTCCTAAATTATGTGGAGCAATATTAGTTGCCATTCCAACGGCAATACCTGATGCTCCATTGACTAGAAGGTTGGGAAATTGTGATGGTAAAACTGAGGGTTCTTTAGTTGTGTCATCATAATTAGACTGAAAAGTAACAGTATTTTTATCAATATCTTCAACAAGCTTTTCAGACACTTTAGCAAGTCGTGCCTCAGTGTATCTCATTGCTGCGGGAGGGTCTCCATCTAAAGATCCAAAATTACCTTGACCGTCAACTAACTCTAATCTCATAGAAAAATCTTGTGCCATTCTAACCATAGAATTGTAAATAGCTGAATCTCCATGAGGATGATATTTACCCATCACATCACCAACTATTCTTGCAGATTTTTTATATGGTTTGTTAAAATTGTAACCTGACTCACTCATAGAGTACAATATTCTTCTATGGACTGGCTTTAAACCATCTCTACAGTCTGGAAGTGCCCTACTAACTATTACGGACATAGCATAATCTAAGTAGGATTTTTGCATTTCTTGCTCTAAACTTACTGAAGGTAAATTAGCAGGTTCTAGATTGTCATTATTTGATGTATCTATATCGTCAGGCACTAAAAAAATCCAAGTTTTCTAAGAAAAATTAAGCTTTTTTTATATCAAAAAGCACAATTTAAACCAATATAAATAAATAGTTAAACTATATAAAAAAAACTATATTTTTCAGTAATTAAATAATAATATTTAATGTAAAAACTTAAAAAGGAATATCTTCATCTAAATCATCAGAATCACCTGATTGATTTCCAAAGGAATTGTCTTCAATTGGCTTAGATTGATCCATTTCTTGAGAATTATCTGATACCTGAGTATTATTATTTCTACTGTCTAAGAGGGTTAAATTGCAATTATATCCCTGTAAAATGACCTCTGTAGTGTATCTATCATTTCCATCTTTATCTTGCCATTTCCTTGTTTGAAGCTCCCCTTCAATATAAATTTTAGAGCCTTTTTTTACATATTTTTCTACTATGTCAACTAAACCGTCTCCAAATACTACTATGTTATGCCAAGAAGTTTTTTCTTTTTGTTCCTGTGTGTTTCTATCTTTCCACCTTTTTGAAGTTGCAATTGAAAATGAAGCCATTTTAGCTCCAGACTGCATAGACCTAATTTCAGGATCTCTTCCCAAGTTTCCTAATAAAATTGTTTTATTAACACTACCAACCATAAGAATTCTATATATATCCATATAACATATTAAAGTTATTAGATAACACTAATATTCATGAATTTAGATAAAATTGTTATAAAAGGCGCAAGAGAGCACAATCTTAAAAATATCAACTTAGAAATACCAAAGAATAAACTTGTAGTAATAACAGGTGTAAGTGGCTCAGGAAAATCGACATTAGCATTTGATACAATTTATTCTGAGGGACAAAGAAAATATGTTGAAAGTCTCTCTGCATATGCAAGACAATTTCTTCAAATGATGAATAAACCTGATGTAGATAGTATTGACGGTTTATCACCAGCGATTTCTATAGAACAAAAAACTACACAAAAAAATCCAAGAAGTACTGTAGGAACTGTAACGGAAATCTACGATTACCTAAGAGTGCTATATGCTAGAGTTGGGATTCCATACTCTCCAACTACAGGCAAGCCAATTAAATCCCAATCAGTAAGTGAAATGACTGATCTCATAATTAAAAATAATATTGATAAGAGAATTTATATTTTATCTCCAATAGTTAGAGATCGAAAAGGTGAATATCGAAAAGAAATAGAGGATTTAAAAAAAAGAGGTTATCAACGTCTTAAAGTGGATAATGTTGTCTATGATATTGATGAAGTGCCTTCACTTAAAAAAAATTTTAAACACAATATTGATGTTGTGATTGATCGACTTGTTGTAAAAAAAAATATCCAACAAAGATTGAGTGAAAGTATAGAAGTTGCGTTAACACTATCCGATGGTTTATTATATTTAGAAAATTTAGATACAAATAAAATATCCATATTCTCATCAAAATTTGCATGTCCTGTATCTGGATTTAGTATTGAAGAAATTGAACCTAGATTGTTTAGTTTTAATGCTCCACAAGGTGCTTGCTCCGAATGTGACGGACTAGGAGTTGAAAAATATTTTGATGAATATAAGATTGTACCTGATGAAACTAGATCAATTTCTGATGGAGCTATTAAACCTTGGGAAACAAAAGTATTTGGTTACCAAAAAAAATATTTTGTTGAAACAATAGATAAAATTTTAAAACAATTTAAAGTAAAGAAAAATATTCCATGGAGTGAAATTCCAAAAAAGGTTAGAAATATAATTCTTTATGGAGATGAAAGTAGTGAACTAAATTTTTTATATGATTTTGAAGGAATAATAAATTTTATTGATCGAAAATATGAGGAAACTGAGAGATGGTGGCTTCAATATGAGTTAGAAAAATATTTATCAGAGAGAGATTGTGAAGTTTGTAATGGTTATCGTCTTAATGAGAAAGCTTTGGCTGTAAAAATTGATGAAAATCATATTGGTAATATTACTAAAAAATCAATTAGCGAATGTTTAGACTGGTTTTCATCACTTGAAAGCAAACTTGATAAAAATAATAAAAAAATTGCTGAGGGAGTAATTAAAGAAATAAAAGATAGATTAGTTTTTTTAAATAGAGTTGGTTTAGATTATTTATCTTTGGCAAGAGCTAGTAAAACTTTATCTGGAGGTGAAAGTCAAAGAATTAGATTAGCTAGTCAGATTGGTTCAGGTTTAACAGGAGTTTTATATGTTTTGGATGAACCATCTATTGGATTACATCAAAAAGATAATCAGCAACTAATTGAAACTTTATTTAGATTAAGAGATTTAGGAAATACAGTTATTGTAGTAGAACATGATGAGGATGCAATTAGACAATCTGATCATATAATTGATATTGGTGTTAAGGCGGGCATTAATGGAGGTCACATAATTGCCGAGGGAGGTCTTAAAAAAATATTAAAAAATAATAAAAGTTTAACAGCAAAATATTTAAATAAATCCCTAGAAATAGAGGTTCCAAAAAATAGAAGAAAATTCAATAAAAATAAAGTTTTTAAACTTAACAAAATAAAAACAAATAATTTAGATAATCTTAATATAACCTTACCTTTAGGTAATTTTATTTCTGTCACAGGTGTATCCGGCAGTGGTAAATCTTCATTAATTATTGATACATTGTATCAAAGGTTAGATGAGTATTTTAATAAATCTTTAAATAAAGATGAAAGTCGTTTTAACTTTAAAGGTATTAATCATATTGATAAAGTAATTGATATTGATCAATCTCCTATTGGAAGAACGCCAAGATCAAATCCAGCAACATATACAGGGTGCTTTACTCCAATTAGAGATTGGTTTGCAAACTTAAATGAATCAAGTGCTAGAGGCTATAAACCAGGTCGTTTTTCTTTTAATGTTAAAGGCGGTAGATGTGAATCATGCGAAGGTGATGGGGTAAAAAAAATAGAAATGCATTTTTTAGCCGATGTCTATGTCGAGTGTGATATTTGCAAAGGCAAAAGATACAACAGAGAAACTTTAGAAGTAAAATATAAGGATAAATCTATATCAGATGTTTTAGAAATGACTGTTGAGGAAGGTTATAAATTTTTTGATAAAATTCCTGCAATAAAACAAAAACTACAAACTCTAATGGATGTAGGATTAGATTATATAAAAATAGGTCAATCTGCTACTACTTTATCGGGTGGTGAAGCGCAGCGAATAAAATTATCAAAAGAATTATCAAAAAGATCTACAGGAAAAACATTATATATTCTTGATGAACCAACAACTGGTCTTCATTTTGATGATGTGAAAAAATTACTTAAAATTCTTCATACACTAGTTGATGAAGGAAATACAGTAATTGTTATTGAACACAATCTTGATGTTATTAAAACAGCTGATCACATAATTGATCTTGGCCCACTAGGAGGCGTTAATGGTGGGCAAATTGTTGGAACAGGAACGCCTGAAGATATTGCAAATAATAAAAAAAGCTATACAGGTGAATTTTTAAAAAAAATTTTATAAATCAAAGGAAATAAAATGATAAATCTAGAGTTACCAGATCTACCCTACAGTAAAGATGCTCTAATGCCGTATATGTCGGCTGAAACTTTAGAGTTGCATCATGATAAGCATCATATGGCTTACATTACTAATGGAAATAAATTTATTAAAGAACAAAATATCTCAGATGATAATGTTAATGATATAATAATCAACTCTTATCAAAAAAATGCTCCAGTATTTAACAATGTAGCACAACATATAAATCATGTTCATTTTTGGGAAGTAATGAAAAATAATCCAGATGGAAAAATCCCCTCAGAGCTCGAAAATAAGATAATTTCAGATATTGGATCTGTAGAAAAAATGAAAGAAGATTTTATAAACGCAGGTATTGGACAATTTGGATCAGGTTGGTGCTGGTTAGTTCTTAATAATGGAAAATTAGAAATTACCAAAACACCCAATGGAGAAAATCCCATTGTTCACGGTCATACCCCTCTACTTGGATGCGATGTTTGGGAACACTCGTACTATGTTGATTATAGAAATAGAAGACCTGATTATTTAAAGGCATTTATTGACAATTTAGTTAATTGGGAAAAAGTTACAGAAAATCTTAATAAAGCTTAATCTTCTTCATCTTGCGGTCTAAACTTAAAAATTAATAAAGTTGGGACCGCAATAAAAACAGATGAATATGTTCCTATTACCACACCTATAATCATAGTTAAAGCAAACGGTCTTATAACTTCTCCACCAAAAATAAAAAGTGAGAATAAAGCTAATAATGTTGTTAAACTTGTCATAATTGTTCTTGATAAAGTATTATTTACGGAAAGATTAAACAAATCTATTAATTCCATTTTTTTATATTTTCTCAAATTTTCTCTCACCCTATCAAAAATAACAACTGTATCATTAATGGAATAACCAGCAATAGTTAAGATGGCAGCTATAGTAGCTAGGGAAAATTCAATATTTAAGATTGATAATAAACCAAGTGTAAATAGTACATCATGAGTAAGCGCAACAACAGCTCCAAACCCAAATTGCCATTCGAATCTTAACCAAATATAAATTAATATTGCTATAAGTGCAAAAGATACGGCTTGAAATCCCCTATAAAGTAATTCAGAACTAATAGTAGGTCCTACAAATTCAGATCTTCTAAATTCAATTACATTATCTTCAATTAAACTCTTAACATCATTAACTGTCTCAATACTTTCTTGATTACTTTTATTTTGCAATCTTATTAAAATAATATCGGAACTTCCAAATTCTTGTAAGGAAACATCATTGTAATTTGTTGATAAAATATCTCTTAATTCACCAATTGAGGTATTTTTTGTACTAACTTCAATTAATGTGCCCCCTTTAAAGTCAATACCTAAATTAAGGCCTTTAAAAAATAGCAAAAAAATAGAAATTATTATAGCAATTACTGATAAATATAAAAATTTTTTTCTTAAAATTAAAAAATTAATATTTGGTTCAACGGGAATAATTTTATTTAGACCAAACATACTATAAGTTTATCTCCTTTTTAGCTTTTACACTTAAATACATGTAGACTAAAAAATTTGTTAGCATTAACGCAGTAAACATAGATGCTATTACTCCTAAGGAAAGAGTTATTGAAAAACCTCTTATAGGACCTGATCCAAATGCAAATAATAATACCGCTGCTATTAATGTAGTGATATTAGCATCCAAAATTGTAGACATAGCTCTTTCAAATCCATTCTTTACTATAATAAAAACTTTCGTATTTTTGAGACTTTCCTCCTTAATTCTTTCAAAGATTAAAACATTGGCATCAACGGCCATTCCAATTGTCAATACTATTCCAGCAATTCCAGGCAATGTTAATGTAGCACCAATTGTGCCTAATAATGAAATGATAATAAATAGATTAGCTATAAGTGAAATATTGGCTAATGCTCCAAAAGTACCATAAATTAGTATCATAAATATACAAACTAATAGCATACCAATAAAAGCTGCAATTTTTCCTGCAGCAATTGAGTCTGCACCTAAACCAGCTCCAACTGAACGCTCTTCAACAATTTCTAAAGGAGCAGGCAATGCCCCAGCTCTTAATAGTACAGCTAAATCAGAAGCTTCCTGAGCATTAAAATTACCTGTAATTATACCTGATCCACCTGTTATTGCACTATTTATTCTTGGAGCCGTAATCACTACACCGTCTAATACTACAGCAAGTCGTTTTCCAACATTATTTGATGTTATTTTCCCAAACTTTTGAGCACCCTCTGTATCAAATCTAAAAGATACTGCATGTCCCTCAGTTTGATCAAAAGAACCCTTAGCATCAACTAAATTTTCTCCGCCAACTAGTGCTCTTTTATCTAAAAGATATTTAGTATTATCATTATAAATATCGGAAACAATCATTTTGCCAAATGGTTCAATGTTAGCAATTAGAGCCTCAGAATTATTATCATCAACTAAATGAAAAGTTAATTTAGCAGTTTTTCCAAGAAGTTCTTTAATTCTTTCAGGATCTTTAACACCTGGTAGTTGAAGCAATATTCTTTTTTTACCTGATCTTTGGATTAATGGTTCTCTAGTTCCTGATTCATCAATTCTTTTTCTAACAATTTCGAGAGATTGTTTAATAGCAGAATCTTGAATATCTTTCTTATAAATTTCATCTAATTCTATAGTTAATTGATTATCATTAGTTTTTAAAGATACTCCTCTATATAATTGAAAAAAACTATCTCTAATTTCACTTATATTATTTTTATTTTCAAATATTATTATAATTTTTTCGTTATCTAATTTAATTTGATTTATTTTAGTTTGATTTTCTCTAGCAATTAAACGTATACTATCACTAAAATTTTCTAGCTCTTCAGAATAAAGAACATCTAACTGAACTTCTAATAATAGGTATGAACCACCCTGTAGATCTAATCCTAAATTTATTTTATTTTTAAGAAACCAATTATCTGTTTCATTATCATATATAATGGAGGGTATTGAAAATATAACCCCAAGTAAGACAAGTAAAATAACTATAAATGATTTCCAGATTGGATAGTTTTTCATTTAAAAAATAACTATTTTTTTCTTGAAAATAGACTTGATAGTCCTGATTTTTTATTTTCTTCAACTTTTGAAGGTTGTTTTTTTTGTATCTCAGGCACAGAATATAAGTCAGCTACCATTCCAGGTGCTATTTTAATTTCAACATTGTCAGATACAGCAACCGTTAATTCTCTATTATCTGCAACCTTATTAATTGTACAAATAATACCTCCTGATGTTATAATTTTGTCTCCCCTTTTAAGATTTGACAACATCTCTTTGTGTTGTTTAACTTTTCTTTGCTGAGGTCTGATTAATAAAAAGTAAAATACAGCAAATATTAGTATCAGTGGTAAAAAAGTCCCAAAAGCTTCCATAAAAAATACCTATAATTATTTAATTTGTGAGTTTTATTATACTGTGTAATAAGAAAAATCAAATAAAGTATTTATAATGATTTTAAGTAATTTTTTAACACATCTTATGATCTCAAGATCAAGTGCATTTATTTGGGACAGTAAAATTCAAAACCTCAAAATAATCTCAAATTTTAGGACTTTAGATTTAGATCTTTTGGTAGGTATAGAAAGACAAAAAAAAACTATTTTCAATAATACTTTAAATTTTTCTGAAGGAAATTTTACCAATAATGCATTGTTGTGGGGATCTAGGGGTAATGGTAAAAGCTCTCTTATTAAATCAGTTTTTTACAAAATAAATCAAAAAAATAAAAATTTAAAATTAATACAGCTAAATAAAAATAGTATTTTTGATATTGAAATTATTTATGAAAAATATGCAAATTTAAAAGATTATAATTTTATAGTGTTCATAGATGATTTATCATTTGAAAAAATAGATAGTGACTACAAAGTAATTAAGTCTACTTTAGATGGAAGTATTCAAAACCAACCAAAAAATATTGTTTTATATGTCACTTCAAATAGAAGACATTTAATGCCTAGAGATATGATAGAAAATGAAAGATCTTCTGCAATTCATACTGATGAAAGTGTTGAGGAAAAAATAAGTTTAAGTGATCGGTTTGGTTTGTGGATTGGTTTTCATAATATATCACAAAATGATTTTATTGAAATTATCAGAAAATATTGTGAAAAATTCAATTTACCCTTTACTAAGAGCACTGAAAAAGAAGCGATTAAATGGAGTTTGCAAAGAGGTAATAGGACAGGTAGATCGGCATGGCAATTTATTATTAATTATGCAGCTGATACAAATAAAAAAATAGATTTTTAATTTATTCAAAATCAAAATTTATTTTTTCTAAACCAGAAACACCATCCTTTAAGTGGTAAATATTAACTTGATTTAGTTGCTCAACAAATCCATTAGCTAAAATTGATGATATATCTCCGTTCTGGCTTACAAAAACAACTTTTTCTCCAATTTGTACATTTTCTTTATACTTATCAAAAAAATCAGTTAAAAAATTCCCATTTTTATCAAATGCAGTTATTTGAATAGCACCAGGTATGTTATTTGAATTAATGATTTCATCATTAGTTCTAATATCTATAATTTTAAAATCACTAGTCATTGCTAATTTAAGTTGATAGCCATCTATTTCTTTATAAGCTGGAGGAATTACTTTTATTACTTCAACTTCAAAAATAAGATTTGATTTTGGTGGAATCAAACTGCCAGCACCACTTTCTCCATATGCTAACTCATACGGAATAAAAATTGTTCTTTTGCCTCCTTCTTTCATTCCAAGCAAACCTGTCTCCCAACCTAAGATTACTTGTCTTACACCTATTTGAAAATCAAACAATTGCCCTCTATCATAGGAACTATCAAAAATAGTATTATCTTCTAGTTTACCAACGTAATGAACAGATACTTTTGAGTGATTTTTTACCTCTAAACCATTTCCTATGATTTCGTTTACAATTTGAACTTCATTAGAAAAAGATTTGTAACTTAAAATACAAATAAATAAAAATAATAAAATTTTGATCATTATTTAGCATCCTTTAATTGTTTTATTTGTGAAGGTAATGAAACAATTCCACTTAAAACGATAAATATTGCTCCAATATAAGCATATAGATTCATATATTCATTAAATATAAATAATCCAACTAATGATGACCACAATACCTGAAGGTAAACTAAGCTAAATACTGATGCATAATGTTTTTGTGCAATTTTAAACGCAGTTGTTGCAAAAAACATAGCTGAGTTAATAAATAATGCAGCAGTTGAAATTAAAAAAAACTCAAAAAGAGTCACTTTTAATGGATTTATTAAAAATAAAGGTATTGAAAATAAATGAACAAAAAAACCACCATACAAAAAATAACCAATATTTGTTGTTACATGACTATATTTATTTACTATAAAAGTTGTTACAGTAATTAAAAATACTCCAATAAGAACTATTAAATAATAAATATTAAAACTTTCAAAACCTGGCTGAATAACAAACAAAACTCCTAAAAAACCAATAAATAAAGATAGATAAGTCAAAATATTTAATTTCTCATTTAGTAAAAAAATAGCAAATATTGTTCCCATTAATGGTGCAGTCATGTTCAATGTTGTAAATTCTGGAAGTTTAATTTGTTCTAGTGTTATAAAAGCAATAAAAGGCAAAGGAATATTTAAAAAACCTCTGAAAATAGGTGGAAGATAATTAGTGCATTTTATATTTTTTTTTAAAGTTCCGTTAATTAATAAATATAAGGGAAAACATAAAAATATGGGTATTCCATAAAAAATAAAATGATAAAATTTTACATTTGTTTGAGATAGATAATTTATTATTGCATCATTTGTTACAAAAAAAATCCCAGCAAAAAATAAAAGAATTGAAGAATAAATTATACTTTTTTTCATATAATGAATTGAAGGATTGTATGATAAAAAAAAGAACTTATATTGATACCTTAATGAATACAAATGAAATAAAAACTTATCGACTAATTATTAAAGGAAAAGTTCAAGGAGTGGGCTTTAGACATTGGTTTAGTGATCTAGCAATATCTCTTGGATTAAATGGATATATTCAAAATAAAGAGAGTAAAGATGAGGTAGAAGCTATAATTCAAGGAGATATGCAGAGTATACTATCTATTACTGAAAAAGCTAAAGATGGACCATCACTTGCTCTAGTTGAAGGAGTTATCCCAAATAGTATCATTAGCAATGTTAAGTATTCAGGTTTTATAGTAAAATATGAAACTTAATTAAAAACTTGCTTTATAGTTTTATGAAGAGAGTCAAATATTTCATCAATTTGATTTCTAGTAATTATAAACTGAGGACACAAAACAATTGCAGGTCCTAAAGGTCTGCAAATTAATCCATTATCAATTGATAAATTAGCAACTTTATCACCCATATTAAGATGGCCTTCAAATGGCTCTTTTGTATCTTTATTTTTAACCATCTCTAATGCAGCCATTAGACCTATACCTCTAGTTTCTCCAATGTGATCATAATTATTAAATTCATTTAATCTTTCAAAAAAATATGGTTCCATTAATTTTACATTATCTAACAAACCCTCATTTATAATTACATCTATTGCTTTCAAAGCGATTGCACATCCAACTGGATGACCACCAGCTGTAAAACCATGTGGAAATTCCTCTGCCTCTTCTGACACTTCAACAAATTTATCAGAAAATTCTTTATTAACTATAACTGCACCCATAGGAAAATATCCAGCAGTTAAACATTTAGACGAAATAATTATATCGGGTTTTATATTGTATGTATCACAACCCCATAAATTTCCAGTCCTTCCAAATCCACAAATAACTTCATCTGCAATAAAAGGGATATTGTATTTTTTTAGTATAGGCTGAACTAAATCAAAATATGATTTTGAAGGTGGTATACAACCACCTGCACCTTGAACAGGTTCTGCAACAAAACCCGCTATGGTTTCAGGGTCTTCTTTAATAATTTTTTCTTCTAAATTTTTTGCCATCCTAAGGGAAAATTCTTCTTCTGTCTCATTCTCTAATCCATATTTCCAATAATGAGGACATTCAATATGAATGAATTCTTTTGATGGTAATCCAAACTCTTTATTGTATGGCTTTGCCGTCATTGAAGAAGCTCCCAAAGTAACCCCATGATAACCATTGATTCTTGTTATAATTTTTCTTCTATTTGGTTTTCCTATTCTTGCATTTAACATCCATAACATTTTGACCATGGTGTCATTTGCTTCAGATCCTGAATTACAAAAGAATACACGACCTTGATCAAAAGGTGATACTTCAATAATTTTTTCAGATAACTGTAATGTTTCTTCTGACAACCTTCCAAATAAAGAATGATAACCAGCAAATTTTTCATACTGTTTTTTTGCAACCTCAATTAATCCAGGATGGTCAAAACCAGCACACTGATTCCATAGACCAGAATTCCCATCCAGATATTTACTACCTTTAGTATCGTAAACATATATTCCTTTTCCATAAGAAATAACCAAAGGGCCTCTTTCATTTAGTGACTTTAAGTCAGTAAATCCATATAGATGACTCGAAATATTCGATTGTAACATATTTTATAATTATTTTTATTTACTGTGAAAAGCAAGATATTATTTTCAACTGGTATTGTTGGTATTTTATTAATGATGGCAGGTCAATTATCTTTTTCAATTAATGATAGTCTAGTTAAGCTTACAGTTAAAGAAATTGGTAAAGATTCATCAATATATTCAGTAATTTTCTCAAGAGGAATAATTACAACTTCCTTATTGGGAATTTATTTAATATATTTTGAAAAAAAAAATTTACTATATATATTAAAAATTAAAGAATTTCATTTTCGTGGTTTATATGAAGTTTTAACGGCTTTATTTTTTTTTAGTGCATTAATTTTTTTACCTATTTCTGAAGTTTATACGCTTTTGATGACCAATCCATTTTTTGTAACTATTTTTGCTTATTTTTTCCTTAAAGAAAAAGTTGGTTTTAGAAGATGGACAGCGGTTATTTTTGGATTTATTGGAGTTATAATTGTAATAAACCCTCAAAATATAAGCTTTAATTATTTATTTTTTTTACCAATAATTTCAGCTATATTTTTAACTATAAGAGATATTGCAACAAAACCAATTGCTACAAAAACAAACAATGTAGAAATTACATTTGTTACTGCATTATTGATAACAATTTTTGCTGGATTTGGGTCATTGATTTTTGGCTTTGAAGTAACAACGTCACATTCTCCTTTCCTTTTAACTTCAGGTGTATTTGTTTTATTTGGTTATCTCTTTTCAGTAATGACTATATTTTATGCTCCTTTATCATTAACAGCATCTGCAAGATATAGTGTCATAATTTTTGGAATTATTTTTGGCTATTTAATACTAGGAGAAACTCCAACTTATAATATGATTATTGGCGCAATAATTATTACGTTAAGTGGTTTATTTGTTATCAAAAGAGAAAAGGAAATAGGAAAAATTAAATAAATTTTTACTGGTCTTTACAGAAATTATAAACCTCTTCAACATGACCTTTAACTTTAACTTTATTCCAAGAATTTAGAATTTTTCCATTTTTATCAATTATAAAAGTAGATCTGTCTATTCCAAAATATTTTCTACCATACATAGATTTTTCTATCCAAATACCAAGTTTATCACAATTTTTTCCTTCATCTGAGCCTAATGGGTATTTCAATTTATACTTATCAGAAAATTTTTTATTCCTATTAACGGGGTCTTTAGAAGCTCCTATTACATCAAAGCCAATTTTATTAAATTTTGTTAAATATTTCTGAAAATCTGCAACTTCTATTGAGCATCCACCAGTTAACGCCTTAGGATAAAAGAATAAAACTGTTTTATTCTTTAGTTTAGATGAATCAAACTCATTTTCGTTTGTTAATTGGAGTTTTATCTTAGGAATTTTTTTCATAATTATACTACTAGTTTAAGACCGTACCCGGCTTTTTTAACTCTTGTTTTAAAGTAATTTTTATTAAATTTATTTAAGGTTGGCTTTGTATTTATTTGATTTTCAACTTGAATTCCAGCTTTTTTAATAGAATTTATTTTATTTTTATTATTTGTAATAAGATTAACTTTATTTATTTTTAATAATTTAAGTATTCTAGCTGCAATATTAAAATCTCTTTCATCATCTAGAAAACCAATATTATGATCAGCGTCTATTGTATCCATGCCCCTTGCTTGAAGAGAATAGGCCCTCATTTTATTAGCTAATCCTATTCCCCTACCTTCTTGTTCTAAATATAATATAATTCCACCATTATTTCTAACCATGTAATTGATTGATTGATTTAATTGTTCACCACAATCACATTTTAAAGAATGAAAAATATCACCTGTAAAACAAGCTGAATGTATTCTTAAATTAACAGATTTTTTATTTATTTTTTTTGGATTAACAATTATCGCTACATGTTTATCAGATCCAATATAGGATTTAAATATTTTAAAATTAGAATTTTCATTTTTTGGTAGCGGAACTTTTGCACTAGAAACTAATTTGATACTTTCACAAATTAATGCATTTTGCTTCAATAAATCTTTGTAATCAAATATTAAGATTCCATTTTTAAATCCAAATTCATTTATATTATTGTAGTATTTTTTATTAATTTTTTTAAAAACTAGTGATGGTATCATTTTTGCATTTTTGGAAAGATCAATACAAACATTATGAAAATTTTTAGATTTGAATTTTTTAATATTGGTAAATTTAATTATTTTATTTTTGCTAAGAGGATTAACAAATAAATTTATTATTTGATTTACATCTGTTTTTGGATTTATCTCAAAATAAATATTGCTTTTAATATTTTTATTAAAAATTGATTGGGCTTTTTGTTTAGTAATAAGTAGATATTTTTCATCAATTAAATGCTTATTGAATTGATTAAAAATTTTACTTTGGGAATGCTCTATATTAAAGAACATCCAATATTCCTTGTTATTCTGAATAATTAAGGGTCTTCCAGTCCTGAGTTCGTTAATTGCCCTATCTATTATAGTTCCTGTATTAGATTTGAAACTCATGAAAACTTTATATAGATATAATTGAAATAAAAACAAATGATTACATCAAAAAATATAGGAATTTTACTAGATTTTATAAAAAATTCTAAAAAGAATAGTGATTTATATTTATTGGTTAAAAAAAATAGTATTTCTTTATCATCAAAAAGAAAAAGCAATTTATATATAAAAAATAATAATAATCTGGAATCTAAGTTTAGTATAAGTAAATTTTATCAATCAATCTTAAATATCCTTATTCCAATACTAAGAAAAAACAAAAAATTAGTTATAGCTCAGATAGGACAAAGTATTGATGGTAGAATTGCGTTAAATAATGGTAATTCACATTACATAAATAGTCCCAAGAGTATTATTTATTTACATTGTTTACGAAGTATCAGTGATGCAATTATTGTAGGCTCAAATACAATTAAAAAAGACGATCCCCTATTAACAACAAGAAAAATAAAGGGCAAAAATCCAAAAAGAATTATTATAGATGGCAGTCTTTCGCTAAATAACAAATATAAAATATTTAATGACGGTAATGAAAATATAATTTTTACAAAAAGTAATAAAAAAATTAGATTACATAATTCAAGAATAATAAGATTAAAAGAAAAAAATTTTACTAAAAACTTAATTAAGCAAATAAAAAAACTAAAATATAAATATATTTTAGTAGAGGGAGGATCAAAAACTATTTCAGAATTAGTAAATAATAAGTATATTAATATTCTTCAATTTATGATTGCTCCAATATTAATAGGCTCAGGAATTAATTCATTAAATTTAAAAGAAATTTCAAATCTCAATAAAGCAATCAGACCAAAACATAATTTTAATGAATTAGAAAATGAAATTATTGTTAATTTATTTCTTAATAGCTAAAAAATCTGTATTATTTAAAATAAATCTAGAATTTTTTTCTTTAATACATTTTAAGCGAAATTTTAACCAATCATCAAAGTTAAGTTTATTTTTTTGAATAATTTCTTTACAAAAATTTAAGAAATAAATTTGAAATTCATAATTTTTACTAACATTCCATGTAGAGTCTAAAATATATGTTTTGTGAGTCCTCTTAAATACTTTATTTATTAATTCAGTACAATCAGGTCCAACGGCCACTTCCCCTATTCCTTTGTCAGATTTTTGATCTTTATTAAAAATATTAAGAATTTTTTTATCATCCTTGTGTTTTGGAAAAAATTTAAAATTACCGTTATAATTTAAGGCAAAGTAGACAATTTCCGTATCAACATTTAATTGATGAAAATTTTTAAACCATTTTTTTGGAAGAATATCTAAAAAAGCAGATCCTGTAACTAAATTATAATCATTAAAAATTATTTTTTTTAAATTATTAATTACATCAACAATTTTAAAATTAGTTTTTTTTATTTTAGAAGATAATTTTATATTTTTTTTAAAATAATTTGTTGATTGATGTGATATGTCTACAAAAGACCAATATTGATTATTTAATAATCGTGACTTAAGAAATCTATAATTAGATCCAGCGCCTGAACCTAAATCAACTATTCTAATATTTTTTTTATTTTTAAAAAATTTATTAATTAAATATAGTATTCTTTTGTTTCTTGAATTTCTATCGACAGTTTCTCTAAGATTTAACCATTTATTTTGAAATTCATGCATATTAAATTAAATTAACAAATTTCTTAGCAGACTCTAGAGGAGTAAAAAAATATCTTTTATTTTTATGAATATCAATATTTAGTTGATTAAAATTTTTTTTATTTAATATATTTTTAATAATTATATTTCTAAGATCATTTACTTCAAATTTTTTGAAATAAATAACGCCCTTTTTTCCTAGTGTATTTAAGATAGTATTAGTAAAAAAGGTTATAATTGGCTTTTTAATTATTAATGCATTTGCTAAAGACATTCCAAAACCTTCATATTTACTTACCGAAATGTAACAATCTGTTTTAGAATATAATTTAGCTAATTTTGTATCAGAAATAGTACCGTGGAATATTATTTTTCTGTTCATTGAATTTTTAGAAATAAATTTTTTTAGTTTTTTGTAATAACCTATATCTCTTGTAGTATCACCAACAATTTCTAAAATAAAATTATCTAAAGGCTTTAAAACTTTTAATAAAAAAAGATAATTTTTTCTATTTATTATACTTCCGCAGGTCAAAAGATGAATTTTACTATTATTTTTAAAATTATATTTTGCAAGTCTTTCTATTCCAGGTTCAACTACAGAAATTTTATTATTTACTACCTTAAATTCATTTATTAATAAATTTTTTGTATTTTTAGATGTAACAATAAATTTATTTATTTTTTTGAAATTTTCTTTTTCTAATCTCAAGAATTTTTTTGACCTTTGACCTTTAAATTCAAGATATAAAGGATGATGTATTAGCGCGATAACATTATAAGTAAGTATTTTTTTAAAAATGGAATACATTCCTTCTAAAGCTAATCCATCGATTATAATTTTAGAGTCAGGATCAATTTTATCTAAAATTTTAAGAAAATATTTTATATCGTTATTTGTAGGAAAAGGATAATTTTCACTTAGAGGAATTGGTCTAATATTTATATCTCTTATCTTTGCATATTCTAGGATATTTTTTTCATAAATATATCCTCCAGTTTTTGCATTAATATTTCCTGGATAAACAAAATAAATATAAGATTTATTTTTAGATAACCTCTTTTTCATATGAAGCCCATGCAACATTTGATTCTTGCAAAGTTATTTTAATTTTTTTTAAAGATTTGTAATCTTCAGAGAATTCATTTCTTAATCTATTCAAGATCTTATTGCAAATATCCTCTGCTAAAAACTCTGTTGAGGTAATTTTTCCCTTAAATTCATCAATCTCATCTAAATTTTGATAATTATATATTTTAAGAATATCTTTTAAAGTCGTGGACACTATTCCTAAATCCATAATTATATTGTATTTATTAAGTTTATCAGTGAAAAATTCTGCATCTACTAAATATGTAGCTCCATGCATATTTTGGGCTGGTCCAAATACTTTACCAGGTAAAGAATGAGCTATTAGAATATTTTCTCTTACTTTTATCGAATACATAATTAATATTTAACTAGATGCATTATTGTATCCTTATTTTGAAGGATTTTATAGTAATCTTTTTCTAAATCAAAAAAATTACTTTCACTAGTAATTAATTTTTCTAATTTTGAATTTTTTAAAGAATTAATTGCTAATTTTAATCTCCCCTTAAAATCATATTTATTTTTCATGTATTTTGGTATTTTAGATACCTGTGAGCTTATAATTTTTAATCTTTTAGAATGAAAATACCCACCTAAGGCAACTTCTCCTTTATTTTTGCCATACCAACTAGCTTCTACTATTTTTCCTTCGATAGATAATTTTTCCATTAAAGAATTTAAAACTCTATAATTAGCTGTAGTGTTTATTGCTACATCTATTTTCTCAATCTTTCTTATATCAATAAAATTTAATCCTAAATAGTTGGCAATTTTTCTTTTATTTTTATTATTATCAAAAACATAAACATTTTTATATCCATTAATTTTAAAAAAAAATGCAGTTAATATTCCTACAGATCCAAGTCCTACAATGAGAATTTTGTTATTACTTTTAGATTCAGCGTCCCAAAAGATATTAATTGCTGTTTCCATATTTGCGGTTAGAACATATTTTCTCAAATTTCCTTTTGGTAAAAAAATTAAATTTTGAATAGAAATTTCATATAAATCTTGATGAGGATAAAGACTAAATATTTTTTTATTTATATATTTCCTTGGACCATCGATAATATTCCCAACATTTATATAACCGTATTTTATAGGTAAATTAAAAGAACCCTCTTGAAAAGGGGCTTTCATTAATTCAAATTGATCCTTACTTACGCTTTTAGATGAAACTAATTTTTCAGTTCCCTTGCTAATACCTGAGTAAATAGTTTTAACTAAAACTGTTTTGTTATTTTTATTGTAAACAAGTTTTTTTTGATAAATTTTAGCTTGTTTTTTTTTATCAATCCATAAAGAATAAGATTTCATAATTTACTTATAAATGTATAATAAAAAAATGCTAACAAACTTTTGGGAAGAATTAACAACAAATGAAATTAAAAAAATTAATAGAAAAACAGTTTTAATTTTCCCATTTTCATCAATAGAACAACACGGTCCGCATCTTCCGTTAAATACTGATAAAAAAATTCTTGAAGGAATATTATTAGAATTCAATAAAAAATATAATTCAAATAAATATTTAATTATGCCTGAAATATATTTTGGTTCAGCTGCTGAACATACAGATTTTGATGGAACAATAAGTATTGATTCATTGGAATTTATATCGCACTCTTTGTCAATTTTAGAAAATGTATGTAAATTGAAATTTAAAAATATATTGCTTTTAAATAGTCATGGTGGACAAATTAGCCATATTGATATTATTGCTAAAGAATTGAAATCAGAATTTAAGATAAACATAGTAAAAGGCACTTATTTTTTATTTGATCAATTTAAAGGAATTATATCAAGTAAAGAAAAAGACTTTGGTTATCACGGTGGAGAATTTGAAACATCTATTATGTTATATTTATTTCCAAACCTAGTTAGGCAATCTAAAATTTCTAAACATAGATTATCTTCCGATTATTTATCATCTAAAACAATTTCTTATGAGAAAAATATTAAAAAAGCTTGGGTAACTAAAGAATTAAGTAAAAGTGGAATTATTGGAGATCCTAGAAACTCCAATGCGCGGATAGGAAAAAAAATAATTGATAGAGTAACACAAAAATTAAATAAAATAATAAATGAGATGTTTTAGATTTTTATTTATTAAGAATTAAATTAAAAAAATTTTTCGTATACCTCATTGTACTCACAATCATATACCTCACAGTTATCTAGCATATATTCAGTTATTTGACTTAAGAATGTACCATGACTGACTAATACAATTTTTTGTACATTAAGGTTTTTGATAGATTGCAGAAAAGACCTTAATCTGATTTTAATATGATTGTGAGACTCTTGTATAATTTTTTTTTCATTAATAGGCTTGTTATTATTCCACCAAAAATCATTTAAATTATTAAAATCAAAATCATTAAATTCTTTTTTTAATTTTTTTGGCTGCCTTCCTACATCACATGAGTGGTACAAATGTTCTCTTATTAATGGTTCAATTACAGGTTTATTAGATGGAAAAACAATAGAGAATGTTTCCAATGTTCTTGTTAAAGGGGAACAAAAATATTTATCAAATTTAAGATTTTTAATTCTATTATTTAATTTTTTTGCTTGCTCAACTCCTCTTTGAGTAATTCTTGCATCATAATAATAAGTTGGATTATCTAAATCTGATGCTGCGTTAGCTTCTGACTCTGCGTGTCTAATAAGATATAATTTCATTCTTTAACTATAAATACAATAAACATTTATGCATCAGTAAGTATAAGACTTAACTTTATTTACGTGAAGAAACGGCTAATAGAAGTGGTATAATCATAACTAATGTTGTTAAGACTGATGGATTAAATAACCAATATAGAACACCTAGAGAAAATATTAACATCCAAAATTCATTTTTATATAAAAATTTCATAATTTTTTAATTATATTAATTCAAATTATTTTCTACTAATACTTTTTTTACAGTTTCACCCATAACAGAAGGGTTTTTTGAAATTGTAACTCCACAATCTTTAAGAAGCTCTACTTTTTCTATTGCGCTTTCACCATAAGCAGAAACAATTGCACCAGCATGTCCCATTACACGACCTTTAGGTGCAGTTAGTCCTGCTATATACGCAATTACTGGTTTACTCATATTTTCTTTAGCAAATTTTCCAGCCTCAACTTCTTGTGGGCCACCTATTTCACCTATCATTAAAACTGCAATAGTTTCATCATCATTTTCAAACTTTTCAATTATATCTGTAAAAGAACTTCCATTTATTGGATCGCCTCCAATACCTACACTTGTTGAAACACCAATTTCCAAATCTTTAAGCTGTTGTGCAGCTTCATATCCCAAAGTGCCAGATCTACTAACTATCCCTATTTTACCTTCTTTATAAATGTGACCAGGCATAATACCTAACATAGATTTACCAGGGCTAATTATTCCTGCACAATTAGGACCTACTAATCCCATTTTTTTATCTTTTGGATATCTTCTCATATATCTTTTTATTTTAACCATATCATGAGAAGGAATACCGTCAGTAATAGCCACACACGTCTTAATACCTGCATCAGCAGCTTCCATTGCTGAGTCTGCTGCAAAGGCTGGTGGGACAAATAAAATTGATGTTGATGCTCCTGTTTGATCTACAGCTTCTTTAACAGTATTAAAAACAGGAAGATTTAAATGAGTCATACCACCCTTACCAGGTGTTACTCCGCCAACAACGTTTGAACCATACTTAATCATTTCTTCAGCATGAAAACTTCCAATTTTTCCAGTGAAACCTTGGACTAAAATCTTTGTATTTTTGTGTATAATTATAGACATGATTATCCAAGAGCCTTTACTGCTTTATTTGCTGCATCTTCTAAAGTTGATGCTTCAATGTAATTAATATTGCTTTTTTTAAGTATTTCATTTCCCTTTTCGACGTTAGTTCCAGCTAAACGTATAACTAAAGGATGTTTAATTTCAATTTTTGATAAAGCTTGAACAATTCCTTCTGCAACCCAATCACATCTGTTAATACCAGCAAAGATATTAACTAATATTACCTTAACTTTTGTGTCCATAGAGATTAACTTAAAAGCTTTAACTATTTTTTCAGGTGTTGCACCTCCACCGACATCTAAAAAATTTGCAGGTTCACCACCAGCAAGTTTTATCATATCCATTGAAGCCATTGCTAAGCCTGCACCATTAATAATATTACCAATATTCCCATCTAAGCTTACATAATTCATTCCTCTGTCAGAAGCATAAACTTCATTTGAATTTTCTTGTGTTTTATCTCTAAGTTCTGCAATTTCATCTCTTCTAAACATTGCATTATTATCAAAACTCATTTTACAATCTAATGCTAGTATTTCATCTTGGTGTGATACAACTAAAGGGTTAACTTCAACCATTGTTGCATCAAGCTCACTAAAAGCTTTATAACAACCAATAATTGTATTTGCAGCTCTTGAGATCAATTTGGATTCAATTCCTAAACCAAAAGCTATTTCTCTTGCTTGAAATTGTTGAATACCAACTGCTACTTCTATTTTAGATCGTATAATTGTTTCAGGTTTTTCTTTTGAAATTTCTTCGACACTCATTCCACCTTCTGTTGAGGCTACAACCATTATACTTTCTGAAGATCTATCAAATACTAAACCTAAATATAATTCATTTTTAATATCAGTTGCTTCTTCAATATAAATTCTATTTATTATCTTACCCTCTGGACCAGTTTGGTTTGTAATTAATTTTTTACCTAACAATTTATCAGTCGCATCAGCAACTTCTAACGGAGAATTACATATTATAATTCCTCCCGCTTTACCTCTAGCACCAGAGTGAACTTGAGCTTTTACAACCCATTTAGAACCACCAATTTCTCTTGCTTTATTTTCTGCATTTTCTGGACTATAAACAATACCACCAGTGGGAATTTTAACACCAAAATCGGACAATATTTTTTTTGCTTGATATTCGTGTATATCCATTATTTACTTTCAATTAACTTATTAATATTTACAATATTTTCAGCCATTCTTGCAGATGCAGCATCGATCATTCTTCCATCAAGCTGAGCAGCACCCTTTCCTTCAGCAGCTGCTTTTTCTAATTCTAATAATATTCTTTTTGCTTTATCTATTTCTTCTTTGGGCGGAGAAAAAACTTCATTAGCTAAATCTATTTGCGATGGATGTATTGCCCATTTACCCTCAAAACCAATTGCGGCTGCTCTTTTTGCTGCATCAAGATATCCTTGTTTGTCATTAAAGTCTCCAAAAGGTCCGTCTATTGCTCTTAAGCCATATGATCTACAGGTCATTACTAAAGTTGATAAGCCATGATGCCATTGATCACCAGGATAATCAGGATTTAAACCTCCTATGACAACAGTTCTTGCTCGCATACTTGCAGCATAATCTGCAACTCCAAAGTGTAATGCTTCTAGTCTAGAACTTGATGTTGCAATTGATTGGATGTTAGACATTCCTAGTGCTGTTTCAATTAAACATTCTAAACCTATTCTATTTTTAAATTTTTTATTTTGTTCAATTTGATTGAGCATACAATCAACCATATATACATCAGATGATGAACCTACTTTTGGAATTAATAATGTATCAATCTTATCACCGACCTCTTCTATAATTTCAATCACATCACGATACATATAGTGTGTATCCAAGCCGTTAATTCTTATAGAGATTGTTTTACCTTCTTCTCTCCAGTTGTATTCTTTTATTGCATTTATAACATTTTTTCTTGCATCAATTTTATCATTTGGAGATACTGCATCTTCTAAATCTAAAAAAATATAATCGGCATTTGATTTTAATGCTTTTTCAAACATCCTTGGATTAGAGCCTGGAACTGCCAATTCACTTCTATGTAATCTAGATTTTGCAGGTTTATAAAATAAATGGCTCATTAAAAAAAAATTATATATTTGATTAATATTATAAAAGCGATAAAAAAATTTAAATATTATAAAGAAATTTCTTTAAGGCAATTTTCATCATTATTTTTTGGATTATTTACAATTTTTGATACTGGATAAAAGTCTAAATCATCCTCGATAACACTTTTGTTTTTATGTAGAAATTCATTTTCATTATCATTAAGAAAATCAAAACCCTCATTATGAGACATAATAAGAGGCATTCTATTATGTATATGGGATAGATTTTCATTTGCCTCCTTAGTAATGATACAGACAACATTCATTTTTTTATTATCTCTTATTTCTTCCCTCCAAATTCCACCAAAAAATAATAATTCATTTCTAGGAATTGATATTAAATAGGGTTGTTTTTGATTATTTATATTTTTCCATTCATAATATCCATTTGCAATAATAAGACATTTTCTTTTAGTAAATGATTCTTTAAATAAATATTTATCATTAATCGTTTCAATTCTTGCATTAATAACAAATTGAGTAACATTATTTTGTTTACTAAAAAAACTATAACTCCAAATAAAAGTATCTATTATAAGTTTATGATTATTTTCATAAATTATATTAACGATATTAGAAGGTGATATATTGTAAGACTTATGTGCGTAATTTAAAACTTCTGAGTTAGGAAATAGTTTTGTAATTTTTTCTTTATCTTCAGTGCTTGTAAATCTTCCGCACACTATGATGCTTGTGATAAAGGCATTGGTCTAGAAACGCCGACAGTCATCCAGCAATCTTTAAACTCACCGTTTTGTTCTACTTTTTCTACTGTCCATTCGAAACCAAATTTTTTTCCATTACTATCTGTAAGCTCTACAAAGTAATATGAACTTTTTTCTTGTTCCTGAACAGGAATTATATTGTGTTCTAAGTGATCTATCATCATTGCGTAAGATGGATTTTTAATCATCCTAATAAAATTGTCTAGAGGACCTGTGTACATTCTATTATTTGGATGTGCAAATTCCCAAGTTTGTTCAATACCGGCATCGTCAAAAGGTAAATTATTTTTTTGTAGTGCTTTTAATTGAATTGAAATAACTTCTTTAGGGCCAATTGAAGGGTCTGGTTTTATCATTTCTCCATAAACATTATTTGATAATAAAATAAACAAACTAAACAATATAATTTTGTGCATATTTTTAAAATAGTGTAATTACAATTTAAGGCAATATGTATATTTATGATTTTATCCAAGGGTTAATAATTGGAGGAACATTAATTATAGCCATAGGACCTCAAAATTTATTTGTAATTCAGCAAGGACTTAAAAAATCTTATGTTTTTACAGTTACTTTATTTTGCAGTCTATCAGACAGTTTACTAATTATAATCGGAATATATCTATCTAATTATATTGTTCAAATTAATCCAAGTATTATAGGAATAATAAAAGTATTAGGTGGAATTTGGCTTATATTTTATGGATTAAATAAAGTTATAAAATTAAATAAATTTAAAGATATAAATAAAGAATTAAATTTAATTAACGAATTCGGTAAAATATTAATCACATTACTCCTTATTACATACGCAAATCCTCATGTTTATCTAGATACAATTATTTTGCTGGGATCATTATCAACAAATTTTAATGATCAATTTTCATTTGGCATTGGAGCAATTTCAGCTAGTTTTTTATTTTTCTTTTCTTTGGGATATATGTCAAAGTTCTTATCAAAATATATTTATTCAAATAAAACTTGGTTTTGGATTGATCTAACCATTGGCATGCTAATGATTAGTTATGGAATATATTTTATAATTTTTTAAAGAAAGTTTCTAAGTTTTTACATACCTGATCAACATTTAATTTTGTAAATACAAGAGGAGGTTTTATTTTAATAACATTTTCATAAGGGCCATCAGTACTCAACAAAATACCTTGATTTCTCATATAATTAATAAGCAATTTAGCTAATTTTTTGTTTGGTTTAGACACATTACTATTTTGAATAATATCTATTCCTAAAAAAAGCCCCCTACCTCTAACTTCACTAATATATTTTTTATATTTAAGTTGGATTTTTTTTAATTCTTTTAAAAAATAATTACCAACTAACAAAGCATTTTTTTGTAATTTATTATTATCAATAGTCTCTAATACTGCTTTACCTATAGCGCAGGAAACAGGATTACCACCGAATGAATTAAAATATTCCATCCCATTATTAAAAGTTGAAGCTATTTTTTCTGAAGTTATAACAGCAGCTATAGGGTGACCATTACCCATAGGTTTTCCCAAGGTTACTATATCAGGAACGACATCATGCTCTTCAAATGACCAAAAATTTCTTCCAACTCGTCCAAAACCAGTTTGTACTTCATCAACAATACATAATGCATTGTTTTTTCTAATTTCTGAAAATATTTCTTTTAAATAATTTTTTGGAAGAATTACTTGACCACCACAACCAAGTATACTTTCAGTAAAAAAACATGCAATTTTTGTTTCTTTAATTTTATTTCTAATTACTCTTTTAGCTTCATCTATATATTTTTGAATCCAATTTGAATTTTGATATCTCCACTTACCTCTTAAAGGATCAGGCATATCTAATACGTGAACATAATCTTTTTTACCTAAACCACCCTTACTATTAAATTTGTATGGACTTAGATCAATTAAAGCATTGGTATGCCCATGATAAGCATTGTCCATCACAAAGACATCTTTTGCACTAGTATATGTTTGAGCTATTCTATAAGCTAAATCATTAGCTTCAGATCCTGTACATACGAAAAATATCTTATTTAATTTCTTTGGAAACTTACTTAAAAGTAATTCACTATAATCGTTAATTGTATCGTATAGATATCTTGTATTAGTATTAAGTTTTAAATTTTGCTTAGTCATAGCTTCATGGACATAGGAATTTGAATGCCCAACATGGGAAATGTTATTTACACAATCTAAGTATCTCCTGCCATATCTATCAAAAAAATACTGATCTTTAGCTTCAAGCATATGAAGAGGTTTCTTGTAAGAAATTGATAAATTATCAGAAATATTTTTTCTTCTTTTTTTTAAAGTATCTTTAAAATTATTATTATTAAAATAAAAAGATTTTGGAATTCGTAGAATTAAATTTGGATCAGGTGAAATTTTATTCCAAATATTGAATAAAAATTCTTCACCTACTCCTGGAAAATTCTTATCATGTCCTAATAAATCTAAAATAATTTGAAAATGTAAATGTGGTAACCATTTTCCATTTTCATTAGAATTACCAATCTTGCCAATCCATTCACCTTTCTTAATTTTTTTTCCAATTTTTAGTTTTTGAAAAATTATTTTGGATAAATGACCGTATAGAGTATAAAATTTATATTTTTTAAAACTATGTTCTAAAACTAGAGTGGGACCATAGTCATATTTAAAATTATTATTTTTTAAAATTATAATTTTACCATCTATTGGCGCAAATAAATCTGTTCCTTGATCAATAAAGATATCTACGCCTAAATGAATATTACGTCTTTCATTCGCATTTAATTCAGAAATAAAGTTAGGTCCCTTATAAACTTTTCTTTTTTCGTTGTATAAACCTATTCCTATACGAGAATTATCTTCTTTAAATATTTTATTAACTCTTTTCTTAAGCGAACTATTATCTGGGTTACCTTTTAATAAAGGTGAATCAGAACTTAATTTTAAGATAGATTTATTTTTATCAAGTAAATTAAAATTAAAAATATTACCAAAGTTGAATTTATTTATATAATTAATAGTTTCATTATGGTGTTGAATAATATCAAAGCCGCATATTTCGCGAACAATATATATTAAAAAATTGATAGGAATTTTGTCTAATTTTTCTAATAAAGACCATGCATCTTTCTCACTAATACTTAAATATTGATTTGATGGATATTTAATTCTTTGTTTTTTTGCCATTACAACAGTAATCATAAGTCTTGACTTACATAATGATATTAATGAATTAATTTCATCCTCATTAATAGAAAACTGTTTATTGTACTCTGTTATTATATTTTTAAGTGTAAGATAAATATTATTATTATTCATTAATGCATATGAAAGACATATAGCTAAATCATTTATTGTTGGAGAATAAATAGAATCTCCATAATCTAGTAAACCACAAACATTGTTTTTTTTAATAACAATATTATAATTATTTGGATCTGAATGAGTTATTGAATATCTTAATTTATTTAAATTATTTTTTACAAATTTTTCATATTCTGAAAAACATTTTAATAAAATTAATTTTTTTGAACCACTAAAAATACTAATATCTTTTTTAATCCATTTTATATTTGATGGATCCCAAATAAAATTTCTATGAGCATCTATATCGTTAAATGTTTGCAATTTAGTTGATACTTTTCCAAGTAACTTACCTAAAGAATTTTCAATTTTATCGTTACTTTTTGTATCTCCATACATTCGCCCTTCAATATAAGATAAGATCCTAACAAAGCATTCTCTATTTTTTTTATCTAAATATTTTACAATCTTTGTATGATATATTTTTGGTATAAAAGATTTAAGACTAAGATCACTTCGTAAATAATTAATTAATCTATCTTGGTATTTTAATATATTTACTTTTTCTGATGGGTTTGAAATTTTTAATACATATTTTTTTTTATTATTTATGAATATAATAAAATTTATATCCCTTTCACTATCAAGTTGTTTAATTCTGAGTAATTTATTTCTTAAGAAAGAAAAATTTATCTTTAACCATTTAATTAAATGTTTATTATCAATAATAGGTGGATCAACATCAAAAACTGACATAAAAGGTGTATAGTTCATAATGCTGAAATCTAAAAACATTTTTGTTTGTATTGGGGCAATTCATCACGATTATTTATTAAATCTTAAAAAAAATATTATTAATTTTAGATCTAATCAAATTACACAAAAAAGCAGAATTGGTGGAGTGGCGTACAATATTGCAGAATTACTTTCAAATTTTGTTGATGTAAACTTTTATAGTTTAGCTATCAATGAAGAGATTAGAAAAAAAATATCAAAAAAAATATATTTTCATCAAGTGAATAAAAATTATGCAGATAGATACTATTTAGCTTTATCAGATAAAAATAATAAATTTTTATTAGGATTAGCTAACACAGATGAATATGAAAATAATAAATCTTTAAAAATACCAAACATCAAAAATAAAAATATAATATTTGATCTAAATTTTTCTAAAACCTATTTGGAAAAATCAATAAATAAACTATCAAAAAAAAATAAAATTATAGTGTGCGCAACATCAGTGCATAAAGTAATTAAAATTAAAAGGATTATAAATAAAATCGATTTTATATTTTTAAATAAAGCAGAGTTACTTAAACTTACAAATTCTTCAAATATAATAGTAGGTGTAAAAAAAATATTAAAACAAAATAAAAAAATAAAAATAATTACTACTAATTCAAAAAATAATGTAATCTTTGGAAGTAATGAATTTATAAAAAAAATAAAACCCCCATCAATCAAAGTAGTAAACGAAAATGGAGCTGGAGACGCACTAGCAGCTATGATGCTGTATTTGTTCAGTATAAATGAAAAAATGAATTATATTCTGAAAACTTCTGTAGCATGCGGATCTTATTATGCTAGTGGTAAAAGTCTAAAAACTAAGAGTGATTTTTTAAAAATTAAAAATCTTTCTAAGAAAGTGAGTGTAAAATAGTATGCATCAAATATTTGAGATAAGTAAAAAAGTTCAAGAAGCAATAAATAGAAAAAAACCAATAGTAGCTTTAGAAAGTACATTGATTAGTCATGGATTGCCCTATCCAGAAAATATTAAAGTCGCAAATGAGTCTATAAAGGCAGTTGAAGATAACGGTGCAATTGCTGCGACAATAGGAATAATTAGAGGTAAGGTTAAAATAGGATTATCGCAAGAAGATATTCAAATATTAGCAAAAGAGAAAAATGTACAAAAAGTTTCAAACCACAATATAAATTTATCAATATTTAATAAAGAAAATGCTGCTACGACAGTAGCAAGTACGATTTCTATAGCTTCTAAATTTCAAATAAGATTTTTTGCAACAGGAGGAATTGGTGGTGTGCATCTAAATGCTGAAAATACCAATGATGTATCTGCAGATCTATATGCACTTTCTGAGAATTCAAATTTTGTAATCTGTAGTGGTGCTAAATCTATTTTAGATTTAAGTAAAACAAATGAACTTCTTGAAACTTTAGGAATTACAAGGATTGGTTATCAAACAAATTATATGCCTGGTTTTTGGTATGAAGAAACAGAAAATAAAGTCGATAATAAATTTGATGAAATTCATGAAATTTCCTCTTTTTTAAAACTTAATGAAAATATAGAAAATAATAAATCAATTCTCATATTTAATAAAGTTCCATTTGAAAAAGCGCTTAATAAAAATGATGTAGAAAAATGGATTAATGACGCAACAATAAAAGCTGATAGAAATAATATTAGTGGAAAAGAATTAACACCATTTCTTATAAAAGAAATTAACGAACAATCAAAAAATCAAACTCTAAATGCTAATGTATCTTTAATAATTAATAATGCAAATTTAGCTGGAAAGATTGCAAAGAGTTTTTATACTTAAGGTAATAACGATAATTTAGCTTTAAGTAATTGAAAAAATTTTTCATCATTAGCTTCATTCATCACATAACAATTTACTGGTCTTTTGGTAACACCAAGCCAATCAACAACGGTCTCCCCTCTTGTTAATTCAGAATTTTCTTCAACTGTGACATTAACTTCTTTTCCACTAAAAATTGATGGATCTAATAAATATGCAATGACACATGGGTCATGCAAAGGCGTTTCCTCAGTTTCGTACAATTCTTTATGAAATATTGTATAAAATTCCATCAGTTCTCCAAAAAACTTAGAACTTTTATTTTTATTTTCATTCATTGATTTGATAATTTTTGAATTTACATTGACCTGATGAGTAACATCTAAACCCATCATTGTTAAAGGAATACCTGATTCTAAAACAATATTAGCTGCATGTGGATCCACATAAATATTAAATTCAGCGGAAGGTGTAGTATTTCCTAAGCACATAGCAGCCCCACCCATAAAAACTATTTCTTTTATATTTTCTTTAATTGACGGATCTTTTTTTAAACTTAGGGCAATATTTGTAAGAGGTCCTGTTGGGCATAAATAAATTTGCTCTGTTGAAGATTTACAAGTTTCTACTATGAAATCAACTGCATGTTTTTCTTGAGGTTTATAATTTGTATCTATTATTATAGGATCACCTTTTTTATCTAATCCAGTTTTTCCGTGAACATATTCAGCTGTAAATAATTCATAATGAATAGGTTTATTTGCACCAGAGTAAACTTTGATGTCCGTTCTTTCAATTAACGTACAAACTTTAAGAGCATTATTTACTGTATTATTTAAACCACTATTTCCACCAACACAGGTGATACCCAGTAAGTCAATCTCTTTAGAAGAAGCGGCTAACATTATTGCTACAGCATCATCATGACCTGGATCACAATCTAAAATTATTTTTTTAGTCATTAATAAAACTTTTAAGAGGTATTGAAGATCTTTGTAACCAATTCCATTTAGGATATTCGTTGTTATTATCAATTACATGAATTGTGTAAGCATGTCTTGATTTTAAACTTGTGTTCTCACATGAATAATGAGGAAGTCTACCATGTAATAAAACAAGTGATCCTTTTTTTACTTCTACAAAAGTATCAGTTTCAGGAAATGGTTCATCATTTAGATCTATCATTTGCATTTTACCGTCTACTTTTTTAAAAAGTTTTCTTAATGGGCCTTTATGACCTCCACTTGCAACCTGTAAACATCCGTTTGTTTTATTTGCGTCTTCTAATGCAAACCAGAAACCGATAGTACTTTCTGGCTCAGTATATAAAAAAGTAGAATCTTGATGACAAACTACTTCACCGCCTATTTTAGGTTGCTTAAAAATATACATAGACTGAAGTAATTTTGGTTTTGAGAAACCAAGTGATAAAGCAATATCTTGAAGTTTTTGTTTATGAGAAAATTTATAAAAAACTTTATCTAAGTCATGCAACGCATGACCGATTTTATTTACAATAAAATGTTTATTTTCTTCTATGTTATCATCATTTAAATTAGCTTTTTCTTCAAAGAAAAAACGAATTTTATCTCCTGATTCTAAAAAATAACTATCATCATTATGAGCTTGATTAACTGTATCAAAAATAGATTTTTGATTATTAAAATTATTATGTTCGATAAGATATGATGATCGTTCCATTAATTCATTACATTCTTTATCTGTGTTGAAATTTTCTATAACCAAATATCCATTATTATTCCAAAAATTAATCATTTCATCGTTTAAGGGTAGATCATTTGTTGAAAAATATTTCATTATATTCCTATTAATTTTGTCAAGAATGGTAAACCAACTTTAATAAGGTTTAATAACTGTGGTATCAAGAATTTTCCAGTTGTTGCAAGGAAGAAGATTATACCTCCAATTATGACTATCAGAATTAAATTTCTATAAAAGTTACCGTAATTGTTATATTGTGATTTGGCTCTTGATCTCAAAATAAATAGTATAATTACTATAACTATTAAAACTATTAACAATCGGATCATATATTTTCTATATTTAGTAATAATTAATTTGCAATACTAATTATATCTTAATAAATAGTTTTTAGTAAATGATCAGATTAAGCATATTATTTTTATCGATTTTTTCTTTAATTTATGGAATTTATTTTTTAATTTTTCCATATAGTTTTGTGAATTTAACTGTTGCTGAAAATACCAATATAGCATGGCTAAGAAATCTTGGCGGAGCTATAACAGGTCTTTTATTTATTGGTCTTTTAATGATCTACTTAAATACAAAGGGCTCAATCAGATTACTTAATGTTATTATTATTACATCCATAATACAGACTTCGGCTTT